>JALORC010000020.1 GCA_025459175.1 Planctomycetota bacterium | reverse complement strand
AACAGAAAGAGAGACCGCATGGGCGCTTCCTCCGGTGAGAGGCCGATGCTACTCAGGGGAGGCAAGCCAGCAAGCCCCTGGATTCGGTCGTTCGCGACCGATGCAGTACGAGTCCGACGTGCAAGCCGCGCCAAGTGGACGGTGGGTGTCACGCGGTGGCAGGCACCTCGTGCACGCTGAGCCGCCCGTGCCGCAACCAGCCCTCGGTTAGCAACCATGTGCGCGCCTCGGTCACCGGTCGCACGATGGCCTCGATGCCCTTCAGCATGATGCGTTCGCGGAAGCCAGCGAACCACAGCGCCGAAGGGAACGTGTCGATCGCCTGCGGCACGTCGACCTCGCGGCCTTCGGCGGGTTGACCGGGGATCTTTGACTTGCGACCGGAGCCTGGACGGGCGCCGCCGCGGCCGGGGCGGAACGGCAGCAAGGGAGCGCTGCGCTTTCCGCTCGCGGGCCCGGGGTCTCCCGGGCGCTCGGAGGCGGGAGATGCCAAGCGGCGCACAGCCAGGCGGTTTGCACACGGTCCCTGGAATCTGTGGGCGACGGGCCTTCGCGATGTGGTGTGGGTGATGCAACCCGGCGGACCGCTCCGTGCGAGAGCCAGACTGGCCAGGGTCCGCGAGCACCTCCGTCCGGCGCGGCCTGGGCCCCAACGCACAGAGCCCGCCTTTACCGACCTACCGCGCCCCTCAGCGACGGTGCCGCCAGCGATCGAGCGCCACCGCGCCGAGGATGATCGCGCCGGTCGCGACCTCCTGCACCCAGTTGTCGAGCCCGAGCTTGGTGCAACCGTTGTCGACCACCGTCATCACGAACGCACCGAGCAACGCGCCGACGATGCTGCCCTCGCCGCCGCTCAGCGACGCACCGCCGATCACCGCCGCCGCGATCGCCTTCAGCTCGTAGCCCTGCGCCGTGGTCGGATCACCCATCGACAGGAACGACAGCTGCAGCACCGCCGCGAGCCCGGCGCAGGCACCGCCGAGCACGTAGGCCGAACGTTCGACGCGCACCGTGTCGATGCCACACAGTCGCGCCGTGTCGCGGTTGCTGCCGAGCGCGATCGTGTGCCGGCCGAACACCGTGTAGCGCAGCGCGATCGCACCGAGCGCGACCGCCGCGAACAGGATCCAGACCCCGAGCGGCAACAGCGCGCCGCCGGGCCCCATCAGCGCGGTCAGTTGCGCATCGGCCGGGAAGTAGATCGGCTGGTTGTCGCCGAGGCCCTTGGCGAGGCCGCGCAGCGCGCCCCACGAACCGAGCGTGACGATGAACGGCCCGAGCGGCAGCAGCCACGGCAGCCGGCGGGTTGCCCACCAGGTCGCGCCGAACGCCAGCGCCGGCAACAGCAGCGGCAGCGGCATCGTCATCCCACGCGCCACGAACCACAGCCCGACCGCCGCCGCGGTCGCCATCGCGAGCCGCGCCAGCGCGCCGGTGACGAGCGCTCCGGTCGCGAAGCCGATGGCGGCACCACTGGCGATCGTCGCCAGCGACGCGAGCCAGAAGCCGGCACCGGCGCGCAGCGCCAGCGCCCCGACCATGCCGCTGAACGCGATGTTGGAGCCGACCGCGAGGTCGATGCCGCCGCTGGTGATGATCCAGGTCGCGCCGATCGCGGCGATGCCGACCACCGCGGTCTGCAGCAGCATCAGTTCCTGGTTGGGCCAGCGCGTGAACGTGCCGCCGGCGAGCAGCGCGAACAGCGCCCAGGTGACCAGCAGACCGAGCAGTGGACCGCCGCCGGTGCGCAGACGGGAGAGCAGCGAGTTCATGCGGCAGGCAGGCCGCTCATCGCGGCCAGCAGGGTCGGTTGGTCGAGTTCGGCAACCGGGCGCGCCGGCTGCACGATGCCGTCGCGGACGACCGCGATGCGGTCGCACAGCCCGAGCAGTTCGGGCAGATAGCTGGAGACCAGCAGCGCGGCCTTGCCCTCGCCGCGCACGCGCTGGTCGATCGCGGCGTAGATCTCGGTCTTGGCGCCGACGTCGATGCCGCGAGTCGGTTCGTCGAGCAGCAGCACACAGCAGTCGGCCGCGAACAGCCGCGCCAGCGCCACCTTCTGCTGGTTGCCGCCGGACAGTTCACCGGCTGCTTGTCGCGGCGAACGGCAGCGCACGCCGAGTCGTTGCAGCCACGGTGCGCTGGCGGCGTCGACGGCGCGTGGGTGCAGCAGGCCGGCCGTGGCCAGCGACGGGAACGACGGCAGCAGCGTGTTCATGCTCAGCGAACGCGCGAGCAGCAGGCCCTCGCCCTTGCGGTCCTCGCTCAGCAGTCCGACGCGTTGCGCCCAGCGCTCGCGCGGCGATTGCGCACCGTCGATGCCGAGCACCCGCACCGTGCCGGTGCGCACCGCGTCGAGGCCGAACACCGCGCGCAGCAGTTCGGTGCGGCCGGCGCCGACGAGCCCGGCGAGGCCGAGCACCTCGCCGCGCCGCAGCTGCAGCGAAGCCGCTCGCGGCAGCCGCTCGCCGCCGAGGCCATCGAGCTCGAGCACGACCTCTCCGGGCTGGCTCGGGCGGCGCGGGTAGAGGTTCTCGATCGGGCGGCCGACCATCGCCTGCAGCAGTGTGGTGGGCGTTGCCGCCGCCATCGACCCGGTCGCCACCGATGCACCGTCGCGCAACACCGTGTAGCGACCGGCGATCGCGAACAGTTCTTCGAACACGTGCGAGACGTAGACGATCGTGGTGCCACCGGCCGCCAGTTCGCGCAGGCGCTGCAGCAGCGGCGCGACATCGGCGCTGGCCAGGCTCGAGGTCGGTTCGTCGAGCACCAGCACGCGCGCGTCCATCGCCAGCGCGCGCGCGATCTCGACCAGCTGGCGGTCGGCGGGGCTCAGCGTCGACAGTCGGCGGTCGGGCGGCAGTTCGGCGCGACCGACGCGGGCCAGCGCCGCGCGCGCGTAGCGGGCTTCGGCGGCGCCGTCGACGAACGGGCCGCGGCGGGGCTCACGACCGAGGCACAGATTGGCGGCGATCGACAGGTGCGGCGCCAGCGCCAGTTCCTGGTGGATCACGGCGATGCCGGCCGCGCGCGCGGCGGCCGGATCGTGCGGCGCGAACGCGGCGCCGTCGAGCGCCATGGTGCCGGCATCGGGCGCATGGATGCCACCGAGCACCCTGAGCAGCGTCGACTTGCCGGCGCCGTTCTCACCGATCAGTGCGTGGATCTCGCCAGCCTGCAGCTGCAGATCGACCCCGGCCAGCGCCAGCGTCGGGCCGAAGCGCTTGTGCACGCCGGCGATGGCGAGGCGGGGCGGACTCATCGCAGCAGTGCGGCGATCCCTGGCTCGTCCATGTTCTGTCGGTGCGCGAGCACGGCGCCGGTGTCGACGAACGGCGGCACGCTGCGGCCGGCGATCGCGTCGGCGAGGTGCTGCACCGCGAGATCGCCCATGCGGCGCGGGTCCTGCACGACGATTGCATCGAGCGAGCCGTCGCGCAGCGCGGCGACGATCGGCGGCGAGCTGTCGAAGCCGACCACCTTCAGCTTGCCCTGCAGACCGAGCTGGGCGAGTGCCTGCACCATGCCGACGGTGGTCGGTTCATTGCTGCAGAACACCCCCTGCGCCTGGCGCAGCTGGTCGGCGAGATTGAGTGCCGCGGTCTTGGCTTCGCCGGCGGTGGCGCCGGCGAACCGATTGTCGACCAGCACTTCGAGACCGGCCGCGCGGGCCGCGGCGAGGAAGCCGTTCTCGCGCGCCTCGGTCGAGGCCGAGCCGGTCTGGTAGCGCAGCAGCACGACCTTGCCCTTGCCGCCGAGCAGCGTGGCGAGATGGCGGCCGCCGAGTTCGCCGGCCTGCTTGTTGTCGGTGGCGACGAAGCTCGCGAAGTCCTTGCCCGCGGTGCCGTCCAGATCGCTGTCGAAGATCACCACCTGCACCCCGCGTTGCCGCGCCGCGGCGACGGCGGGAACCAGCGCCCGGTGATCGAGCGGCGCGAGCGCCAGACCGGCGATGCCTTCGCCGACCAGTTGCTGCACCAGCTGGATCTGCTGCGCACGGTCGTTCTCCTGCAGCGGCCCCTTCCAGGTCACGTCGAGGCCGAGTCGTTCGCCGCTCGTGCGGGCGCCGTCGGCGACTGCCTGCCAGAACACGTGCGTGGTGCCCTTCGGGACCACGGCGATGCGCGGGCGGGCCGGCTTGGCGTCCGCCGCGCCGTCGCCGGAGCAGGACACGAACAGGAACGAGAGCAGCAGCAGGGGGCGCAGCATGGGAGCGGTGGGCGCGCATGCTACGCGCCGCACCGCTGTCGATCCCAGGCTTCTGCGGTGGGGGTCGCGTCGCGGCGTCCCGGCCAACACCGAGCCGGGTCGCCTGCTGGCGAGCCGGCCCGGAGTCGACGACGCAGCGGGGCTATCGGCGTCGATCGCGCGGTTGGTTGGTCCCGCGTCGCGGCGTCCCGGCCATCACTGAACCGGGTCGCCTGCTGGCGAGCCGGTTCAGAACGCGGCGACCTGGCTCAGGATGCCGTTGCTGACCGTCAGGCCGAACGCGTTCAGCACGCCGGGCTGCGTCAGTGCGACCGACTGGGCGAAGATCTTCACCTGCGGCACACCGGCGGGCAGACTGAGCAGCACCGTGTTGGTCGACGTGGTGCCGACCATCGTCAGCGTGAAGTCGAGCGATTGGACGTAGGCACTGCAGCCCGGTGCGCCGAGCACGCCGAGGTCGAAGCCGCCCGGGATCTGGCCGAGGCTGAACGCGGTGAGGCCGACGAAGAGGCCGGAGCCCGACACGAACTCGGGCATCTCCGTGGTCGTGTAGGTGACGGCGGTGCCGGACGACGCCGTCGACACCGGGGCCGGCGCTGCTTCGAGTTCGATGGCGGTCGAGTTGAGGCTCGAGGTCACGAACGGCGGCGTGGTCGCGAGGTTGATGCTGCCCGGGTCACTCGACGGGCCGGCCGTGCTGTAGCCGATCAGGTGGCCGCTGCCGAAGGCGCTGGTGTTGTTGCCGTCGATGGTGACCCAGACGATCGACACCGTGCCCGTGGTCAGGTTCAGCTGGAACTGCAGCGTGCTCGGATTGGGCCCCGCCGGCACCGAGTAGTTCTCGACGTTGTCCCAGGTGATGTAGGCGATCGTCCCGGCCGTGGTGGTGACTTCCTCGTAGAGGATCTGGCCGCCCTCCGAGGTGTTGTAGTCGTGCCACGAGAAGAACGCAGTGGCCGGGGCGTTGAGGAAGCCGGTGGGGTCCGGAGCGTAGTTCTGCGGCAAGATCGCGTTGTTGGACGCGGCCGAGATCATGCCGTTGCCATGGATGAACAGCGCCGTCTGCGGGCCGGACGGAGTCGGCAGCGGCAGGCTCGGCAGCACCGATGTCTCGGAGTCATCGGTGATCGGCAGCGCCACTGCGCCGGCGGTCGGCGGCACGTAGGCGGCTCCGCCCCATTGCACGAGGTACTCGGTGCCGAGGAACGTCATCACCATCGACTGGCCGTTCAGCGCGGCCGGCGCCGTCGAGGCGTCCGGGAAGAACTGGTAGAACGAGTCGCTCGAGTCGTAGCAGCCGTTGCCGTACTTCTGGTGGAACGCGTTGACGCAGGTCCCGGTGGTCTGCGTGTAGCCGCCGCCGGCGTTGCGCGTGAACGTCACCGAGCGGCCACCGAGGTCGAACACGCCGAACGGCTGCTGCTCGTACATGAAGTCGGTGGTGCCGGCGTTGCCGCCGGCCGACAGGTCGACCGATGCGGTCGCCGTGATGCCGTTGCCGGCCGAGACCGCGGTCACGGCGTTCAGCGTCGTGCCGGCGTTGCCGCCGTAGACGAACACCACGTTGCCGTTGCTGAACAGCTGGGCCTGGATCGTGTAGACCGGCCACGGCTCGTCCCACTCCTGGGCGTTCTGCCAGGTCACCGTCAGCGGGCCACCGACCGGGTTGTTGATGTATACGCCGCCGTTGTTGGCGGCCAGGAAGTCGAGGTCGATCCACATCGGCGCGATGCGCGGCGCGGCGCCGGCGATGCCCTGCACGTCGGCGAGGCTCGGATAGCCCGAGTTGGTGCCGCCGGAGGGGGTGCCGTTGGTCAGGTAGATCACACCGTTGGTGGACACCTGGGCGTGCGTGAACGTTGCCGTGCTGCCGTTGATCGGGAACGCGAAGTTCATCGGCACGACGTCGAACACGACGTCGTCGCCGACGCCCGGCGCGCCGGCCGAGTTCGGGACCAGGCTGCCGAGGGTCGTGTTGAAGCACTGGGCGCTGGCGAGACTCGCCAGCAGGGAGACGACGCTGACCAGGGGAATGGGACGAATCATGTGAGCTTGCTCTGCAGCGAAGGGGAGAACGGCGTTGGTCACGCCGTTGGAGCTGCCGCCCAGGAGGGAGACAGGGGGCGGCGGTTCGACGCACGGTTTTGCCATGGTGTTCCGCCATGGCGATTTTGTATGCATGACTTGCCGATTCGGCAAGTCTGGCGCCGCAGTCGTGCTGGCGCATTCGTGACGGGCTGCCAGGTCGTTTTCCGTTCGACCCACGGGTCGGCCGATGTGAGGCCGGGCCCGAGGTCCCGCTTGCTCCCATGCTCCACCGTATCGGTCTTGTCGTTCTTCCCTTGCTGGTGGCGGCCGTGATGCCGGCCCAGGACCAGCTGACCAAGCAGGCACTGCAGCGCATCGAGAAGTGCGAGCAGCAGGAGCCGAAGCTGGCCGCCGGCGACAGCCGCGGCATCCAAGGCTGCCTCGCCGACCTCGACTGGGCGCAGAAGCGGCTGAACGCGGTCTACGACAAGAACGAGCCGACCTGGAAGCAGGCCGTCGACCGGGTCGCCGCGGTGCGCACCAAGCTCACGGCCAAGGCCGCGGCGGCGCCCGGGGCCGCGGGTGGCGGTGGGGCGGCGGGCGTCGACGCGGCGGCGCTGGCCCAGCTCGACAAGGAGATCGGCAACGCCCAGCACAACTTCGAACTGGCGCCGCCGGCGATGTACCAGGACGAGTCCCGGGCTTCCGCAGTGCGGCGCCAGCTCGAGCAATTGACGACTCGGCTGCAGCAGCTGCCGGCCGCCGACGCCGGGGTCGCCAAGGTGGCGGCGCGGCTCTTGTCGTTCCAGCAGCGCTTCGACGCGGTCATGCAGAAGGTCGCCGGCGATCGGGCCGGGGCCACCGACCTCGCGGCCCGGCTCGAGGCGCTGAGCACGAAGTACACCGAGGCCAATGCGCCGAAGCTGCCCGAGCTGCCGCTGTCGGCCGAACGGGTGCGGGCGTTCCTGCTGCAGATGCGCGGCATCCGCGAGCACGAGTTGCCGGCGGACCAGCAACTGCTGGCGGTGGCGAAGCAGAATGGCGCGCTCGACAAGCAGCGCGTCGACCTGCTCGATCACTGGATCGGCCGGCAGTGGCCGCGCCGCCTCGACGAGCTGAGTGTGCAGCTGGCCGCCAATGTCGATGGCGCGGTCGCCGAGGCGATGCGCACCGCGGAGTTCGTCGCCGCGACCGATCCGAACGACCGTGACCAGGTCGTCAATCGGGTGCTCGCGCGCGGTGCGTTCGACATCCAGGTCGAACGGCTGCGGGCCGGGCTCGAAGCGGTCGCGGTGGCGCGCATCCACGACGAGCTGGCGCCGCGCTCGGGCGGTGCCGCGGTCGATCGGCAGGCGCAGCAGCAGCAGCTCGAGCAGGCGCTCGCGCATCTGCAGAAGCTCGCGGTGACGACGCTCGACGCCGTGCGGCTGCCGGCCGCGCGTTCGACCGATCCGAAGCTGGTCGCGATCGCCGAGGAGACCCTGAAGCAGAAGGACTACGGCGTCGGCACCGTGCAGCGCATGGTGATCAACACCGACCTCGTGCGGCGGGAACGCAAGGAGGGCTGGATCCGGCCCGGCACCGTGACCACCACGGTGTCGATCTACCACTACGTCTGGGACGAGTTCCAGGTCGCCACCGCCGAGCCGAAGGGCGACGAGATCTGGATCTGGTTCAACACGCTGAAGCACTACTACTCGGGCGATCCGACCACGCCGGTCGGGCGCTGGATCCTCAGCACGCGGTTCGAGTCGACGCGGATCCTGCCCGAGAACGTCGGCAAGTAGGCGCGGCGCCGCCGTCAGCGTGGCCGGTCGGCGTTCGCCGCCGGCGCCTGCAGTTCGAGCACGATCAGCTGCGGGCGGCACGCGAAGCGGATCCGCGGCGCGTGGCCACGTTCCATGCCGATGCCGCGGCTGCACACCAGCCAGCTGGCGCCGCGCTGGAACACACCGCCGCCGGCGAGCCAGCGCGGCACCGACGACAGCGTCACCAGCGGCCCGAAGCCCGGAATCTGCACCTGGCCGCCGTGCGTGTGGCCGGCCAGCATCAGCGCATCGGTGTCGAGCCCACCGCGCAGCACCGCCTGCATGAAGTCGGGCGCGTGCCCGAACAGGATCGGGAAGCGCTCGCCGGGCAGCCGCCGCACGATGCCGGCGTCGAGGAACGGCGCGCGCGAGCGCGTGCGCGACAGGCCGTGCAGGTCGATCGGCACGCCGTCGAGGCTCGCCGAGGCGTCGTTCAACACCTTCACCGCGGTGCCGGCGAACACCTGCGCCGCGCCGCCCAGCGCGCCGTCGACGTCGCCGTCGACGGCGAACATGCCGAGCCGCGGCCGCAGGCGGGCGAGCTGCGTGTGCAGCGCCGGCAGTTCGCGCGCGCCGGCCTCGGCGTCCAGCTGCAGATAGTCGCCGAGGAACAGGATCAGGTCCGGCGCCAGCTCGACGAGGCGATCGAACACGGACACCTCGTACGAGCCGATCGCATCGGTCTGCAGGTCGGCGACCACCGCGAGACGCACCGGGCTCGGGAGGCCGTGCAAGCGCGGGCTCGTCACCACCGCGGTGGTGACTTCGAGCCGGAACGGTTCGACGCGGCGGGCCCACACGTAGCACCCGGTGCCGAGTGCCGCGAGCGTGAGCCAGAGCGTGGCGAGGCGCGGGGCCTGGCGGCGCACGCGGATCGCACGCAGCGCCAGCAGCGGCAGCAGCACGCAGAACAGGCCGTGGGTCCAGCCGCGCATCAACGCGAAGCCACCGCCGGACAGGGTCACCGCACTGATTGCACCGAGCACGAGTCCCGCCGCGACCGCGGTCGCGATCAGCTCGGTCCGGACGCCGCGCCAAGGCTGGCGCAGCACCAGCAGGCTGCCGATGCCGAGGGCGAGCGCGTCGAACACACAGCACAGCAGCAACAGCATCGCCGGCGAGTATGGCGTGTGGTCCGGCACCGGCGAAGCGTCGGCGGCCCGAAGGCACTGCTTGCGGGCCGCCTCGGCAAGCCGAATGATCCGCGCGTGCGCATCGACGCCCACCAACACTTCTGGCGCTACTCCGAGCAGGACTACGGCTGGATCGATGCGCGCATGGCCCGCATCGCGCGCGACTACCTGCCGGCGCAGTTGCAGCCGGAGCTGGCGGTGGCCGGCGTCGACGGCTGCATCGCCGTGCAGGCGCGCTGCAGTGCGGCCGAGAACACGTTCTTGCTCGAACTCGCGGAGCAGCACGCGTTCGTGCGCGGCGTCGTCGGCTGGGCCGACCTCTGCGCCGCCGATGCGCCCGCCGTGGTCGCGGCGCTGGCGCGCGCGCCGAAGCTGGTCGGCCTGCGCCACATCGTGCAGGCGGAGCCCGACGACTTCCTGCGCCGCGCCGACTTCCAGCGCGGCGTGCGTTCGCTGGCCGCGCACGGGCTCGTCTACGACGTGCTGGTCTACCCGCGGCAGCTGCCGGCGGCGATCGACTTCGTGCGCGCGCTGTCGGGGCAGTCGTTCGTGCTCGATCACCTGGCCAAGCCCGACATCGCCGGTGGCCAGTTCGACGCGTGGGCGCGCGACCTGCGCGAGCTCGCGCGCGCGAGCCATGTCGCCTGCAAGCTCAGTGGTCTCGTCACCGAGGCCCGTTGGCAGCAGTGGCAGCCCGATGACTTCCGCCGCTACCTCGACACCGCGCTCGAGGCGTTCGGGCCGCAGCGCCTGCTGTTCGGTTCGGACTGGCCGGTTTGTCTGGTCGCGGCTGCCGACTACCGTGCCGTGCACGACCTGCTCGCCGGTTGGGCCGATCGCCTCGGCCCGGCGGACCGCGACGCCCTGTTCGGCGGCAACGCCGCCCGCATCTACCGCCTCTCATGAACGACACCTACTTCGTCACCGGCGCGCTCGGCTGCATCGGCGCCTGGGTCTGCAAGCATCTGGTCGAACGCGGCGATCGCCCGGTCGTGTTCGACGTCGGCGGCGATCCGCGCCGGATCCGCGACGTGCTCGGCACCGAGGGCCTCGCCAAGATCCAGTTTGTCACCGGCGACATCACCGACGGCGATGCCACCAAACGTGCGGTCGCCGCCTGCAAGCCGCGCGCGATCATCCATCTGGCCGGGCTGCAGGTGCCGTTCTGCCGCCAGGACCCCGCGCTCGGCGCTCGCGTCAACGTGCTCGGCACGATCCACGTGTTCGAGGCCGCGCTCGCCGCCGGCGTGGCGCGTATCTGCTACGCGAGCAGTGCGGCGGTGTTCGGGCCCAGCGAGGACGACGGCACCGCGGTGCCCGAGTCCGGTTCGCTGCTGCCCGTCACGCACTACGGCGTCTACAAGCAGGCCAACGAAGGCACCGCGCGCATCTACTGGCTCGAGAAGAAGCTCTCGAGCGTGGGGCTGCGGCCGCTGACGGTCTACGGCGTCGGGCGCGACCAGGGGCTGACCTCGGGGCCGACCACGGCGATGAAGGCGGCGGTGCTCGGGCTGCCGTTCCAGATCGGCTTCTCGGGGCCGACCGACTTCCACTACGTCGCCGACACCGCGGCGGCGTTCGTCGCCTGTGCCGATGGCGGGCCGGCGGGCGCGCTGCTCTACAACCTGCACGGGGACACCGTCGACGTCGGCGAGGTCGTGCGTGCGATCGAGGCCGAGTGCCCGGCGGTGAAGGGCCGCATCACGTTCGGCGGCCCGCGCATTCCGATCCCGCCGCTGCTCGACGGCAGCGCGATCGCGCAGGCCTATCCGAGCTTGCCGCACACGCCGTTGGTGGCGGGGATTCGCGCGACCATCGCGCGCTTCCGTGAGTTGCACACGCAGGGCAGGCTCGATCGGCGCGATCTGCCGGCGAGCTGAGGGCTATGGTGAGCGGCGCCGGCAGCGAACCGTGGCGAGGTCGATCCTGCCTGCTGTCGCCATCGGCTTCGATTCGCGCCCTGCACGCCGAGCCCGGACATGTATCGCAGCCCTGACGACTACTACGAAGAGGCGCTTCGCCTGGCCCGATCGGGGTGCTCCGACGCCGCGCAGATCACCGACCTGATCACCACTGCTGCCGAAGCCGGATGCGAGCGTGCGTGCGTTCGGCTGGGCGCCGACATCGAAGCTGCCGCGGCCTCGCACCAGGACGTCCTGGCAGCGTTGGCCTGGTACCGTCGGGCGGCGGAGCGCGGCTGCGCCGAGGCTGGCTTCCAGCTCGGCAGACTGCTCGCGGATTGTGATCTGGTCGCGGATGCGCTGCCTTGGTTGCAGTCGGCGCGGGATGCCGGCGACAACCGCGCGCGGGTCTGGATCGCCATGTTGGTCGATGATCTCGGGTTGCGCGACGAAACGACCGGATCGCCGGTCGCCGTGTATGCCGAACTGCGCGACGCCGTCGAGCAGGCCAAGGTGCGGTTGGCGTACTGCCTGCTGCTCGGCAAGGGTGTTGCTGCCGATCGGGAGGCTGCAGGCGCGTTGTTCACGGAACTCGACCGCGATGGCCATGCGCACGGGGCCCACGGGTTGGGCCTGATCGAGCGGGAGGCTCGTGGCATGGAGCATGCGCTGCCATGGTTCGAGCGTGCCGCAGAACGGGGCCTGGCCGTCGCGTGCTTCCTCTGCGGCGAGCATCTTGCCCAGGGGGTGCGCACCGAGGCCGCCGCGAAGCAGGCGTTGCCCTACCTCCGTCGCGCCGCAGCCTTTCGCCTGCCGGAGGCCATGGCCGTCCTGGCCGGCATGCAGCTCCGGGGTCGTGGGTGTGACCGGGATCCGGTCGCCGCGTTCGCTCTGCTGCAGGAAGCCTCGGCGCTCGGCGACAGCTATGCGATGCTGTTGCTGGCGATTCTGTTCCACCGAGGAGACGGGGTGCCGGTGGATCGCCGTGCCGCGGTGCATTGGTGTCGACGAGCGGCCGCGCTCGGACTGCAGGTGGCGGTCGACAAGCTGCGGGAGTGGGGTGTCGACGCTTGATGCAGCAGGGGGCTCGAGCTCCGACCTCCGTGCATACTGCGATGGCTCGGTGCGGCTACCATCGCGACCCCATGCGATCCGCTCCGCTGCTGTCGTTGTCGTGCGTCGCGGTCGGCCACGCGATCGCGCAGGCTCCCGTTCCCGAGGCCGCGCCAGTGCCGACCGGTTTCCTCGACCAGACCATCACCATCGACGGCCGCGAGCATCGTTACGTCGTCTACGTGCCGCCGGGCTACACCAAGGAACGCGACTGGCCGCTGCTGGTGTTCCTGAACGGCAAGGGCGAGTGCGGCACCGACGGCAAGCGCCACGTCGAGGTCGGGCTCGGCCCGGCGATCGCACGCGAGCCGGAGCGTTGGCCGTTCGTCGTCGCGTTCCCGCAGAAGCCGCAGTCGGAGACCTGGTGGCCCGATCACGAGGACCTGGCACTGGCGATCGCCGATCAGGTCGAGCGCGACTATCGCATCGATCCACGCCAGCGCTTCCTGACCGGACTCTCGCAGGGTGGCCACGGCACCTGGGTGCTCGGCAGCAAGCATGCCGAACGCTGGGCGGCGCTGGCGCCGGTGTGTGGCTTCAAGCTCGGCGCGTTGCCGCTCGAACCGCTGCGCGACAAGCCGGTGTGGGCGTTCCACGGTCTCGCCGACAACGTGGTGCCGGCGCAGCAGTCGAAGGAGCTGTGCGCGGCGCTGACCAAGCTCGGCGGGGCGCCGGTGCTGACGCTCTACGAAGGTGTGGGCCACAACTCGTGGGACCGCGCCTACCGCGAATCGGCGTTGCCGGAGTGGCTGCGCACGGTGGTGCGGCAGCCGGTGCTGGCGCGCTATCTGGCGGAACCCGCGGCGCTCGAGGCGGCGACGATCACGATCACCTGGAACGAGCCCGCGGCCACTGGCGGCGCAGCGAAGCCGGCGATGGTTCGCATCACCGGTGCGGGCAACCAGATCACCGTCGATGCGAAGATCGGTACCGGCGTCGGTCAGGCCCGGACCAGCGACGGGCCGCATTGGCGCGACGATCGCGACGACGCCGTCGAGCTGGTGTACGAGCCGCTGCAGGCGCTGGCGCGTGCCGGGGTGTTCGAGTTGGTGCCGTCGGACGCGGCGCCGGCAGCGGGTGCGGGGCATCGAGTGGCGATCGAGCTCGACGGCAAGGCGGGCGGCTGGACCTTCGCCACCGAGGTGCCGGCGGATCCGGCCAGCAAGCAGGTCGAGCGTGCGGCGATCGAACGGATCCTCGCCATGGCGAAGAGCAAGGCGTTCCCCACGAAGTGACGGCGGGGCTCGGTCTGCCGGCTTGAACACGCTCGGCCCTGACCCGCTACGGGCTGCCGGCGGCGGACTGCTATGGTTTCGCCGATGCCACGCAACGGGAACCGTATGGTGAGTCTGCTCTTGCTCGCGGCGCCACTCGCCGCCCAGCACCGCGCGCCGTTCAGCGGCGTCGTGCGCGATCCGGCCGGCGCCGCCATCGCCGGGGCCCAGGTCGTCTGCAGCTGGTCGCCCGACGGCAGTTCGCTGGCGCGCGCCGAGCAGCACAGCATGACGACGGACGCCAGCGGCCGCTTCGCGCTCGACCTCGCCGTTGGCCGCGCCTACTGCGTCTGGGCGATCGGTCCCGCCGACGCCGACGAGCGTCGCCGCGTCGTGCCGCCCGCGTTCACCGCCGTCGGCGGTCGTACGCTCGACCTCGTCGCCGACCGATCCATGGCGCCGGTGCAACTGCAGGTGACGGGTGCTTCGGCATGGCGTCAGGTTGGCCCGCTCGCGCTGCGCATCGTCGTCGCGGGACAAGCCGCCCTGCCCGACTTCGTCATCGCCGGCGACGGCATCGTGAAGCTGCCGCCGCTGCCGACGCCGCTGCTCACGGTGTGCCTGCTCGACTTCCGCCGCGCGGTGCTCGATAGCGCAGAGATCGACGCCGAGGGACTCACGCCCTGTGCGTTCGCGCCGGTAGGCAAGGCCGATTTCGTCGTCGTCGATGCCGACGACCGTCCCGTCGCCGGCGCCAGCATCGTCGCTCCGAACGGCTTCCTGGCGCGGCACCGCATGCGATTCAATCCGTATGGTGGCCACGCCGGCGTGTGGCGCGAAATCGCCGTCACCGATGCCAAGGGAAGGGCCAGCGGTCTGGTGCGGGGGGACTCGATCTTCGTCGCCCGACACGATGGCGCCTACAGCAGCGGGCTGTCCGGTACCATGCACGGGGAGCGCATCGAGAACGGCAGCCTCCACAGCGTCGAAACCGATGGGCCCTACTGGCTGCGCCTCGGGCCGCCCAGGCCTGTTCGCGTGCCGTGCGCCGGCGTCGGCGCCGATGTCGTGTTGCACGGCATGTCGCGAAGCGTCCTCTCGTACCGTTCCAGCGACCGCTCCGGTGGCATGCCTTGCCAGGTGCCGTTGGCCCGCGACGGCGATTGCTGGGTGGGTGCGACGCCGGGCAATCCACATGTGAGCCTGCTCGGCGAAGGAACGGGCTCGCGACCGCTGCGCGTGATGGCGTGGACCCAGCACGACCCCATCGACCTGGCGACACTGCGCCACCTCGACGTGCAGGTCAACGGCGCCGATGGCAGGCCGGCCCCGTTCGCTGCGGTCGGCATCTCGCACGGCTTGCGAGGCTTCCCGGTGCGCTGGACGACCCACCTCGTCGGCGATGCCGATGGCCGTGCCGAGTTGCGCGTGATGCCAGGCGACTGCGAGCTCTACGCCGTCACGGAGGACGCCCACGGATACATCGCGATTCGAGACGCTGGCGAGACCACCGCCACCATCACGATGCAGCCGTTCGCCATGGTGCGCCTGCGCATCGTCGACCAGGAGGGGCGCCCTGTCACCGGAGCCCACGTGCAGATGACTGGCGGCAGCGTTCCGAAGGATGGCATCGGCCGCATCACCCACCCCGGCATCGTCGACGCGTTCAGTGGACTCACCAGCGATGCGGACGGCCTCATTGTCGCTCGCGTACCGCCCGAACTCGCCGGCAAGTCCTTCCGGGCGCTCTGGCGCAGTGCGCAATCGATCGAGCAGCGGCTGGAAATCGATCGACCGGAGCCGATCGAGCTACGCCTGCAGCGCTGACGCGGCCCAGCATCCGATCGCTCTGCTGGCTGCCCAAGGTCCCGCGAACAGCCCGACGGCGGCGCCTCCGCTCTGCGAGGGCGTCGCTTGCGACTCGTGGGATCGCGCCCATCTCGGATCGGGGCTAGCATCTCGCCCCGCATGACGTCCCTCTCGTCGAAGCTCCCGCTGGCCCAGTGCGCCGTCCAGGTCTCGCCGCGCGACAACGTCGCCGTGGTCAAGAACGGCCTCGCCGGCGGCGAGCAGGTGACCTTCCCCGACGGCCGCACGGTCGTCGTGACCGGCGCCGTCACCCCGGGCCACCGCTTCGCGACCCGCGCGATCCCGGCCGGCAGCTTCGTGTTGCAGTACGGACAGCCGATCGGCACCAGCAAGGGCATCGGCGAGGGCGACCCGATCCACCACGGCAACATGAGCAACGAGGTGCCGGTGGTGCGCGACCTGCCGGCGACGCTGAACAACCCGGCGCCGGACTTCGTGCCGCCGGCGCAGCGCGCGACGTTCCGCGGCTTCCTGCGTGACGACGGCCGCGTCGGCACCCGCAACTTCGTGCTGATCGTGCCGACCAGCATGTGCAGCAGTCACGAGGCGCTGCAGATCTCGACCATCGCCGAGTACGCGCACTACAGCCGCGCGCGCTTCCCCAACGTCGACGGCGTGGTGGCCCTGCCGCACAACAAGGGCTGTGGCTGCAGCGACGGCAGCAACCTCGACGTGATGCTGCGCACGCTCGCCAACTACGCCGACCACCCCAACGTCGGCGGCGTGCTGTTCATGGATCTCGGCTGCGAGAAGACCAACCTGACGCTGGTCGAGAAGTACCTGAAGCAGCGCGGTGGCCTGTCGACGCAGAAGCCGGTGCACTGGATCGGCGTGCAGGAGTGCGGCGGTACGCAGGGTGCGATCGAGAAGGGTCTCGAACTGGTGCAGCAGATGCTGCCGATCGTCAATCAGGCGGTGCGCAGCGAGCAGTCGGTCGAGCACCTGTCGCTCGGCGTCAAGTGCGGCGGCAGCGACGGCTTCAGCGGCCTGTCGGCCAATCCGGCGCTCGGCCACGCCGCCGACCTGCTGGTCAAGAACGGCGGCACCGTGCTGATCACCGAGATCCCCGAGTTCTGCGGCGGCGAGCACCTGTTCGCGGCGCGGGCGAAAGACCTCGCCACCGCGCGCGAAGTCTTCGCCTACGTCGACTGGTACAAGGAGTACGCCGGCAAGTTCGGCACCAAGCTCGACGACAATCCGAGCCCGGGCAACATCAAGGGCGGCCTGCTGAACATCACCATCAAGTCGCTCGGCGCGATGGCGAAGGCCGGCACCACGCGGGTCGAGGGCTGCACGCCGTACGCGCAGCCGCCGGCACACCGCGGGCTGACGCTGATGCAGGGTCCTGGCTACGACCAGGAATCGACGCCGGGCCTGATCGGTGCCGGGGCGCAGGTGGTGGTGTTCACGACCGGCCGCGGCACGACGATCGGCAACGCGGTCGCGCCGGTGCTGAAGCTGACCTCGAACACACCGATCTTCCAGCGCATGAGCCGCGACCTCGACCTCAATGCCGGCACCGTCATCGACGGCACCGAGACCATCGAGCAGGTCGGCCGCCGCGTGTTCGAGCACGTGATCAAGGTCGCCAGCGGCGAAGTGCTGGCGCGCGCCGAGGAGCAGAAGCACCGCGAGTTCCAGCTCTGGGCCGAGCAGTCGGTCTCGCTGTGATGCGTGCCCTGGCGCTGGTCGCCGCCAGGCGGTTGCAGCTGCTGGACCTGCCGTCGCCGGCGCTCGGCCCGCACGACGTGCGCATCCGGCCGGCGGCGGTCGGCGTCTGTGGCACCGACTTCCACATCTGGTCCGGGGAGTCGAACTTCCACTGCGACGAACGCGGCCAACCGATCCCGCTCGAGCGGTCGCCGCAGGTGCTCGGCCACGAGATCACCGGCACCGTGCTCGAGGTCGGCACGGCGGTGCACGATGTCGCGGTCGGTGCGCGCGTCGTCGTCGACCAGGGCCGCAACTGCCGCAGCGAACGGCGCGAGCCCGCGTGCGAGTACTGCGTATCCGGCCACAGCCACCAGTGCGAGTTCTACACCGAACACGGCATCACCGGCCTGCCGGGCGGCTTCGCCGACGAACTCGTGGTGCCGGCGGTCAACGTGCTGCCGATCGATGACGGCGTGTCGTTCGCAGCGGCGGCGATGATCGAGCCGCTCGCCTGCGTTCTGCACTGCACCGAGATGGGAGAGCGGGCCCACACGCGCTATCGCTTCGATCGCACCGGGGCGCCGGTGCGCACCGCGGTCGTGCTGGGTGCCGGCCCGGCCGGACTGTTGTTCGTGCAGGTGCTGCGGCACGTGTTCGCGTTCGACGGTGCGATCGTGGTCGCCGAACCGAGCTCGCACAAGAGAGCGCTGGCGCAGTCGTTCGGTGCCGATGCGGTGGCGCCGAGCGAGTTGCGCGAACGGGTCGTCGCGCGCAGCGGCGGGCGCGGCGCCGAGTTCGTCGTCGAGGCGACCGGCGCCGGCAGCGTGTTCGCCGCGATCCCGGGCCTGATCCGGAAGCAGGCGACGGTGCTGCTGTACGGCGTCGGCCACGGCGATGCCGGGTTGTCGCTGCTGAACCCGCTGCAATGGCGCGAAGCGGCGCTGGTCACCTCGGTCGGCGCGTCCGGCGGCTTCGACGACGACGGGCGGCCGCGCATCTACCGTCGCGCGCAGGAACTGCTGGCGAGTGGTCAGGTGCGCGTCGAGGCGATGTTGTCGCATCGCTACGAAGGGCTGGCGGCGGTGCCGCAGGCGTTCGGCGGGGCCCATGCGGCACCCGACTACTGCAAGGGTGTGGCGGTGTTGTCGTGACGCGCCACGTCGCCCTGTTCGCCACATGCCTAGGCGATCAGCTGTGGCCCGAGGTCGTGCACGCGACCGTCGCGGTGCTCGAACGCGCCGGCTGCCGCGTCACGTTCGACCCGGCGCAGACGTGCTGCGCGCAGCCGGCGTTCAACTCCGGCTACTGGGCGGAGGCGAAGCAGGTCGCGCGCCACTTCGTGCAGGTGTTCGAGCATGCGAGCGCGGTCGTGGCGCCGTCGGGCTCGTGCGTGGCGATGGTGCATCGCTACGAGCAGCTGTTCGCCGACGAACCGGCCTGGCGGCAGCGGGCCGCGGCGGTGGCGCACAAGACGTTCGAGCTGTCGGCGTTCCTGGTGCGCGAGCTGCAGGTCACCGAGCTCGGGGCGGTGTTCCCGCATCGGGTCGCGTGGCACGACGCGTGCCACGGCAAGCGTGAGCTCGGGCTGCACGACGAACCGCGGGCGCTGCTGCGCGCCGTGCGCGGGCTCGAACTGGTGGAGCTCGGCACCGCCGAGTCGTGCTGCGGCTTCGGCGGCACGTTCGCGGTCAAGTTCCCCGAGCTGTCGACGGCGATGCTCGACCACAAGCTGTCGGGGCTCGCTGCGGGCGCGGCCGACGTGCTGAGCGCCGTCGACAGCAGTTGTCTGATGCAGTTGCGGGGCCGCATGCAGCGGCAGGGTTCGCCGGTGCGCGTGATGCATCTCGCCGAGATCCTGGCGGCGCGGTGAGGCGCGGGGTGCGGCTGGCGTTCGCGTCAGCGCTGCGATCGGTCCGGGGCTACGTTCTCGGCTGGGTGCGATCCGATACCATGCCGTATCAGGCGCGCTCGAACGGGGCGGTGAGGAGCCAGCCCCGTTGCGGCGCCACGATGTCCTGCACTTGGTGTCTGCCATGAAACCGACCTTGGTGTTGTCGTTGTCCTGCGCCTTGTTGTCCCTCGACGCGGTGGCCCAGTCCGGTCGCACGACACTGCCTTTGGCGCCGGTGGTGCTGGGACAGACCGCGGGCTTTGCCCTCGGTCACCCGCCGTCGATCGCCGGCAACGTCTATGCGCTGCTGCTGTCGGCGCCGAGCTGGCCGCAGGCCGTGCCGGTGACGCTGCCCGGGGTGGTGGTGAACGGGCTGCTGCGCCTCGACGTGAACGGGTTGCTGGTCGGCGCGGCGGGTGTGCTCGATGCCTCTGGGCGCTCGGCGATCGTGCCGATGCCGGTGCCGAACAACCCGTTGCTGGTCGGGTTCTCGTTCGATGTGCAGGGGGTCGACATCGATGCCGCAGGGGTGTTCACGCTCGCCGACAACGACATCGAGATTGTGGTGGCGGCGCCGCCGTTGGCGAGTGCGAACATGGTGACGATCGCGGCGGGGACGTTCTTGATGGGGTCGACGGTGACGCCGCTGAACGTGGACCCGTACTACAACCAGCCGAATGCCCAGCCGGTCCATCCGGTGACGATCACGCGGGACTTCTGGATGGGTGCATTCGAGGTCACGCAGGCGGAGTACCAGGCGGTGATGGGCAGCAACCCTTCCCTCTACGTGGGTGCGAACCTGCCGGTGGAACAGGTGTCGTGGAACGACGCGGTGGCCTACTGCAGTGGGTTGACTGCGTTGGAGGCTGCGGCGGGGCGATTGCCGAGCGGATACGTGTATCGATTGCCGACGGAGGCAGAGTGGGAGTACTGCTGCCGGGCGGGAACGACGGCGGAATACCACTACGGTTCGACGCTTGTCTGCGGGCAGGCGAACTTCGCCTACAGTATTCACTCCGGCGTTTTCTGTTCGAGCCCGGGTGGCGTGCAGCCTGCGGTCGTCGGCAGCTATGCGGCGAACCCATGGGGCTTGTACGACATGCACGGCAATGTCTGGGAGTGGTGTCTCGATGCTTCGGATGCGAGCACCAACTACCCTGCGGTGCCGGTATTCGATCCATACGTTTCCAGCGGCCCCTACGGCGTCTTCCGCGGCGGCAGCTGGTTGAGTACCTCCGACTTCTGCCGGTCCGCGTTCCGTGGCGTCGGCAACTTCAGGGGGTTGAGCAGCACCCGCGGGTTCCGGGTGGTGTGTGCCCCGATCTTGCCTTGATCCGGGCCGCGGCAGGGTTGGTGTGACACCGAACGGCGAGACGTTCCCGATCCGCCGGTAGAAGCGTGCAAGCCGAGCACCGGCCATGGATCCTGTGCCCGCATGTCCCAACTCCGCGCCGAGGACTTCGCCCAGAACGCGCGCGCCGCACTGCGCGATCCGGTGCTGACCGGCGCACTGCGCCGCGCGACCGACACGTTCGCCGTGCGCCGCACCGGCGCGATCGCCGCGGTGCCCGAGTGGGAGGCGCTGCGCACCCAGGCCGCGGCGATCAAGGCGCACACGCTGGCGCGGCTCGATCACTACCTCGAGCAGTTCGAGCAGAACGCGAAGGCCGCCGGCGCCGTCGTGCACTGGGCCGGTGACGCGGCCGAGGCGTGTGCGATCGTGCGGTCGCTGGCGCAGCAGCGCGGTGCCAAGCGTCTGGTGAAGTCGAAGAGCATGGCGACCGAGGAGATCCATCTGAATGCCGCGCTGGCGCAGGACGATGCCGAGCCGGTCGAGACCGATCTCGGCGAGTGGATCATCCAGCTCGCCGGCGAGACGCCGTCGCACATCATCGTGCCGGCGATCCACAAGACCAAGGAAGGCATCGGCCAGCTGTTCGTCGACAAGCTCGGCATCGCGCCGTCCAGCGAACCGAAGGTGCTCGCGGAGCAGGCGCGCACGCGCTTGCGCGCGCACTTCGCCGCCGCCGATCTCGGCATCAGCGGCGTCAACTTCGGCATCGCCGAGACCGGCACCATCCTGATCCTCGAGAACGAGGGCAATGCGCGGATGACGACGACGCTGCCGAAGGTGCATGTCGCCGTGATGGGCATCGAGAAGGTGATCCCGCGCTTCGCCGATCTCGACGTGTTCCTGCGCCTGCTGCCGCGCTCCGGCACCGGCCAGCACCTGACGACCTACCAGAGCCTGCTGACCGGCCCCGATCCGCATGGCCAGGGTCCGCGCGAACTGCATCTCGTGCTGCTCGACAACGGCCGTTCGCGCATCACAGGCGACGAAGTGATGCGGCAGACGCTCGCCTGCATCCGCTGCGGCGCGTGCCTGAACGCGTGCCCGGTCTACCAGTCGATCGGCGGCCACGCCTACGGCTCGGTGTATCCGGGGCCGATCGGTGCGATCCTGACACCGCAGCTCGCCGGCATGCACTCGGCCGGCACGCTGCCGTTCGCGTCGAGCTTGTGCGGCGCCTGCAAGGACGTGTGTCCGGTCAAGATCGACATCCCGTCGCTGCTGCTCGAACTGCGGCGGCGCGCGGTCGCTGGCGAGGTGGTGGCACCCGGTGGCGCGCGGGGCGAACCGGCGCGCGGTGGGTTCGTCGAACGCTGGATGTGGCGGCTGTGGGCGTGGTGGACCAAGGGGCCGCGGCGGTTCCGGCTGGCGATGGCGATGGCGCGCCTCGGCGAGCGCCTGCCGTTCGTGCAGCGCCTGGCCGGTCCACTGCGGGCCTGGCAGTCGAGCCGCGAGCTGCCGAAGCTGGCGCCGCGTTCGTTCCGGTCGACGTATCGTGGGAGTGGGTCGTGAACGACGCGCGCGAACGCATCCTCGGCGCGATCCGCAGCGGTCTGCGCGGCACCGCGGTGCCGGCGCTGCCGCCGGTGCTCGCGCGCACCCGGACCGACGTCGATCTCGCCGCGGCGTTCACCGCGGTGCTGACGCGCATCGGTGGCAAGGTCGAGGCGATCGCCGATCGGTCGGCGCTGCGGGCCCGGCTCGCCGAGCTGTTGACCGCGGCGGCGGTGCGCACGGTCGCGCTCAGCGACGCGGCCGGCCTCGACGCACTGCTGCCGACGGCAGTGACCGCGGTGCCGGCGAGTGCGGATCGCGACGCGCTGTTCGCCGCCGACGCCGGCCTGACGATGGCGCAGCACGGCATCGCCGAGACCGGCACCGTCGTGCTGGTCAGCGCCGACGAGCAGCACCGGCTGGCGTCGCTGTTGCCCGAACGCCACTACGTGGTGCTGCCGCGGTCGCGGTTGTGTGGTTCGTTGGCCGACGCGCTGGCGGCGCTGCAGGCCACCGACGGCGCACCGCGGTCGCGCACGATCACGTTCGTGACCGGGCCCTCGCGCACCGCCGACATCGAGCTGGTGCTGGTGGTGGGTGTGCACGGGCCGAAGGAACTCTGCGTGCTGCTGCTCGACGGCGAGTGAGGTGTCGCCCGGCTCGGGAAATCGCGGCTTCCGGGTCCGCTCGGCCGCCCGGATGTCGCTGGAAAGGGCGAGGAACAATCGATGCAACTACACGCCCTGGTCGCCCTTTCCACCTTCGCTGCCGCCGCGCTGGCGCAGACCGCCATCTATCCGGCCGACTACGTGGCCGTTCCCGAAGGCCCGCTGAATTCGCCGAACCTGCCGCTCGCGCTCGGCACGTCGCGCGTGATGTGCCTCTACGAGACCCAGCAGCTGACGGTGCCGTTCGGCCACACGATCACCCAGCTCGGTTTCCGCCAGGACGGGGGCATTGCCGCGATCGACACCGGGCGTCAGCTGCAGCTCGAGGTCCGCATCGGCTACACGACGGCCACCACCACCACGATGGTGACCGGCTTCGACGGCAACTACGCGGTGGCGCCGACGACCGTGTTCGGTCCCGCCCTGTTCACGCTGCCGAACCTGCGCGACCCCGGCGCGCCGTTGCCGAACGGCCAACTGCTGCTGCCGTTGAGCACGCCGTTCTTGTTCACGCCGGCTCCGGGCCAGAACCTGCTGGTCGAGTATCGCGTGTTCGGCACCAGCGGCGGCGGCGGCGCGTTCTCCTACCGCCTCGATCGGGCGGACTACTGGTCGCCCGTCAGCTATGGCCCGCCCGGTTGTGCGCACGCCACCGGCGGGGTGCCATCGCTCACGGTGCAGCCGACGCGGCCGGGCCTCGGCTATTCCTGCTCGCTGAGCGGGGCGCCCGTCAACAGTGTCGGCATCCTGATGGTCGACATCGGTCGCTCGCTGGTGGCGCCGTATGCGCTGGCGCCGCTGCTCGCTGGCATCCAGCCGAGCTGCACCGGGCAGCTGCAGCCGACCGACCTCGCCACGCTGGGTGGTGCCACCGGCGCGAGCGGCACCGACTCGTGGTCGTTCCCGATCCCGAACGACAATGCGTTCGCCAAGATGCCGATCGCCAGCCAGGCGCTGTGGCTCGACTTCTTCTCGCCCGGTGGCATGGTCGTGTCGCGCGGCGCCGAGGTGGTGACGGGCCTGCGCCCGCGCAGCACGATCCTGTCGGCGGCCGGGGCGCCGACCGTGGTCACGAACGGATCGCTGGCGACGCACTACTGTCCGGTGGCGTTCTTCGTGCACCAGTGAGCGAGGGGGGCGGCGGCGGTTCGCCGATCCGTTGTTGCCCCGGGTGCCGCGGTCCGGTTCGCTGCTGCCTGCGCTGCCACCGGACACCACCCCGTGAAACTCGTCGCCTTCGCCCGCTCTCCCGCCACCGCTCCCGTGCCCGGTCTGCTGCTCGATCAGGGCCGTAGCGTGCTCGACCTGTCGCATGCAGCCTGCAAGCTGCCCGCTGCCGCGCATGCACTCGCGATCTGCGATCTCGCCGATCCGTTCCATCGCGCGGTGCGTGAGCTGTCGCAGCGGGTCGCCGCCCCGGCCGAACTGGCGCGCCTGCAGCAGCAGGGCGCGGTGCTGCCGCGCAGCGCGCTGACGCTGCACGCGCCGGTGCCGCGGCCCGGCAAGATCCTGTGCATCGGCCTCAACTACCGCGACCACGCCGCCGAGCAGAACGCCGAGCTGCCCAAGCGCCCGCTGCTGTTCAGCAAGTTCGGCACCTGCGTGCAGCGACCCGACGGTCCGATCCGGATCCCGCGCGGCAGCAAGCAGACCGACTACGAGGCCGAGCTCGGCGTCGTCATCGGCAAGCGCGCGAGCGGCGTCACCGAGGCGGTGGCGATGCAGCACGTGCTCGGCTACTGCAACTTCCACGACGTGTCGGCGCGCGACTTCCAGTTCGGCGACGGCCAGTGGCAGCGCGGCAAGTCGTGCGACACCTTCGCGCCGTTCGGCGAGTTCGTCGCCACCACCGACGAGATCCAGGACCCGCACGTGCTGCGCATCCGGCTGCGGCTGAACGGCAAGACGATGCAGGACTCGAGCACCGCGCAGCTGGTGTTCACGATCCCGCAGCTGATCGCGAGCATCAGCGAGGACATCACGCTCGAACCGGGCGACGTGATCGCGACCGGCACGCCGCCGGGCGTCGGCGTGTTCCGCAAGCCGCCGGTGTTCCTGCAGCCGGGCGACGTCTGCGAGGTCGAGATCGACGGTCTCGGCGTGCTGCGCAACCCGGTCATCGCCGCGGACTGAAGGACTCCCGCATGGACCTGCAGCTGCGCGGCAAGGTGGCGATGGTGACCGGTGGCGCGCGCGGCATCGGGCGGGCGATCGTCGACCTGCTGCTCGCGGAGGGCGCGCGGGTGGTCGTCGTCGATCGCGATGCGGCCGGTGTGGCGGAGGTGGTCGCTTCGGCGCGAGCCGCCGGTCAGCAGGCGGTCGCGGTGGTCGGCGAACTCGCCGACGAAGCGCTCGGTCGCCGCGCGATCGACGCGGCGGCGGCGCTCGGCAGCCTCGACCTGCTGGTGCACAACGCGGGGCGCAACGACGGGGCCGGCCTCGACGCCGGGGTCGCGGCGTTCACCGCGTCGCTGCAGCAGAACCTGGTGCCGGCCTACGCGCTCGTGCACCACGGTCGCGAACTGCTGGTGCGCAGCCGCGGCAGCATCGTGCTGCTCGGCAGCAAGGTGGCGGTGACCGGGCAGGGTGGCACCTCGGGTTATGCCGCGGCCAAGGGCGGGCTGCTGGCGCTGGTGCGCGAGTGGGCGGTCGAACTCGCGCCGCACGGCGTGCGCGTCAACGCGGTGCTGCCGGCCGAGGTGTGGACGCCGATGTACGAGCAGTGGCTGGCGACGCAGCGCGATGCCGCGGCCGAACGTGCACGTATCGAGCGCAGCATCCCGCTCGGCCAGCGCTTCACGACCGTCGACGAGATCGCGGCGGCGGTGGTGTTCCTCGGTTCGCCGCGCAGTTCGCACACGACCGGGCAATGGTGGTTCGTCGACGGCGGCTACACCTGTCTCGATCGCCGCGCGACGTCGTGAGCAGCGGCCGGGCCACGGCCCGGCCGTCAGCGATCACTTCGTGTCGAGCCAGGTCGGCGTGCCCTTGTCGTCGCGCAGCTTGGCGACCTTGCCGTCGACCTTCAGTTCGCCGGCGAGCACCACCGAGCGCCAACCGGTCTTGGTCGGCACGCCGGTGATCTCGACCTTGCTGCCCGGCCGCAGGCCGAGTTCGCGCTGCGCCTGGAACGTCGCCGGGGCGGCGTGCACGACCATGTCGCGGCCGTCCGTCAGGCGAACGCGCAGGCGCAGGACCTCGGGGTGACCTTCCTCGGTCGCCACCGAGCCGATCGTGGTCACGGTGCCGCTCATCGTCTCGACCAGTCCCGTGTCATAGACCGCGGTGCGCGCGTTGTGCCTCCGGGCCGAGGCATCGATCACCGCCACCGCGGGCTTGGCGTCGTTGGCCTTGCGGGCCGCCAGGCAGGCGGCGCGGCCGGTGTGCAGCCAGGCGTCGTCGTTCAACGTCGGCCACACGCCGTCCTTCAGCGCCATGCCCGCGAGCTGGGTCTCGTCGACCGGCAGCACGTAGACCCGCTTCTTGGTGTCGAAGGTCAGCGACTCGACCGGCACCAGCGTGATGCTCTCGCCCATGCCGAGCGTGCCACCGAAGCTGAGCAGCACGCCGTCGATCTTGCCGGCCTGCGTGTCGACGACCAGGTCCTCGACGTCGGCGGTGCGGTTGTGGGCGGCATCGACGACGTGGGTGCCGATGATCTGCGACAGGCGACGATGCGAGAACGCCGGGCTGCTCGGGTCCTGTGACACACCGCGGGTGCCGTCCTTGGCGCTGCCCTTGGGCTCTTCGGCCCCCTTCGGCAGTTCGCGCTCGTTGCGACCGACGTAGTACTCGTCGACCTTGCCGGCCCACGCCGGGTTGGCCATGTCCGGCCAGTTGCTCTTGTCGAAGCCCGGCGCCGCCTTCAGCGCCTCACGATCGAGGCCGAGCGTCGCGTGCGGCGTCGAGTCGGAGCCTCGTTGCGCGAACTCGAACAGGCGCCACGGCAGCGCGAAGTACTTCTCGCCCATGCCGAGGAAGCCGCCGAAGCCGACCACCGCGTAGGCGATGCGGTGGTTGGTGGCGTCGAGCACGATGTCCTGGATCTCGCCGAGACTCTCGTTCTTGGAGTTGGTGATCGCGCAGCCGATCATTGCGCTGGCCTTGCTGCGCATCGCGAGCTGCTGGGCGGTCGGGGCCGCGGCGTAGGGCCCGAGCTGGCTCGGCGGCTGGTCCTGGGCGGCGACGAAGCCGCTGACGAACGTGAGCAGGAGGGTGGTGGTCTTGAAGGTATGCATGATGGTTCCTCGTCCGCCGCCGGGGCTGTCGTCGGAGCGACGTTGCAGCCGGGCGCGAACCGCGCTGATTTGGCGCGAAGTGAGGATGTAGGGAGTGCGCCTGAGTTCGCGGTGAAGGCGCGATGAGATCGGCGGCGGTGCGGCGACCGGAGCCGCATTTCATCCGGCGCTCATCGGCGAACTCCATGCTGGCCGACCAGGACCGGACGCGCCTCGGCAGGGGACCAGCCTCGTCCGCACGCACCAATGAAGACCACCATCACCGGTTTGTTCGCCGACCGCCGCCAGGCGGCACTCGCTGCCGCGCGGCTCGCCGACCTCGGCTTCGGCGCGCACCAGCTGCGGTTCGTCGATGCCGACACGCTGGATCACAGCGCGCAGATCACCAACCGCTGCTCCGACACCCGGCGCGCGCTGCTGCTCGGCATCCTGTTCGGCACCGTCGGAGGCGCGCTCGGTGGGGCCTACCTCGGTGGCGCCGCCGGTGGTGTGCTGCCGGTGATGCTCGGGGCACTGGTGGTCGCCGGTGGCGGGGCCTTGCTCGGCCTGTCGATCGGTCGCTCGACGACCAGCCAGATCCGCGCCGAGCTCGAGCATCATCTCGCCGACGGCGCGGTGTTCGTCAGCATGACCACGACCGGCGACGAAGGGACCGGGCCGATGGACGTGCTGGCCCCGGCCGGCAGCCCGAGCATCGTGTCGACGTCGACTTCGTTCACCTCGCAAGTGCTGTGACCGAGGCGGGGTGGCTGGCAGCCTCCGCTCCGCTCTGCTTACCGTTGGAGCCGCCAGCGCCCACCTCGTAGCGTGCACGTCGTGAGCGATCCGCGACTCGTCGTCGACGTCCAGCACGCCCCGTCCCTCTGCTACGCGATGCAGCAGGCGGCCGTGCGCTGGCTGCGCCGGATCCGGATCGAGAACCCGACCGACGCGGCGTGGAGCGGTCTGCAGCTCGGGCTGTCGCTCGAACCGGTGCTGGCGCAGCCGTGGTCGCTGCGGCTCGACGCGCTGCCGCCGCGCGCTTCGATCGAGGTGCCGGTGCCCGATCTGCCGCTCGCGGCGGCGGCGTTCGCCAACCTCGTCGAGCGCCAGCGCGCCGACCTGGTCGTCACCGTCGACGGCGGTGGGCAACGGCTCGCCGAGCACCGCAGCACGATCGACCTGCTGGCCTACAACGAGTGGCCGGGGCCCGATCCGCATCCCGCACTGCTGGCCGCGTTCGTGGCGCCCAATCACCCGGCGCTGCCGCCGGTGCTGCAGGACATCGCGGCGCGGTTGCAGCAGGCGACCGGCCGCAGTGCGCTCGACGGCTACCAGAGTCGGGATCCGGCCCGCGCGCTGGCCATCGCGGCGGCGGTGCACGACGCGGTTGCCGCGCGCGGCATCACCTACGTGCAGCCACCGCCGAGTTTCGAACGACAGGGGCAGAAGGTGCGCACGCCCGAGCAGGTGCTCGGCGAACGACTCGGCACCTGCCTCGATCTCGCGGTGCTCTACGCCGCGCTGCTCGAGCACGCCGGTCTGCATCCGTTCCTGGTGCTGGTGCGCGGCCATGCGTTCGTCGGGGTCTGGCTCGTCGACAGCACCGCGTCGGACGTCGCGTTCGGCCCGGCGCTGGAGCTGCGCAAGCGGCTCGAGCTCGGCGCGCTCGTGGTCGTCGAGTGCACCGCCGCCTGCGCCTCGAACGGCGCGCCGTTCACGGCGGCGGTGGAGCTGGCGCGGCAGCGGCTGCTCGACGACGACGCGTTCGGGGTCGCGATCGACATCGCGGTGGCGCGGCGGCAGGGCATCCGGCCCTTGCCGGTCCGAACGCAGGCGTATGCGCCTGGCCTCGAGGTGCTGCCGCTGCTCGAGCCGGAGTCGGAGCGGGCCATCGTCGATGCGGGTGGCGGGGCGGCCACGGTGAATGGCGGCGACGGCGCGAGGGCCGCGGACGACGACGGGGTGGCCCCGCCGGCCCCGCCGCCGCCGAAGGACCGGCTCGAGCACTGGAAGCAGAAGCTGCTCGACCTGTCGATGTTCAACCGGCTGCTGAACTTCGCCGAGACCAAGAAGACGGTGCGGCTGTGTGCGCACGAGCTCGAGGCGCTGTGTGAACGCATGCAGCAAGGTGGGCGCGTGCGCATCCTGCCGCGGCCGGACCTCGGCGCCGGCGACGGCGACCAGGCGCGCGATCTGGCGCTGGCCTCGCAGCGCGCCGGTCACGATGTCGTGCAGGACTACCTCGCCGAGGAACTGCGCGCCGGTCGCTTGCGGGCCGAACTCGACGCCGAGGCGCTCGACGAGCGCCTGATCGAGATCTTCCGGCACGCGCGCACGTCGCTCGAGGAGAGCGGCGCCAACACGCTCTACCTCGCGATCGGCTTCCTGAAGTACTTCGAGAGCCGCGATTCCGAGAAGCCGCGGCGCGCGCCGCTGCTGTTGCTGCCGTTGACCGTCGAACGCACGTCGGTCACCGAGGGCGTGCGGTTCGTGCTCGACGACGCCGAGCCGCGTCTCAACCAGACGCTGCTGCAGTTCCTGCAGCGCGACTTCGAGCTGCGGGTCGGTCTCGGCGAGCTGCCGCCCGAGAGCGAGGACGGCGTCGACGCGGCCGCGGTGCTCGATGCGTTCCGTCGCGCTGTCGTGGCGATGCCGCGCTGGGAGGTCGAGACCACGGCCTGCATCGGCTTCTTCTCGTTCACCAAGTACCTGATGTGGCTCGATCTCGCCGATCGCGAGACGCTGCTGGACAGTCCGGTGCTGCAGCATCTCGTCGCACGGCCGGGCCAGGGCTTCGCGCAGGAGGCCCGCGAGTACGCGCGCGAAGAGCTCGACGACCTCGACCCGGTGGAGCTGCTGTGCCCGAAGGACGCCGACAGCTCGCAGCTCGCCGCGGTGCTGGCGGCGGTCGGTGGGCGTTCGTTCGTGCTCGAAGGACCGCCCGGCACCGGCAAGTCGCAGACGATCACCAACCTGATCGCGCAGGCGCTCGCGACCGGCCGGCGCGTGCTGTTCGTCGCCGAGAAGCGGGCGGCGCTCGAGGTCGTGCAGCGGCGCCTCGCCGAGGTCGGCCTCGGTCCGTTCTGCCTCGAACTGCACTCGCAGAAGAGCGGGCCGAAGTCGGTGCTCGACCAGCTGCGCGCCGCGCTCGAGCTCGGGCAGCGGCGTGCACCGTCGGCATGGGCCCAGGTCGCGCAGGAGCTGCAGCAGCTGCGCCAGCAGCTCAACCAGTTGGTGCACGATCTGCACCGGCCGCGCGAGCACGGTGCTTCGGTGTTCGCGGCGATGGCGGAGCTGGTGCCGTTGCGTGGCTTGCCGCGCATCGTGATGCCGGCGCTGCAAGGTGCGCCACGCGCCGCGGTCGAGGCGGCGCAGCGCACGATCGGCGAACTCGCCGGCGCGGCGCAGCCGATCGGCGTGCCGTGCGAGGCGCCTTGGTGGGGGGTGCAGAGGACCGATTGGAGTCCGGCCCTGCAGCGCCAGGTCGAGCCGGCGCACGAACGTCTGCAGCGCGCGACCGCGGCGCTGGCCGCGGCGTTGACGCCGTTCGTCGAGGCTTGTGGCCTCGGCACGTTGTTGCCCACGAACGGTCCCTCGCGCGCGCAGTGGCAGCAGCTGCTGGGGGTGTTGCGGTTGCTGCGGGCGCCGTCCTTGCCGCCGGCGTCGTGGTTGCGCCACCCGGACTGGCGCTCGCTCGAAGCGGAACTGCAGCAGACGGTCGCCCTCGGTGCGCATCGCGACGCCGCGTGGTCGCCGCTGGCGGCGCGCTGGCGCCGCGAGCTGCTCGGCCTCGATCTCGACCGGCTGCTGGCGAGCTGGCGGCACGGTGCGCAGTCGTTCGTCGGGTTGCGGTGGTGGCGGTTGCGGGCGCCGAAGCGGGAATTGCAGCCGATGGCCATGGCGGGCCTCGGCGCGATCGCCGAGGTCGGCGACGACCTCGCGGCCGCGGTGCAGGTGCGCAACGAAGAACGCACGCTGCTGGCCCGCGCCGCGGCCGCGCAGGCGCTCGGGCCGCACTGGCGCGCGAGCCTCGCCGACTGGGCGCAGGTCACCGCGTGGTGCCAGTGGGTGCGCGAGCTGCGGCAGCTGCTGGTGCAGCTGGTGCCGGGCGCGTTGGCGCCCGATGCCGCGGCGCTGGCGGCGATCGCCGCCCAGCTCGATGGCCTCGCCGATGGCGCCAACGTGCTGCCGCCGCGGCTCGGTGCGCTTCTGCAGGCCCACGACGAGTTCACGGCGGCGCAGGCGGCGGTGGTCGAGCTGCTGACGCTCGATGTCGAAGCCGCGTTCGGTGCAGCCACGGCGCCGGGACTGCTCGCGGCGATCGCCGCGCGGATCGAACGTTGGCGCGCGGCGGCCCCCGCGCTGCGCGACCACTGCGCCTATCGCGCCGCCGCCACCGCGGCCGCGGCAGCCGGCACCGAACCGTTGGTGACGGCACACGCGCGTGGCGAGGTCGCGACCGACACGCTGCCCGGTGTGTTCCGCGCCTCGTTCGTCGAGGCATGGCTCGATGGGGTGCACCGCACCGAGCCCGAGCTGGCCCGCTTCCGCGGTGTCGACCAGGAGCGCCGGATCGCGCGCTTCTGCGAACTCGACCAGCAGGCGATCCGTCTCGCCGGTCCGGTGATCCAGGCCCGGCTGTGCGCCGAGGTGCCACAGCTGCGCGACACCACGGTCGCCAGCAGCGAGCTCGGCATCCTCGAGCGCGAGCTCAAGAAGCAGCGCAAGCACAAGCCGGTGCGGCGGCTGCTGGCCGAGATCCCGGGGCTGTTCGCGAAACTCGCGCCGTGTCTGCTGATGAGCCCGCTGTCGGTGGCGCAGTACCTGGCGCGCAGCACCCAACGGTTCGATCTGGTGGTGTTCGACGAGGCGTCGCAGATCCCGATGTGGGACGCGGTCGGGGCGATCGGCCGCGGCGATTCGCTCGTTGTGGTCGGCGACAGCAAGCAGCTGCCGCCGACGTCGTTCTTCCAGCGGCAGGCGCAGGGCGACGAGATCGGCAGCGACGAGATCCCGGAGGATCTCGAGAGCGTGCTCGACGAGTGTGGCGCCGCCGGGCTGCCGCGGCTGCATCTCGACTGGCACTACCGCAGCCGCCACGAGTCGCTGATCGCGTTCAGCAACCACCACTACTACAAGAACCGGCTGCTGACGTTCCCGGCCCCACAGGGCATCACCCCGGGGCTCGGGGTGCGCAGCATCCGGGTCGCCGGTGTCTACGACCGCGCCGGTTCGCAGCAGAACAAGATCGAGGCCGAGGCGTTGGTCGCCGAGGTCAAGACGCGGTTGTTGGATCCCGAGCGCAACCGTCAGAGTCTCGGCATCGTCACGTTCAGCCAGGCACAGCAGGTGCTGATCGAGGACCTGCTCGACCAGGCGCGGCGCGAGAACCCGGCGCTCGAGGGCGCGTTCGGGGCCGCCGGCGAACCGGTGTTCGTCAAGAACCTCGAGAACGTGCAGGGCGACGAGCGCGACGTGATCCTGTTCTCGATCTGCTACGGGCCGGACGCGCAGGGCCGCGTGTTCGAGAACTACGGTCCGCTCAATCTGCAGGGCGGCGAACGGCGGCTCAACGTCGCGGTCACACGCGCGCGGCGCGAACTGCTGGTGTTCACGTCGGTCGGCCCGGAGCAGGTCGCGCAGCGCACGCAGGCGCTCGGGGCGCGGCACCTGCGCACGTTCCTCGACTACGCGCAGCGCGGCACCGCGGCGCTGCACGCGGCGGCGGCGGCCGGCGATCCGGGCAGCGGCACCGAGTCGCCGTTCGAGACCGCGGTGCGCGACGCGCTGGTCGCGCGTGGGCACGAGGTGCACACGCAGATCGGCTGCTCGGGCTATCGCATCGATCTCGCGGTGGTCGATCCGCAGGCGCCCGGTCGCTATCTGCTCGGCATCGAGTGCGACGGCGCCAGCTATCACAGTGCGGCGACCGCGCGCGATCGCGATCGGCTGCGCGGTTCGGTGCTGAAGGGGCTCGGCTGGCGACTGCACCGGGTGTGGTCGACCGACTTCTGGCAGGACCCCGACGGCGAGATCGTGCGCATCGAAGCGGCGATCGCGGCGGCGGCCGCCGCGCTGCCGCGGGTCATGCAGGCGCCCACCGCGCCGGCCGTCGCCGTGGTGGCGCCGGCCGTGGTCGAGCCCGCCGCCGCCGTTCCGGTCGAAGCGGCGAGCGAAGCGGTCGCCGAACCACCGCTCGATGCGGACGGCCCGCGTCCGTTCGTGGCCGCGTCGTTGCCGGTCGCCGGCACGCCGGAGGAGTTCCAGGCCGCTGCCGCGCTGCGCGTGTTGCGCACGCAGCTCGACGCCGTGCTGCAGCAGGAAGGGCCGATCGCGTTCGATCGGCTGGCGTGGCTCACCGCCGCGGCGTGGGAGCTCAGCCGCGTCACCGATCGGGTCCGCGACCGCATCCGCAGTGCGCTGCCGCCGACCGCGATCGTCGACGGCGAGGTGCTGTGGGCCGATGTCGCCCAGCGCGACGCCTTCCGCGGCTTCCGCGAACCCGGCGCCGACGAGGCGTCGCAGCGCGCGGTCGAAGAACTGCCGGTGGTCGAGATCGCCAACGCGATGCAATGGCTGCTGCGGCAGCACCAGGCGCTGGCGCCCGACGATCTCGCGCGCGAGGCGGCGCGATGCTTCGGCATCACGCGGCTCGGCGCGGTCGTGAAGAGCACGATGGCCGGGGTCGTCGAACAGATGCTCGCCGACGGGCGGCTCGGTCGCGATGGTGAGGTGCTGCGGCTGGGCTGATGGCTCAGCCCCGAGCCTTGGGATCGAGACCGATCAGCGCCTGCATCAGGCGCGTGGCGGCTTCGATGAGCGGGCGCGCCATCGGCTCCCGCCACAGCGTCTCGAACGGCGCCTGGCCGAAGTGGATGCCGCTCGGCGTCAGCATGCTGAGGCGGGTCTGGCCAGCCGGCAGTTCCGGCCGCGCGCCCTCCCACGGCCCGATCACGGTGGCGATCTTCTGGCCCGTGGCCAGCACTTCGCGCACCACTCTGGCGAGGCGGTCGTCCGGCGCCTCCCACACGATCGCGGCACCGCTGTAGTTCAGGTAGCGGGCCGTGCCGTCCTCGTAGGCCGCGACCGAGTCGACGCCGGTCTCCACGGGCACGTCGACGACGACGCCATACACGTGCTTGGCCTCGGCGGCACTCGGTGCGTTGCCGAGCTCGCGCAGCACCGTCCACGCCTGCAAGTGGTGACGCGACTCCAGCCCTTCCTGCGCCAGGACCTTCTGCAAGGCGCGCGCGGCTCCCGCTTGATCCCCGCGGTCGATGCAGGCGGCTGCGGTGGTGAAGGTGGACCAGGGTTCGCCGGCGTGCCCCGCGCACCATCGGGCCAGCGGCACGTCACCGAACAGGGTCTCGCGGAGGTTCGTCACGGGGGCGGGGGATGCGGTGTTGGATCGGGCCATGGGAGTATCCGGGTCCGATGTCATCCGGACGGCGCGCCGGTCGTGGCTTCGGATCGGCGTGGATTTCGGGGTTCGCGCCGCCGAGCCATCCCCCGATGGGCCGCGCTGTGGCGCCAGTCGACAGCTTCGCAGTCAGTTCTGCCGGAGCCGGATCTCGAGGTCCTCGCCGGGGCGGTAGTCGACCTCGGCGGTGCCGCCGGTGCCGCTGACCCGGCCGGCAGCCTTGCAGCTCGGCAGATCCATCAGCCGCACCTCGAAGCGGCCGTCTGCACCGCTGGTCGCCATCGGGATCAGACCGTCGTTGATGACCCCGAAGTGCGCGTGGCAGAGCTTGTCTCGTTCCGTACGCAGCTCTGGGTCCATCGACGACCAGCCCCAGCTGAGGAACTTCGCGCCGCCGACCGGACGTCCCTCGGTGTCGACGATGCGGCCTCGCATGCGCGCCAGGGGCGCGAGCTTCGGTTGCAGCAGGATCGGGTCGCGGCCGCGCACCGTGACCAGTTCGGTGGCGATGCCGTCGCCGTCGGTGCAGACCAGGAACCACCGGCCCGGCTCGAGGCGGGCGCGCGCGCTGCCGCTGCGGTCGCCGACCAGCACGATCGGATCGACATGCTCGAGTTCCGGATCGCCGGGCCACAGCAGGAAGCGAACCGCACTCGGCGGCACGGCGGAGTCGGTGCGCAGTTGCAGCGTCACCAGCGGCCAAGCGTCGAGGTCGACCACGAGCGGGGTCGCTGGCACCTCACCGCGGGCCAGCACGAGGGTCGGCACGTCGTCGCCGGTGGCGACGAGCAGCTGGACCACGCCGATCGGCCGCGGCAACGCGGCGAACTCGAAGGTGCCGTCGGCGGCGGCCGCGCTGCGCTCGACGTGCGAGAACCAGGTCACTCGCCGAGAGGCGCCGCCGTTCGTCTCGCACTGGACGGTGACCTTGGCCACCACCCCGTTGCCTGCCAGCGGCTGCTGGCCGCGGCGCAACACACCGCGCAGGGCCGGACCGTCGCGCAACACCAGGCGCACCGGTCGGTCGACAGCCCCGCCCTCGTCGGTGCCGTCGACGAGCGCACCGTCGACGATCGGTTGCGAGCCGGCTCGCGCGATCCGCGCATGCTTGCCGCCGGACCACGCGACCACCGCGGGCGGGAATGGGCCCCACGGCAGTCGAGAACGGCCTTCGCTGTCGGTCGGTGGCCCCTCGACGAGGCCGTGCCAGTTCCGGGTGGCGAACTGCAGCGGGCCGCCGCCCAGCCATTGCCAGGTGAGTGCGCCGACCCGCGCACCGGCCACGGGCTTGCCGTGTTCGTCGACGACTTCGACCAGTTGTTGCCGCACGGGCGAGATCGTGGCGGTGCCATCGCTGGCGAACGCGAGATGGCCGACGGCCAGACGACCGTCGGGCCCGAGCAGGCGGATGCTGGGTGCACCGGCGGGCAGTTCGGGCAGCGACAGTGAGCCGTCGCTCGCCACCGGCAGCTCGTGGTTCGGCGCATGCATCGCGGGCGCGCGGACCACCGCCGTGAACGGGCCGTCGCCGAGCTGGGCCAGCCCTTCGATCCGCGCGGCCCGCGTCGCGCTCAGTTCTTTCGCCTGCAGCGCAACGATGCTGCCCGGGACGACACCGTCGAGCGCCGCGCTGCGCCACCGGCCGTTCTCCCCCGCGGGGCCGATGGCCCACGCGGAGTGCGACGCGCCTGTTCGCAGCTGGATGCGGAACCGACCGCTGGCGTCGGTCTTGGTCTCGACGACATGCGGTGGTTCCAGCAGATCGAACCGGTCCGGCGGGGACGTCGCGAACGTCACCGTGGCGTTGGCGACCGGGCGTCCTTCGAGGTCGACGAAGGTGCCGATCGTGGCTGTGTCCTGGGCCAGCAGCGAACGCATCGTCAGCACGAACAGCAGGCAGGCGGGGCGCATGCCGGGATAGTAGCCATTCGCTGCGGTCGCGACAGCCGCGCTCACGCACCGGCCGCAGCACGCAGCCGGAACTCGATCGCCTGCTCGCAGACTCCCGGGCCCCCGGCGAAGCGCCACAGCCGCACCGTGCGCACGGCTTCCTCGTCGAGCACCATGTGCCCGGAGCTGCGTACGACCAGCGCGTCGCGGACGCTGCCGTCGGCAGCGACGGTGACGGCGAGCAGCACCGTTCCCTCCTGGTCGCGCCGCCGCGCCGAGGCCGGATAGCGCGGCGCGATGGTGGTGCCGGCGATCGGCACCAGCACCCGGGCCAGCGGTTCGGCGGCTGCGGGAGCCGGTGGCGTGACCGAGATCGGCTCCGGGATCGGCGCCTCGGTGCGGCGCAGCGAGCGACGCAGTTCGGCGAACGAAGGGCATGCGCAGCGTTCGGCCGGGGTGAAGTCGGCCGCGGTCGGTTCGGTCGGGTTGGCGTCGCTCGGCAGCGCGTCGTCGACGACTTCCGCAGCGGTCACCGGTTCGGCGAGGACCGGTTCGATGACTACCGCCGGCTCCGCCGGCGCCACCATCGCCGTCACCGACACGCTCTGCCGCCACTCCATCTGCACCAGCGGCGGCACCAGCTGCGGCCGCGAGAACGTGCCTTGACCGAGCCAGCACAGCCAAGCGACCATCCCGCCGTGGGCGAGCAACGACCAGAGCAACGTGGTGCGAGCGAGCGCCATGATTGCCTCAGAAGCGCGCCGTGAACGACAGCCGGATCGTGAACGGCTCGAGCGGATGGAAGTGCACGTCGTCGACCGGCGTCGCTTCGCCCGGCAGCTGCGAGCCGTAGAAGTACTCGATGTCGCTGTCCTCGCGATCGAACAGGTTCAGCACGTCGAGCGCGAACTCCCGCTGTGCATCGAGGCGCAGCGTCGCGCGTGCGTTGACCAGCGTCGTCGACGACGACCGCACCGAGCCGTCCTCGATCAAGGGCCGGTTGCCGAGGTGGCGCAGCCGCAGCCCGGTCGAGAACGAGTCACTCCAGTCGATGCCGGCACCGCCGACCACGGTCAGCGGCACCGTGCCGGGGATGTAGTTGCCGGCGGGATCGTCGCCGCGGAAGCGGGCGGTGGCGGTCGTCACATCGGCGTCGAACACCAACCACGGCAGCGGCCGCCAGTGGTTGGCGAACTCGATGCCGTGCCGCCGCGAGCCGCGGTTGGGTTCGGTGGTGCCGGCGTCGCCGACGAACACCAGCTCGCTGTCGAGCTCGAGCGTCCACAGCGACAGCGTCGACTGCAGCCCGGGCAGCAGCGTCGTGCGCACGCCGATCTCGGCGCCGCGGCTCCGCACCAGCGCATCGACCGCCTGGCCGTCGTCGGGCACCGGCGTCGCCGGATCGTCGCGCAGCAGCACGCCGCGCGCATCGTTGCTGTGGAAGCCGGTGCCGTAGTTCAGATACAGCTCGGTCGATTGCCATGGGCCGACTGCCAGCCCGGCCTTGGTGCTGAGGATGCCGTCCTCGGCGGTGCCCGAGTTGGCGTCGTTGTCGCTGTCGACGTCGAACCAGTACTGGTCACCGCGCAGACCGACCTGACCGCGCAGCCACTCGGTCGGTTCGAGCCGCAGTTCCCCGTAGGCGGCGAGGCTGCGCTGGTCGATCGCGTCGCTGCGCACCGTCGAGCGACGCTGTCGCGCCTGCGCGCCGTGCAGGCCGTTGTGGATGCGATCGCTGCGCAGTTCGGCCCCGAGCGTGAACTCGGTCGGCATGCCGCCGGTCGCCAACTGCCAGCTGCGCGATCCTTCCAGGCCGAACGTCGAGCGGCCGTCGCGCTGTTCGAACTGATCGCCGCCGATCGGGTTGTCGAGCGCGTAGGTGAAGTTGGACCACAGGTCGAGCGCGTAGTGGAAACCGTAGCCGAGCAGTCGGGCCTTGCCGTCGGTGACCGCCGGCGTCCACTCGGCAGTGGCCCCGGTCCACTCGGTGGTGCCGCCGCTGGTCGGGTCGAGCGAGTCGAAACGACCCAGTTGGCCACTGCGCACCGCGCGCAGCGGGATCTGGTCGGTCGAGGTCCAGTTCGCCCGATGCGCGAAGCCGAGCAGCCGCAGCGTGTCGGTCGACCACGACAGGATGCCGTTCTGTTTCTGGTAGTCCTGGTCGACGGTGAAGCGGCCGTCGGTCTGCTGCAGTTCGAGCGCGGTCAGCAGCGTGCCGCCGCCGACCTGGTGCGAGTCGGCGTAGACCGAACGCACATGGTCGTAGCTACCGCCCTCGATCCTGACGAAGCCACGGTCGAGCCTGCGCACGTAGTCGATGTCGACGGCGCCGGCCGAACCGAAGTCGCCGTCGCGCACGTCGTACGGCCCGAGCCGCCAGCGCACCGTGTCGACCAGTTCGGGGATCAACGGATTCAGGTCGGTGTAGCCCTGGCCGTGGCCGTGGCTCGGCAGGTTCATCGGCACGCCGAACAGGCTGATCGCGAGGTCGGTGCCGTGGTCGAGGTTGAAGCCGCGCGCGAACAGCTGGTTGCCCTTGCCGCTGCCGCTGTGCTGCGTGACGACGACGCCGGGCACGGTCTCGATGACCTCAGCGGCGCGCAGCAGCGGGCGGCGGCGCAGTTCTTCGCGGCCGGCGGCGCCTTCGCTGGCGGCATCGGCGGTACCGACCAGATCGAAGGCGCGGCCTTCGACGACGATCGTCGGCAGGCGCGGGGGATCCTGGGGCAGGCCGAGGGCAGCGGTCAACAGCAGCAGTGACATGGTTCAGGTGGTGAGGCGTTGCAGCAGCCAGCCGAGCCCGGCCAATCCGGTCAGCACCGACAGCACGGTCGATATCGTGCGGCCCGAGCGATGGCGGGTGGCCACCGCCAGCAGCGGCACGACGACCGCGGCGAAGGCGAGCTGGCCTGTCTCGACACCGAGGTTGAAGGTCAGCAGCGGCAGCAACATGTCAGGGCCGCCGATCTCGAGTTCCGCGAGCACGCCGGCGAAGCCGAAGCCGTGCACGAGGCCGAAGCCGAACGCCAGCGGCCAGCGATGGGCCGCACGGCCGCGCTGCCAGAGATTGGCGATCGCGACGACGACGATCGAACCGGCGATGCTCGCCTCGACCAGCAGGCCGGGCAGCGTGACCAGGCCGAGGGCCGCGGCGAGCAGCGTGATCGAGTGGGCGACCGTGAACGCGGTGATGGTGGCGACGACGCGCCGCCAGCCGGTGCCGGCGATCAGCAGCGCCAGCAGGAACGCCAGATGGTCGAAGCCGATCAGGATGTGTTCGACACCGAGCACGAAGAACGTGCCCGATTGCGCGAAGCCGCTGGCCTCGGCATCGGCGGGCGGCAGGGTCAGCGTGCGCTGTCGTGGTTCGAGCAGCGCGTCGGTGCGAAGTCTACCGTCGGCGCCGAACACCGCGGCATAGCAGCGATGACCACGGGCCATGCCGGCCAGCAGCTCGACGTGCATTGCCGCGGTAGCGCCGATGGTCGCCGGCAGCTGCAGCACGAGTTCGACGTCGTGGTTCTCGGCCAGCGCGCAGGTCACCAGTTCGCCGGTGCGAGGCTGTTCGCCGTCCTGCAGCACGAACCCGGTGCGAACCAGCGCCGCGATCGAGTCGCGGGCGGCCGCGAGTTCGACGGCGTCGATCGCTCCGTCGCCGTCGCGATCGACGGCGGGCGCCGCGGTGCGGAAGTCGGCGTTGGCTAACGCGACGTGCACCTGCAGCCCGCCGGCCGCCGGCTGCACGCGCAGCGAACTGAGACCGGGATCGTGCGGCGCTGCCAGCAGCGATCCCAACAACCAGGCGAGCATCGACATGGCCGGACCTCGGAGCAGGCCGCCCACCGCGAGGGTGGGCGGCAGGTGCATCAGTCGTGGGTGTGGTTGCGGCCGTTGAGCGGCGTCGCCGCATACGGCATCACCTTGTTGTAGGCGATGTCGTTGGCGTCGACGTTGTCCCCGGCCTGCCGGATCACCGGCGGCGAGACGCGCAGGTCGCTGATCACGGCGCTGACGCCGATGTCGTAGACGTCGTCGCCGAAGCGGCGCCCGTTCGGCCAGCCGCCGGGCACCTGCGCGTTCTGCAGCGCGCTCGTCACCGTGTCGCCACCGAAGATCGACAGGCGCGAGAAGCCCTGGTCGTCGGGGTTGGTCGGGTGGTTGGGCCCACCGCCGGCCAGTCGCACCGGCGGCGTCGACAGATCGCACTTGATGAGGTCCGGCACGAAGATGCCGACCAGGTCGCTGCGGTTGGTGGTGATTCCCGGGATCGGGTTCGGCGCGAACACCAGCGCGTTCAGCAGCGCGGCGAGTTCGGGCGTCTGCGCGTACTGCGTGAACCGCGCGGCGTCGGTCTCGGGGGTCAGCCGGTTGTAGGCGTCCTTGTCCTGGATGGCGACGAACGCCTCGCAGAACAGCGGATTGCCCTGGCGACCGACCTGCACGTACGGGCCGTACTGGATCGGGTCCATCACGTCGGTGCGCAGCTCGATCGCCTGGCGGTAGGTGCTCGCGTGCACACCGACCACCTGCATGTCGCCGCCGAGGCGCGCGACCGGCACCTGCACCGCGATCGTGTGCACGTTGAAGCCCTTCTGGCTGTCCTTGCCCGGGCTGCGCAGCGACAGCAGGTCGAAGGTCGCACCGACATCGGCATAGAAGCCGTCGTCGCGCTGGCCGGCCCAGGTCACGACGCCACTCGGCGTGGTGTTGATCGTCTGCGCTGTGTAGCGGTCGAGCTGGGCAGAGGCGCCGACGCCGTCGAGGGCCGGACCGTCGCCGGCCAGGTTGTTGTAGAACGGCGTCGCGCGCCCTTGGTTGTTGGGCGGGCAGCTGCCGGTGCCGAGGTAGGTGGCGCCGGGGCCACCTGGACGCCAGTCGAGTTCGATGACGTCATAGGTCTGCAGCAAGTTCTGCGCGCTGTCGCCGGCGTTCTGCACCACACCGACGTACGACTGCAGGATCGAGGCCTGGGTGCGGTACGTGGTGCGGAAGAAGAACACGTAGCTGAGCGTCTTGCGCCCGGCGGCCAGGTCGGCACCCATCGACAGGTGCAGCGCGTAGGCGACGCGATCGTCGAAGTTGAACTTGTTCGGGCCGATGCCGGGGTCCTCGAACGGATACACGGACATGGCGAGGTTGAGGTACTTGCCGTTGTTCGGCGCCGCCCCGACGAACGCGTACACGTCGGTCAGATTGGCGGCGTCGTCGAGCGTGATCAGCGGCGCATCCATGTGGCTCGACGCCAGCAGGGACACGTTGCTCGCCAGGACGGCGGCGAGCGACAGCAGAGTGTTCTTCATCGGAGTGCTTCGGACAGGGTTCACGAACGGAGGGTCCGTCGGGGACGGACGGGAAGGGGCGCGCGCCACGGGCGAGCGCCCCGACGGTGGTCAGGCGGCGCGGCGCAGCGCGTCGAGCAGTGCCTGTTCGCTCGGCAGCAGCGCGGTGCGGCCGCGCTCGGCGGCATCGAGGTGTTCGAGCACGCGCTGGCGCGTGCCGGTGCGGCTCGCCACCAGCGCGGCCTGCAGCCGCAGGCGGGCATCGACGACGCCGATGGCGAGGGCGCGCTGCATCACCTCGTCGGCGCCGACGAGGTCGCCGTTGCGCAGGCGCGCGATCGCCAGCACCGCCAGCGTGTGCGCATCCTGGCGCTGCGCGAACTCGGCGACGGCGAGGCGCAGCGCCAGCCGGGGCTCCCGATCGGTGGTCGCCAGCCAGGCCGCGAACGTGCGCGGATCCTCGCGTTCGCCGGTGCGCAGCAGCTCGGCCTCGAGCGCCGCCACTTCCGCGCCGGCGCCGGTGGCGCGCAGCGCATCCACCAGGGCCCACTGGTACTCGGGCAGCGGTTGGCCGGCCACGGCCCGGCGCAGGTGCTCGATCGCGGTCGGCGCATCGCCGGCCGCCAGCGCGATGCGGCCGCGCATCGCCCTCGCCTGCGGGTGGTCGGCGACCTGCAACAGCGCCGCGTCGGCATCGCGCGCGGCTGCGGGCAGGTCACCGGCCTGCAGCTCGAGGAACGCGCGCCGCGTCAGCACCCAGGCCAGCGATTCGGGATCGCGGCGACTGCCGGCGTTGGCGGCGAGGCCGAGCAGTTCGCGGCTGCCGGGCAGATCGCCGATCAACCAACGCAGGTGCGCCGCGCGCGCATAGCTCTGCAGGCACGGCTTCAGCTCGAGCATGCGCTGGTACGCGTCGCGGGCCGCCTCGAGCTGGCCGCGGTCGAGCAGCACGTCGCCGAGCAGGCCGAGATCGAGGAACATGCCGCGTTCGCCGACCAGCCGCCGCGCGATGGTCTCGGCGGTGGCGAAGTCGTGCAGCGCATGGCGCACGTGACCGCGCAGCAGCAGGGCAGGATGTTCGCCGTGCGGCAGCCCGGCCATCACCGCGGCGCAGGCCTCGGCGGTGGTGTAGAAGCCGGGATCGCCGCCGCTGCGCGCCTTGCCGAGGAACAGCGTCGCCAGCCGTTCGAGCCGCGGCACGTCGAGCTGTTCGCGCACGGCGTCCTGGGCGCTGCGCAGCTGTCGGTCGAGTTCGCTGTCGCCGGGCACCGCGGCCAGCGCGATGCGCAGTTCGGTCGGGACGGCGGTCGGTCGTGGCGTGGCAGGCGCCGCGTCGCTGCAGGCACCGAGCCAGCAGCCGATGGCGAGGAGCGCCGGAGTCAGGGCGCGGCGAGGACGAGCGGGGGCGACGGGGTTCACCCCTGCTTCAGGTAGGCGCCGCGCGGTCGATGTCAGCCGAGCGGTGGGCGACCTGCTGGCGTCGCTGCGCGCCGGCGCCAGGGCTCAGCGACTGCCGATCCGGATGCCGACCCCGTTGCTGGTGAACCACGGCCCCGCGGCCGAGTTGCCGATCAGCTGGAAGAAGTGCTGGGTGCCGACCAGCGCCGGGGCGTTCGGAATCGGGATGGCGCGGGAGAACTGCGTGGCAACCGTGCTGACGAACGTGAGCTGGGGTTCGACCGCCAGCAGGCAGTCAGGTCGCCCGAGCACCGCGAGCGGCCACGGCAACGGCACGCCGCCCCAGCTCTGGTTGGAGGTGCCATAGACCAGCGCCACCGGCACCGGCGTGAATGGCCCACCGATGTCCGCGCAACCGAGGCTGAGAGTCTCCCCGATCCACGCGAACTGCCCGGCCGTGTGCAGGACCGGTTTGCTGGTAACAGTCAAGAACGGGCCGCCGATGTGCTGGCATTCGTTGGTGAACGCAAACCCGCTGACTGCAGGTTCGACGTACGGCGCCGGCAACGTCACCGGCACCAACTCGAGCGTGTCACCAAACGAGGCGATCGAGTAGTCGATGCCGCCGTGCGCCACCACGCGGCCGCGAGCGGCATCGAACGCCATCGCGAACAAGGCCCGCCCGCCGATGTTCGGCGGCGTCTGCAGGTCGGCCCAGATCCCGTCCCACGCCCAGGTCTCCCGGAGCGGGTTCTGGTAGCCCGTCTGGTAATGGCCGCCGTGCGCCACGAGGCGGTTCCGCGTGCTGTCGTAGACCAGCCCGCCGCCGTTGCGACCGCCGGCCGATCGGTCGGCGGGCAACCAGTTGGTGCCGTCCCAACTGGCGATGGTGGTGGGGCCGTGCAGCAACAATTGCTGCCGTCCCGCGTGGTAGGCGAGCCCGTGCTGCCACAGGCTCGGGGTGGTCGGGGTGCTGGCGTCGGTGAGATCCTGCCAGCTGATGCCGTTCCAGCTCCAGAAACGCGTCGCCCCGCCGGTGTCACTGCCGAGAACGACGATGCCACCGAGCGGCGGGAACGGGGCCGAGGCGTGGCCCGAGAGCGCCGGCGGTGACGCGGTTGGCGTGCGTTGCGTCCATGCCACGCCGTTCCATTCCCACGTTTCGTTGCTCGCTCCGGCGGCGGTCAGGCCGCCGAACAGCACGACCACCTGGCGCTGCGCGTCGTAGGCCAGCGTGTGCCGGGCGCGCGGCGATGGCCCGCTGACCAGTTGTTGGGTCCAGTTGATGCCATCGTAGGTCCAGGTGTCCCCGTATCTGGTCGCGCCCTGCACGCCACCGAACAGCACGCAGACACCCCGCGCGGCGTCGTAGGCCATCGCGTGTTCGTAGCGGGGCCCCGGCGAGGCCGGGGTCGGGATCTGCACCCACTGCACCTGGGCCACGGCAGTGACGGTGACGGTGAAGACGGCGGCAATCGCATGCAGCATGACTTTGCTTCCTCGAATGGACGGATGCGGCATGCCGGGGGGCCGGGCAGCGCTCTCCAGAGCCCCATGGTAGCCGAAGCGGGGCGCCGCGGGGCAGACCCGAAAATCCGGATCGGCGCCTGACACGGTATCGCCGCCGGTTACCTCTCGTATCCCGCAGCGCTGCCCTGCACCGCCATGGACTCCCCGCCCAGCAAACGACTCGTCGACCACGCCGCCGCCGGCGATCCAATGGCGCTCGACCAGCTGTTCGCGCGCTGCCAGCCGCGCTTGCGCCGATTGCTGTCGCTGAAGGGCGGCGCCGCGCTGCGCCACGCCGATCTCGACGACCTGGTGCAGGAGGCCTACCTCGAGGCGGTGCGTCAGTTCCCGGACTACACCTACCAGGGTCCGGACTCGTTCTTCCGTTGGCTCGCGACGGTCGCACTGCACCGGCTCGCCAACCTGCAGCGCATGGCGTCGGCGCACAAGCGCGATCGCCGCCGCGAACGGCCGCTGCAGGCCGACGGCAGCTCGATGGTGCCGGGAGCGGTGCAGCCGGCGGAAGTGGGGCCCGGACCGCGCACGGTGATGGTCGGTGCCGAGGCGCAGCAGCGACTCGACCAGGCGCTGGCGACGCTGTCGGCCGACGACCGCGAGGTGATCACGCTGGCGCGCGTGCAGGGCCTGCCGCTGCAGGAGATCGCCGACCGCATCGGCCGCACCCGCAACGCGGTGGCGCTGCTGCTGAGCCGGGCGCTGCGCAAGCTGAAGGCGGCGATGGACGGCGGCGACCAGGGGGATGCGTGACGCCCGACGAACGGCTCGAACAGGCGATCGGCGACTGGCTGGTGCAGAAGGAGAACGAGCCGGCGCTGTTGCCCGGTGAGTTCGCGCGCACGCTGCCGGCGGACCTGCGTGCGGTGTTCCTGCGCGAACTCGAACTGCTGGCCGAGATCGACGGACTGACCACGATGGCGCCGTCGCGCGATCTGCCGCGGCGCTACGGCGACTTCCGTGTGCTCGGCGAACTGGGCCGCGGTGCGATGGGGGCGGTCTACGACGCCGAGCAGGTGTCGACCGGGCGCCGCGTCGCGCTGAAGGTGCTGCATCCACACATCGCCGGCGAACCGGCGGCGGCCCAGCGGTTCCGCCGCGAGGCCCGCACCGCCTCGGCGCTGGTGCATCCGGGCATCGTGCCGGTGCTCGACTGCGGCGAGACCGACGGCACCGCGTGGCTGGCGATGGCGCGCATCGAGGGCCGTTCGTTGCAGCGGCTGCTGGCCGCGGCCGAGGACCCGCGCGACGTCGATCACGCACGCGCCAAGGCGCTGCTCGCCGAGCCGGTGCAGCTCGCGGGTGCCCTGGCCGAAATCGCCGACGCCCTCGCGTTCGCGCACGAGCACGGGGTCGTGCACCGCGACATCAAGCCCGCCAACCTGATGCGCGGCGATGACGGCAGCATGGTGGTGCTCGACTTCGGGCTCGCCACCGCGCGCGAGGCCGATGCACCGTCGCTGACCCGCACCGGCGACCTGCTGGGCACACCGCTGTACATGGCGCCGGAACAGGCGCACGGTGCCGAGAACGGCACCCCCCGCAGCGATGTCTACGCGCTCGGCGCGGTGCTCTACGAGTGTCTGTGCGGAGTGCCGCCGGTGGCGCCCGGACCACTCGCCGCGGTGCTCGATGCGATCCTCAACCGTCCGGCCGTCGACCCGCGGCGCCGGCGGCCGGGGGTGCCGGCCGAGCTGGCGCGCATCGCGCTGCAGTGCCTCGAGAAGGACCCGCGCGATCGCTACGCGTCGGCCGCGGCGCTGGCCGCCGACCTGCGCCGGTTCGCGGCCGGCGAGGCGGTGCACGCACGCGGCAGCGGCTGGCTGCAGCGTTCGGCGCGCGCGGTGCGGCGGCGGCCGGCGCGGGCGGTGTGGCCGCTGGTGGTCGGGCTGTCGCTGCTGTCGGCGCTGTTGGTCTGGGGCCTGGCCGCGCGGCGCGGCGCGCAGGTCGTCACGCTGCAGGGCCGCCTCGATCTGCAGCGCATCGACGAACTGCTGGCGTCGTCGCCGGAGCGCCTGACCGTGTTCGGCGGCGCGTCGCAGCGCTTCTACGTGCGGCTCGGCCTCGGCGAAGCGCTCGGCTCCGATCTCGAACGTTCGCCCGGCGCCGCCGAGGCGCTGCGGCTCGCGGCCGCGCTCGTCGACGCGTTCCCCGACGATGTCGAAGTGCGGCGGGCGCAGGCGCGGGCTCGGCTCGACGTCGGGGACGACCTCGCGGCGGCCGATGCGGCGATCGCGGCGCTGCTGGCCCTGCCCGACGCGACCGCCGGCGACCGCATGATGGCGGCGGTGTGGGCGCGGCGGCAGGGCCGCGCCGACGAAGCGCGCCGGCTCGCGGCCGAGGTCGGCGACGCTGCGGCGCCCGACGTCGCGTTCTGGCGCGGCTTCTGGCACCAGGACGAACAGGATCACGAGGCCGCGATCGCGGCGTTCACGCGGGCACTCGCTGGCGTTGGCAGCCAAGCCGGCGCGCTCGATGCCGAGCGGCGCTACTTCGCGCTGCTGCACCGCGGCTGGTGTCGGTCGTGCCCCGACATCGCGCAGCTGCGGGCGGCGCAGGACGATCTGCTGCAGGCGGCGGCGCTGCGACCGCGCTACGGCACCGCACGGCTGCTGTGGGCGGCGTTGCGCTGCCTCGAGGCGCGCACCGCAGCGGACCTCGGCGAACCGGTCGCCGCGGTGCAGGAAGTGCTCGCCGGGGCGGCGCCGTGGGTGCACGTGCTGACCGCGCGCGTGCTGTTGGCGTTGGCCGAGGGTGGGGCGCTGCAGCACGGTCCGGTCGCGTTCGGCGCGGAGTTCTCGCCGATCGGCGTGTTGCCGGTGCGCGCCGAGTTCGCGCCGGCGTTCGCGGGCGTGGCGCTGGGCCTGCTCGACGGCTTGTTGCGGGCGGAGCCGGATTCGTTCGCGGCCGGCTTCCATCGGGCGGCCGCGCTGGCGCTGCTCGATCGCCACGGCGAGGCCTTGTCCGGCTTGCAGCAGCTGCAGGCGAAGGCGTCCGCGGCGCAGCTGCCGGCGCTCGAACTGCAGCGCGCGCGCGTACAGCTGGCGAGTGGTCTGCCGCAACGTGCGCTGACGTCCGTGCAGCGGGCCCGGTCGCTGCAGCCGCGCTATGTCGCGGCGTGGCGGTTCGAAGCGTTGGTGGCGGCGCATCTCGGCGAGCGGTCGGTGCAGCTGCAGGCGCTCGAACAAGCGCTCGCCACGATCGCCGCGGTCGGCCGCGATCCGTCGGTGCTGCCCGATGCCGCGGCGTGGTGGCCGGAGCTGCAGCTCGAACGCGCCGCGGCACTGCGCAGCGTCGGCCGCGACCGCGAGGCGATCGAACTGCTGCGCCACGGTGACTTCGGTGGTGCACTCGCCGGTGCCGACAGTCCGCGCGTGCGGCAGCAGCGGCGCTGGGCGCTGCAGGCCGTCGAAGCGTCCACCGAGCTGGCGGCGCCGGTGGCCCTCGCCGCCGATTCGCCGCTGCGCTGGCTCGCCAGCGCCGCCGCGCCGCCGACGACGGTCGATGCCGATGCGCGTTCGGCGTTGTTGCGCGGCTGGTTGCCGGCGAGCGCGCTGGCCGGCGCGTTCGCGGTGGAGCCGATGCTGCAGCCGGTGCTGCAGCTGCGCGGCGCGTTGGTGCCTGCCGACCTCGAGTCGGCGCCGCTGCAGGCGGTGTTCGCCAACCTGCCGGCGCTGCTGGCGCGCGAGGGAGGGGCGGAGGCGCTCGATCGGGTCGCGGGCCGGTTGCTCGATGCCGAGCCCGAGCACGGCGAGGCCCGGTTGCTGCGGGCGTTGGTCTGGCAGCACACGCGACGTTCCGCGGAGTCGGCGGCCTATCTGGCCGGCACGCTGGCCGCGCATCCCGACGACCTGCGCAGTCGCTACCTGCTCGCGGTGGCGGCGCGGGCGCTCGGCGATCGGGAGTTGCTCAGGGCAGCGCTGCGGCGCGAGCGTACGCCGCTGTCGGCGCCGGAGCTCGATGCGGTGTCGGCGGCGTTGCCGCTGGCCGAGCGGGTCCCCGCGGTCGAGCTGTTCGCCGCCGCGCGCTGATCGGAGCCGCTCGTTGCGGTTGCCTGCGCCTACGACTGGAGCCGGATCCGATTCGAGGTGCCGAAGCGAAACGGATTCTGCAGGTTGAAGGCAGCGTGTTGGACGTAGACCACATTGCCCGGGGGCAAGAACGGGAGCAGCATGCGGGCCCAGTACGGCGAGTCCGCCGAGATGCCGGCGGGGATCGCCGCGAACGGATTCGACAACACGGGGCAGGTGATCCCCCAGGGTGAGGGCAGCGTCACCGCGGTCGTGGCCGGCTGTGTGTCGAACAGGAACCACCCCGCATTGCCGTAGCCGTAGGCCCGCAGGTCGAGCCAGAAGTTCGGATGGTCGCTGGGTGCCGCGGCCATCTGGTAGTTCGTCGTGATGATGGGGGGCCAGCTGTACGGCGGTGGATTCGGAGCCGCGAGATTGTCGCAGCCGGGGCCGGCCGGTTGCGCGGCGGGGTGCCATGTCTCGACGAGGATCAAGCAGCCGAACGAGCACAGGACCTGCGGCGCGATCCAATTGCTGCGAACTCGGATCGCCATCGGGACGACGCCCGCCGTCCGGGTCACGATCCGGTGATGGTCCGCGCCGCTGTCGAAGTCGATGGTGCCGTCGTCGTCGAGATCGACCCAGATCGCGTTGCCGTCGCTGCACCCCAGCAGAGACCCGCCCATGGCCCGGATGTTCAGCACGGTGCCAACCGGTGCGGCGATCCGATACGTCACATCGGCCGTGGTCACCAGCAGTTCATTGACTGGTTGCAGCGCGTGAACCTGGAAGCGCAGCTGCAGATAGGAAGTCCCCAGGACCTGGCGTTCGCAGAGCATGCGGATGCGCGCGTTCGTGCCATCTCCTCCTTCGAGCAGATAGGACGTCGCCGGCAACGCCCCGGCCGGTTGCGTCGCGATCGCCGTACTGGTTCCCGGTGGTGCCGAGAGCCACGCCGCGACCAGCGGCTGGTTGGCGGTCATGGTCACGAACAGCGGGGGCTGTGGTGGCTGAGCCATCAGTGCAGCCGACAGGAATCCGGTCAGGCCATAGCAGGGCATCCTTCTCATGGCGGTTCGACGGAGCTCGCCGCGACCAGGTTCCATCCACGTCAATCACCGGACTCGCGCGACATGGTCCGGCGCGTCTGCACCTTCGATGCGGACCAAGCAATGACCATGAAGAACTCCAAGTCGAAGCTCCTCTCCGCCGCGGTCGCCGGGCTCCTGTTCGGCAGCGCGTCGACCCTGACCTCCTGCTCGACCGTCGACCAGCCGGCGATGGAACGGCATGCCTGCAAGGGCATGAACGCCTGCAAGGGCCAGGGCGGCTGCAAGACCGAAGCCAATGCCTGCGCCGGCAAGAACGCCTGCAAGGGGCAGGGTGGCTGCAAGACCGCCAGCTCCTGCGCGCAGAAGCACGCCTGCAAGGGCATGAATGCGTGCAAGGGGCAAGGCGGCTGCAAGACCGCGGCCAACTCGTGCGCCGGCAAGAACGCCTGCAAGGGCCAGGGTGGCTGCCGCACCGCGAAGTGAAGCGACGGAGAACACCGGCGCCGCGCCGCGGCGCCGTTCGGAGCCAGCCATGATCGATCCAATCGCCCCGCACGGCCTCGGCCTCGGCCTCCGGCCGGTGCACTACCAGGACCTGTTGGCGACGTCGCCGGCGGCGCCGGTCGTCGACTTCCTCGAAGTGCTGTCGGAGAACTACCTGCACACCGGCGGCCGCCCGCTGCGCATGCTCGATCGCATCGCCGAGCGCTTCCCGCTGGTGCTCCACGGTGTGGCGATGAATGTCGCCGGCACCGATCCGATCGATCGCTCCTACCTGCGCGAACTGCTCGCACTGCAACGGCGCTGCGGTGCCTTGCACATCAGCGATCATCTGTGCTGGACCGCGGTCGACGGTGTGCAGCTGCACGATCTGCTGCCGATCCCGTACAGCGAGGCCGTGCTCGCGCACACCGCGGCGCGCGTGCGCCGCATCCAGGACCAGCTCGAGCAGCCGCTGGTGCTCGAGAACCCGAGCACCTACGTGCAGTTCGCCGGTGCCGATCTCGACGAAGCCGGGTTCCTCGCCGAACTGGTCGCGCACACCGGTTGCCGGTTGCTGATCGACGTCAACAACGTGTTCGTCAGCGCCTGCAACCACGGCTTCGACCCGCGGCAGTATCTGCGCAAGATCCCGTGGCACGCGGTGGCGTGGCTGCATCTCGCCGGTCACACCGTGTTGCCGACGCATCGGCTCGACACCCATGACCAGCCCGTCGCGGCGGAGGTCTGGCAGCTGCACGCCTACGCGCAGCAGCTGAGCAGTGGGCTGCCGACCGTGCTCGAGCGGGATGACGCGATACCGCCGCTCGCCGACTGCCTGGCGGAACTCGAACGCGCGCGCCTGCCGCTGCGGCGCCGGCGCGGGGTGGCATCGTGACGGCGGCGCAAGCGTCGCCGTTGCGCACCCTGCAGCGCCAGTTCGCCGCGGTGATGCGCGGTCGTGGGCCGCAGCCGTCCCCGCTGCTGCCGACTGCTCGCATGCGCATCTATCGCACGGCGTACCGGGTCCGCCTGCTCGAGGTCCTCGCCATGGACTACCCCGCCGTGCGCGCGGCCCTGGGCGAGCACCGCTTCGAGCGGCTCGGCCGCGCCTACCTCGCCGCGTGTCCGAGCCGGCACCCGAACCTCAATCGGTTCGGCGTGCGCTTCGTGCGCTTCCTCGCGCGGCAGCCAGTCCGTCGCCGCGCCGAGCTGCTGGGCCTCGCACGTCTCGACCTCGCGTGGACGCAGGCGTTCGACGCGCTGGAGCCGACGCCGCGCCCCGTGGCGCCAGCGGCGGTCGATTGGTCGCGACAGCGGCTACCGTGGCACCCGAGCGTCCGGTTGTTGCGTGTGCCGGCGACGGTCGTCGATCGCTGGCAGGCGTTGCGCACCGGGCAACCGTTGCCGCGGCCGAGGACGGGGCGCGCCGAAGTGTGTGTGCGCCGCCGCGGCGGCGAGGTGGTGTGGCAGGAACTGCCATCCGCCGCCGCCGCGCTGCTGCGCCGCCTGCAGCGGCGCCTGCCGTTGCCGGCGGCGCTGGCACCGCTGCCAGCTGGAGCGCCGCTGCAGGCCTGGTTCGCGGCGTGGCGCGACGGCATGTTCGCGCTGCCGTGCCCGACCGATGGGCCGGCGGCGGCTGCAGGTCAGCGACGGATCGGCGAGCTGGCGAGGATGCCCTGGCTCGAGTTCCAGTAGCTGCCGGTCGGTGTCGTGGTCAGCTTGATCGAGCGCACCATGTACAACGGGAGGACGCCAGGGCTGAGCGCCGGGATGAACCGCGTGCCGGTGATCGGGACGGTGGTGATGCGCGTCCAGGGGCCATTCGTGGACTGAGCGCGGTAGACGTGATAGCCGTCGACCGCCTCGCGCGGGGCGGCCCAGTGCACCTCGTGGCCCGAGCGCGTGGGGATGACCTGGACCTGCGACGGGGGCTCGACGATGTGCATGCGCAGGGTCGGGTCGCCCATCAGTGCGATGTGGATCAGCCGAGCGAACAAGCCACCATTCACGCCTTCGTTCTGGGTGGCGAGCGCTCCGCTGCCGATCGGTGCACCCATCCCCATCTGGTAGAAGCCCCAATGCGGGCGGCCGGCCCAGAAGCTGGCCAGCGTCCAACCAGAGCCGAGCGGGGCGCGCAGGAAGTTGTCCTCGGAATCCCAATCACCGAAGTAGCTGCCGAACAGGACCGTGAACACCGAGCGATTGGTGCTGGTGACGAAGTCCTGGGTCGTGCCGATCCCGGTGGCCCCGCTGTACCAACCACCGCCACAGCCATAGGACCAGAGGTAGCCACTGCCCGACGTGGTGTTGAGCGTGGTGAAGTAGTCCGCTTCGGTGACGTTCGAGGGCCCCAGGAGCGACCCGAAGTTGCGCCAGCCCGACGCCGCAAATGCCTCGCCGTTGACGAAGCCGAAGTTGTCATCGATGACCGCGCGCGGCGCAGCGGTGAAGCGCTTGTGACGCCAATCGTGGTTCTTGTCCAGGTAACGGACGAGATGTTGCTCCTCGCTCATCCCGAACGCGGTGAACTGCGAGAAGTCGATTCGTCCCACCATGAGTTCCACCTGGCCCGGAATGGTCGACTGATCGAACTTGCCGTCGCCAGGGATGTTCCTGTTCTGCGGACGACTCGCGTTCGGGTTGTTGACGGAGGAATCCGTCCAGACACCGTCCATCTCGCCGTAGTAGACATCCGCGGGCCATGCGCCGATGTGGTCGGAGTGGCCATCGGGTGCGAGATTGCCGGAATAGGGGACCGGGATGCGGCCGAGCAGGACGACCGCCTTGACGTTCGCGGGATCGGCCAGGTAGGCGGCGACGATCAGCGCCTTCACCGAGGTGACCGGATCATAGGGGCCGACGTCGTGGCGGATGACGCTCCAGCCGTCGCCTTGCAGGTCCGAGATGAAGCGATCGAAGCGCTTGGCCAGAGGGGCCGCCATGCGCTGGTCGACGAGGAGCACGAGCTTGCCGCGCTGATCGGTGAGCGACGCTTCGATGCCCGCGCTCAGGAGCGTGTAGCCCTGGAGGAAGAAGTCGGTCGGGTGGCGCCGGACGACGTGATACTCGTACCGTTGACCTGCCGTCACCGCGGTGTCCGTCCAACCGGTGGCGGTGCCGCCGCCGGGGACGATGATGGTCGGCTCGAAGGCGGTGGCTCCCTCCACCCGCCGCGCGACAGTGTAGTCCTGCGCGTTGACGTTGAATGGCCAGGCCAGCGAGATCGCCGGCGTCCAGGCATCCACGGTGACGGTGACCGGGACCGCGCGCTCCTGAGGGGTTTGCGCGATGAGGGGAAGCCCGCAGAGGGCAGCGAGGAGCTTCCGACAGGAAGCGCGGCGCCACGCAGGCACATGGGGGGTGAGGTGCTCCACACACCGAAGGCTATGTCCACGCAGCGAACGTGGGAAGTGGTGGACCGAGCATGATGGCACGTTGCAGCGCGCCTTCGAACCCGGTGCGATCCGCCGAGGTGGGCCGCCGGCCGGCTAGCGATCGAACGACGCGCGCCGCAGCGCGTCGAGACGGAACACCACCAGTACGAACACCATCTGCGTGGGCAGGAACAGCAGCCGCGTCAGCGACGTGGTCATGTGATAGACGTAGTCGTGCGGCGTCAGTACGTAGGTGGTCGCGATCAACGCCAGCACGGCGAGCCACGCCGCCGCCTGCACCGGTTCGCACGCGCGCAGGCCGGCGCCGCGCCTGCCGAGCACGCGCAGCAACACGCTGACCACCGCCAGCACCGCCAGGGCCCCGAGCAGCCACTTCGTCTGCTGCAACTGGGGGTCGTTCCACAGCGTCTGCAGCACCGTCGGCAGGCGCGTCGACAGCAGCTCCTGCAGCAGCCCCGGCGTCGTTGCGCGCTCGAACAGTCGCAGGTTGCTGCCCATGCCGTGCGCCGCCTTGAAGCGGGCCCACAGGAACCACGGCAGCAGCCCGAACACGGCAGTGACCAGCCAGGTGCCGCGCTGGCTGACGGCAGCGGCGAACGGGCCGCGCAGGCCACCGCGGCGCAGCGCGACGAGCCCGTGCCAGCCGAGCAGGGCGGCCGCGAACAGCAGCGCGTAGATCGTGCCCTCGCTCTTGGTCGCCGCCGTGCTGGCCAGCATCAGCGCCACGAACGGCCCGTGCCCGGCGTCGGCGTCGGCCGGCACGGCCGTTCGCGGCGTGCCGAGCACCAGCATCGCCAGCAGCAGCGGCAGGCTGCAATGGTAGTCGGCCTGGCCACTGACGTAGGCGAAGCCCACCGTGTGAAAGCTGATGCCGAAGCAGCCGAACACGAACACCAGCGCCACACCGAGCCACCAGGGCAGCCCCCGGCGTATCAGCACCACGAACAGCAGCCGGCACCAGGCAGCGAACAGGAACCACAGGCAGGCGCGGCTGCCGAACTCGTCCCAGCGGCCGACGAACGTCGAGCTCCACGCGGTCTGCGCCGGCAGCAGCAACGGGTAGTCGGGGCTCGACCAGTACAGCAGTGGGTCGGCGAAGAAGCGCGGGTCGATGCCGCCGTCGAAGTACAGCGCCTTGCCGTGGAACAGCCAGATCGAGCGGGCGTCGGTCTCGATCGCCGGCGTGCAGTGGACCAGCGCGGCGAGGTTCGGGAACAGCGCGGCGATGACCAGCAGCGAGCCGATCACCACCAGCACGGCGCGACCAGCCGGCGCGATCCCGACGCGGCGCACCGCCACCACCGCCTGGAGGCCGGCGAGGCCGAGCGCGATCGCCAGCAGCGCGGACCACGGCAGTGGCGTGAACGCGGTCAGCAGCGTGAGCAGCAGCCAGACCAACTGGCCGGCGACGAACTGCGTCGACCAGTCCCGCAGCAGGTCGTTGGGCGGCAGGCGCAGCGCGCGCAAGGCGCCGCCGCCGAGCAGCACGGTGACGACGAACCAGCCGCCGATCGCGAGCCACGCGGCCGTGGTCATGGCCGCACTCGCAGGATGCGCACCAGTCCGGCGGCATACACTTCCTCTGCAGGCACCGGCAGATCGCGCCCGGTGTCGACGGCGACCAGGTCCCCGGCGCGCAGCGACGCGAGGTCGTACGGCCGCAGCGGTCGCGGGTAGAGCATCTCGACGAGGCGCTGCTGCAGCAGCGGCGATTGTTCGCGCGGCAGCGACCAGATGCGCGCCTCGGTGGTGGCGAGCAGTCGCGCGGCGCCAGGGAGGCCCGGGTAGAACTGTTCGAGCACGAGGTCCGAACTACCGGCCGTGGGGGCGGCGAGCAGCAGCCGGGCGGTGACGAAGTTCAGGTGCCAGTATGGGCGCAGGGCCGCACCGACCAGCAGGATGGCGGCGATCGTCATGCCATGCCGCCGCCATGCATGGCGAGCGGGTCGTTGCGGGGAGGTGGGCGTGGCGACCATCGGGTGGCACACGTTGGCGCGCCGGTCCGTCGTGGTCAACGCTGCCGCCGTTCGGGGGTGGCGCCACCGGTCGAACCGCATGCGTAGGCCACTCGGACCAAGGGCGAACCGCTAGAATCCGACGCTGCATGGCATCCGCGCAATTCGGCTCCGACGGGTTGGACGTCACCTCGCGCCAGATCCAGGCCGCGGTGGACGGTGACCGAGCGGCTACGGCACGTCTGGTCGAGCGCTTCACGCCGTTGCTGCTCGCGCAGGCGCGATACCGCCTGCAGGGGGGCGGGGTCGGCACCGAGCCCGAGGACGTCGTACAGGAGGTCTGGGCCACGGCGTTGCCCAAGTTGCACGAGCTGCGCAGCGAGGACGGCCGTTGGACGCCCCTCGTTGCCCGCTTCCTCGCCACGATGGTGCTGCACACGGTGAACGGTCTGCTGCGGCGCAATCTGCGGCGGCGCGGCGGCAACGTCGGCCGCGGTGGCGAGCAGTTGACGGCAACGGACCCGCTGCAGCGGGCGCCGACCGAGATCACCGGCATCGTCACCCAACTCGCTCGGCAGCAGCGCGCCGACCGCCTGCACGCGGCACTGGCCCGGCTGGGGCCGGGCGAACGCGAGGTCGTCGTGCTGCGCGGCATCGAGCAACTCACCAACGTCGAGGTGGCGCGCCTGCTCGGGATCGACGCGGCTGCGGTCACCCGTCGCTGGCAGCGGGCGCTCCAGCACCTGCGGCAGGAGCTGCCTGACTCGGTGTTCACCGAGTTGGAGTGACCTGCCGTGCACGATCGCCACGACGAGGCCGTGCGGAACGCGTTGCTGCGCCAGTTCCACGCCGACCTGCAGGCAGGTGGGTTGCGCATCGAGACCGAGTATGCCGCGCGGTTTCCAGGCCACGAGGCGCTGGTCGCCGCCGAGCTCGCCGCGCTGCGCGAGGAAGACAGCGGGCCCGGGGACGAGCGCGGCGACCTCGGCGCGCCGCCGGCGACCCCCGTGCTGACCATCGGGCCGTACTCGGTCCGCCGCGAACTCGGCCGCGGCGGCCAGGCGACCGTCTACCTCGCGCACGACCAGCGGTTGCAACGCGACGTCGCCCTCAAGGTGCTGCCGCGGGGCAGCGCGGGGCCGGCCCAGGAGCTGCGCCTGCGGCGCGAGGCCGCCGCCGCAGCGCGGCTCGACGACAGCGGCATCTGCCCGGTCTACGAGGTCGGCGAGGACGGTGCCCACTTCTGGTTGGCGATGAAGTACGTGGCGGGGCGCACGCTGGCGGCGTTGTTGGCCACGGCAGAAGCGCGCGTGCGCGACGGCGCCGCCCTCGACGCGTCGCTGCCGACGCTCGACGTGACGCTGGCGTGGTTCGAGCAGCTGTCGGCCAGTCTGGGTCGTGCGCATGCCGCCGGGGTGCTGCACCGCGACCTGAAGCCCGCCAACATCATGATCGGCGCCGACGGCCAGCCGGTCCTGCTCGACTTCGGCCTGGCGATCACCACCGATGTCGACGAAGCGCCGTTGACGCGGAGCGGCGACTTGTTCGGTACGCCGTCCTACCTGTCGCCGGAGCGGCTGCGGCTGTCGGGGCACCGCGGGGACGTGCGCGACGACTTGTGGGCGCTCGCTGCCAGCCTCTACGAGTGCCTCGTGTTGCAGCGACCGTTCCGGGCCCCGACGGTCGAGCAGCTCTATCGCGCGATCCTCGACCAGGAGCCGGCGCCGGTGCGGCGGCTGCGTCCGTCGTTGCCGAAGGACCTCGATGCGGTGCTGGCCGCCGCCCTGGCGAAGGATCCGCGGCGCCGCTACGCCTCGGCCGCGGACTTCGCCGCCGAACTGCGCGCGGTGCGGCTCGGCGAACCGATCCGCGCGCGCCCGCCGGGTCCCCTGCGGCGGTTCGCCGGCTGGCACCGACGGCACCGCGCGCTGGCCACCTTCGCTTGGACGCTGCTGCTCGGCCTCGGCGCGGTCGTCGTGATGCAGCAGCTGAATCTGCGCGAGGTTCGCGCCGCCCGCGCCGAGACCGACGACCTCAACGCGTTCCTGGTCGACAAGTTGTTGCTCGCCGCCACCCCCGACGAGGCGCGCGGGCGCGAGACCACGGCGGCGGCGGTGTTCGACGCGGCGATGCAGAACGTCGCCGCCAGTTTCCCGGTACCGACGCGCACCGCCGGCACGCTCTACCACGTGCTCGGCCTCGCCAACGCCCGTCTGGTGCGGCCGCAGGCGGCGCTCGCCAACCTCGAGCGTGCGGTGACGATCCGCACCGAGGTGCTCGGTGGCGAGCATCCGGACACGCTCGCGTCGCGCCGCGAACGGGTGGGTCAGCTGCGCCAGACCGACCAGCTCGACCGCGCCGAGGCCGAGCTCGAGGCGCTGCGGCCGCTGCTGGTGCGTGCCCTCGGCGAGCACCACCGGGAGGTGTCGGGGCTGGGCCTCGATCACGTTCGCATCGCGCTGGCGCGTCGGCGCGGCGAAGCCGCCGCGGCTCTCGCCGAGGCCAACCACGAGCAGCTGCGGCGTACGCTGGGCGACGACGATCGTCTGACGATCGAGTCGGTGCAGTTGCGGGCTCGCGCCTTGCAGGGGCAGGGCAACTATGCCGCCGCCGAGCCACTGATCCGGGACGTGCTGGAACGCCGCCACCGCCTGCTCGGCGCCGACAGCCCGCAATACCTCGCGGCGCTGAGTGACTACGCGCAGGTGCTGCACGACCTCGCGGCGTCGGACGGGCATCGCAATCGCCTGCCCGATGCCGCCGCGGCCTACGAGCTGGCGATGGCGGTGTGCGAAGGCGTGCACGGGCGCAACAGCAGCCCCTATGCCACGGTCATCAATGGCTACGCGTCGCTGCTGCAGTTCCGGGCTCGCAACGAGCGGGTGGCCGAGCTTGGTCAGAGGGCCCTCGCGCTGTATCGCGAGTCGCTGGCGGTGCGCGAGGCGCTCGACGGCCCCGAGTCGGTGCGGGTGGCCAACGCGCTCGGCAATCTCGGCGGCATGCTGACCCAGCTCGAGCAACATACCGAGGCCACGTCGACGCTGTGGCGCAGCCTGCAGCTGCGGGAGCGACTGCAGGGGCCGCGGCATGCCGAGTCGGTGCGGGCGCTGTTCAACCTGATGATGGCGATGAACCACGCCGGCGTGTTGCCCGAAGCGGCCGGAGCCCGCGCGCAGCTGCTCGAACGGTTGCAGGACAACGCCGACGTCGATGCCAAGTCGCGGTTGCAGTATCGGGTCGGCATGCTCAGCCTGACGCTGCGTCAGCATGCGTGGCAGACTGCCATCCAGGAGGGGGAGCCGCTCCATGCCGACTGCCTCGCGATGTGGCCGCCCGACGGCGGCCCGTCCGGGCGGCGCACGGCCGACTTGCTGCGGCTGGTGTATCAGCGGCTCGGGCAGCCGGAGCAGGCAGAGCTCTGGCGCCAACGATCGGGCATGAAGAAGCAGTGACCGCAGCCACGGTGGTCGCTCGCGGTCAATTCGGTGCGGGCTCATGGCAATGAAGCGCCATGAACGCCCCCAAGCACATCCGCACCTGCCTCACCGCCCTCCTCCTGTTCGATGCCGTCCCGGCGCAGACGCCGCAGTGGACCCAGCTCGCCCCGGCCACCTCGCCGAGCCCTCGGTACGGCCACGCCATGGCCGGTTCGCCGCAGGGCAGCGTGATGCTGTTCGGCGGTCACAACGGCGCCTCGTTCCTCAACGACACCTGGTTCTACAACGCCACCAACAACACCTGGGTCCAGGCGACATCACCCGTCTCGCCGTCGCCGCGGCGTTGGGCGGGGCTCGCCTGGCACGACGCGGCGGCGCGCTTCCTGCTGTTCGGCGGAGACACCCAGACCGGGGCCAGCGGCGAGCTCTGGCAGTGGAACGGCCTGAACTGGTCCCAGCTGTCGAGCGGTCCGCCCGCTCGTTCGGGCCACGCGATGGCCTACGATCGTACGCGCCAGCGCCTGGTGGTGTTCGGCGGCTTCCAGCTCGCCGATACCTGGGAGTACGGGCTCGGCTGGACGCAGCGCACCAACGTCGGGTCGGCCGGCGCGCGCACTTTCGCCAGCATGGTCTACGACCAGCGCCGCGGCCGCATGTTCCTGCAGGGTGGCCTGCTGCCGAACGGCAGCTACGACAACCGGTCGTGGGAATACGACGGCAATGCGTGGACGCTGCGACCGGACATCTACGCGAGCTACGGCCTGCTGGGCATCAGCATGGCATACGACGACAGCCGCAGCCGCGTGGTGATGTTCGGCGGCCACTACGCACCGGGCCTCGGCGTCGCCAACACGGTCGAACACGATGGCGCGACTTTCTTGTTCCGCCAGGCGATGACGCCGCCTCCCCGCCGCTACGGCGCGCCCGCGGCATTCATTCCCAACTTCGGCACCATCCTGTTCGGGGGCGGTGGTGAGAACGGCGGCATCCTCGGCGACACGGTGGCCTACCAGGTGACCCCGTGGGCCAGCTACGCGCAGAGTGGTCCGGGCTGCGGTGGGCCCACCATCACGACGGTGAACCAGCGGCGGCCGTGGCTGGGGGAGACGATCGTGCGGCGGGTTTCGGTGCAGGGTCTGCAGCTCGGTGTCTTCGCCACCGGCATCGGTGGGCCGAACACCAGCCTTGCCGGCATCGGCATGCCCGGCTGCGTGCTCGGCACCTCCGGGGAGGTGTTGACCCCGTTCCTGGCGAACGGCAGCCCGATCGACTTCACCCTGGTGATCCCCGCGACGCCGAGCCTGCACGGATTCAGGTTCCGCGATCAGGTGGCCTTGCTGCAGCCCGGGGTGAATGCCGCCGGAATCGTGGTCGGGCCGGCGATGACGGGCACCTGCAGCGACAAGTGACGCGGTATCGAGATCCGGTGCCGCGACTGGACGACACGATGTCGCGCATCAGCGCTCTGCGAACGACAGCACCAACTCGGTCGGGAACGCGAGGCGCGGATCGCCGCGTTCGTCGAGGGTGCGCACGAGCATCGCCAGCGAGCGCGACACCTGCTGCGGTGGCCGCTCGCGGCCGTTGACGACGATCGCGAGCGGGCGCTCGAGATCGGCGAGCCGGTCGTCGAGCCGCACGTGCAGCACGCCCGCGGTCGCCGCGGTGCGGCCGCCGTCCTTGCCCTCGTGTTCGGCGGTCACCACGAGCCGGTTGTCGCGCAGCGTCGCGGTGACGAACAGCGGCAGCGCCGCCGGGCGCGCCGGCAGCGCGAGCCAGTAGTGCTGCAGCGCCACCGTGCCGTGCAGCGGTTGCACGGTCCACACCACGCGATCCGGCCGCGGCTGCCTTGCCTTGGTGCCGAGCCAGGCCGGTCCGCGCGCATAGTCGATGCCGTGACCACGCCCGGCCTGCACGTCGAGCACGAAGTCGTAGCCGCCGGCGTCCTGCTGCTGCAGTTCGAGCAGCCGCGCCGCCATCGTGCGCGCCAGCCCGACCCGGTCGAATATCGTGTCCCGTTCGCCGATGTCGATCCGCAGTGCGACGTTCCGCATGTTCTCGGGCGGTGACGTCGACAGCGGTTCGGCGGCGGCCATCGCGTTGCAGGCGGCGAAGCGATCGGGCCGGTTGCCCGCGAAGCGGATCGCGCCGTAGCCGCCCTCGCTGATGCCGAGCAGGTAGACGCGATCGGCGTCGACGCCGTGGAACAGGATGCTCTCGCGGATCACCGTCTCGAACGCCTGCTGGTTGTGGTCGAACCACCAGCGCCCCTGCCGGTCGTCGGCCATGCGCGGGATGAAGTAGAGGCCGGCGCCGCGGTAGACGCGTTCGAACAGGCGCTGCTGGGCCTGGAACTCGCGCGTGTTGACGTCCCAGGCGTGCGGCCCGGTGGCCTCGGCGTTGCCGCCGCCGCCGTGCAGGCACAGGTAGAGCGGCCAGCCACTGGCAGGGCGTTCGCCCTTGCTCAGCAGCACGTACGGCATCGTGAACGCGCCGATCTGCAGCTGGTGCGGGGTCGGCGCGCGGCCGGGCTGGGCTGTCGTGAGTTCGAGGCGCTGGCCGCCGAGCTGCAAGGTGCCGGCGCGCAGCGCTTCGACCAGATCCGGCAGCAGCCGCTGGACGTCGCCGGAAGAGAGCACGACGTCGGCGCCGGGAGCCGGGCCGCGCTGGTCGGGCGGGGTCGCGAACCACGCCCGCACCGCATCGAGTGGCGGCGACTTCGCGGCCTCGGCAGGTGGCGTCTGGCCGAGAGCGGCAGTGCAGAACAGCGCCGTGGTCAGCAGTCGAACTCGCATCACCGCAGTATCGCCGCCGCGCCGCCCCAGGCCTACTGACCGCGCGGCAGCCGTTCCGGCGGCGCCTGCCGCCAGAAGTCCTGGATGATCTGCCAGCACTCCTGCGCCGTCTCCGCGTACTTGATCAGGTCGAGGTCCTGCGGCGAGATCGTGCCCTCCTCGACGAACAGCTCCCAGTCGACGATGCGGCGCCAGTAGTCGCGGCCGAACAGCACCACCGGGATCGGCTGCATGCGGCGCGTCTGGATCAGCGTCAGCGCCTCGAACAGTTCGTCCATGGTGCCGAACCCGCCCGGGAACGCGACCATCGCCTTCGCCCGCATCAGGAAGTGCATCTTCCGGATCGCGAAGTACTTGAACTCGAAGCACAGCTCCGGGCTGATGAAGCTGTTGGGTTCCTGCTCGAACGGCAGCGTGATGTTGAGGCCGATCGACTTGGCGCCGACGTCGAACGCGCCGCGGTTGGCGGCCTCCATGATGCCCGGCCCGCCGCCGGTGCAGACCACGTAGTCACAGCGTTGGCCGATCTGGCACTCCGACGACACCAGCCGCGCGAACTCGCGCGCTTCCTCGTAGAAGTGCGCCTTGCGCAGCACGTTCTCGGCGATGCGCACGGCGCGCACGAACTTGGCGTCGTTGGGGTGTTTGGCCAGCGCGTCCTGCGCCGCCTGCAGCCGCCGTTCGGCGTCCTCGCGCTCGACCACGCGGGTGCCGCCGAACACGACCACCGTCGACTCCACACCCTGCTCCTGCATGATCAGCTCGGGCTTCAGGAGCTCGAGCTGCAGCCGCACCGGGCGCAGCTCGACGCGGCCCATGAAGTCCGGATCGAGGTGCGACTGCCGGTACGAGTTTGAACGGCGGATCGCGAGGATGCGTTCGGCGTGGCCGTCGTCGCGCGGGGCGGGGCCGGACGCCGCGGGGGGATGAGTCATGGGGTGGCGGTCACGGTAGCGGACCGGCCATGCCATCGGCATTCGCACCCCGACATCCACAGGCCCGGTGGCGATTTCCGCCGCCGGGCCGCCGTTCGTTCACCAGGGCGTGACCAGCCAGGCCGCGGAGCTCCAGGCGACCTGGCTCGCTTCGTCGAACATCACCGACTGCATCGCCACCATGCGGCCGCGCAGCGCGCGGCTGTTGGGCACCGGGATGTGCACGGTCATGTGCCCGGCCTGGATGCGCCCGACGGCGGCCAGGATCGGCCGGTCGCCGAGGTGCAATGCGCACAGGCCGCCGACCAGCGGCATCTCCTGGTAGGTCGGTTCGCCGATCGCGAACAGCGCCACCTGGCCCTCGCGGCTCGAGCCGACGTCCATGCCGAACCGGCGGTTGCCGAGCTGTGGCACGCCGATCGGGGCCATCGACACCATCTGCGAGTCGCAGTCGGCGGTGACCTGGAAGCTGTTCGGGCGCGCCACGCGCACGCGGCGCGCCGGGCTCGCCGACACCAGGCCCGGGACCTCCTGCGGCGACGCGAAGCTGCGGCCGGCCGGTGGCCGCTGGTCGGCGATGACCATCACCACTTCGGCGATCTGGCCGCCGAACCAGCCACCGCCCGCCACTTCCTCGCTGCCGACCTGGCCGATCGCGAGGTACGAGCCGCGGCGGTCGATCACCGGCGGGATGCACTGGGTGAACCAGCGCAGCTGGCGGCCGTCCCACAGCCTGGGGCTGACCAGCATCACCAGGTGGTGGTCGGCGGGCAGGTTCTGCACCGAGCCTTCGACCCCGAAGAAGTAGACCTCCGGCGCGGTCCAGCAGGTCGCGTGCTGTGGGCGGTCGAGGCGGCGGACCTCGCCTTCGGTGTGCAGGCGGACCTGGGCGATCGTGTTCTTGCCTTGCGCGGTCAGGGCCGCGGCGCAGGTCAGCAGGGTCAGCAGAGTCGTGATCGGACGCATCGGATGGACACTCCCTTGTTGGTTCGGACCTGCCAGCTATCGGGGGCCCGGGCCGATGGGCGCAGGCTCGGACTCTCGCCGCGGGGGAACGGCCGCTGCCATCGGCCCCGTTTCGATAGGGTTTTCCCGTACTGTTCAAGGTCGCAGCAGTTCGCCGGAACCTGCGTTCGGCGGCCGGCACCCTGGCTATCCTGTTCGCCCCGTTGGCAATGGCCGATTACCGCCTGACCTACTGCAGCAACGTGCATCCGGCGCCCGACCAGGCGGCGTTGCTGGCATCGTTGCGCGAGCACACGGCGCCGGTGGCGGCGGCGGCGCGCGCGGCCGGGCGCTCGTTCGGCCTCGGCGGCTGGTGGCCGGCGCCGCTGGTGGCGCAGCTGGCGGCCGACGACGGCGCGCGGCGCGAGCTGGCGGCGGCGCTGGCGGCGAGTGGTGCGCCACTGTGGACGTTGAACGTGTTCCCGTTCGACGGCTTCCACGATCAGGTCGTCAAGACCGCTGTCTACCGCCCCGACTGGGCCACCGAGGACCGCCTGATGTATACGCGGCAGTGCGCCGCGGTCGGCGCCGCGATGCTGCCGCCGGGCAGTCTGCTGCCGCTGTCGACGCTGCCGCTGGGCCATCGCAGCCCCACGGAGCCGCCGGCCGAGCTGCGGGTGATGGCGCGCAATCTCGCCCGCGCGGCGTCGGCGTTCGCCGCGATCGAGCAGGACACCGGCGTGCGCTGCGTGCTGGCGCTCGAGCCGGAACCGGATTGCCTGTTGGAGACATGTGCGGCCACCACCGCGTTCCTCGAGCGCTGGGTGTTCGACGAGGGCGCGTGGCTGACGGTGCCGGAAGCGGTGCTGCGGCGGCATCTCGGCGTCTGCGTCGATCTGTGCCATCTCGCGGTCGTCGACGAGGAGCCGCTCGCGGCGCTGCGCGATCTGCGCGCGCGCGGCATCGCGGTGCCGAAGATCCAGGTCTCCGCGTGCCTCGAACTGCGCGACGGCGCCGCGCTCGACCAGCTGCTCGCGTTCGCCGAACCGCGCTATCTGCACCAGACCGCAGCGGCCGCCGGTGGTCCACGCGCGCTCGATCTCGCCGACGTCGCTCGGCGGCGCCAGGAGTTCGCGCGGGCCGGCCGATTGCGTTCGCACTACCACGTGCCGCTGTTCTGGGACGCGCCCGGCGCACTCGGTTCGACCCGCGGCGAGGTCGAACGTGTGCTGCGCGCGCTCGCTGCGAGCCCCGAGCCGCTGCCGCTGCTCGAGGTCGAGACCTACACGTGGTCGGTGCTCGGCGACTTCGCCGGGCGCGCACCATTGCATCAGCACCTGCAGCGCGAACTCGACCAGGTCGCGAGCTGGCTCACCAGCTGACCGCGCGACCTTCCGCTCCGTATCCGCATCCGTCGATGATCCAACTACGCAACGTCCAGAAGAGCTACTCGCGCGGCGGCCACACCGTGCTCGCGTGCGCCGTCGACCGGCTCGACATCCAGGCCGGCGAGCAGGTCGCGCTGATCGGTCGCTCCGGCACCGGCAAGACCACGCTGCTGCACATCCTCGCCGGCATCCTGCGGCCCGATCAGGGCGAGGTCACCGTGGTCGGCCAGCGCCTCGACCGGCTCGGCGAGGCGGCGCGCGATCGCCACCGCGGGCAGCACATCGGCATGGTCTACCAGACCTTCAATCTGCTGCAGCCGTTCACGGCGCTCGAGAACGTGCTGCTCGGCGCGCTGTTCGGCCGCGGCGCCGGTGGCGACGCTCGCGCGCGCGCCGAGGCGCTGCTGCAGCAGGTCGGGCTCGGCGAACGCATGCAGCACCGGCCGAGCGAGCTGTCGGTCGGGCAGGTGCAGCGGGTCGCGATCTGTCGCGCACTGATCAACGATCCGGAGCTGATCCTGATGGACGAGCCGCTCGGCAACCAGGATCGCGCGACCGGTGGGCAGGTGCTCGACGTGTTGCTCGAGCTGGCGGCGCGCGGCGGCAAGACGGTGGTGATGGTGACGCACGATCCGGAGTCGGCCACGCGCATGCAGCGCACCGTCGATCTGGCGACGCTGCGGCCGTCGCTCGAGCTGGCGAGCGGAGGCCGGTCATGAGGCTCTGGTCGATCAGTCTGCGCAACCTGCGGCTGCGGCTCGTCGCCACCGTGCTGACGATGCTGTCGATCGTGGTCGCCACCGCGCTCTACGCGGCGATCCTGGTGATGTCGGAGCAGACCGAGCAGCGTTACAAGGGCAGCATCGGCGGCTACCAGGCGGTGGTCGGGCCGAAGGACGCGAGCCAGCTCGAGGTCGTGCTCAACACGATCTTCAACGTCGACGTCGCCCCCGGCCTGTTCCCGCTGCGGATCTGCACCGAGCTGCGGTCGGGCAAGGGCGCGGGCCGCCGTTCGCAGGTGCGCTACGCGATCCCGCAGGCGCGCGGCGACAGCGTGAGCCGCTTCAACTTCCCGGTGGTGGCGACCATCGACGAGATGTTCAGCAAGTACGAGTGGAACTACGACGGCGAGCGCAAGCCGCTCGTGTTCCAGCAGGGTGGCCCGTTCACGTACGGCTATGACGACCTGCTGCAGCTCGCCGAGCGCCTCGCCGCGCACGAGTCGGCGGCGCGCGCCGGTGCCAGCGAGATCCCGCCGCGGCCGTTGATCGAGCCGCAGTGGAAGCGCGCCGTGGTCGGTGCCCGCGTCGCGCGCCAGCTCGGCCTCGGGCTCGGCGCCACGATCACGCCGGTGCACGGCAAGATGGGGGAGTTCGGCTACCACGAGCACCCGGAGGCCGCGTGCGAGATCACAGGCATCCTGGCGCCGACCAACTCGCCGCTCGACACGACGATCTTCCTGCCGATCGGGCTGCACTACCTGATCGACGGGCACGAGGGCGGTTCGTTCCTGGTCGAGATCCCGCCCGGCAAGAACCCCGACGACGCCAAGAAGCTGCCGGTGCTGGCCGAGCGGCTCGGGCTCACCGCGGTGATCGTCGACCCGAAGGACCACTTCGGCGCGCGCATCCTGCGTCAGGAGTTCGCCAGCAAAGAAGCGCAGGTGGCGTGGCCGCAGGACGTGATCCCGAAGTTCCTGCAGCAGATCGGCAATGCCGCCGACGCGCTGGCGGTGATCGCGTGGCTGGTGCTGCTGGTGGCGTCGATCGCGATCACGGTGGCGATCTACAACACGATGAACGAGCGGCGCCGCGAGATCGCGATCATGCGTTCGCTCGGCGCGCGGCGGCTGCAGATCCTCGCGATCATCGTCGGCGAGGCGGCGCTGCTGTCGTTGTTCGGCGCGGTGATCGGATTGCTGGTGTGCCACACGGCGATGTTCGTGATGCAGGGTGTCGTCGAGGACATGACGGGGGTGTACCTCGATTGGCTGCAGTTCCGGCCGTGGGAGCTGTGGTTGGTGCTCGGGGTGACGGTGCTCGGTGGGCTCGCGGGGCTGTTGCCGGCGGTGAAGGGCTCGATGACGCAGGTCGCCGACAATCTGGCGCAGAACTACTGATCCCGCCAGCCAAGGGTTCGAGGTCTGCCTCAACAACCCGCTCCAGAAGGGAGACGAGGTTTACATCACCGGCTATTCGACCAAAAACTGCAACCAGGGAACGGTCACCTTTGGTCCGTGGATCTCACGGAAGAACCCGATCGTCGACCTCGTTGGCTACACCATGTCGAGGTTGCATCACTCGTGGGCACTCGTCTTCGCCTGATTGGCTTGCTTGCAGCCCTCGCGGTTGTCGCCTGGGCGGCTGTGCGTTGTAGTGAGTGCGTCGTGCCTACGAGTGGGCCTGAGCACGCCAGGCCATCGTCGGTCGCCTCGTCCAGGGACTCCCCTGTGA
>JALORC010000195.1 GCA_025459175.1 Planctomycetota bacterium | reverse complement strand
AGCACCTGCACCTTCTGGCCCATGCCCTTGCTCATCGCCTCGCAGCGCTTGTCGATCCAGTCGCCGAGGCCGTAGCGGGTCAGCAGCTCCTTCGCCTTCTGGTTGGCGGTGCTGCTGTCCATGCCCTTCAGCTTGCCGAAGTAGGCGACGATCTCCGCCGTCTTCATCTTCTTGTAGAGGCCCTTCTCCTCCGGCAGGTAGCCGAGCCGGTCCTTGACCTGCGCCGCGTCCGGGTGGCCGAGCACCGAGATGCGGCCCTGGTCGGGGTGGAAGATGCTCATCACCATGCGGATGGTGGTCGTCTTGCCGGCGCCGTTCTGCCCGAGGAAGCCGTAGATACAGCCTTTGGGCACCTCGAGGGAGAGGTCGGAAACCGCCGTGAACGAGCCGAATCGCTTGGTGACGCCGTCGAGGGTCAGCGCGTTGGTCATGCGTGGAGTGCGCGGCACGTGGCCGCGCGGGGGCGAAGATTGTCGGCGGCGCTCGCCGACGGCAAGCGCGCTGTCGCGTGATGCGGCGATCGCGTCGCGCGGTTCGTCACTCGGCGGCGAACCGGCGCGGCGCGAACAGCGGCACCGCCGGCTCGGCGCAGCGACCGTCGACCAGCAGTTCGGCGAGGCAGCGGCCGGCCAGGAACGCGAAGCTCAGCCCGTAGCCGTTGAACGCGAGCAGCGCATAGGTGCCGGGCCGCCCCGGCAGCGCCCCGAGCAGGGGCAGGCCGTCCGGGGTGCCGGCCATGATGCCGGTCCACAGGTGCGGGAACTGCACCGCGCGCAGGCTCGGGAAGTGCTCGTGCAGATACGCGAGCAGATTGCGGGTGATGTCCGGATGGTGGCCCTGGTCGTCGAGGATGCCGAGTTCCTCGCCCTTCACCGACCAGCGCTTGCCGCCGATCACGAAGCGGTCGCCGTGCACCCGGAAGTACTCGTAGCAGAAGTTGCTCGACATCGCGTACGAGGGGAAACCGGCCCGCACCGCGGCCGGCAGTGGTTCGCTGGCGATGATCTGGCCGCGGAACGGGAACACGGCGCGGGCGAGCAGGCCGCTCGGGTCGAGCCCGCGCGCCAGCGTCGAGGTGCAGTGCACGACGATCGCCGCCTGCAGCGTGCGGCCGTCGTGCAGCGCCAGCTTGAAGTCGCCGGCGTCGCCGTCGATGCGGGCCACGTCGGCACCTTCGACGACGTGCGCGCCGGCCGCCGCCGCCGCGGTGGCGAGGCCGCGCACCATCGCCACCGGCTGCACGATCGCCTCACCGGGCAGGTGCAGCGCGCCGTGGTAGCCGCGCCCGGCCGGCAGCCAGCGCTCGAGTTCGTCGACCGGCACCAGCCGGTGCGCCCGGCCCTCGGCCGACAGCAGTGCGGCCGCCTGCTGCAGCTCGGTCCACTCGTGCGGCGTCTCGGCGAGCCGCAGCCCGCCGTCCTGCCGCAGGCCGCAGTCGATGCCGTGCTGCTGCAGCGCGGCGCGCAGCAGTTCGTGGTTGCGGGCCAGGAACGACCACAGCAGCGCCGCGCGTTCGGGGCCGAATTGACCGTGGATGCGGTGGTAGTGCTCGCCGAGTCCGAGCAACAGCTGGCCGTCGTTGCGGCCGCTGGCGCGGCTGGCGATCGACTGCCGTTCGAGCACGGTGACGTCGATGCCGGCGGCGGCGAGGTGCAGCGCGGTGGCGATGCCGGCGATACCGCCGCCGAGGATCGCGACCTCGGTCGAAGCCGGCAGCGACGCACCGGCGGCGAACGGCGGCGTGGTGTCGAGCCACAGCGAACTCATGGCCGCACCTCCGCGGCGATCGGTACGGTTGCGCCGTGCGCCTGCAGCACCATGATCTTGTTCGAGATCTTGCCGGCCAGCCCGCTGGTCAGGTCCTCGATGTCGTCGACCGCGTCGATCGCCTGCGGGTCCGGGAACCGCTGGCCGTAGAGCGCCGCCACCTTGCCGATCAGCGCCAGCATCTCGACGCAGTAGTCGAGGTAGCGCGACAGCAGGAACGGCGACAGCGGCCGCTCCGGCGACGACGGCGTGTCGGGGCCGGGATGCAGCGCCCGGTCCGGGTCCTTGCCGAGCTGGTGCAGATCGACGATGTGCGCCAGCGCCCGCAGTTCGTGCAGCGCCTCGAGGCAGCGGCGGCGCTTGCGGCGCAGCTCGATCGAGGCGAGGTAGACGGCGCCGGCGCCGAGGTAGAACGCCATCGACAGCCCGGAGTCCAGCGACTGCAGCGCCTGGTCGAGCTTCCACTCGCCGTCGGGGCGCCAGCGGATCGAAGCGAACAGCAGCCACAGGCCAGCCAGTCCCACCGCCAGCAACAACCACGACCAGAGGCGCAACAGATAGGCGGGTCGCAGGATCGCCGCGCTGCGGGCCGCGTGTTGCTCCGCGATCTGCAGCAGGGCGGTGGCGACCTGCGCCAGGTCGGCGGCGGGGAAACGTTCGCGGATGCGATTGCACAGTCGCGCCGCGGTATGCACGAGTTGCGCGCCGTCGAGCTGGGAGTAGGACACCGGAGCATCGTGCCCGGGCGCCGCGCCGGTGCCAGGGGTGTGGTGCCGGGTCGCAGCGGCGGCGACGCCGTTCAGCGGATGGCTGCCAGCAGGATCAGCAGGCCGAGTGCGAGTACGGTGAGCGCCATCGGGGTGCGGGACACCGCGGTGGTGCGGTGGGGGCCGCTAGCAGCGGCTGGCGACGAGGTCCTTGCCATGAGGGCGCCGAGGGTGGAGTCGTTGCTTGGGTCGAGGGCGGCGCGTGCCCATAGTCCGGTGACATGGTCCGGTTGCATGGAGTGCGACAGCAGGTGCGGATCCAGGGCCCTGTTTTGGCGGGATTTTGGCTTCGCGAGGGCTAGACTGCTCGCCCAACATCTGCCGCAACATCTGTGGCAACCTGTGGTGCGGGCCTTGCGCCCGTGCGGAACGTCAGCCAGCGATCGTCTAAGCCATGAGCAAGGAACTCCGCCTCTTCACCAGCGAATCCGTCAGCGAGGGCCACCCGGACAAGGTCTGTGATCAGATCTCGGACGCGGTGCTCGATGCCATCCTCGCCCAAGACCCCGAGTCGCGTGTCGCCTGCGAGACGATGGTCTCGCGCGGTTTCGTCGTCGTCGCCGGCGAGTTCACGACCAAGGCGCACGTCGACTACCAGGAAGTGATCCGCGCCGTCATCAAGGACATCGGCTACGACGATGCCGAGATGGGGTTCGACCACAACTCGTGCGCGGTGTTGACGTCGATCCAGCGGCAGTCGGCGGACATCGCCCTCGGTGTCGATGCCCACACCTCGCAGAGCAAGGAGCAGGGCGCCGGTGACCAGGGCATGATGTTCGGCTACGCCTGCCGCGAGACCGACGCGCTGATGCCGTTCCCGATCCACTTCAGCCACCGCATCCTGGAAGCCCTGGCGGCAGCCCGCAAGAGCGGCCGCTACAAGTTCTTGCGTCCGGACGCGAAGAGCCAGCTGACGGTCGAGTACGACGCCGACAACAAGCCGGTGCGGATCCACACGGTGGTCATCTCGCACCAGCACAAGCCGACCGTCACCAATGACGAGTTGCACAAGGCGCTGAAGACGGTGGCGCTCGAAGTGCTGCCCAAGCACATGGTGGACGCCAACACCAAGTGGTACCTGAACCCGACCGGCCGCTTCGTCGAGGGTGGCCCGAAGGCCGACGCCGGCCTGACCGGCCGCAAGATCATCGTCGACACCTACGGCGGCATGGGGCGGCACGGCGGTGGCGCGTTCTCGGGCAAGGACCCGAGCAAGGTCGACCGCTCGGCCGCCTACGCCTGCCGCTGGGTGGCCAAGAACGTCGTCGCGGCCGGCTATGCCGATCGCTGTGAGGTGCAGGTCGCCTACGCGATCGGCGTCGCCCAGCCGGTCAGCATCCGCTGCGACCTGTTCGGCACCGGCAAGGTCAGCGAGGAGAAGTTGACGGCGGCGATTCGCGAGGTCTTCGACCTCCGTCCGGCCGCCATCATCCGCGACCTGGAGATGAAGAAGCCGGTGTTCAAGCGTTCCGCTGCCTACGGCCACTTCGGTCGTTCGGAGTTCGCCTGGGAGCGCACCAACCGCGTCGACGCGCTGAAGGCCAAGCTGGGCTGAGTCCCGCTTGCCGCGCCGGCGCGCCGCTGCCACCAGCGCCCGGCTGCACCGCGACCCTGCGCCTTGGCGCATTCCCCAGCCCCGCCGCCAGAATCTGGTGGCGGGGCTGGTTTCGTTCCGGTCGCCCCCGACTATGTGCTGCGGCCGGCGGACGCTCGTCAGCGTCCCGGGCCAGCGAGGTTTCGATGCTAGAGGACGTGGTGGAGGTGTCGTTCTGTGACCTGTGCGGCACGTCGATCCCGGCCGGCGACATGAGCAACGGCAAGGCGCTGCGCCATCAGGGCAAGACCCTCGGCGGCTGCTGCTTGCCCGCGCTGCGCGGCGCTCTGGTGGTCGGCGGCGGTGGTGCGGGTGTCGCTGCGTCGCTGGCGCGCCCCGGCAGCGAAGGTCGGCTGATGGCGGTGGCGGTCGTGCTGCTGGCCGCGATCGCCGCTGCCACGATCTTCCTCGACCAGAAGTTGACCGGCGCCGATGCGCAGTGGCGTTCGGCCCACGACGAGCTGCGGCTGGCCCAGCGTTCCGACAGCGACGTGCTGCAGGCGATCGGGGTGGCGATGGACGGTGCCGCTCGGCGCAGCGATGTCGACGTCGTGCTCACCCGCGTGGCCGAGCTGGCGGCCGAGCAACGCGGCGGTGGCGAGCTGCAGCAGAAGGTGACCCAGCTGCAAGGCGAGGTCGCCACGCTGCTGCAGGAGGTGCGGGCGGCCAGCCGACAGGCGATCGACTACCGGCCGCTGTTCGAGGACCTGCGGCAGCGGCAACAGCGACTGGGCGAGGCGATGCAGGCTGCCGCCGCCGCTGCACCGGCGGCGCAGGCGCAGTCGGCGCCGCCGTCGGGGCCCGGTGCGACCGAACCCGAAGCGGGCTCGGTGGTCGCCCCGGAGCTGCCCGATGCGCTCGCGGCCCAGGTCAAGAAGCTGCAGTCGCCGGATCCGGCGGTCCGGTTCGAGGCCGCCGACGAGCTGCTGCGCAGCAAGAACGCCCTCGTGCTGCCGTTCCTGCTGCCGATGACCAACGACAGCGACGCCTTCGTGCGGCGCCTGGCGGTCGACGGCTTGCGCGATTGGAAGCATGCCGACGTGGTCGAGGCCCTGCTGGCGGCGATGGCGGACGCCGACGAGAACGTGCGCGACACCGCGTGGAGCTCGCTGAAGCAGGTGACCGGCCAGAAGTTCGCGTTCGAGACCACGGCGTCGAAGGACGCGCGGGCGCGCGCGATCCAGCGCTGGCGCGATTGGTGGGACAAGAACAAGGCCGGCTTCGGCAGCTGATCGCGACGGCACCGCGGCTGGTCGACGCCGGAAAGCCCTTTCGTTGGCGTCGGTGCCCGCTACAAGGATCGCCTTCCTGGCCCTGCCGGCGTGAGCCGCAGCGGCTGCCCAATCGGTATCGGAGCAACTACTGCATGGCGTGGCACAACCGCACCAAGATCGTCGCGACCCTAGGCCCGGCCACGAACAGCGACGCGATGGTGTCGCAGCTGGTGATGGCGGGGGTGGACGTGTTCCGCATCAACTGCGCGCATGCCGACCACGAGACGATCGGCGCGATCGTGGCCAGGGTGCGCAAGATCGCGAAGAAGCAGGATCGCGCCGTCGGCATCCTGGCGGACCTGCAGGGGCCGAAGATCCGCGTCGGCCGGTTGAAGAACGCCGAGCCGATCTACTTGAAGCGCGGCGCCTCGGTGGTCATCGACGTCACCCCGGGCACCATCGGTGAGTTGCTTCCCGACGGCAGCGTGCTGGTCGCGTCCGGGTATCGCGGGTTGGCCGAGGACGTTCGCCAGGGCGAGCGGGTGCTGCTGGACGACGGCAACCTCGAGCTGAAGGTGCAGCGCGTCGACGGGCCGCGCATCCATGCCAAGGTCATCTACGGGGGCATGCTGCACCAGTTCAAGGGCATCAACCTGCCGGGCAGCAAGGTCAGCGCCGCCTGTTTGTCGCGCAAGGATCTCGATGACCTCGCCTGCGTGCTGTCGCACGGTGTCGACTTCGTGGCGCTGTCGTTCGTGCGCGAGGCGCAGGACGTGCTCGAGCTGCGGCGCCACATCGAGCGCCACAAGGGGGATGCGCAGATCATCGCCAAGATCGAGCGGCCCGAGGCGGTCAAGAATGCCGAGAGCATTCTCAAGGTGGCCGATGGTCTGATGGTCGCGCGCGGCGACATGGGCGTCGAGCTGGGCCCCGAGATCGTGCCGCCGACCCAGAAGTGGCTCATCGAGCTGGCCAACGCGGCGCGCAAGCCGGTCATCACGGCCACGCAGATGCTCGAATCGATGATCCTCAATCCGCGTCCGACGCGCGCCGAGGCCTCCGATGTCGCCAACGCGATCTACGACGGCACCTCGGCGGTGATGTTGTCGGGCGAGACCGCGTCGGGCAAACACCCGGTGCGCAGCGTGCGCATCATGGAGAAGATCATCCGCACGGCGGAGCGCGACGTGTACGGCCGCAAGGCCGAACGGCGCCGCGGCAGTGATCCGGGGGATGCCTCGGTGACCTCGGCGACCGTGCGCGCGGCAGCGTTCGCCGCCCATGAGGCCCATGTCCGGCTGATCGCGGTCTACACCGAGACCGGTGGGACGGCGCGCCTGCTGGCGGGGGAGCGACCGCCGACCCACATCGTCGCGTTCACGCCGTCGCAGCGGACCCTGCAGAAGCTGGCGCTGATGTGGGGCATCGTCCCGCGCAAGATCCGCCCCGGTCGCACCAGCCATGAGCTGACCCTCGACGGCGATCGCATCATGCGTCGGCGGGGGCTCGTCAAGCCGGGGGACCGCATCGTGCAGATCGCCGGCACCGTGCGGCAGGCCGGGTTGACCAACACGATGAGCATCCGCGAGCTGTGAGCCGGCTCGCCCGGAAGCGACCCGGCTCAGTGCTTGCGGGGACGCCGCCACGCGGGACCAACCAACGGCGCGATCGACGCCAATAGCCCCGCTGCGTCGTCCATCCGGGCCGGCT
>JALORC010000194.1 GCA_025459175.1 Planctomycetota bacterium | reverse complement strand
GGACGTCGTGGCCGGCGGTGCCGAGGAACCGTCACCAGGAGTTCCGGGCGCACCGCAGAGGATCCTCCGGCGCTGGTCTGCTGGCAGTTGGACAAACCTGGCGGCGCCTGCCACGGGGCGGGTCAACAGCCTTGCCGTGACCCCGGCCGGGCTGCTCGTCGCGGGGAGCTTCACGTCCCTGGGCACGAGTCCGAACGTGGCTCTCTGGAACGGCTCCAGCTGGCAGTCGTTTGGATCTGGCACCCAGGCCTGGGTGAACACCGTCGTCGCGTTGCCGAACGGCGACGTGGTGGCCGGCGGCACCTTTCTCCAGGCCGGAGCCCACTTCGTGAATCGGGTGGCGAGTTGGAACGGCACGCAGTGGTTGCCGATGGGGCGTGGCCTCGGCTCCGAGATCCATGCGGTGGCCGGAGCTGCGAACGGCGACCTCGTCATCGGCGGCTCGTTCACCTTCGCCGGAACCGCGCCGGCCAGCCGCATCGCCCGGTGGGATGGCGCCACGTGGTCCCCGCTCGGCAGTGGTCTGGACGGGATCGTCCGGACGATCGTCGGTCTGCCGAACGGCGATCTGCTCGTCGGCGGGGGCTTCCAGACTGCCGGTGGCACGCCGGCGAACCGCGTCGCGCGCTGGAATGGCACGGCGTGGTCGGGGTTCGGTGCGGGCCTGCTCGGCGGGGTTCAGGCGCTGTTGCCGATGCCGAATGGCGATCTGCTAGCGGGCGGTGAAGTTGCCTGGCTCGGTGGTTCGCCGCCGGTCTACCGCTGGAACGGTGCGGCCTGGTCGCCGCTCGGCACCGGCAACTCCTGGCCCGGCACGGCCCTCGCGTTGGCGTCACTGCCCAACGGGGACGTGATTGCGGCCGGCACCTTCACAACCATCGGCGGCCGAGCGGCCAACCGCATCGCGCGGTGGGACGGCAGCAACTGGAATCCGCTCGGCGGCGGCCTGGGCGGCACCGTCAACGCCGTTGCCGTGCTGCCGAACGGCGACGTCGTCGCGGGCGGTGCGTTCACGACGGCGGGTGGCGCGAACATCCCGTACCTCGCGCGTTGGAACGGCACCGCCTGGAGTGCGCTGGGCACGGGGGTCGACGGCGTCGTGCAGGCCTTGCAGGTGTTGCCGAACGGCGACCTGCTCGTCGGTGGCCATTTCGCGACGGCTGGTGGTCTGCCGGCTGGCCGGGTGGCGCGCTGGAACGGCGTCGTTTGGTCGGCGGTGGGCGGTGCGGTCGATGGCAGCGTTGCGGCGTTCGGGCAACTCACCACCGGCGACGTGGCGGTGGGGGGATTCTTTACTGCAGTCGGTGGGGCGCCGACGGCGTATCTGGCGCGACTCACCACCAACTGCCCGGCGGCCGCGCCGTCGTTCGGTGCAGGTTGCAGTGGCGCGGCCGGCCCGATGGCGCTGGTCGCGGCGAACCTGCCCTGGGTCGGCAGCACGTTCCGCGCCAACTGCACCGGCTTCTCGCCTGGTTCGCTCGGGGTGGGCGTGTGGGGCTTCGCGTCGCCTGGGGTGCCGCTGGCCACATTGCATCCCGCGGGCGTCGTCGGCTGCGACTTGCTGGCGAGTTTCGACGCGCTGCAGTTGGTGCTGCCGGTGGGTGGGGCGGTCGGCCAGCAACTCACGATCCCGAACACTCTGGTGTTCGCTGGCATCACGCTGCGGGCCCAGGTGTTGCAGCTGGAGCTCGACGCGGCGGCCAACCTGACGAGCCTGCTCGGCTCCAACGGCCTGCGGCTCGATTTCGGCGCGTTCTAGGCTGCGGATAGGTGTCAAGATGGGTGTCGCCAGAGGCTGAGAAGAGGCCAGCACGCGATGGTTCAGGATCGAGGAATCGAAGCCAGACTGCCGCTGCGGTCGATGCGCCACTTCACGATGCAGGGCCATCGGAACTCCTTCGCCGGTCTCGCCGTGGGGCCCGCCCCGCCGAGGACCGCGGGCTTATGCTGCCGCGCTGGCGCCGAGCCCGCCGTCGCACCGCCACCCGCCAGCTTCGGCGGCGCGGCCACGTTCGCTGTCGCCAGCGGCAACTGCAGCGCATCGGCGAGGCGGGTCATGGAGCTGCCCCAGGCGATCCGCCAGATCCAGTCGATCGCGCGCACTGCGGCGAACGCAGCCACCAGCCGTGCGCGCCACCATCCTCATCGCCCCCGTCGTGCGGGGCGGTCGGATGGTGGACACGACTGATTCCGCCCAACCGCAATACGAGAAAGGCGGTTTCCAGTGTGTTTTTTTGCCGCTTGGAACGCTCCTGCCTGAACCGCTGGTCGGCGCGCCGCGTGCCGGCTCCGAGCCCGCTGCTTCCCATGTCTTCCATGCCGTCATCGCCCCGCCGATCCATGTCGCCACTCCGCCTTGCCATCGCCGGTTCCGCACTCGCTTTCGCCACCTCCCACCTCACGGGCCAGTGCTCTGCCTGGCTGCCCGGCTCGAACCTCCCCGGCACGAGCGGCGAGGTCTTCGCCTCCGCCGCATGGGATCCGGACGGCGCGGGCCCGCAACCGACGGGCATCGTCTACGGCGGCAACTTCCGCATCGCCGGCGGGGCGGTCGCGCGGTCGATCGCGTTCTACGACCCGTCGACGACGGCCTGGAGCCCGCTCGGTGTCGTGGCCGGGACCGTCAATGCAGTGCACGTCCGCCCGAACGGCGAACTGGTCATCGCCGGCAACTTCACCGTCGCCGACGGCAACCTGGTGAACCGCGTCGCCCGGTGGAATGGCTCCACCTGGACGTCGATCGGCGCTGGCTTCAACGGCACGGCCCACGCCATCGCGTCGTTGCCCAACGGCGACCTCGTCGTGGGCGGGCAATTCACGGCCTCCGGCGGGTCGTCGATCAGCCGGTTGGCGCGCTGGGACGGCGTGGCATGGGCGGCGTTCGGCACGGGTCCGAGCGGCACCGTCACCAGCCTGCTGACGCTGGCCAACGGCGACCTCGTCGTCGGCGGTTCGTTCACCTCGGTCGCTGGCGTCGCCGCCGCGCGCATCGCGCGCTGGAACGGCGCCACCTGGAGCCCGCTCGGCAGCGGACTCAATGGCTCGTGCCTCGCGCTGGCGCAGGCAGGCAACGGCGACCTGGTCGCGGGCGGCTCGTTCGCGAGCGCCGGCGGCGTGCCCGCGAACCGCATCGCGCGCTGGAACGGCGGCAGCTGGTCGGCGTTTGGTTCGGGTTGCGACGCGGACGTGCTCGCGCTGCGTTTCGTGGCGGGCGGCGACCTGCTGGTCGGCGGTGAGTTTTCCGCCGCCGACGGCGTGAACGCGGCGCGAATTGCTCGCTGGACCAGCAGCGGGTTCGCCGCGATGTCAACCGGCTTCGACGCGCGGGTGCGCACGATCGTCGCGTCGCCGGCCGGCGAGGTCTTCGTCGGCGGGGCGTTCGTCCAGCCGCGGACCGGGCCGACGCCGCGGATGTGGCGCGTCGCCCGGTGGACCGGCACGGCATGGGCGGCGACCAGCGCCGGCAACGACCTGGGGATCCTCACCCTGCTGACCCTGCCCAACGGCGACGTCATCGCCGGCGGTCGCTTCGCCTCGCTCGGCGGCGTCGATGCCGCCTGCGTCGCGCGCTGGAACGGCGTCGCCTGGTCGCCGATCGGCACCGGCATCTCCGGCGCGAACGGCAGCGTGCACGCACTGGCGGCGCTGCCCAATGGCGACCTGATTGCCGGCGGCGCCTTCGAGACGGCCACCGGCGCGCCGGCCAACTACATCGCACGCTGGAACGGCACGGCCTGGCTGCCGCTCGGGCTGGGCGTGGACCTCACGGTCAACGCGCTCGCGGTGCTGCCCAACGGGGACCTGATCGCCGGCGGCTTCTTCGCGGTCGCCGGCACCGTCGCCGCCAACCGCATCGCACGCTGGGACGGTGTGACGTGGTCGGCCCTCGGGTCGGGCGTCGCCGGGTCCTTCCCGACCGTCGATGCGCTGCTGGCACTGCCGAACGGCGACCTGATCGTCGGCGGCTCGTTCAGCAGCGCCGGTGGCGTGCCCGCCAACCGCATCGCACGCTGGAGCGGCGGCACATGGTCGGCCCTCGGCGCCGGCGTGCCCGCGCCTGTGCGCGCGATGGCGACGCTGCCCGACGGCCGCATCGTCGCCGTCGGCGGCCAGACTACGGCGAGCCTTGGCTACGAGATGAGCTTTGACGGCACGACCTGGACACAGCTCGGCGCCGGCCTGCCGTTCGATGGCTTCGCGATGACGCGCCTGCCCAACGGCGACCTCGTGGTGGGCGGCGAGTGGGGCGAAGCCGAGGCGATCTCGCGCTGGAACGGCACGTCGTGGACGCCGATTGCGACCTCGAGCACAGGGCGCGTCTATGCACTGGCGAGCAAGGCCGACGGCGAACTGCTCGTCGGCGGCGAGTTTTTGCAGATCGACGGCGTGGTGTCGTGCGGGTTCGCGCGGCGCGTGTCGACGTGCGTCGCCACCGCCGTGCCGGTGGGAGCTGGCTGCGCCGGCAACACCCTCGCGGCGACGTCGCCGCCGTGGATCGGCACCAACTACACTGCCGTCGCGACCGGCCTGCCGTCGCCGTCGCTGACATTCGAACTGCTCAGCTTCAGCGCGCTCAACCTGCCGCTGGCCGCCGTGCTCCCGCAGGCCGCGCCCGGATGCCAGCTGCTGGCCTCCCCCGACTTCCTCACCAGCGCCCTCGTGACGACCGGCAGCATGACGACCACGCTGGCGCTGCCGAACCAAGTCTGGCTCATCGGCGTCGTGCTGCGGCAGCAGATCGGGGCGCTCACGTTCGACGCGGGCGGCAACCTGCTCGCGGCGACGAGCACCAACGCGCTGGAGCTGACCATCGGCACGCCGTGAGCGGAGTGGCCAGCGGCAGCACCGCCTGCCGGAACCGCCGCGCGCCGGCTCTTGCCCGCCATCGCCAGGGTGCCTTCGATGTGCAGTGTCTTGTCGTCGTGCTTCAGGTAAGCGTCGCGCTTGGCGTCGTTGGTGTCGACGCGATCGACCGGGATCGGTAGCTTCACTTGGCGCCAGCGTCGACCTGCGGCGTCGCCCGCCATGGGCTGCGTTGCTGCAGCGGGTGTTCGGGATCTTGGTGCTGGTCAGCCAGCACGCTACGGCTCGGACGTCTTCAAAGCCGCACCGCCATCGCTAGCGGCATCCCTCGGCCGTGCTCGGGGTCCCGAGTTCGCCGCGCATGGGCTGGCGGAGCCGGCGGCGGGCCGGCTACACTACGGGTATGTCGTGCAATCAGGGAAGGCTCGTCCTGGCCGTCGTCACCCTGTGCCTCTTGCTGCGCTCGCTCTGCGGCCAGACGCCGTTGCGTGGGCAGGTCGTCGATGAAGCGGGGGCACCGATAGCCGGCGCTGTCGTTGCGCGCGTGACCGACTACGAACGTTTCGTTACCGCGGAGATCGCGGCGGCCTCACCCTTAAGGACCGACGAGGCGGGGGTGTTCACCTTGCCGCGGCCCGACGCGAACGAATGGCCGGTCGGACTATCCGTCAGCGCGCCGGGTCGCGGCACCATGGTGACCTCCGCGGCCTATCTCGAACTCGGGCCGATCGTGCTGCCGCGGGTGCGGCGGCTGGCGGGTCGCGTGCGCGACGCGGAAGGCCGCCCGGTCGCAGCGGCGCGTGTCCTCGTGCGGGATTGGCTGACGCACTGCCCGTTCGTCCGCGGTACCGGCTTGGAGCGCAGCTTCAGTTTGCCCGAAGGGTGCGTCGCCGTGCTCAGTGGTGCCGACGGCAGGTTTGTCGTCGACGCTGCGCACGACACCGCGCTCTACGTGGAAGTGGCGGCATCCGGTTTCCTCACCCAGCAGTACGGTCCGCTCGACAGCAGCCAGCCGTTTGACTTCGAGCTGCGGGTGCCGGCGACGATCGCGTTCGAAGTGCAAGACGCCGACGGGCGTCCGGTCGCGGCGGCCAAGGTCGAAGTGCACCGAACCGGCCCTCGCTATCCCGGCAGCAAGGTTGCCGGTGTCACCGGTGCAGACGGCATCTGCAAGCTGCCACGCTTGCCGGGAGCGTTCTGGGTGCAAGCGTACGAGCCGCGCAGCCGCAGCAGCATGAGTCGCCATATCGATCGTTTCGGCGACCACGAAGTGCTGGTGCTCGAAGCTGCCCCGGTGGAGCCGCCCGCCGCGAAGCCGGAAGTGCCCCCTGCCGGCCTCGTGACGTTGCGCGGGCGCTTCGTCGACCCGACGCGCAAGACGCCGGTCGCCGGCGGCACGGTGTGGCTGGCGCCGGACGACAAGGACCCGCCGATTCATGACATGCGTTGGAATGACTCGCGTCCGAGCGCGGCAAGCGTGCTGGTCACGACTGACGAGGACGGCCGCTTCACGCTGCAAGTATTGCCCGGCCGCTACTGGCTCGGCGGCACCGAGAACGCGCGTGGCGAGCAGTTCCACTGGATCGGCACAGCGCGCAATCCGGAGCCGCGGCGCCTGGAGGTTGTGGCCGAGGAGGAGCCGAAGGAACTGGTCGTCGAGCTGCAGCCGCGGTTCGAGCTCGCTGGCCGCGTCGACGTCGCAGGGCTACCGCAACCGAGCTTCTTGCGCTTCGTGCCCGACAACATCTGGACCGAAAGCCAATGGAGTGACATTGCCGTACGCCCGCGCACGCCGATCGGCGCCGACGGTCGCTTCCTTGCCACCGAGCTGCAGCAGGCGAAGTACGTTGTGCAGCTGTTGCTGCCGCGGTTGCCGCGCCAAGGCTGGCCCGACAAGGTAGAGGTCGCGCGACTGGACCTCGCTCCAGGCACCGAGCTGAAGCTCGACCTGGCGGCGGCGCGGCCGGCGATGGTGCGCGGCCGCGTCGTCGGCGACCTGCCGCTACCGCGGCTCGCGGTGGTGTCGTTGGCGGCGAACGACGAACTGCGTTCGCTGCTGGGTTCGCCCGTTTACCATGGCCCGCTCGCGCCGTTGGAGCGCGACGGCTCGTTCGTGCTGCGCGAGCCGCCCGGGCGAAGGTGCCTGATGGTCGTCGACCTGCGCACCGGCGTGATGCTGCATCGCGAAGCAACTCGTGACGTCGTTGCTGGCAGCACGAGCGAGTGCGAGCTGAAGCCGGAAGTGCATCGCTGCGAACTGCG
>JALORC010000105.1 GCA_025459175.1 Planctomycetota bacterium | reverse complement strand
GCGATTGCCGGGACGACGCAACGCGGGACCCACCAACCGCGCGATCGACGCCACCAGCCCCGCTGCGTCGTCTCCTTGGAAGCCGGCTCGCCTCGCCGGGAGATGTTCGTCGGTGTTCATTTTGCGCGCGTGTTCAGGAATCCTGAACACGCGATCGGAAGGAACCTCGGGACCTGGCCGTGGCTATCGCGGCGTGGCCTGGGATCACCAGCAGCGTGCAGCCCGGCACGCCTGCGGACAACGGAGCATGGTGCGCATCCGCCGCGCCGGCAGAATGCGAGCGATGTTGCGCTTCTCGTGCGTGTTGCTGTTGGCTGCCTGTGCCCAGGTTCCTGCTCCCACCGGCGGCGCCAGCGACGCGTCCGCTGCGACGACGGACGACTTGCGCGCGGCCTACCGGCGCCCGCCCGCCGAATGGCCGCAACCGACGATCGACGCCGGCGTCGCCTTCGTCGAACTCGGGCGGCTGCCGAAGGCGGTGTTCCCCGCCGACAATCCGTGGTCGAAGGAGAAGGAGGCGCTCGGCCGGGCGTTGTTCTTCGACGGGCGGCTCAGCGGCACGCAGCAGATGTCGTGTGCGAGCTGTCACGACAGCGTGCTCGGTTGGGCCGATGGCCGCACCACCAGCTTCGGCCACGGCGCGCAGGCACTCGCGCGCAACGCGCCGTCGATCCTGAACGCGGTGCACGGCGTGCACTTCTTCTGGGACGGCCGCGCGGCGTCGCTCGAGGACCAGGCGCTGGCGGTGTTCGAGAACGAGAAGGAGATGGCGACCTCGGGCACCGCGGTGGTCGAGAAGCTGGCGTCCAGCCGCGGCTACCGGGCGATGTTCGCCAGTGCGTTCGGCGACGACGAGCCGACGATGGCGCGCACGCTGGCGGCGATCGCGACGTTCGAACGCATGCAGCAGAGCGACGGCAGCAGCGCGTTCGATCGCTTCGTCGGCGGCGACGCCGCGGCGCTCGACGATGCGCAGCTGCGCGGTTTGCACCTGTTCCGCACCAAGGCGCGCTGCGTCAACTGCCACCATGGCCCCGCCTTCACCGACCACGGCTTCCACGATGTCGGGCTGTCGTACTACGGCCGCAAGTTCGAGGACCTCGGCCGCTATCGCGTTACCAAGGACCCGGCCGACGTCGGGCGCTTCAAGACCCCGAGCCTGCGCAACGTCGCGCGCACGGGACCTTACATGCACAACGGGCTGTTCGACCTGCCGGGCCTCGTCAACATGTACTCCGCCGGCATGGCGGTGCTGCAGCCGAAGCCCGAGCAGCGCGACGATCCGCTGTTCCCGAAGAAGTCGCCGTTGCTGCACAAGCTCGACCTGAGCCAGGGCGAGAAGGGCGATCTGATCGCGTTCCTCGAAGCGCTCTCCGATCGGCGCCGGCGTGTGATGGCACCGGAGCTGCCGGCGCTCGGAGACCGCTGAGCGATCGTTGATCGCGCGTTTCGCCGAACCGAACATGCTGCCGGGCCGGCCCTTACGTCGGCGGGGCGGTTGCCAGTCGGTCAGGATGCGCTACCTTTCTCCCCGCCGCGGGCAGCGTTGCATATCAGGCTGCTCGCCCTTGTCCGAACCACGGATCTTCATCATGCGACTACTTGCCGCCTCATCCCTCCTCCTCGCCGCGCCTGCGTTTGCGCAGCAGTTTGCCGAACTGCCCGGCAACAACACCTCGTCAACGGCTCAGACCTTCCCGATCGGTCAGCAGTGCAATGCCAACCTGGCCGCTGGTAGCGAGGACTGGTTCACGTTCACGACGCCCGGTGGCTACCACCTGATCAACACGTTCGGTGGCGAGACGGCGAGCACCGACACGACGTTGACGCTCTATAACGCCTCGGTCACCCCGCTCGGCTACAACGACGACGCGGTCAGCGTGGTCAGCGCGATCAACCTCGATCTGCCGGCCGGCACCTACCTCGTGCGCGTGAAGGGCTTCTCGGCCACCTCCGCCGGCAACTACACGCTCGACATCTCGCTGCCGTTCGCGAAGCCCTACACGGGCACCGAAGTCGAGCCGAATGACTCGATCGCGACCGCGAACCCGGTCGTCAACGGCTCGCAGATTTCTGCCAGCCTGACGCCGCCGGTGTCGCTGGTCGCCACTGCCGTCCCGGCAGCGACCGTCGTGCTGACCGGCGCCGTGGCCTCGAGCACCGCGACCGTCATCACGCCCGTCGTGCCGCCGGTCGTCGGGGCCTACAACGGCGCCGGCTACTTCGTGCGCTTCACCTCGGGCGCCAACGCGGGCCTGTCGCGCCGCCTCACGACCGGCACCGCGACCACGCTGACGACCGAGTCCTGGGGGGCTTCGATCCCGCTCGCCGGTGACACCTTCGAGATCGTCACCAGCTCGCCGACCGTGCTCGCGGACGTCGCGGCCGTCGGCAGCACGACGACCACGCTGAACGCCACGGCCGCGCTGGTTTCGGGCGCCTACATCGCCCCGACCGGTTCGCACGCCGTGCGCTTCCTGACCGGCGCCAACGCCGGCCTGTCGCGCACGATCACGGGCAACACGGCCACCACGATCACGACCGCCGCCTGGCTGGCCGCCCCGGCCGCGGGTGACTCGTTCATCGTCGTCGCCGGCGGCACCGCGAACGCCGTCGTGCCGACCGCGCCCATCGTCGCCGGTCAGTTCAACGACCAGCGCCACTGGGTGCGCTGCACCAGCGGCACCAACGTCGGCCTGTCGCGCGCCATCGGCAGCAACACGGGCACCTACCTGAGCCTGCTCAGCAGCTTCCCGAACGCGCCGGCGCCGGGCGACACCTTCGAGATCGACCAGTACGACTCGGACACCTACCGCTTCGACGTCACCGCGCCGAAGGCCCAGGTCGTGTTCAGCATCACCGAGGGCACCGCGCCCTGGGTTGCCGGCTGGAGCTACGAAGTGCTGGATGCGGCCGGCGTGCGCGTGCTCGCGCCGCTCGGCACCGGTCTGGCGGATTCGCCGACGGCCGCCCCGGAGAACCGCGTCTCGAGCTTCCGCGTGTGGCCGACGGGCACCTACTACGTGCGCGTGTTCCAGCGCCGCACCACGCTGACCGGTGACGACAACCTCGTGCCGTTCGGCAACTACCGCTTCGAGGCGAAGATCCTCGACATCGGCTCCCTCGGCACCGTCGCCGAGACCGAGGCGGCCGGTGGCCCGCAGTCCAACAACACCGCGGCGACCGCGGTCGCGATCACGCCGGGCCAGCTCGGCGTCGGCAACATCACCATCAGCACCGGCGCCGACCCGACCGACCTGTGGGGGCCGATCACGGTCACGCAGCAGACGCTGTTGGCGTACCAGGTCAGCCAGGGCGCCACGGCGACCCCGCTGTCCGACGCGACCATCCTGCTCCGCCAGCTGCTGGACCCGGCGACCGGCCTGTTGACCGCTGGCACGTCCACCACCGGTGGCAACACGCTCGAGTCGGGTTCGCTGAATCCGCGCGCCGCGTTCAACCTGCTGCTGCCGGACACGACCTACTACCTCGAGGTCGTCAGCCCCGGCACCACCGCCGCCCAATCGGGTGACTACGTGCTCGAGATCGCCACGCTCGACGCGCCGACCTACTCGGCCGGCAACTGGGTGACGGTCGGCGCCAACGCCAGCGGCTGCGGCACCCCCGGGGTGCCGACGATCAACCGCGTCACGGGTTCCCCGGCCGCCACGACCTACGGCGAGCAGCCGCTGATCGGCCAGACGCTGGTCACGCGCATCTCCAACCTGAACGGCCTCGGCAACTTCGGCCTGCTCGTGATCGGCTTCTCGGGCATCAGCGGTCCGTCGGGTGCGCCCGCCGGCACCCCGCAGTCGGTCTACAACCCGCAGCCGCTGGATCTCACCATCTTCGGTGCGCCCGGCTGCTCGCTGCTGGTCAACCCGACCATCGTCGAGCTGTTGATCGCCGATCCGGCGGGCAACGTGGACTACACGCTGCAGTGCCCGGGCAATGCGTCCCTGGCCGGCTCCACGCTGTTCTTCCAGCCCTGCAAGTGGGACTTCTCGATCAGCGCCCTGGGCATCCAGCCCGGCAACTGGGCGCGCGCGATCTTCGGTCGCCGCCAGTTCTGATCGCCACCTGTTGATCTGACCGCACCGAGCCTCGCCGTCCCCGGACGGCGGGGCTCGCTGCATTCCGGGGCGCTGTTCAGCGCGCCCGGAACATCCGCGACCAGCCGTGGATCGTCCGATGCAGCCGCGCGTCGGTGATCGGGGTCGCCTCGCGCAGCACGCCGAAGCCGTCGACGAACAGCACCCACGGATCACCGTCCGCGAACGGCGCGCCGATGTCGTGCTCGAGCAGCGGCAGCGGCGCGCCGCGCACCGCGGTGACCATCGCCTGCGCCCGCTCGCGTTCGGCGGCGGGCAGCGCGCGCGGCACCGCGAGCAGCCACGGCTGCGGGTGCTCGTGCGGCGTGTTCATCAGCTTCGCCAGTGCCGGCATCATGCGATCGAGCATGTCGAGCCCGGCCCCTTCGGCGAGCTTCGGCACCCACAGCACCAGCGTGCCGTCGCGGCCGACCGGCACCCCGCGCACCGGCAGCAGCAGCAGATCGTCGAGCGGCACCACCGGCTGGCGGGTGAGGTCGAGGCCACGTGGTCGGGCGGTGGCCACTCCGTCGAGGCGCTGCACGGTCGGTTGCTGCACCCGGATCGCACCCATGCCCATCGCGAAGCCGACCCGGCCCTCGATCGGCGTGCCGTCGTGCACCGACCAGCGCAGCAGCGGCTCGCCACCGATCTTCACGTCCACGCGCGGCCCGCGCACCGTGATCTCGTACTCGAACGTGCCTTCGCCCTGCAGCGGCGCGGACTGGCTGACCTTGGTGTCCGGCAGCTGCCCGTCGCGATCCCAGCCACCCTGCAGCCCGAACGCCACGCGGCCGTTGTCGGCGCGCACTTCGTTGCGGCCGGTCGCGTAGGCGAAGTCGCCGGACGAGAACACGAGCCGCAGCGCGCGGTCGCGCCGGGTATGGCCGAACACGATCGCGCCCGATGCGAACGACGTCGTCAGGTGCACACGCCCGCGCAGCACGTAGTCACCCGCCGGTTGCCAGGCGGTGCTGTGCACGAACGCGTCGCGCTGGTGCGCGTGGCGATCGAGCGTGCCGGTGGCTTCGCGCGGCTTCTCGCGCCCGACGTGCAGATCGCCGTCGGCGGTCGCATACCAGAGTCCCTTCACCCGCCGTTCGTCGAAGCCGGTGAGGCTGCTCTCCGCGAAGCCGTGGCCACCGAGGTGGCGCGGCAGTGGTGGTGGCGCCGCTGCGGCCGCATCGTCGGCGGGCAGGCCGAACCACGCGGCGAAGCGTGCGCGGTCGGCGCGCAGCGCGGCGGCCGCGATCGGTGCCGCCGCCGTGTCCAGCGCCGCGGCGCGCGCCGCCAGCGCGTCGAGCAGCTGCTTGCACTTCGGCAGCGCCGCCAGCAGCTGCGTGCATTCGCCACCGGCGACCGCGAACCGACTGCCGGCGAGCACCGCGAACGCCTGCGCCGCCTCGGTGGCCTTGCTGCCGCGCAGCGCGGCCAGCAGTGCCGCACTGGTGTCGGGCCGCCAGCCGTCGACGGTCAGCGACCACACGCCGGCGGCGATCACCGCCTCGAGGTCGCCGACCTCGTGCAGCAGCAGCGTGGCGGCGGCGGCGTGTTCCTGGCCGAAGAACGGCTCGGCGCGGTTGCGCGTCCAGGTCCAGGTCGGCTCGTCGAGCACCATGCTCGCCTCGTCGCCGTTGGCGGGCCCGCTGTAGCGCGCGACCCACGCGTTGCTCGCGTTGCGCGTGCGCTCGTCGCCGTACTCGTAGCAGCCGCGCAGGAAGCGTTCCCAGTCGACGTGCAGATCGTCCATCTTCGCCGGCCGGCCTTGCTTGCCGTCGGCGAAGTTCGCCGCGAAGAAGCCGAGCGGATCCTTGGTGCCGGCGCGCGCCTTCTGCTCGTAGCCGGCCAGGGCATCGCGATAGCGCGGCTGTTCGGGCGGGAACTGGCGCAGGAACGCGTACAGCGAGTAGCCGGCGAAGTAGTTGTCGCGATACTCCTCGATCTCGCCCTTGATCAACTGCTCGAAGCGCCCGCGCTCGGCGTAGCCCTTGTAGTAGGTAAGGGCGACGGCGCCGCGGTCGAGTTGGCTCTCGATGTACTCGGTGCTGGCCATGCGGCCGTAGTGACCGGCGGTCCACTGCGCGTGGCCCTCGCCGTACCACGCGCCGAGGAACGGCCGCAGCACGCCGTCGAAGCGGTGTGTCAGTTCGTGCGTCAGCGTGCGGCCGAGGCCGGGGATGTTGCCCCACGCGAAGCCGACCACGGTGCGATCGCCGCCCTGGAAGCCGGCGGCCCACCAGTGCGGCGAGCCCTCGGTCTCGAGGTCGCGCGTCTCCGGCACCACGCGCACGACGCCCTGCCGCTGCAAGAACGGGTCGCTGCCGAAGTGCGCGACCAAGCGCGCGTGGTGCAGCTCGACCGTCTTCGCGACGCCGAGCAAGGTCTCGTGGCCGCAGATCGTCTCGATCCGGTAGCGGCCGTTCGGGCTCAGCGCGAGGCCCGGCGCGCGCCAGTGGCGGTGGGCGGCGGTGAACTGCACGCGCTCGGCCGGTGCCATCGCCTCGAGCTCGGCGATCGACCAGACCTTGCCCTGCGCATCGGCGGCGGTGTTGTCGTCGAGCACGCGCTGCGCGTCGTCGGCGCGTTTGCCGAGGTCGGGCGCCGCGGGGCCCTGCAGGTCCTGCTGGCCGCCCTGGCGGCGCAGGCCGACCAGGATGCGAGCGGCGCGGATGCGGCGATCCTCGGTCGTGGCGTCGTCGACGGCCGCCGCATCGCCGGTCGACGGCGCGGTCGCGCCAGTGGGGGCGGTCGGTCCCAGCAGCCGGGCCAGCGCGGCGAACACCGCTTCGTACTCCGGCTGCAGCGCGTCATGCACCTTGCCGACCGCCGGCGCGTTGGCGGCCAGCGGCTGCGGCGCGCCTTCGCCGAGCAGCAGCAACAGCTCGGCGGCCCAGCGCGCCGTCACCGCGCGCGGGCCGTTCTGCTTCGGCCCGGGCTTCTGCCGTTCGACGAAGCGCGCCAGTTCGGCGATCGCCGCGGCGCGCAGCTGGCTCAGTTCGCCGGCCGGCTTCAGCAGCGCATCGACGCCCTTGATCGCCGCCAGCTGCGACCTTGCCTCCGGCGCGAACTTCGGCCGCCCCTGTGCATCGCCGAGCGCTCGCACGAGCCGTTCCGTCCATACGGCGGCGAGATCGGGCTCGTCGGCGCAGGCCAGCACCATTTCGAGCAGCAGCGGCGGTGCCGCCGGATGGAACTCGAGCGCCGATCGCAGGTGTTCGCGCGCCGGCGCCAGCGCGCCGGACTTGCGGGCCTCGATGCCGGCGCGCCAGCGCGCCGCGGCCGCCCCCGGATCGGGCAGCGTCGTCTCGACGGCCAGGTCCAGTGGCATCGGGGCGCCGGGCGGGCACTGGGCAACGGCCGCGGCGATGGTCGACAGGAACGCCGCGGTGGCGCGGGAGAATGGCAGCATGCGACGGTGGCGGGGCTGCGGCATGGTCGGCTGCGCGGCGGCCGTCGGCAACCCCGCGGCGGCCGCCGGGCGAGGTATCTTGCTCCGCCCTGATTTTTGGCTGGCTACCCGGGTCGATTCCAGCGCCCAAGGTGTCACGACCTGATCCACGCCCCGAAAGCTGCGTTTCCCGCCAGCCGCAAGATCCGACTCCCCATGATGAACCCGCACACTCCGCTGTTCCGCGCTGCCTTCAGCATTCTCGCCCTCGCCGTTTCGGCGGCGGCCCAGAGCCTCTACTCCCAGGGTCAGACCCTGCTGTCCCAGGGCGACCCGATCCCCGGGCTCGCTGGCGCGACCAACGGGGGGTCCTCCTCCCTCGACTTCCCGGTTGTCGACCTGAGCGGCAACGTGCTGTTCCGCGGCCGCTTCACCGGTGGCGGTGTCACCACCAACATCGACGACCGCGCCTACTTCCTCGGCCGCACCAACGGCGACCTGCAGATGCTGATCCGCAGCGGTGACCCGGAGCCGACCGGCACGCTCGGCGCCGGCGTCGTGCTGATCACGCAGTCGTCGGCGACGCTGCAGCTCGGCGGCCTCGGCAGCAGCCCGCGCATCAGCCCCGAGGGCGGCTACATCCTGTTCGGCTCGGGCATGACCGGCGGCACGCTGATCACGACGGGCACCGCGGCGACCGGTCGCAATGACTCGGCGCTGTTCGTGCGTGGTCCGGGCGGTGTCTACCAGATCCTCGCGCAGCGCGGCACCCAGGCGTTCATGACCCCGTCGTTCCCGCCCACGTTGTTCGACACCGCCTTCGCCGGGGTCTCGTACCAGACCACGTCGCTGAACTCGAGCGGTACGGCGGCCTTCCAGGCCACGCTGGCGGGCGGTGACGTCGTCGGCACCACCAACAACTTCGCCAACTTCGTCGGTCAGGCCGGCCAGCCGCCGTTGATCGTGATGCGCAAGGGCCAGCTGGTGCCGGTCGACATCAACGGCAACACCTGCGAGGTCGGCTTCGTCGGGTTCAACCTGATCCTGAACGCAGCCGGCATGGTGCTGCACGACGAGCGCTTCAACGCGACCGGCGGCACGACCCCGGCGACGACCGCCAACGACAGTGTGCTGATGATCTGGCAGTCCGGCAACAACACGATCATCATGCGCGAAGGTGACGCGGCGCCGGTGGCCACGGGCTCCGCGCTCTACGGCTCGCCGTCGCTCGTGCAGGGCTTCGGGGCCTCGGGTGGTTGCGCGTTCGGCACGACGATGACCGGCGGCACGGTCACGCCGGACGACAACACCGCGCTGTTCGTCGGCGGCCTCGGCGGCTTCCAGCAGCTGGTTCGTGAGGGCGATGCGGCGCCGGGCCTCACCGGTGTGGCGTTCGCGACCCCGAACTTCAATGCCAGCTACAGCGACTTCGAGGGCGGCAGCGTCGCCTTCTACGCCACCCTCCGCGATCAGGTGACCGGCTCGGGCGTCGTGACCACCAGCAATGACCAGAGCATCTGGTTGGGCTCGCTCGCCAACAAGGTCCTGGTCGCGCGCGAGGGTGATCCGGCGCCCGGCTTCAGCAGCGTGCCCGGCTTCGTCAGCGCGACCTTCGGCCAGATCCAGGCCGGCAGCGTGCAGTTGAACGCGCGGGGCCAGATGGTGTTCAGCAACGCCGATGTGACGTTGGTCACCGCCTCCGGCACCAGCACGCTCGCCTGCAACTACAGCTGGGACCCGGTCAAGAAGCTGCAGCTGCTGCTCGCGCCGGGCGACAACATCCAGACCGGCGTCGGCCTGGTCCCGGCCAACAACACCGGCGGTGTCCAGTTCCCGTCCAGCGACGGCTGCCCGCTCGGCCTCAGCAACCAGGGTGACGTGCTGCAGCGCGTCAACTTCAACACCGGCGGCGCGATCGTGCGCGCGCACATCGGCAGCAACAACTGCTCGCCGAGCATGATCTCGACCGCCACCGGCGGCTCGCAGACGATGCAGCTCGACGCCGGCGTCGCCAACGCCAACCAGCTCTACCTGGTCGCGTGCAGCGGCTCGGGCTCGCGCCCCGGCTTCGTGTTCGGCGGTGCCCAGATCGACCTGAACGTCGACGCCTGGACCAACCTGGCGCTCAGCCTGGCGAACTCGACCGTCTGGACCAACACGCTGGGTCTGCTCGATCCGACCGGCAAGGCGGTGGCGTCGTTCAACCTGCCCCCCGCCGTCGGGTCCCTGTCCGGCACGGACCTCCGCCACGCGCTGCTCGTCATCGACTTCAACACGCTGAACGTGCTGTTCTCGGGCGAGCCCTGCGGCGTGCTGCTCGACTGAGATCGGCCGCCCGGGGCCGCCGCGGCCCCTCCGGACGCTAGCATCGGGCGCCCCGTCGCCATGGCAGCTGTCCTGTTCCCGGTCACCGACGCCTACCGCGGCATGCGGCTCGACCGCTTCCTGCAGCGCATGCTGCCGCGCATGTCGCGGGCCGCGATCCAAGCCGCGCTCGACAGTCGCGTGCGGCTCGCCTCGGGGGCTACCCCGAAGGCGTCGCGCCGGCTCGTGGTCGGCGATGCAGTGACCATCGTGCCGATCGCGGCGCCGGAGGTGACCGCGATCGAGATCCCGGTGCTGGCGACCGGCGACGGCTGGTTCGTCGTCGACAAGCCGGCCGGCTTGGCCTGCACACCGGGCAAGCGCCGCGGCGAGGACATCGCGTCGCGGCTGCAGGCGGCGCCGGCGCATCGCCTCGATCGCTTCACCAGCGGCTGTCTGTTGCTGACGCGCGAACGCGCCGCGGCGCGGGCCTTCGATCTGGCGTTCCGCGCCCATCGCATCGCCAAGGAATACCTCGCCATCGTGCACGGCACCCCGGCCGCCACCAGCTTCGTCATCGAGGCGGCGCTCGGCCTCGACGAAGGCAGTCGCGTGACCGACAAGATGGCGGTGGTCGCGGGCGGCGTGGCCGCGCAGTCCGAGGTCGAGGTGCTGGCGGCACGCGGCGACCGCACGCTGGTGCGGGTGCGACCGCGCACCGGCCGCCGGCACCAGATCCGGGTCCACCTCGCCCACATCGGCCATCCGATCATCGGCGACCTGCTCTACGGCGCCGACGAGCGACAGTTCATCCGGCTGCAGCGGGGGCAGCCGGTGACCACACCGCCGGGGCTGCTGCCGGGCCGCCACCTGCTGCACGCCAGCCGACTGCAGTTCGCCGACCCGGCCAGCGGCAAGTCGATCGACGTCCTGGCACCGTGGCCGGCCGATTTCGGCGAGCACGAGCCGACGGCCGCGCAGCGGCCGTTGTCACCGCGGAGTTCCTCCTGAGCGGGGCCCGAGGGCTGCCGAAGCGGCGGCAATGCTTTTCAGCTCGGGGTCGGCACGATGGCGGCGGCGGCGTATGGTGCGCACTCGCCGATCGAGTTCACGAGGACCCACCTTGATGCCTGCAACCGGATTCGCTCTTCGCCTCGCTGTTCTGGCTTGTGGTGCGACCGCCACCGCACAGAGCTTCGCCTATCCGGACTTCACCGCCACGACCGGGCTCAGCCTGAACGGTGGCGCAGCCGTGTCCGGCACCGCCTTGCGGGTCGCCACCAACACGGCGCCCGCGGTCGGCAGCGTCTGGCGATCGTTGCCGGTGCCGGTCGCCGAAGGCTTCGAGACGACGTTCGACTTCGCGATGAGTTCGGCGCCCGAAGGGCTCGCTTTCGTGATCCACGGCGCGCCGGCCGGGGCGCTGGCGCTCGGCGGCACGGCCTGGGGCATCGGCTATGGCTTCGGCGCCAACACCGCGCCGATCAGCAACTGCCTGGCGATCGAGATGGACGCGATCCAGGACGGCTTCCTCAACGACACCGGCGCCAACGAACTGAGCATTCACACGGTCGGCGCGCTCGGCAACAGCGAGAACGAAGGCGTGTCGATCGGTCGCGTGCTGCCGACGGTCGACATGAGCAATGGTCAGGTGCGCAAGCTGCGCGTGCGCTACGTGCCGGGCACGGGCGGCCAGCCGGGGACCCTGACGGTGTTCCTCGAGAACCTGCAGACACCGCTGTTGACGGTGCCGTTCAGCTTCGAGAACGGCGGCACGCAGCTGACCGGCGGCAACACCGGCGGGCTCGGCCTCGTCAACGGCACGGCGTGGGTCGGCTTCACGTCGGCCACGCGGCCGGGCACCGCGTCGCAGTTCGCCGAGCTCCGCTCGTGGACCTGGAACTCGTTCCGCCTGCCCGACGCGTGCTACACCGGCAACGTCGGGGTCGGCAGCGGTGGACCCTACGATCTGTTGACGATCAACGGTTCGGCCGGCGGCTTCTTCCGGACCACGCAGCTGGCGATCGCCGATCCGTTCACGATCGGCATCGCGCCGCCGCCCGGGGTCGCCTCGGCCCCGTACGCGCTGGTCGCCACGATCGGCCTTGCCGACGGTACGACCGTGACCCCGACCCCGTACGGCACCGCGTGCTTCCCGCTCGCGCTGGCGATCGACCTCGGCAACCCGCTGGCGCCGCACTCGGTGGCGATCCCGCCCGGCATCGTGCTGCCGTTCCCGTTGACGCTGCAGGCGCTGATGGCGCCCGACGCGGCCAATCCGTCGCTGGTGCAGCTGACCAACGCGATCGGGTTGCAGTTCTCGCTCGCGCCCGCGCCGTCGATCAGTGGCATCACGCCGAACTCGGTTGCCGCCGGCGCCACGGTGACGATCAACGGCAGCAACTTCTCGCCGTTCGTGACCGTCGACATCAACGGCAGTCCGTTGGTGCTGCAGTCGGTGACCAGTTCGCAGATCCGGTTCGCGGCCCCGGCCGGCGTCGCGTGTGCAGCGTCGGTACGCGTGCGCAATCCCGACGGTGCGCAGGCGCTGGGAACCTACAACCCGAACCCGACCATCACCAACCAGGTGAACGCGACGGGTCCGTTCACCGGTGGCACCAGCTACGTCGCGATCGGCACCGGTTTCGCGGCCGGCTGCACGGCGACCATCGGCGGTGTGCCGGCGGTCGTGTCGAGCTCCAGCTCGGTCTCGATCGTCATCATCACGCCGCCGAACACCCCCGGCCCGAAGCCGGTCGTCATCACCACGCCCGGCGGCTGCACCGTCACCGGCACCTTCACCTACTTCTGATTCCGACCGCGTTCGCGCGCGAGTCGATCGCTGCCGAACGTGTCGCCCCGCGCGATGTCCCTTGCCATCTGGTCCAACGTGAATCGAATCCCCTTCGTCCTCCCTGCGGTGCTCGGGTTGTCCTTGGTGTCGGGTGCCGAACTGTGCGCGCAGACGGCGCTCGCACTGAACGGCCAGACTTCGCTGATCCGACCGCTCGGCGCCACGGTCACCGTGGCCGCCACCGGCACCGCCGGCCTGCCGACGCTGTTGCTGGTGGACGCGACTCCCGGGCCGACCCAGGTGCTCGGCGTCACCCTGCCGCTCGGGCTCACGCCAGGCTTGTTCGTCGGCTTCATGGGCATCCTGCCCGCCTCGGGCAGCCTCGACCTCGCGTTCACGATCCCGCACCGTGAATCGCTGCACGCCGCCAAGCTCTACTTCGCCGCCGTCGCGCTGGACCCGGCGGCACCCGCGGGCCTCGATGTCTCCAACGGTGCGTCGCTGAGCATCGTGGCGCGGCCGCAGTTGGCGGGCCGACCGCTGGCGACCTATCCGTTCTTCGAGCACGTGAGCGCGATCAACCGGCAGTCGCCGGTGTCGCTGGGCGTCGATCCGCGCTTCACCTTCGTCGCCGGCAAGACCACCGACGTGTACGTCGTCGCGGCCAGGACGGCGGCGCAGTGGGACGCCGGGCCGGCACTCGTCGACGTGCGGGGAACCGCGCAAACGGTGACCTTCCCGGCCGCGGCGACCGGCATCCAACAGCAGACGTTCCAGCTCGATGCCGGCACCCTGCCCGGGCCGAGCGAGGCGCTTGCCTCCGGCGACACGCGCATCGGCGTCGGCTACGACGTCGTCATCGATGTCGATCGCGACGGGGTGTTCGATCCCGACTCGGACCTGATCGACGGCTACGGCGACGACGAAGCCGGGTTCTACGTGTGTCGCGACCTGGTGCGCGGTGGCACCCTCACCCAGACCAACCGCGGCCCGCACCCGGTCTCGGTCCTCACCTACTCCGGCGGCTCGTTCCTCGGTCAGCGCACGTTCTACCCGACCAACATCGCCCAGCTCGGCCAGCTGCCGCTGGTGGTGGTGAGTCACGGCAACGGTCACGACTACACCTGGTACGGCCACATCGGCTACCACCTCGCGTCGTACGGCTACGTCGTGATGAGCCACCAGAACAACACGATGCCCGGCAGCCACACCGCCGCGCAGACGACGCTGCTCAACACGCAGTACATCATCGCCAATCAGGCGACGATCGGCGCCGGCGTGCTGAACGGCCGCATCGATGTCGGCACCATCGTCTGGATCGGTCACAGTCGCGGCGCCGACGGCGTCGCACGCGCCTACGACCAGCTGTTCAACGGCACCTTCACGCCGACCAACTTCACGATCACCGACATCAAGCTGGTGTCGAGCATGGCGCCGGTCGACTTCGGCGGCTGGTCCGGGCAGAGCCCGACGCTCGGCGGCAACGGCAACGGCTCGCACCCGCACGACGCCAACTTCCATCTGTTGGTCGCGCAGGCCGACGACGACGTGCACGGCTGTGCCTCGGCGCCGCAGGTGTATTGGTACGGCATCCACGAACGCGCGACGCGCAAGCGCCAGTCGATGTCGCTCTACGGGGTCGGCCACGGCGACCTGCACGACGGCGGCGGCAGCTCGGTGGCGATCGGGCCGTCGCTGATCGGACGCACCGCCACGCACGACCTGATGCGTGGCTACTACCTGGCGCTGGTCTCGCACCACATCCGCGGCGACGTGCCGTCGCGCGACTACCTGTGGCGTCAGTTCGAGAGCTTCCGTCCGGTCGGGGCGCCGAACACCACCGGCGTGGTCGTGAACATGACGTTCACCGACGATCCGCAGGACAAGTTCGTCATCGACAACTTCCAGAACCAGTCGTTCGCGAGCCCCAACCTGGCCTCGTCGGGCGCCGCCGTCGCGATCGACGTGCAGAACTTCGTCGAGGGCCGCTGCGACGACGCCAACGGTGATTTCGCCGACAACGTCAACGACCCGTTCAACGGCTTCACCTACGACGACACCGCCTCCAACGGCACGCAGCGCAGCGAGAGCTACGCGTGCGTGTTCAGCTTCAGCGGGGCGACCTCGTCGTCGCTGACCTACGACCTGGCGAACCTCAGCGCGCGGCCGAACTTCCGCGACTACTCGCACCTGTCGTTCCGCGCCGCGCAGGGCTCGCGCCATCCGTTCACGACGGCGGTGCTCGGCGACCTGACCTTCGCGGTCACGCTCGAGGACGACCTCGGCAACCAGAGCACGGTGTCGATCGGCGCCTACGGCGGCGGCATCGAGGAGCCCTACCAACGCAACACCGGCCCGACCTGCGGTGCCGGCGTCGGCTGGAACAGTGAGTACGAGACCATCCGCATCCGGCTGACGGACTTCCTCAACGACGGCCGCACGCTGGACCTCGCCCGGACCCGCAAGGTGATCTTCCGCTTCGGCTCGGCGCACGGCTCGGCGCAGGGGCGTCTGGCCTTCGACGACATCGAGTTGACCCGCAAGTGAATCGGACCGCGCCAATGAACAACCAATCTCCGTCCGTTCGCTCGTCCAACCCGGCTCGCCTCGGCGCCGTCGCCATCGCGGCGGCCGCGGCGGTGGTCGTCGTCGTGCTCGCTCGCGGGGGTGACACGCCGCAGGTGCCGAGTCCCGCGGTCACGCCAGCCGTCGCGCCGGCGCCGTCCTCGGCAGTGTCGACGTCGGCCGCGCCGGTGGCCCCGGTGCGCCGCGTGCAGCTGGCGCTGCACCACGCCGAACGCTTCCGCGTCGATCGCCCGTTCGAGCATCTGTGGCGCGCCGACCGCCCGCTCGTCACCACCGGTTGGTTGCTGGTCGTCAGCGGCGACCCGGAGCTGCTGCGGCCGCGGCAGTCGAAGATGCCGGTGCTCTACGTCGGTGCCCAGACCGCCGAGCGCATCAACGCCGGCACGTCGGGTCGGCTGGTGCTGCTGGTGCCGGGCGACTTCCGGCTCGAGGACGCGCCGATCTTCCTCGGCAGCGAGGCGTTGCCCGAGGAACTGCGGCAGCCGGCGATCGACGCCGAGCTGGCGACCGCGGTGGCAGGCGGTGCGATCGCGACGCCGGCGGCCACGATCAAGGCGGTCACCGCCGACGAACGCGGCCCGTTCGAGACCGACTACGAGCTGCGCCAGCGCGCGATCGATCTGGTCGAGATCCACTCGCCGACCGAGAAGGACCTGATCGCCGGCTGGCGCGTGCCGCGCATGCGCTGAGGCAGCGGCTCAACCGGCGGCGGATCGCCGCGCCGCTGCGGCGGCGCTGGTGAGCCGCCACAGCGTGCGCCAGACCAGCAGGCTCGCGGCCACGACGAAGGTCGCGACGATGCGCAGCACGAAGCCGTACCGGTGATCCTCCGGCAGCTGCATCGCGCCGAACCACATTGCCGCACTGACGGCGAGCACGAGCCAGCGCCCCCGGCCGAACGTCCAGCCGACCGGCAGCAGCGCCGGGAAGCCGAGGCACAACCAGACGACACCCTGCGCCGAGGGCGTGCTGCGGAAGGTCAGGTCGGGACCCTCGCCGCGCAAGCAGCGCCAGAGTCCGTCGACAACGCCCTGCTCGATCCAGCAGATCCACACGCCGAGGACCACGCCGCACGCGCCGGCGAGCCAGAACACGCGCCGCACCAGCCACACGAAGCCGTGCGCGGCGCGGCCGAGCGCTTCGATCTCCGGTTCGTGCGGCGGTCGGGCGGGTGGCGTCGGCTGCATCGGCACATGCTACGCAGGCGGTCGTCGATGGGATGCAGCGACGGCGCGCGGAACGCAGCGGCAGCGCATCGGCGCCGCCGCTATCGTGCCGGCCCTCCGCCATGGCCAAGAACCCTCCCTTCCGCCGCGTGCTGATCGCCAACCGCGGCGAGATCGCGGTGCGCATCACCCGCGGGCTGCGCGAACTCGGCATCGAGTCGGTGGTCGTGCACAGCGACATCGACACCCGCTGCGCGCACGTGCTCGCCGCCGACCACGCCGTGCCGCTCGGTGGCAACACCGCCGCCGAGAGCTACCTCGACATCGGCAAGATCCTGGCCGCCGCCAAGCGCACCGGCGCCGAGGCGATCCACCCCGGCTACGGCTTCCTCAGCGAGAACAGCGGCTTCGCGCGCGCGGTGCGCGATGCCGGCCTGGTGTTCATCGGGCCCAAGCCCGAGGCGATGGAGCGGCTCGGTGGCAAGAAGGCGGCGCGCGAGGAAGCGATCGCGGCCGGGGTGCCGGTGATCCCGGGCACCGAGCAGGACCAGGGCGACGCCGGGCTGATCGAGTTCGGCAAGAAGATCGGCATGCCGGTGATGGTGAAGGCGAGTGCCGGCGGCGGCGGCCGCGGCATGCGCATGGTCGAGCGCGAGCAGGACCTCGCCGAGGCGCTCGCGGCCGGTCGCCGCGAGGCGAAGGCGTCGTTCGGCGACGACCGCATGATCCTCGAGCGCGCGGTGTTCCCGGCGCGGCACATCGAGATCCAGCTGATCGGCGACCAGCACGGCCATGTCGTGTCGCTGCACGAACGCGAGTGCTCGGTGCAGCGTCGCCACCAGAAGGTGCTCGAGGAAGCGCCGTCGGCGGTGGTCGACGAAGCGCTGCGTCAGCGCATGGGGGCGGCCGCGATCTCGCTCGCCAAGCGCGTCGGCTACGACAACGCCGGCACCGCCGAGTTCCTGCTCGACCCGAAGGGCAACTTCTACTTCCTCGAGGTCAACGCGCGCCTGCAGGTCGAGCACCCGGTCACCGAACTGGTCACCGGTGTCGATCTGGTACACCTGCAGCTGCACGTCGCCGCCGGCGGCAAGCTCGAGCAACTGCTCGCCGGTCGCGATCTGCGGCCGCGCGGCCACGCGATCGAGGCGCGCATCTGCGCCGAGTCGCCGGAGACGGGCTACATCCCCGCCGCCGGCCTGCTGCGGCTGGTGCGCGAGGCCGAAGGCCCGGGCGTGCGCGTCGACAGCGGCGTCTACTCGGGCTGGGAAGTGCCGCCGTTCTACGACTCGATGCTCGCCAAGCTGGTCGTGCACGCACCCGATCGCGCGACCGCGTGCGCGCGGCTGAGCCAGGCGCTGCGCGAGATGGTCTACCTCGGCATCCCGACCAACGTCGACTTCCTGCGCCGCGTCGTCGACGACGAGGCGTTCCGCACCGCGAACATCTCGACCGACATGCTGAAGCACCGGCCAGACCTTGCGGCCGGGCCGGCCAGCGGTCCGGGCGACTACACGCTGGCGGCGGCGGTGCTGTGCCAGGCACTGGGCAAGTCCGGCGGCGCTGGCGGCAACGCGGCGGCCACAGGTGGCGACGGGGCCGGTTCGACCGCGGTCTGGCAGACGTTGGGCGGTTTCCGCCTGTTCGAGGGGACGCGATGAAGATCACCCGCGAGTTCGTTCGCGACGGCAAGACCGTCGCGGTCACGGCCGAGTTGCTCGAGGGCGATCGCTGGCGCGTGCGCATCGGCGACACGGTGCACGAGTACAGCGCCCGCGCGCTCGGTGATGGTGGTGTGCGCCTGCAGTCGCTCGGCGAAGGCGCGGATCGCGCGTTCGTCGCCCATGGCGCGCCGCTGGCGAAGGGCTACATGGTGCGCGTCGACGGCCACACCTGGACGCTTGAGGCGCCGGCGGCGCGGCGCGGCGGCGCGGCCGGCGGCAGCGACGGCGTCGTGCGCGCGCCGATGACCGGCACCGTGCTCGAGGTCCACTGCAAGGCCGGTGACGTCGTCGCCGCCGACCAGACGCTGGTCGTGGTGTCGGCGATGAAGATGGAACACAAGCTGACGGCCGGCGTGGCCGGCACCGTTCGCAAGATCGCGGCGACCAAGGGTGGCACCGTCGATCAGGGCGCCGAACTGGTCGTCGTCGAAGCCACCAAGGAACCGAAGTCATGAGCGATCCGCGTTACCCGATCGGCAAGATCGAACTTCCCGGTGCGCTGACCCCGGCGGCGCGCGCCACGGCGATCGCGACCATCGCCGGCATCCCGCACCAGTTGCACGACGCGGTGCGCGGCCTCGACCAGGCGCAGCTCGACACGCCGTACCGCCCGGGTGGCTGGAGCCTGCGCCAGGTCGTGCACCACATCGGCGACAGCCACGTGAACGCCTATGTGCGGCACAAGCTGACGATCACGGAGAAGAGCCCGCCACCGATCAAGGCCTACGACGAGAACGAGTGGGCGAAGCTCGCCGACGCCAACGGGCCGATCGGTTCGACGCTGCTGCTGGTGCAGGCGATCCACGACCGTTGGGTGCACTGCCTGCGTTCGCTGCCGGTCGAGGCGTTCGCGCGCACGTGCGTGCACAGCGAGCGCGGCAGCATGACGCTCGACGACCTGGTCGCGCTCTACGCGTGGCACGGTGCGCACCATGTGGCGCACATCACGACGTTGCGGCGCAGCAAGGGCTGGTAGTCGCCGCGACTCAGCGCGTGCGGCGCGAGACCCACTCGATGCCGACCACGTTGCCCACCGGCAGGCCGTTGGTGCACGGGAACAGCATCGCCTCGAGGTCCTGACAGAGCTGTTCGCGCCACGCATCGACCTGCTCGGTGTCGGTCAGGTCGACCTGCTCCAGCATCGTGCGGCCGATCTCGACCGTCTGCGGCCAACTCGCCTGGATGCAGGCATCGGCCAGCATCTCGTGCGACTCGTCGGTGCCGTAGACGATGCGGAAGCTGGCGGTCCAGCGGCGCGCAAACTGGTCGGTCCACTCGTGCGCGATCGGTTCCGACATGGCGAGCACCGGCTCGTTCGACATCGGCTCGTTCGACACCGGCTCGACCGCCGTGGACTTGTTCGGCATCGCGCCATTGCCGGTTTTGCCGGTCTCCATCAGCGGCTGTGGCATGACCGGGAATTCGGGCTCATTGTTGGCCGGAGCGCCGGCGCAACTGGCTGCGGAGAAGAGCAGCGACAATGACAGTACGGAACGGATATGCAGCGAACGCATGATTGCGTCGCCTATCGGCCCGTCGGTGGTCCTGTTTGAAGCCAGCCGGGCTGCAATGCTCGTCGCCACCTGCCCGCGACCGGTGTGCGCCGGGAGCCGTTGTCGCCGGCGGTCGATGGCAACGGCAGTTCGGCGCCGCCCGTGGCGTCAGCCGAACCGGACCGCCAGTCGACTCAGCGAGCCGAACTCGAAGCCTTCGATCGGGAACGACGTGCTGCCCGGTCGCTCCGCGGCTGCCCCGGCCGTGACCAGCAGCGGCAGGAAGTGGTCGTCGGTCGGATGCGCCAACTGCAGGTCGGGTGCCTTCTCGCGGTAGGCCAACAGGCCGTCGAGGTCGCGCGTCTCCAGCCGCTGCCGCACCCAGCCCTCGAAGTTGGTGGCCCAGGCCGCCGGCGCCTTGCCGCCGCCCCAGTCGAGCCGGCCGAGGTTGTGCACCATGCCACCGCTGCCGAGCACCAGCACACCTTGCTGCCGCAGTGGGGCCAGCTGGCGACCGAGTTCGAACAGCTGCTTCGGCTGCCAGCGGTACGGCACCGACAGCTGCAGCACCGGCACGTCCGCCGCCGGATACATGTGCACCAGCGGCACCCAGACGCCGTGGTCCCACGATCGTTCGTCGGCGCGCGCGAGACTCGGCACCGCGGCCGCGAGCTGGTCGGCGAGTTCGCTCGCGGCGGGCGCGCCGTAGCGCACGCGGTAGAGCTCGTCGGGGAAGCCGGAGAAGTCGTACATCAGCTCGCGGCGCGTGCGGGTGCCGATGGTCGCCGGGGCGTCGAGCCAGTGTGCCGACACGACCAGGATCGCGCGCGGCTTCGGCAGCGCGGTCGCGAGCCTCAGGAAGTCGGCACCGGCCGCGCGATCGAGCGCCATCGTCGGTGCGCCGTGCGAGACGAACACGACCGGCATCGTGACCATGCCCGGCGCGGGAGACGGATCTTGGTTCGGCATCGTCGCTGAGGTCGGGGTGCAGGAAGCGGCTGCCAGTGCGGTGGCCGACCACCGCAGGAAGTCGCGTCGGTCCGGATGTTGTCCGTTCTCGTTCATGCGCGGTTTCCGGCCAGCTTGCCATCGACCGACCAGCGACCGCCGCCGGTCAGCACCAGCGCCGCGGCGGCACCGATGACGAGCAGGTGATACTCGTAGCCTTCGCCCTTCTGCGCGCCGAACCAGTTCATGAAGAAGCCGTGCTCGGCGTGCACGGTGGTGATGGCGCCCAGCATGATGCCGACGAAGCCGAGGCCGATCGCGCGGGTGCCGAGGCCGGCGAGCAGCAGCAGCGGGCCGAGGAACTCGAGCAGGATCACCAGCGCCGCGGCCGGGCTCGGCATGCCGATCTGGCCGGTCAGGAAGCCCATCGTGCCGTTCCAGCCGTAGCCGCCGAACCAACCGAGCGCCTTCTGCGCGCCGTGCGGGAACATCACCAGCGCCAGCGTCAGGCGCAGCACGGTCGGCGCGAGGCTGTGGTCGGTCGCCAGCAGGCGGCCGATCAGGGTGGTGGGGGCGGAGACTTGCTTGGTCAATGCTTGACTAGTCATGTTATGGATCTCGTGGTCAGGGTCGGTTCGATGGAATGGAAGGCGAGGTCGGCGGGCGAGCGGTCAGCTGCGCGGGTTGTGGTGCCGGACCTTGTCGAGCAGCCGGATCAGTTCGGCGGTCTCGTCGTCGTCGAGGGCGCCGAGCACGGCTTCGTCGAGCGCGTCGACCGGCCGGTCGAGCTTCTTCAGCAGGCCGATGCCGGTGTCGGTGATGCGGCAGATGACGATGCGGCGGTCGTCGCGCGCGCGTTCGCGCACCACCAGGCCCTTCTGCTCCATGCGGTCGATCAGCCGCGTCACGCCCGGCGTGCGCTCGATCATGCGGGTGCCGATCTCGAGCGTCGGCAGCCCGGCCGGGCCGGCGCCGCGCAGGATGCGCAGCACGTTGTACTGCTGCATGGTCAGCTCGTCGTGGCTCGCCAGCAGGTCCTGCATCGGCCACTTCACCGCTTCGGTGGTCAGTAGCAGGCCCACCAGCGCCTCCTGCCGGCGCGACCGGAACGGCCGCGTCTGCTTGATCGCCGCCTGGATGCTGTCGGCCGGGGCGGCGGCTTCGGTCGGCTTGGTCTTGGTGCTGGCCACGAAGTCAGTATCGCCTGGAATGGTTGACAGGTCAAGCATTGGGTCGGCTTTCTGCTCCGGGGCGCACCGTGGACTCGGTGCTATCGTGGTCCCCACTCGGTCATGCAGCGACGTCGATCTCCCAACTGGGCATCCATCTGGAGCTTCCTGGACCAGGTCCAGGTCGTCTGTGCACGCTGTGGCGGGCGCGCCGTCGCGCGGTGTGAAGGGATGGATGGGCGAGCGCGCATCGCATGCTCGGGCTGTGGTGCGGCTCGCGACTGCCGTTGGGCCGGCATGGCAGGTTGGTGCTTCGGCAGGCGCCCGGAAGAGGTGGGCGACGGGTGCTGGTTGCTCGGCGCCCCGTACGATCCTTGGTTCCGACAGCCGCTGTGGCTGCAGACCGCGTGCGTCGGGGAGACGCTGTGGGCCTACAACGCCGACCATCTCCGTTTTCTGACGGACCTCGTGGCGGCGGACCTGCGCACGCGCAGCCGCGTCGAGAGCGGCCCGCGCAATCGACTGCTCGAGAGTCGGCTGCCGAAGTGGATGTTGAGCAAGAAGAACCGGGCTGCAGTTCTGCGCGGGCTCGATGCGATCGCGGCTCGACTCGTTGGCTGACGTGGGGTGTTGCCGGCCGGGCGGCTGACGGCGCTTCCGTGGGCTTGGTTGCCGGAGCGGGCGTCGTTACCGTGCGGGAGGGAATCACCGCATGCACGTCGCAAAGTTCGCGTGGCCAATCCTCGAAGCGGCAGCTGCCGCCCTCTTGATCGCGATGGTTCCGGCCCAGACTGCGGCGCCACAGCTCCGCGCACCATTGCCTGGCGAGATGGTGATTCTGGAAGGCCGCGTCCTGGACATGCGCGGTGAAGGCGTCGCAGTTGCCGAGGTTGCCGTCGGCCGCTGGGATCGGCCGGGGGAAGTGTCCGCACGAACCGTCACCGATGGTGAGGGGCTGTTTCGGGTTCGGGCGCCACGGCTGCCGCTCGGTGAGATCTACGTCGTTTCGGCCGCAGCCGATGGATCGAGTTCGGCGACCGCCCACGCGTTCGACCCGGACCGTCCGGTGTTGCTCACCGTGCACGACGCGGTCGTGCTGCGCGGCACGCTGCTCGACGCCGCGGGCAAGCCGCGTGCGAACGTTCCGGTGTTGGCAAAGTCGATGGCCATGCCGCTGCGTGCCTGTGAGTCCACGGCCACCACGGATGCGGACGGCAACTTCGAACTGCGCCACGTCGCCGTCGGGCCGACCGTCGTCACTGCGTATGTCGCCGGCATCGGGTTGCTGCAGGCACAACTCTGCGCGGTGGAGGACGCGGTCGTCGCACTTGTGCCGAACACCGATGCCCGGACCTCACTGCACGTGAGCATCGAAGGTCTGCCCGAAGTTCCGGACGGAAACCAACCACGCGCCTTGCTCATGCTGTCGCCCAACGGCGCTGGCCGACTGGCGGTCCTGCCGCGCGAGTTGCGGATGCTTGCCATCGGCCGTGAGGGCCTCCGCGTGGAGCATCTGCCGGACTGGGACTACGTCATCGATTGCCGGCGAGCCGGCCATGCGGTGGCACCCGAGTGGAATCGGCTCGAGCGCGGCAAGGGTCCGCACGAGCTGAGGCTGAAGGTCACGCCGACCGTGCGCGAGGAAGCCTCGATGACGTCGGTCGCTGCCATCGTCCGCACGCCAACGGGCGAAACGGTTCCCGGCGTCCCGCTGTTGCTGATCGCGTTCGGGCCAAGTGTGCGCGTCGAGGCCAGCAGCGACGCCAGCGGCCACGTGAAGTTCGCCTGCCCGTTGGCCCCGGCTGCCAAGGCGATGGTGATTCCATCCGGTGGAGAGTGGATCAATGCCGGTGAGTTTCGCGATGGCCACAGCGGTGCGCTCGTGAACGAGTGTGTCACCGACCCCGATGCGGTGCTGGACATCCGTGTCGTGAAGGCATGCTCGATCGCGGGTCGCGTGACGCTGCCCTCCGGCCGGCCGGCCGCGTTCGTGCAGCTCGAGCTCCAGGAGAACCTCGGTGAGAGGCCTGCGCGATGGACAGGCGTGGAAGAGACGTTCACGGCGGCGGACGGGACCTTCCGCCTGCCGCCGCAGGTCGCGCGCCGCAACGATGTGCGCGTGCGGATCGCCAGCCCTTCGGGCTCGGCGACGAGCCCCAGCTTCCGGATCGACTCGCCCGGTACTCGCTGCACCGATCTCGAACTGCAGCTCATGGCGCCGGCGGTGATCGAGGGCGACGTGCAA
>JALORC010000193.1 GCA_025459175.1 Planctomycetota bacterium | reverse complement strand
GGTAGCGATCGGCGAACACGCTGCCGCGGCGTGACCACAGCTTGTTGAGCGCCCTGGCGATGCGGATCAGCAGGCCCTGCAGGCCGCGGCTGAGAGCTTGCCGGCCCGCGGCCTCGCAGATCAGGTGCAGGTGGTCGTTCAGGACGGCGTAGTGGCACAGGCGGAACTGGCCGCTGAGGTTGCGATTGCAGCCGGCCGCGAAGGCCGCGCGCAGCGCTTCGTAGGCAGGCTTGCTGCGCAGGCGTGGCAGGCCGCTGCGCAGCTTCAGCGTGACGTGGACCGGGAAGCGCTGAGCGAGCGGTGCGCGCGGACGGTGATCGACGCCGGGTTGGCCGGAGATCTTCGGCTTGCGACCGGAGCCTGGACGGGCGCCGCCGCGGCCGGGGCGGAACGGCAGCAAGGGGGCCCTGCGCTTGCCGCTCGCGCGGCTGTGCTTCGCACCGTCGCCTCGCCGGGGACCTGCCTGCTTCCGACCCTTTGGCGTCCGAGGCTTCGAAGCAGTTGCCATTGGTTGCGCATAATTACGAGGGTGGACCTCGGGATGCAAGCGGGAGGCTGGAGATTTCGGGCTGCACCGCCGTCGCGGAGGTGCGGCGCCGGTCGCGGCAGTTGCTCCCGGGCCGGGATCTCCCGGGCGCCCGGTGGCAGCGACGCCCACCGGCGCACAGCCTGGTGTCTTGCACACGGTCGCCTGGCGCGCCAGGGCGAGGGGCCGCCGCGAGGTGGTGCGGGTGATCAGCGCAGCCGAGTCAGATCGGCGGCGAACGCCGCGCCGGCCGTGTTCGGCACCACGAAGTAGTACCAGTGCTCGTCGGCGTTCCAGCGGTGCTTCTGCGCGTTCTTGCGCCCCCAGACGCAGCGTTCGTGCGGCCGCACCGCGGCGCGCACCAGCTTGTCGGCGGCGGCGAGCCGCTGCGCCTGCTCCGGGTCGAGCGGCGGCCCCTCGGCGAGCAGGCGGCGCGCGTCGACGTCGTTGCGCCAGTCATCGAGGTCGCACGTGTAGCCGGCGCCGAGCGACTGCGCGAACGTCTCCCACGCGCGCAGCAGCTCGGCGGTTTCCTTCGGTGGCTTCATCGTTGGCCCTGCCGGCGGAAGTAGGCCTCGCCGTCGTTGGGCCGGAACAGCGTGCGGATCGTCTTGTCGTCGTGGAACGCGACGAAGTTGCCGGTGCGCTTGTCGAAGCGGGTGATCACCCCGTCGGCGCGCACGATCTCGAGCACGTCCTTCGACACCGGCGCGTCGCGCAGCGCCTTCGCCGCCGCCAGATACTCGTCGATCGTGATGCGGCCGAACTCGGCGCCGTGCTTGTCGAAGTGATCCTCCAGCGAACGCCGCGAGGTCCAACCGACGCGGCTCGTGCTCGGCGGTGGGCCGGTCGCCGGCGGCGTGGTCGCCTTCGGCGCGGCTTGCGCGGGTGGCGTGGGTGCAGGCTTCGGCGGATTGGTCGCCGGTGGAGTCACCGCCGGCTTCGGCGGTGCGGCCGGCGGCGGCGTCGCAGCCTTGGGGGCCGGTGTCTCGACCTTCGGTGCCGGTGCCGGTGCCGGCTTCGGATTCGCGGTCGGCGTCGGCTGCCCGACCGGTGGCTTCGGCGCGTCCGCCTTCGGCACCGGCTGCTCGGCCGGCGTCACCGCCGGTTGGTTCACCGCCGGCGCATTGCCACCGTCCGGGGTCGCCGCGGCGTCGTTGCCGCGCGGGTAGAAGATCGCCGCCAGGATCGCCAGCAGCACGCCGCCGATCGTGACCTTGCCCGTCTGCTTGTTCGCCATCGTTGCCTCGCGTTTCCCGTTGCTCAGGCGTGCTGCGACTCGAGCCAGCGCTCGACCTCGATCGCCGCCATGCAGCCCGAACCGGCCGCCGTCACCGCCTGCCGGTAGTAGCTGTCCTGGCAGTCACCGGCCGCGAACACACCCTCGAGGTTGGTCGCGGTCTTGCCCGGCACGGTCTGGATGTAGCCCTTGTCGTCCATGTTCAGCAGGCCGCGGAACAGCTCGGTGTTGGGCTGGTGACCGATGGCGAGGAACAGGCCGTCGGCCGGCACCTGCTTCTTGGCGCCGGTCTTGGTGTGCGTCAGTTCGAGCCCGGTGACCTTGCCCTTGCTGACGTCCAGCACGTCGGTGACGTTCTGGTTCCACAGCACCTCGATCTTCGGGTTCTTCAGCGCGCGGTCCTGCATGATCTTCGACGCGCGCAGCGCCTCGCGGCGCACCACCAGGTAGACCTTGCTCGCGTACTTGGTCAGGAAGTTGGCTTCCTCGCACGCCGAGTCGCCGCCGCCGACCACGTAGACGACCTTGTTCTTGAAGAAGAACCCGTCGCAGGTGGCGCACGCCGACACGCCGCGGCCCTGCAGCGCCTTCTCGTTGGGCAGGCCGAGGTAGAGCGCCGAGGCGCCGGTCGAGACGATCAGCGTGCGGGTCTTCCAGACCTTGCCGCTCTCGCTGGTGACCGTGAACGGGCGCTGCTTCAGGTCGATCGCGGTGCCGGTCTCGTCGTGGACCACGGTGCCGAAGCGCGCGGCCTGCTCGCGGAACTTCTCCATCATCTCCGGGCCCATGACGCCCTCGGGGAAGCCGGGGTAGTTCTCGACCTCGCTGGTGATCGTCAGTTGGCCGCCGGGTTGGCGGCCGGTCAGCAGCACGGGAGCGAGGTTGGCGCGGGCGGCGTAGATCGCGGCGGTGTAGCCGGCGGGGCCGGAGCCGAGGATGAGGGTGTTCAGGATTTCGGTCATGGAAGCCTGGCTTGAGGGCGCGCATGTTACGCGCCGAACCAGCTCAGTTCCCGGCCGAAGTTCCCCGAGACCGCGTGCGGGTCGTCAGCGCGGCGGCTGCGCCAGTTCGTGTTCGCGGATGCGATCGAAGTCGGCCGGCGTCAGCTCGCGCGCTTCGTACTGGTCGGGATCGGCGCTGGCCTCGAGCACTTCGGTATGCAGCCCCGCCGACGCGACCAGGTCGACGACCAGGCGGCCGTACTCGCGCACGACGACGAACTGCGAGCGCTTGCCGCCGGCGTTCGGATCGGCGATGTCGACGTAGAAGCGGTTGCCGCCGCCCTCGGCGCCCAGCACCTCGAGCGGCTGCTGCTCGCGCACCCGCTGCCACGGCATTTCCGCCAGCGCGGTCGCCGACTCGATCGTCAGCAGCTGCCGGCAGGCGGCTTCGTCCTGGCGATGCAGCGCCTGCTGGAAGTCGGCGAACGCCGCCGCGGCCTGCGCCGGGCTCGGGTCGGCACCGTTGCAGGCGCCGAACAACAGCGGAACGAGCCACGGGCGGCGGGGGTGCATGTCGGGAAGATCGGCATGTCCCGCGGTGGGACTGAAACGGCCGGCGGCGGAATGCGGCGGGCAGCGGCATACTGCGCACCATGCGCCCGGTTCGTGTCGTGCTCGCAGCGATGGTGTTCGGCGGTGTGCTCGCCGGTCTGCCGGGCCAGGCGGCGCCGCGGCGCGCGACGTTCGTGCGCGCCGAGGACGCGGCCGGCGAACCGCTGGCCGGCGCCGTCGTCACGTTCGCCGGTGGGGTGCCGCATCTCGGCGTCGACGTCGTGCAGCGCGACATCCTGCAGGTGGCGACCGATGCCCGCGGTCGGGCCCAGGCCAAACTGCTGCCCGGGCTGTGCTACACCGCGTGGGTGGTCGGCGCGGCCGGCCCGGACGGCCGGGCCTCGGTGTCGCCGCCGCACGCGTGGTTCAGCGGTGGGGCGCTGATCACGCTGCGCGCCGGCGAACCGGAACCGCCGCGGCGGTTGCTGGTGCGCGGGGCGGAGGCCTGGCAGGCGCGCGGCCCGCTGCAGTTCCATGCGCTGTTCGCGTCGCCGGGGCCGGAGCTGCCGCTGGCGCTCGAGGACGGTCAATTGGTCGTGCCGCCGGGGCCGGTGGCGACGATCGAGGTCCGCGCCGCCTCGGGCGAGCCGCTGTGGCACGGTCTAGGCGCCGACGGCGCGCTGGTGCTGCCGCCGCCGCGGCGCGTGCGGGTGCACGTGGTCGACGACAACGGCGTGCCGCAGGCCGGCGCGCGCTTGCGGCACCGGGTCGGCCGGCTGTCGCCGTGGCGGCTCGACAACTTCGGCGGCGTGGTAGAGGACCGTTGGCGCGAGCTCGGGCGGACCGGCGAGGACGGCCGCGCCGAGGTCGAGGTCCCGTATGCCGCCGATCCGCTGCGCGATCCGCAGCACGGCGATCTGGTGTTGTTCGCCGCCGTCGCGGGGCGGCCCGCGGTCGCCGGCGGGGTGTTCCAGCAAGGCCTCTATCGCAACGACCACAAGCTGCTCGCCAACGCGCCGCCGCTCGACGAACTGCAGTTCGTCTGCCGCGTGGTGCCGCCGCTGCGCGGCAACGTCGGGCCGGTGTCGACCGGTTCGTCGGTGCACCTCGCCGCGGTGTGCAAGTTCTTCGTCGAGACGACCAGCTACCGGCACGACGCGCGCAGCTTCACGGCGCCGGTCGCCGCCGACGGCACGTTCGAGTTCGCCGAGCTGCCGGCCGAGCTGCACTCGTGCCGGCTGTCGCTGGTGACCGGCGGTGGTGGGCTCGACGAACCGTCGTCGCTGCCGATGTTCCAGACCCTGCCGGGCCGCGACCTGCCGGCGCTGGTGGCATCGCCGCAGGGACCGGGCGTGATCGGTGAAGCGGTCGCCGATCTGCGGGTGTCGATCGCCGATGCCGGCGGCGGTCCGGCGCGTGGCACCGTCGCGTTCGTGGTGCCGGCCGAACCACTCGGCGTGCTGCTGCGCGACTCGGTGGTGCGGGTGCCGCTCGACCCGCGCGGGGCGATCGCGCTGCGGCTGAGTCCGGGCCAGTGGGTGGTGATGGCCGCCAACGACGGTGGTTTCGTCGCCAGGTCGCTGGCGTTGACCGCCGGCCAGCACGCGGCCGAGCTGGTGATGCAGCCGCTGGCGCAGCTGCGGGTCGAGCTGCGCGACGAACACGGCCGCGCGATCGCCGGGGCGCGGTTGCAGAGCCGCGGCACGACGACGCGCGGCAGCGCCGACCCCTTGCAGGCGCTGTTGCTCGGGCTGCGCAACCAGCAGCGCGCGCAGTGGGCGACGCTGCGCACCGACGTCGAGGGGCGCATGGTGGTGCCGTTCGTGCCGGTCGACGGCGTCGCGCAGAAGATGGAACTGCACTGGGCGGGGCGGCGCTCGGAGGAGTTCGCGCTGGCGGCGGGCGAGGGCTGGCTGCCGGTGCGCCCGCTGTGAAGCGCGCGGCGAACGGCATGGGCCGATCTGGGGGCTTGCGGACGGTGCCGGCGGCGCGGTAATCCCCTGCCCGCGATGAGTGTCCCGCTGCGATCGATCGAGGGTGTCTGCGCGGTCGAACACCTGTGCGGCGCCGGCGCCGATGCGAACGCGCCGCCCGATCTGTTGCTCGAGGTCGCGCACGGGGCGACTCGCAAGGCGCACTTCGACACGCTGCGCGCCGAGCTGCGCGGCGACTATCCGGCTGACCTCGCCGACTTCTTCTACGTCAACACCGACGTCGGTTCGTTCGAGCTGGCGCGCGCCACCGCGGTGCGGGTGCTCGCCAACCAGCCGCGCCGCAGCGCGCTGCTGGTGCGCTGTCTGCTGCCGCGCACGTTCGTCGACTGCAATCGCCGCGTCGATCGCGACACCGTCGCCGCCGCCAGCAAGCAAGGTGAGATGACGCCTGGGCTGCAGCCGTGGGTGCAGGACGCCCGCGATCGGCAGCTGCTGCTCGACCGCTACTTCGCCTACCGCGACACGGTGACGCGGGCGTTCGAGCTGGTCGCCGGCGGCGGCGGCATGACGCTGTTCGTGCACACCTATGCCCCGCGCAGCATCGACGTCGCCGTCGACGCCGACATCGGCAAGAACCTGCGCACCGCCTACGCGCCGGAGAAGGTCGGCAGCTGGCGGCTGCGGCCGGCGGTCGACCTGATCACGCACGATCCGGACGGCGTCGAGCTCGCGCACGCGCGGCTGGCGCAGCGCGCCGCCGCCGAGTTCGCGGGGGCGGGGTTCGAGGTCGCACGCAACGCGACCTACGCGCTGCACCCGGTGACGCTGGCGCACGAGTTCGCGCGCCGCGAGCCGCGCTCGACGCTGTGTCTCGAGGTGCGTCGCGACCTGCTGGTTCCCGCGTTCGTGCCGTTCGTCGAACTCGACGTCGATCCGCACAAGGTCGACCGGGCCGCGCAGCCGCTGGCGGCGGCGGTGTCGATGACGATGGCGGCGAAGTGACCGGGCTCTGGGGCGGTCTGGTTCTCGCACCGTGAGGCTGAGAGCATGACGCCGCCTCTCAGCATGCTCCTGGTGGCCGCCGGCGCGGCCACACCGAGAGTTCGAGACCGGTTGTTCCTCGTGCTCTGAACGGTCCGCGGGGTCTCATCGCTCCCACGACAGCACGGCGGCCTTTCGCCCGGCCGCACCGGGCGATCGTGCGGGAAAGCACCCAGCTGTCGCCGCCAGGCATCGCCTGCCTACGGCGCCTGTGCATCCCGGAATCGCCAGGCTCCTGCTTGCATCCCGAGCGCCACCATCGTAATTATGCGCAACCAATGGCAACTGCTTCGAAGCCTCAGACGCGGAAGGGTCGGAAGCAGGCTGGTCCGCAGCGAGGAGGCGGTGCGAAGAACAGCCGCGCGAGCAGCAACCGCAGCGCTCCCTTGCTGCCGTTCCGACCCGGCCGTGGCGGCGCCCGTCCAGGTTCCGGTCGCAAGCCGAAGATCCCCGGCCAACCCGGCGTCGATCACCGTCCGCGCGCACCGCTCGCGCAGCGCTTCCCGGTTCACGTCACGCTCAAGCTGCGCAGCGGCCTGCCCCGCCTGCGCAGCAAGCCCGCCTACGACGCGCTGCGTGCGGCGTTCGCGGCCGGCTGCGCCCGCAACCTCAGCGGCCAGTTCCGCTTGTGCCACTACGCGGTGCTGAACGACCACCTGCACCTGATCTGCGAGGCAGCCGGCCGGCAAGCACTCTCCCGCGGCCTGCAAGGCCTGCTGATCCGCATCGCCAGGGCGCTCAACAAGCTGTGGTCACGCCGCGGCAGCGTGTTCGCCGACCGCTACCACGACCACATCCTGAAGTCACCGCGCGAGGTCCGCAACGCGCTGCGCTACGTGTTCGGCAA
>JALORC010000104.1 GCA_025459175.1 Planctomycetota bacterium | reverse complement strand
GGCTACGGCATCGAACTCGAATACATGGTGGTCGATGCGGCAACCATGCGGGTGCGGCCGATCGTGGATGAATTGCTGCGCCACTTTGCCGGGGCGATCGTCGGGGATTTTGATGACGGCGCCATTTCCTGGTCCAACGAATTGGCGTTGCATGTAGTGGAGTTGAAGACGAATGGCCCGGCTGCCTCGTTGGGTGGTCTTGCTGCAGAATTCCAACGCTCCCTCAACAGATTGCAGGATGAGTTGGTGGAACATGGGGCGCGGCTGTTGCCGGGTGCGATGCATGCGACGATGAACCCGCAGACAGAATTCCGTCGCTGGCCGCATGACTATGCGGATGTCTACGATGCCTATGACCGGATTTTCGACTGTCGGGGACACGGCTGGTCGAACCTGCAGAGCTGCCACCTGAACCTGCCGTTCGCGAACGACGACGAGTTCGGTCGCCTGCACCTCGCCGCGCGCGCGCTGCTGCCGCTGCTGCCGGCACTGGCCGCCAGTTCGCCGTTCGCCGACGGCCGCTTCCACGGCTGGCTCGACCATCGGCTCGACGTCTACCGCAACAACCAGAAGCGCGTGCCGCGGCTGTGCGGCCACTGCGTGCCGGAGCCGGTCACCACCCGCGCCGACTACTACTCACAGGTGCTGGAGCCGATGTGGGCCGACATCGCGCCGTTCGACCCGGACCGGATCCTGCGCGAGGAGTGGATCAACTCGCACGGGGTGGTGCCGAAGTTCTTCCGCGACGCGCTCGAGATCCGCGTGCTCGACGTGCAGGAGCACCCGGCCGCCGACCTCGCCATCTGCACGCTGGTGGTGGCGGTGCTGCGTTCGCTGTGCCGCGAGCGCTGGGTGTCGCTGGCGGCCCTGGCGGCGTTGGACACCCGGGAACTGGCGGCCGTGCTGTGGTCGGTGGCCCAGGACGGCGATCAGGCAATGGTGGCGCACCGCGGGCTGCTGGCGGCGCTCGGGCTCGGTGGGGAACCGCGCCCGGCCATCGAGGTCTGGCGCCGTCTGGCCGATGCCACGCTGCCGGACGTCGAGCTCGACCCGTTGCTGGAAGGGCCGTTGCGGACGATCCTTCGCCGCGGTCCGCTGGCGCGTCGCATGCTGGCCGCGGTCGGCGCTGCGCCCGACCGTCAAGTTCTGCAAAGCCTGTGTGAACAACTCGCGGATTGCCTGCAGGCCGGCGTCTCGTTCGGCGCCTGAGCGCCGCGCGGCACGGAAAAACCCCGAGCCGGTGCGGGGGTGCATCGGCTTCGGCGATCGCTACTGTCTTCGCCTCGTGGCCCTGTTCCCGAACCTCCGCGCCGACTTCAAAGCCCATGGCCGACGCCTGGGCTCGCAGGGCTTCTGGGTCATGGTGGTCTACCGGTTCGGGCGCTGGCGCTACCGGATCCGTCCGGCCCTGCTGCGCAAGCCGTTCTCGGCGCTGTATCGCGTGCTGTTCAAGCTGGTGCAGATCGCGACCGGGGTCGAGCTGCCGTGCGAGGCGGTGGTCGGCGACAACTTCGTGATCGACCACTTCGGCGCGATCGTGATCAGCGGCTACGCGAAGTTCGGCAACAACTGTCGCATCCGCACCGGCGTCGTGGTCGGCCTCGCGCGCGTCGACGAACCGTGTGCGCCGCAGATCGGCGACAACGTCGACATCGGTGCCGGCGCCAAGCTGCTCGGTCGCATCCGCATCGGCGACAACGTGCGCATCGGCGCCAACGCGGTGGTGGTGCAGGACGTGCCGAGCGACAGCATCGCGGTCGGCGTGCCGGCCGTGGTGCGCCCGGCCAAGCGGGTGCGGCTGCCGGTGCCGCTCGAGGTCTGGCCGCCGGATTCGATCGAGCTCAGCGATCGGGATCAGTGACGCTCAGCATCACTGACGCTCAGGATCACTGACGGTCAACATCACTGAACGGCACGATCGCGATCGCGATCGCCAGCAGCACCAGCGCCGTCACCAGGTGCGGCACCGACCGACCCGTGATCAGCCACGCACTCAGGCCGATCAGGCAGCCGCCCTCGAGCAGGGCGACCGGGATCAGCGTGGCGCGGAAGCGGGCCGCGCTGCGGGCGTCCCCGCTCAAGGCCTCGGCGCCGCGCTGCAGGCGGTTGCGCAGCAGCATGGCACCGGTCGCCATCGATGCCGCCAGCACCGGCACGATCCAGTCGCGGTCGGCGAGGATCTCCGGCGACAGACCCTTGCCGCCGTTGGTCTGCAGCACCACTGCGATCGCGATGGTGTAGATCGCCATGCCGACCAGCAGTGCCATCAGGATCAGGCGCTGCTGGGCGAACGTCGGTGCCGGACCGTTCGGGTCGTGGCGCAGCCACATGGTCAGCTCCGACTGAACAGGCCGAGCACGTGGCCCGAGCCGATCACGAACAACGGCTTGGCGAGTTGCTGGCGGTAACCGGCCTCGCCGGCGATCGCGCGCACACGTTCGTTGCGCAGTACGTTCTTCGGCTTCTTGCCGGCGACCTTGACCCGCAGCTCGCGCAGCAGGTTCTTCAGCGAGGTGGCCGAGAACCAGGTGACGATGACGTGTTTCCTGGCGACGCGGAACAGTTCGCGCAGGTGCCGCTCGCGCAGTTCCGGCGTCTCCAGGTGGTGCGACAGCCGGAAGCTGACGACGACGTCGACCGCGCGGTCCGGCAGCGGGATCTCGAGCGCCGACGCGCGCACGTAGTGGCGGTGGTCGGTGCCGTGGTCCTTCTGGTTGAGGTGCACCATCGTGTGCGACCAGTCGCCCTCGATCAGCGTCTTGCAGTGCTGGCGCAGCAGGTCGCTGAGCCGCCCGTGGCCGCACGGCAGGTCGAGGATCGAGTCGACCTGGCCGATGCGCGCGAAGTAGGCGTGCAGCAGCGCGCGCTCGCGCTTGTCGGACCACTTGCGGTGCAGCTTGTTCTGGTAGTCGGCCTTGTAGGCCGTGGCGCCGCGGGTGCTGTTGTAGTTCTGCAGCTTGCTGGGCTGCATCGGTGCGTGCAGGTTGGTCATCGCGCTGTCGGTGGGGCGGCCGATCGGGCCGCCGGACGCAGGATACGGAACCGCTGCGACAGCGCGAGCGCTCGTCGCCGCATTCCTGGTCGCGTCAGCCGCGGCGCCCGGGGCCGAGCCGCAGCCAGCCGGCGACGTAGGTCAGGAACGCCATCGCCAGCGCGCGCTCGAGTTCGTTCTGCCACGGTCGCCGCCGCACCATCACGCGCCACAGCGCGCGCGCCGCCGGCCGGTCGCCGCGGCAGTAGCCGAGCAGCCAGCGCAGGCGTTCGGTGGCGGACCAGTCGGCGCGGCGGCTCGGCGAGAACGCGCCGAGGAACAGGTCGATGCGCGCAAGCCGCCCGCCGTGCAGCGCTCGGCCGGTGGCGACCACGGCCGGGGTGTCGCAGACCGCGAGTCGCGCCGCCGCGGGCTCGCCGAGCACCAGCACGTTGCGCGGCATCGGCGTGCACCACAGGAACCCGGCCCGGTGCAGCAGGGCGACCAGTTCGCCCATCGCTCGTGCCAGCTCGGGCCGGGCCCGGTCGCGGCCGGTCCGCGGCAGTCGCTGCAGCACCTGCTTCAGCGGCACGGCGTCCGCCAGGAAGCGGGTCTCGATCGTCGAGCTGCGGAAGCCGCCCAGGCGCCGCACCGCCGACCAGCGCAGGGCCTGCAGGCACGGCACGCCGGCGCGCGCGATCGCCACCAGATGGTCGTGTTCGCGCTGCGCGCGGCTCGGGCGCCACAGCGATTGCAGCCAGCGCACGCCCAGCACGCGGTAGGTCTTGCGCACGATCGCGTCACTGCCGCTGCCGCCGAGTCGTTCGACGGTGGTCGAGGGTTCGTGCTTGAGCACGGTGACCGCGGTGGCTTCGGTGGGATCGGGCACGGGATACGGGGCGAACAGCATAGCGAGCGCTCGCGCCGGCGGCCGCGGTGCCGCGCGCTACGATGCGCCGGCCCGCCCTCGCTCGCTCTCATGATCCGCTCCCTCGCCTCGCTCGTGCTCGGTTCGCTGAGCCTCTGCCCACTCGCCGCCCAGGCGATCATCGCCCAGACGAGTGGTCTGCCGAATCCGGGCCAGGTCATCGATTTCGGCAGCAACGTGCTGCCGAACTTCACGCCGGTGACGACGCAGTTCCCCGGCATCACGGTCAATGTCGCCAGCTACTTCACGACCGGGTCGTCGAACAACCTGGTCGGTGGCTTCCTGACCCAACTCCCGAACAGCGGGTCGACGCAGCTGCGGATCCAGTTCGCGGCGCCGATCGTCGAGCTCAGCTTCGTCTGGCACCAGGTCGCGCTCGGCACGCCGACCACGATGAGTGCCTTGCTGCAGGGAGTCGTCGTCGACTCGTTCACCGGGTCGTGGAGCTGGTACCAGACGAACAACTACTTCGGCTTCACCAACACGGTGTTCGACGAGCTGCGCGTCGACTTCGTCGCCGACTTCAACCTCGACACGCTGGCGTTCACCGCGGCGCAGGCGTCGCAAGCCGGCTGCACGCTGCACAACGGCGGCAACCAGAATCCGGTCGGCTTCGCCTGTGCGACGCTGCCGCGGCTCGGCACCACGTGGCAGGGCAGTGTCGCGCACACCGCCACCACGCTGCTGTCGGCGCTGGCCTACGCGCCGAACGGGCTGGCGGCGCCGGTGCCGCTGTTCAGCGGCGAGCTGCTGGTCGATCCGGGCGCGCTGGTGCTGTTCGCCGGTGGGCCCAACTACTCGTTCCCGGTGCCGGCGGCGCCGAGCTGGACGGGCACGGTGCTGACGTTCCAGGGGCTGCGGCTCGAGCAGATGGGGGCGGGGCTCGGGGTGGTGCCGTTGAACGCGGTGCAGCTGCTGGTCGGGACGTAGCGGAGGGGGCTGGCCGGCCAGCTCACCCTGCATCGACCTGCTGACTCGCTGCTGCTCGTTGCCGACCCTGCGGGCCACCTGCCGCTGCCTCGTCGTTCCACGTCTCCGGACCGGTCGGCAATCGGTTCAGCCGTTCACGGATCCGCCGCCACGACGGCAGGCGCTGATCCATGATCTGCACGAAGCGAGGCCCATGGTCCGGCTCCAGCAGGTGCACGAGCTCGTGCAGCACGATGTAGTCGAGGCACTCGGGTGGCTTCTTGGCGAGCCAGGTGTTCAGCCGCAACCGTCCACCGATTCGGTTGCACGAGCCCCACTTGGTCCGCATCCGTTGCACGCGCACCTCCGGTCGCCGGACGCCTAGCACACGCACCCAGTGGTCCATGCGCAGCGCCGCGGCCTCGCGAACCTGTTCGCGGTACCAGCCCTCGACCACGGCTTCCCGGCGATCTCGGCTGGCAGCAGGGCGGATTCGCAACAGCAGGGAGCTTGGCCGCGCCTCGACCCTCGGCTTCTCGTCGGCTTCGATCACGCGGAGCAAACAGCGTCGGCCCCACACGTAGTGGCTCTCCCGGTTCACGTAGGTCCGGCCGGTCTCGCGTTCCTGGGTGCGCATGCGCTTCTGCTGTTGTCGGATCCAGCCCAGCTTCTGGATCGCGAACAGGCGCAGGCTGTCGAGCTTGGTTGCCCTCGGCGCGGCGATGCGCACACGACCGGCCGGCGGGTGCACGCTGAGGTGCACGTGCTTGATGTCGCGCCGGACCACCTCGATCTCGGTGCCGCGAAGGTCGAGCCGCTCCATCAGTATTCCCCCTGCTGCTCGATGATGGCGAACACTCGTTCGACCTCGTGCTCGTCGTCGCCGAGCACGCTCAGCAACGCTTGCTTGATGATGTTCACCTTGGCCTGGTTGCCGCGCCAACCGGCCGGGCGAACGCGCAGCACGGTTTCGTGGACGGCTCGGGCCAGGTCGATTCGCCGCCGCGTTGCCGAGCCGAACTTCTGGCCAGGTTCGCCGGCCTGATCGTGCCTGGCCTCGCCGGCTTCGTCATCGCTCACCAGGTTGCTGAACAACGCCCGCTGCCCGGCCGTCACCAGCTCGCTCGGTGTCGCCTGGTCCGCACCGGTCTGCACCTGCTTCGCCAGATCGGCGATCTGCTGCAAGAACTGCTGGTAGTCGATCCGCCTGGCGCGCAGGTCCTCGATGACCTCCTGCAGCAGTCGCGACATGCGTTCGTAGAACGAGGGATCGCGCAGGTGCTCGCGCAGGATCCGAGCGCGCACGTTGTTGGTGATGGTCTCCGCCACCGCGTCGGGGTTGGCGCGCACCCCCTCCGGCAGGCTGTCCACCGCCTGATCGATGCCGGTGCGCTCGATCAGTTCGAGCAGGCCCATGCCCTCGAACGGCGAGATCGTGCGTGGGGCGGCTGCCTCGATGTAGGAGTCGAGCAGGAACCGCATGTCGGCCTCGTATGCCTTCAGGTCCAGCGTCTCGCCACTCGCGCGGCGGACGATCTCGCGCAGGTTGACGAAGTGCTGCAGCTGGCCTTGCAGGTGCACCTGTTCCACCGTGCTGTAGCCCGCGGCAGCCAGGTCGTTGGCGAGGTTGGCGTAGGCTCGGGCGAATGCGGCCGTGCACTGATACAGCGTGACGCGGCGCTGGGCGGTCTCCTGCAGCTCGGCCGGGATCTCGACATTGCCGCAGAACCACTGGATGTGCTGCAAGTCGGTCCTGGGCGGCGCCACGGGTTCGCACAGCAGCTGCAGCGCTTCCAGTGCCTGGTCGAGCCGCTCCCGGCCGGCCTCACGCCAATCCTGCAGCTGGATACCGGAGTCGCCCCCCTGCTCGTCGTCCGCCAGTTCGGACGAGTAGACCCGGATCGCGTCGCGCACGCGCTCGAACAGGTCCTTGTAGTCGACGATGTGGCCGAAGTCCTTGTCCTCGCCATCGAGGCGGTTGGTCCGGCAGATGGCCTGGAACAGGTCGTGGTCGCGCAGCGCGCGGTCCAGGTACAGGTAGGTGCACGGCGGTGCGTCGAAGCCGGTCAGCAGCTTGTTGACGACTACCAGCAGCTTCATGTTGGCCGGTTCTTCGATGAACCGCTTCTTGGCCGCGTCCTCGTAGACCTCGGTGGCGGACCTGTTGGGCAGGTGAGGGACGTCCTGCAACAGCGCCGTGTAGGTGTTGTAGATGAACTGCTTGTCGGTCTCGGTGTTCGCCCCGACCTCCTCCTTCGTGACGTCCTGGGCCTGCGGGTTGTACGACGTGATCACGGCGCACTTGCCGCGCAGCGGGGTCCGGCCCAGGATCTCGAAGTACTTGCACGCCTCGTAGATGCTCGACGCGACCAGGATCGCGTTGCCGCGCTCCGACATGAGGCGGGGGCGGATGCCGAAGTCGGCGACGATGTCGGCGACCACCCGGTCCATGCGGGCCCGCGAACTCAGCACGTGCTGCATCGTGCCCCACTTGCTGCGCAGCTCCGCCTTCTGCCAGTCGTTGAGCCCGCGGGTCTTCGCCTCGAACCACGCATCGACGCGCCCCCCGTCGCTGAGCTGCTGCTCGATGTCGCGCGCCTCGTAGTGCAGGTCGAGCACGACCTGGTCGGCGACGGCTTCGCCGAACTTGTAGGTGTGGATGTAGCCGCCGAACACCTCGCGGCTGGTCGCTCGATCCTGCTGCAGCAGCGGCGTGCCGGTGAAGCCGACGAACACCGCACCGGGCAGCATCGCCTTCATCAGCCGGTGCAGCTTGCCGCTCTGCGTGCGGTGGCACTCGTCGACGAACACGAACACCTCGCCCTGGGTCGGGCTCGGCTCGGCGGCGAGGTCCGCGAGGAAGGCGTCGAGGTCGTCGACGTCGCGGCGGCCGAACTTGTGCACCAGCGAGCACAGCAGCCGCGGCGCCGCCTGGCCGAGCAGTCGCATCAGGGTGCGTCCGTCGGTGGCACGCTCGATCGTCTCCCCGGCGGCGCGGAACACGCGTTCGATCTGCTTGTCGAGCTCGTCCCGGTCGGTGATGACAGCGATCCGGGCCCGCGGGTTGTGCTCGAGGATCCAGCGGGCCAGCAGCACCATCACTAGGCTCTTCCCGCTGCCCTGGGTGTGCCAGATGATGCCGCCCTCGCGCCGCTGCACGAACGCCTGTGCTTGCTTGACGCCGAAGTACTGGTGCGGGCGTGGCAGCTTCTTCACGCCGCCGTCGAACAGCACGAAGTCGTGGATCAGCTCGAGCAGGCGCGGCTTGCTGCACAGCTTGCGCAGGTACTTGTCGAGCTTGAAGCCGGCGTTGTCCGCCGCATCCTCCTTCCACGACTGGAACATCTTCTCCGGCGTGCCGATGGTGCCGTAGCGCAGGCCCTCGGAGTCGTTGCCGGCGAACACGAACTGCACGGTGCTGAAGAACCAGGCGTGGAACTCGGGGCGCTGGTTCGACAGGCACTGGCGGATGCCCTCGCCGATGCTGACCCGGCTGTTCTTCAGCTCGATCACGGCGATGGCGATGCCGTTCAGGTAGAGCACGAGGTCCGGGCGGCGCTCGTGGTTGCCGGACAGGGTCACCTCCTCGGCCAGCGAGAAGTCGTTGCGCTCCGGGTGTCGCCAGTCGACCAGCGGCACGGTCTCGGTCGGCGTCCCGGGGTCGGTCTTCACCTGGACGCCGTAGCGCAGCAGGCCATGGACCGCCTTGTTGTTGCTGTAGAGGTCGCGGCCGTGGTTGCTCGCTTCGGTGCGCAGCATCTGCAGGGCCCGGGCGATCGCCTCGGCGCTGGTGCCGCGCCGCTGCAGCCAGGCCGCGAGCAGCGCTTCCTCGACGTGGTTGTTGGCGCGGTCGCTCCAGTCGCCGTGGAAGTCGTAGCCCAGTTCGTCGCGGAACAGGGCAATGACGCGGCGCTGCGTGACGCGCTCCGTCTTGCCGAGATTGCCGATGCTCACGTCAGGATCTCTCCGTGCCGCTTTTGGGCGCTCTTTTGGGCCCCTTTTGGGCGGTCTTTCTGGTAGTGCGTCGTGAATCTGCCGTGGCCGCCGTCGGTCGATGGATGTGCATTGAATCGGCGATTGGAGACGTGCGGAGGCCTTCACGACGCCCGGGGCTGCATCGCCGGGAAGGGGCCGGCGGCGCCTTTCTGGCAGTCTTTCTGGTAGTCCTTCTGGTAGTGCTTCCGGTAGGGCTTCTGGTAGTGCTACTTCGGTCAGCCCCTGGCTTCTCTGCGCCTCGCCGTGGGGGAGGTCCGTCGGGATGGATGTCCCGGTCCGCATGGCATCGCGGTTGTCGGATCGGTTCGCGTCCCCGGTCGTGGTGTCTCACGACATGATCTCCCATTCGCCATTCCTGCGACCGCCCTTGCGGCGCAGGCGGCCCCCGGCCTCGAGGCGATCGATCGGGTACGTCACGCCGCCCCAGTTGGAGCAGAGCTCGTCGATGCTTCCAGCGGGCGGTATCGCGACGCCTGCATTCAGCTGGACTCGCTCCGGTGGGCCCATGTGGCTCATGGCAGTACCTCCCAGTGACCGCCCTTCGTGCCGTGGCGGCGCAGTCGGCCAGACGCAGTAAGCCGTCTGATGTGGTAGCGGATGCCATCGACGGAGATCCCCAGAAGGTGAGCCAAGTCAGGCGCGTTCAGGTTCGGCGTGCTGCGCAGCGCGGCCATGATTCGCTCCCGGGTGCTCTGTGCCGCCGGTTCCCGGGCATGCCCGTTCGCGTTGGCGTTCGCGATTGTGGTAGTGATTGTGGTAGGGATTGTGGTAGTGCCGGTTGGCGTACTACCAGGATCGCCCGCGCCCCGAACCGATGCCGCGTACAGCGCCGTCGCTCGGAACGTCACCATCAGCCCCGACATGCCGGTGTCGTAGATCGGCTTGCCGATGCCGTGCTGCTTGCACTCGTCCTGGATGCGCTCGATGCCGCGACCCCAGGACTCGACGTAGCCGGCGCGGAAGAAGGCATTCGCAAGCAGCGGGTTGAACGGCTGCGATGGGTGCTTGCCGAGCAGGTGCTGCAGCGTCCAGCGCTCCGGCAGCACGCCGGGGTTCCAGATCACCAGGTGGTCGTCGTAGACGCTGATCTGGATCGGAATGCCGCTGCCGTAGTCCTTGTGCACGACGGCGTTCAGCAGCGCCTCGCGCAACGCCGCCTCGGGGTACGGGAACGTCTCGCGCCGCTGCAAGCCGTCGTAGCTGATCGCGGCCTTCAGGTACTTCGTGTGCAGCAGTTCCATCGTCGCTTCGACCTGATGGAGCAGGTCGCCATGCACTTCGTCCTGGTAGCGCAGGTCGCTGTCGCTGGCGAAGAAGCCGATCTTGATCCAGGCGCCGCTGACGAAGTTCTCGGGGCGCTCGGCAAACAGCAGGCAAGCGGCGCGCTTCAGGCCATGGCGATCGACCAGTTCGAGGCTGGCGAGGATGCGGGTTGGCGTGTCGCGCAGCACCGCGCGATCCATGCGGTGGCTGCCGGCCGCACTCTGGCGGAAGCGGCGCATCGCGGCCGCGCTGCACTTGCGTACCGTGAAGGACGGCTCGGGCACGTCGTCCCAGCGCCGGCCGCGCTTGTGCAGCAGGAAGCGTTCGAGGGCCTGGCCCTTCAGCTCCTGCTTGGTGCTGCCGGTGCGGTAGTGGTACTCGCCCTTGTAGCTGATCGGGCTCGGGTAGGGCTCGACGTGGATCTCGATCAGGTCCTTCTTCTGGCGGGTGACGAGGCGGACGTCGGCGATGATGCCGAGCACGTCGCGGATCTTGTTGGGCAGGTCCTCGAGCAGCTTCTTGCTGTCCTTCAGGCCGGTGGGGTTGCCGTCGTCGTCGCGGCCGATCACCAGCACGCCGCCGTCGGCGTTGGCGAAGCCGCAGATCCAGCGCAGGTACTCGTCGCGCCAGGTCTCCTTCCACTCGATGGTCTGGCTCTCCTTCATACGAGGCGGATCCTGCCGGTCAGCAGTTCCTGCATCATGCCCTGCTTGAGGGCGCGGGCCTTGTCGAGCTTGGCGGTAGTGGCGACGAGGTCGGCGTCGAGGTCGGCGAGGACTTCGGCGATGGCGGCTTGTTCGGGTGGGGACGGCACGGAGATCTGGAGCCCCGCCACAACTCGCCAGTCGGAGCGGGGCATGTGGGTTCCGTAGGCAGTGCTCGCGGCTTCGACGAAGTCGTTCGTTGTAACGAGCTGGAACAGGAACTGCGATGTCACTGCCTCGGCAACTGGTGCCAGAACCCAAATCTCGGTTGAGCAGAGGCCGTGGCGATCTGCGAGCCAGTACTTCCTCAGGTATGCCCGCAGCTTGCCGAACAGGACGTCGCCGGGACGGAAGACCGACTTGAGCGACGCCCCCGAGTGAGTAGCGGACGCGCCAAGCAGGCGGCCCGTCGTCGGCTGGATGTGCTCCAGCTCGATGCAGAAGGAACTCGTCTCGCTGTGAGATGGATCGACGCGATCTCGACGGGGACGAGCCAGTTCTCCGAATGGAATCGTTCGCCACGGCTCGGTGAACCCCGGCAACCGATTCGCCCCGGTCAGCAGCGACTGCATCGCGCCTTGCTTGATGGCGCGCTTCTTGGCGAGCAGGTGCTCCAGCGACTCGATCAGATCATCGGCGGCATGAAGCGCGTCCGCGATCCCGGTCTGCTCTGCAGCGCTGGGTGGCACTGCCGTCGAATAGTCGGCCAGCTCCGCGCGGTTGATCTTTGGCATCCCGCTGCGGACAGAGACCGACACTGCGTAGTTGGTGAAGTGATTCGAGAGAAGAATAGCCAAGAGCAAGCCTGCAGCTACACCCTGCGCGGGCTTGAGCGGGTACATATCTGCGCTGCAGAGGCCATCGAATGGAGCAAGTATAGCCTTCCTGAGATATGGGCGAATCTTGCTGTAGATGACATCACCCTTTGAGAAAAGATACTTGCCACTGATCGCTCTCTGCTCGGCCGCCGTTGCTGTTGATAGGAGACGGCCCGTGGCGCTCTCGATGTGGTCTGGAGCCACGAGGGTCATGGAACGATATGGATCGACCTTCGGATCGACCTGGCCCATTGCAATCCGCGCGAGTGATAGCAGTGGGACGACGTTCCAGTCCTCCGGGATGTCGCCAACCTCCGTCCGCTTGTAGCCCGCCCTCACCATGCGAACCCCATCTTCGCGAGGTGTGCCTTCACCTTGCCCTCCAGCTCCTCGACCCGCTCCGCCGCCGCCGGCAGTGCCACCTCATACCGCTCCGCCAACTCGCGCACCCGCTCCGTCAGCCCCTGGCTGATCCGCTCGACCTCGCCAGCCACCGCCGCCGCCACCGTCGCCATCCACTTGCCGTCGACAACCAGCGCCTTCACGTCCTTCTCGCTCAACTTCGCATAGAGCCCCAACGCCTTGCCATCCAGCGCCTCCTCGGCCTCCTTCAGCTGCTTCTTCGCCGCGGCCTCACTCGCCGCCAGCTCGAGCCAGCGCTGCAGCACCGCCGCGTCGTCCTTGCCTTCGGCGACCTCACGCAGGTCCGCGAGCCCGGCGGCCACCGTCTGCTTGTTGACCTTGTCGAACGACCCGAACAGTCCGTCGTCGCCGCCGTGCTCCTCTTCGAGCTCCGTGCAGGCCGCACTCGCCTGCTCGATCGCCGCGCGCAACTGCTCGATCGCCGCTTGCTCGGACGCGAAGCGCTGCGCCACCAGCAGCTCCTTCGGCACCAGGTCGCAGGCCCAGCCCTTGTCCTTGGTCTTGCCCTTCTTGTCGGTCTCGAGGACGCGGTACGTAGCCGCCTGCCAGCCATCTGCCGCGATCAGATAGACGTCGTCCTGCATCGTCGTCGCCCAGTAGTCCATCAGGTGCTGGTAGACGTCGTAGGCCGACAGCAGCGGTTGCCCGCGGTAGTGCTCGAGCAGCCCTTCGGCGAGTTGTTCGATGACCTGCTTCGGGTGGCAGCCGACGACGAGCTTCTGCAGCACGGCCGTTGCCCGCTGCCGCCACGCCGCGAAGTGCGCCGTCTGCGCGGTGCGGAAGGCGGCGAACTCCCCATGCTCCAGGATCGTCGTGCGGATCGCTGCCTTGTCGACCGCGAGCCGCAGGTAGCCCTCGCGCAGCGGCGCGAACAGCGTCGCCCGCAGGCCGGGGCACACCTGCCAGTACGGGGCGAGTGCTTCGACATCGGCCTGTGGGATGCCGCCGCGCAGGTGGCCATCGATGTCTTGCCGGTCCTCCTGCTGCTGGCTGTCGATGTAGCGCGGCAGGTTGAGGTTGAAGTCGTTCTTTCTGATCTCGTCGTGGCTGACCGTGCGTGCGTAGCCAGGCACGTCGACGCGCTTGTGGAACGTGTCGACGATGCGGTGGATGTCCTGCGCCCGCAGCCGGTTCTTCGGCCCGTCCTTCGCGAAGCCGCCGCTGGCGTCGATCAGGAAGATGCCCTTGCGGGCTTGGGCGTTCTGCTTGTCGAGCACGACGATGCACGCGGGGATGCCGGTGCCGTAGAACAGGTTGGCCGGCAGCCCGACGATGGCCTCGACGAAGCCGCGCTGGATCAGGTTCTTGCGGATCTCGGCCTCGGCGTTGCCGCGGAACAGCACGCCGTGCGGCAGGATGCAGGCGCCGCGGCCGGTGGGCTTCAGCGAGCGCAGGATGTGTAGCAGGTAGGCGTAGTCGCCCTGCTTGTCGGGCGGCGTGCCGTAGACGAAGCGCTCGTGTGGATCGTGCTGCGGGTCGAGGCCGGTGCTCCAGCGCTTGTCGGAGAACGGTGGATTGGCGACCACGTAGTCGAAGGTTTGCAGCTGCTGGCCGGCGAGGAACTTCGGCGTCGTCAGCGTGTTGCCCTGCTCGACCTCCGCGGTCGGGTTGTCGTGCAGGATCATGTTCATGCGCGCGAGACCAGCGGTGGTCGCCTCCTTCTCCTGGCCGAACAGCGTCGGCCGGGTCTTGGCCTCGTCGCTGACCTTCAGCAGCAGCGAGCCCGAGCCGCAGGTCGGGTCGTAGACGGTCGTGTCGGCGGTGACCTTGCGCTGGCCGATGCCGAGCAGCTTGGCCATCACCCGGCTGACCTCGGCCGGCGTGTAGAACTGCCCCTTGCTCTTGCCACTCTCGGTGGCGAAGTGCCGCATCAGGTACTCGTAGGCGTCGCCGAGGATGTCGTCGCCGTCGGCGCGGTTCTTCGAGAAGTCGAGTGCTTGGTTCTCGAAGATCGCGATCAGGTCGGTCAGGCGCTCGACCATCTCCTGACCAGTGCCGAGCTTCTGCGGATCGTTGAAGTCCGGCATCCCGGTCAGCTTGTTGGCCGACTGCAGCGGCCCGATGACCTCCTTGTTGATGCGGTCGCCGAGGTCCTTCTTGCCCTTCATCGCCACCATGTCGGCGAACGAAGCGCCCTTCGGGATCGTGATCGGCGCGAACTTCTGGCCGGCGTAGCGGTCGCTGATGTACTTCACGAACAGCAGCACCAGGACGTAGTCCTTGTATTGCGAAGCGTCCATGCCGCCGCGCAGCGCGTCGCAGCTGGACCAAAGAGTGGAGTAGAGCTGGGACTTCTTGAGGGCCATCGGGACGCGGGGCTGGGCTCGGGCTCGGGATGCTGCTCTTCCGGGGGCGGAAGCGTGCCCGTCGCCGAGGCTCGGCGCCAGACTGGGTTTGCCAGGATGAGGGCGCTGGCAGGCTCGGGTTGCACCAGAGGCGGTGCTGCTCAGGCGCCGGAGGCGAGGTCCGGGCTGTCGGGGAGCAACTGGCGCATCACCTGTGCTGCGCGATCGCCGTCGACGACGCGTTCGCCCATGCCGAGCGTGCCCTTCGGCAGCTCGACGATGGTCGGGGTGCGCAGGGCGACGCGAACCTGGAACGGGAACTTGCCGCCCCACGCCTTCGGCACCAGCCGCTTGCCGCCGTCGGCGGTGGCCTGCCAGAGGCCGAACAGGGTCTCGTACTCGTAGTGCAGCAGCAGGCAGTGGTCGCCGGTCCGGACCTGCAGCGGCCAGGGATCGTTCGACCCGAACAGGCTCTTCTCGATGCACTCCATATAGGTGTTCCCGTTGCACTGGAACACGAACAGGCGTGGGGAGGTGGGCGGCGGAGGCTGGGTCACGCGCCGGTGGTTGTAGCGCGCGATCGCCCCGAAGTCGGCGACCCCGCGACTACGCTGCCGCAGATGACCCACGAGCTGATGGTCGGCCTGCACGTCACCGACGACGCCCTCTACCACGACTACCGCACCGCGATGGCGCCGCTGCTCGCCGCGCACGGCGGCGGGTTCCGCTACGACTTCACGATCGCCAAGGTCCTGAAGTCCGCCAGCGAACACCCGATCAACCGCGTGTTCGCGATCTACTTCGCCAGCAAGGAGCACATGGACCGCTTCTTCGCGCATCCCGACTACCTGGCGATCAAGGCGAAGTTCTTCGCGCGCTCGGTCGCCGGCACCACGATCTTCGGCGGCTACGAACGCTGACGTCGCCGCAGCTCGCCGAACCGACGAACCCGCCGAATCGGCCGAGCGCAACGAGGTGCCGAGGGGCCGAGGTTGACCGTCCCCCTGTTCAATGGGACCATCCGCCGCCGTCACCCGCGGTCACGAGAGTCGAACCATGAACAGCTTGCCATGCCGCCTCGTCGCGCTGTTTCCCCTTCTTGCGCCGCTTGCCGTCGAAGCCTCGCTGGCCGCGCAGACACTGCTCGAGGTGCAGCCGCTGCCGGGCTACTCGCTGCCGATCCAAGGCGCCATCACGCGGGCAGTGGCCGGTGACCTCGACAACGACGGGGACGACGACCTGGTGCTGGCCGAAGCCGGCGCGCTGGTCATCCTCCGCCAGAACAGTGGCGTCTTCGTGCGCGAACCGATCGTCGCCGGCGCCGTGAACGCAGCGCTGTTGGCCCTCGCCGATTTCGATCTCGACGGCCACCTCGATCTGCTGCACGGCGCGCCGGGCACGTTCAACGCGACGGTGCGGGTGTGGTGGGGCGATGCCAGTGGCAGCTTCCCGACCGCCAACCCGTTCAGCGGCCCGATCGGGATCTCCTATGGCAACGGTCCAATGGTGGCCGGCGACATCGACAACGACGGCGACGCCGATCTGGTGTTCCGTGGCGACCTCGCGTTCGGCAACGGTGGTTCGCTACTGGTGCGCTACGTCGGCGGCCGACAGTTCACGGCTGCTCCGGCGACTCAGTTCCCGGATCGCGACAGCGGCAACTCGGTGCCTTTTGTCGAGGACGTGGACGGCGACGGGCTCCGCGACGTGATCTGGGTGTCGCGCAATGCCCGGACGCGGCTGTACTGGAACAACGCCGGCAGTTTCGTCGAGGCGACCACGGCGGAGTTCCCGTTGCTGCAGCGCAGCTTGTCCGGACTCGCCGTCGCGGATTTCGACGGTGACGGCGATCGGGACCTGGTGTTCGGCGGCGGGGACGAGCCCGGTGTGTTGCTGCGCACGATCGGCCCGCGGACGCTGCAGATCGATCCGCAGCCGGTCACCGCCCGCCGCACGGTGGCGTTGTTGGTGCTCGACAGCGACGCGGACGGCGACCCGGATCTGCACGTCTTCAGCGGCGGTCAGGACGAGCGGCTCCACAACGACGGGACGGGCCAGTTCTCGGTCGCCAGCCGGTTCGGCGGCAGCGACGGCACGGAGCTCGTGGTGCCGATCGATCTCGACGACGACGGCGACCTCGACCATCTGCGGCTGGGCCTGGGCTGGCTGGGTTTTTCCTCCCAGACGATCAGCACGATCGCCGTGCGCACGATCGCGCCGGGCCGGTTCCACTACCAGGGTGGCACGCGGTTGCCGCTGAGCACCGCGAACGTCGGTCCGACCGGCGACCTCGACGGCGACGGCCGGCTCGATCTGCTGATCGACAATCAGGAGACCACGATCGCGAGCAGCGAACAGGTCGCGCGTGGTCTCGGTGACGGCCGCTTCGCGATGTCGTGGCGCCCGGGGGCGTTCTTCGTCGGCAACAGCTTCTTCGCCGATCTCGACGGCGACGGCCGGGATGACTTCGTGATCGGCTCGGCCCAACCGGGCTTTGCGCTACGTTGGCGCCGCAGTCTCGGGGACGTGCTCGACGCCACGGCAGTGCCGCTGCCGCTGCCTACCTTCGCGGCGTTCCAGGCTGGTGCGGCGGCCGACTTCGACGGCGACGGCGATCTCGATCTGGTGTTCTCCCAGCAGCTCGGCAACTACCAGCGGCCCCAGCTGCTGCGCAACCAGGGCAGCGGCACGTTCGTCGATGTGAGTGCGAGCGACCTGTCCGGGCCGCCAGCTCTGGGCGGCTATCCGGACCTTGGTTGCGCCGACTTCGACGGCGACGGCGACATCGATCTCTGGCTCCACACCAGCTTCGAGCAACAGTTGTGGCGCAATCAGAACGGCGTGCTCACCTTCGTGCCGGCCGCGATCCCGATCGACGGTTACGGCCCGAACTCGGCCAGCGTCGGCCATTCGCTCGGCGACTTCGACGGTGACGGGGACGTCGACCTGCATGTGTTCCGCAAGCTGCTGCGCAATCGGGGCGACGGCACCTTCTTCGCGATCCCCGTGATGCCCAACGTGTCGGGCATCGAACTGCTCCGCATCCCGGCCGACGTCGATGACGACGGCGATCTCGATCTGCTGGGATCCGGGTTGGTGGTCTGGAACGACGGCAACGGCCTCTTCGCCGTGGCCAACAACGTGCTGCCGTTCGCCGTCGGGGCCGGCATCGGCCTCTATCACGCCTTCGACGTCGATCTGGACGGCGATCCCGACGGCATCAGCACGCAGAACAATCGCCCGGTCGTGCTCGTCAACCAACTGCGGCAGCTGCAGGTCGTCGGCGGTGCACCTCTCGGCGGCACGCTGCAACTTCGTGCCTCGACCAGGCCGGGCAGTGTGCCGTCGGTGCCGTTCGTCTGGATCGCGCTCGCGACGGCGACCATTGCGCCGGTGTGGCAGCCCGAGCTCGGCTGGTTGCAGGTCGATCCGTTGCAGGCGACCCTGGTCGGCGGCTTCGCGCTCCCGGCCACCGGCGGTGCGCAGTCGCACCTCGAGGCGATCCCCAATGCACCGAGCCTGCTCGGTGCGACGGTGGCCGCGCAGACGGTCGAACTGCGCGGTTCGCGGCTCCGCCTCGGCAACCTGGTCCAGGTGCTGCTCGGCCAGTGAACCCTCGGCTCGCTCCGTTGTGCTCGTCGTTCCCATTGCGCAGGTTTCCATGAGTCGTTCCCCGAAGTCCTGGTGGCGCCATGCGGCCGCCCTCCTCTGCTCCTGCGCGTTGACGGCGCAATGTCCGCGGGATGTCGCGCCTGCCGATGGTCTGCCCGGCACCGATGGCAGGGTCAGCGCCATGGTCCGGTGGGACCCGGACGGGGCCGGGCCACTCGGTGAGCGCATCGTCGTCGGCGGCTCGTTCACCGCGGTCGGCAACGTGGCGGCGCGCAATCTGGCGGTGTTCGATCCCCAGACCGGTGCCTGGTCCACGCTCGGTGGCGGTTGCGACGGCAGAGTCCAGGCGATGGTGGTGCTGCCGAACGGGGACCTGGTGATCGGCGGTGGCTTCACGGTCGCCGGCACCACGGTCGTGTCGGGCATCGCCCGCTGGGACGGAGTCGCCTGGCGCCCGTTCGGTTCCGGCATGGTCGAGCTGACCACCGGCGCAGTCGTGTATGCCCTGGCCGTGTTGCCGAACGGCGAGCTCGTCGCCGGCGGCAACTTCTCGTTCGCCGGCGGCACCATCGCCAACGGCATCGCGCGTTGGGACGGCTCCGCGTGGCAGGGCTATCTGGTCGGGTTCGCGTTGTCGCGGACGGTGTATTCCCTGGCGGTGCTGCCGGACGGCTCCTTGGTGGCAGGTGGCTTCAACGTGCTCTCGCGCTGGAACGGCACCTTCTGGGAGCCGCTCGGCAGTCTGTCGGGGATCGCGTACGCGCTGGTGGTGACGCCCGGCGGCACCCTGATCGCGGGTGGCATGTTCACGAGTTCCGGTCAGCCTCGGGTCGCGGCCTGGAATGGCACCACCTGGACGCAAGTCGGGCCCGGGCTCAACAGCGTCGTGCGTGCGCTGGCGAACGGTCCCGGGGGCACCTTGCTGGCGGGTGGCGACTTCCAGCTGGCGGGCGGCGCCAATGCGCGCCGTGTGGCGAGCTGGGACGGCACGTCGTGGAGCCAAGTGGGGCCGGGTTTGTCCGATTCGGTCCACACGCTGCTGCCGACGGCCGGGAACACCGTTTGGGCCGGCGGCGACTTCCAGGCCGAGGGCCTGCTCGGCGGCAATCGTCTGTCGCGATGGACCGGTTCGGCCTGGGAGGCGGTCGGCAGCGGCATCGATCGGGCGGTGCGTTCGGTGGTGGCGCTCGATGGTGACGAGTTCGCGATCGCCGGGCCGTTCACTCGCATCGGCTCGGGGGCCATCCAGGACGTCGCCGTGCGGACTGCCAGCGGCTGGCAGGCGCTGCCGAGTCCGGGCGGCTCGGTATCGCGACTCTTCCGCACCGCGAACGGCGATCTGCTCGCGGCCGTGTCCCTGGTGTCCGGCCAAGGGCAGTTGTTGCGGCTGGTCGCGAACGCTTGGGTGCCGGTCGGCGGTTCCTTCAACTCCGGTATCGAAGTGGTGCACGAACGAGCCGACGGCAGTCTGGTCGTCGGTGGCTTCTTCACCCAGCAGGGAGCGACGCCGATGGCGAGAGTCGCCGCTTGGAACGGCCTCGCCTGGCAGTCGTTGGGCAGCGGTTTCGACGGTCCGGTGTATGCGCTGGCGCAGCTGCCCGGCGGTGACCTGGTCGCCGGTGGCGACTTCTTCACCGCCGGTGTCCAGTCCGCACGCAGTATCGCGCGTTGGAACGGCACCGCGTGGCTACCGCTGCCGGGGTTGACCGGTCGCGTCCTGGCGATGGTCGTGCGCCCTGGCGGCGAGCTGATCATCGGTGGTGAGCTCGGCCCGTTCAGCCAGCCCGACAACGTGCGGCGCTGGACCGGCACCAGCTGGCAGGCGATGGGCACCGCGTTCACCGGCGGGGTTCGAGCGCTCTGCCTGTTGCCGAACGGCGATCTGATCGCCGGTGGTGCGTTCGCGCAGATCGGTCCGCTGCGGGTCGATCGCCTGGCGCGATGGAGCGGCACTTCCTGGCTGCCGCTGGCATCGATCGGCAATGGCGCGGTGAATGCACTCGCACAGTTGCCCGATGGCACCCTGCTGGTGGGCGGCGATTTCGGGTTGGCGTCCGGCGCGGCGACCGGTCCGTTCGTGACCATCCCGACCAGCTGCCCGGCCGCCGTCAGCAGCTATGGCAGTGGCTGCGCCGGAGCCGGCGGTGTGCAGCAACTGGCTGGCACCACGCGCCCGTGGCTCGGCAGCGTGTTCGAGGCGCAAGCGACCGGGTTGTCGAGCACGGCGATCGGCGTGGGTGTATTCGGTTTCACGCCCACGTCGTTGCAGCTGTGGACCCTGCTGCCGACCGGCGTGCCGGGCTGCCTGCTGTTGGCGACGCCGCAGAATCTCGCGGTGGCGCTGCCGACCAACGGCAGCCTGCGTACGACGCTCGCGATTCCGAACAGCTCGGCCCTGGTCGGTGCCACCATCACGCATCAGGTGCTGGCGATCGAGCTCGGGGCCGGTGGTTCGCTCGGTCCGGTGACCAGCAGCAACGGGCTGTTGCTGGTGATCGGCGCCCTCTGACGCGCGGTGGTGTCCCTGCCACGACGGCCGTCACCAGGTTGCTGTGCAGCAGCGGACACCGGGTGACGCCGGTCGCAGGCCCGACTAGTTTGGCTCGTGATGCCAGCGCCAGCCAGAGCCCGATTCCCGTTGCTGCTACCGCTGCTCGCCGCCGCCTGCGCCGTGCCGGGAGCGAGCCACGGCGACCTACCGTCGGCAGCGCTGCGCCTCGGCCTGCCAGCCGATGCGCCTCTGCCGACCTGGGCCGCGACGCTGGCCGGCCCGCTGCCGGCGACGACCTTCCAGTTGCTCGCGCTCGACCACCGGCATCGTGCCGCGCATCCGCTCGGTCCGGCGATCTCGGCCGTGGTGCGCGAACGGGTGGCGCGCCACCTCGGTTGCGAGACGCTGGTTCGCACGGCGCAGTCGGATCTCGCGGCCGTGGCCGCGGCAGCGCGTGCGCCGGCGGTGGAAGATGCCGCCAGCGCCTTCGCGGCGGCGATGGTGGAGGCACCGCAGTCGATCCCCGAGTCGACCCATGCGCGCGCGGTGGCGTGCTTCGGGGCCGGCGGGGTCGTGGCCTTGGTGCACACGGTCGCCTACACCAACTTCCAAGCCCGCTTGTTGATGGGCCTCGGACTCGGTGACGGCGCGGCCGAGGCGCAGCTGGCCTGGCCGATCGATGCCGTGCCGCCGGACGTGCCGGCGCCGGTCCGTCCGTCGACCACGTCGGCGACGAGCGCGGCGCTGGTTCCGGTCGGCTGGCGCAGCAGCACCGCTCTGGAACTGCAAGCGCGCAAGGAGCGGCAGTGGGTGGCGGTGCCGCGGCTGCCCCCGCCGCACGACGAGCAGTTGGCGCGCTTGGGCGATCGGGAGCGCGGTCAGGCCGAGCGCATCGTCTGGAGCCGCTACGGCTACGGCTACCAGCCGGAGCTCACGCGGGACTGGATCGCCGCGCTGCACACGTTCTATCGCGAGGCCAAGGTCGATCCGATCCTGGAGAACTCGGTGTTCTGGATCGTGACCCGCAGCAACGACTGCTTCTATTGAATGGGTCACGCCGAGATGCTCCTCGCGGTCGCGGGGATGGACGAAGTCGGGATCGAAGCACTGGTGCAGCGGCTGGCGGCCGGTGCGTGGGACACGTTTCCACCCGAGCAGCGCACACTGTTCGCGGTCGCGTGCCGCCTGACGCGGGAGCCCGCGACGATGACGGCTACCGATCGCGCGGCGCTCGTGGATGCCTTCGGCCCGGTGCGTGCCGTCGATTGGGTCTGGCTGATCGCATGGGGCAACTACATGACCAGCGTTGCCGACGCGCTGCAGCTGCCGCTCGAGGGCACCAACGTGTTCGCACCGCCGCGCGGTGCCGGCGGCTGAACGACTCGCGGCTCGGCCACCGTCGCAGGTCGCCGCGGCGACGTGCAGGGATTGGCTCAGCGCCGCCGCAGTTCCTGCTCGAGCCGCTGCACCAGCTCGTGCTGCGGCCAACCCTTGCCCGCCTGCATCGTCACCAGATTGCTGTGCATGATCGGGTGGTCGACCTTCGGCATAGGCAGCCCGAGCCACTCGCGCACGTTGCGGAACGCGAGGATCTCGACCGGATAGATCTTGCACGGCTGGTCGTCGAACGGCCCGCCGGTGCCGACGCCGTCGAGATGCAGGTCGCACAGATCGACCAGCCGCTGCGCCAGCAACCGCGCATCGCCCTGCCAGTGCGCGAACACCTCCTGGTAGGGCCCGAGCCGCGGCGTCACCGTCGGTCGTTCGCCGGCCCGCACCGTCAGCAGCTCGCGCACGAACAGCGGCAGGTGCTCCGCCTCGGTGAACGCCGACTCCGGCTCGTTGCGCAGCAGGTCGTAGAGCGGTTCGGCGCCCGGATCGTCGAGGGCGAGCCCGAGCAGGGCCGTCCAGGTGCCGTGCGCGCGGGAGAACGGCAGGCGCTGGCCGCCGCCGCCGCGGCGCGCCGGGGCCGGGTTCTGCGCCCGCGCCCGCAGCAGCAGCCCGCAGCGGCGCAGCGACTGGCCGAGCCGCGCCTCGTCGAAACCGTCACCGTCGCCTTCGAGCACCCGCACCAGCCCGTGTCCGAGCCACCAGGTGCCGAGCATCCACGCCGCGACCTGCAGCTGCGTCGTCTTGGTGCGATCGCCGAGCGCCGCGCGCAGCTGCGCCTCCTGATCCTCCTGCAGGAACTTGCGGTTCGCCGGCCGTTCGGCCCATTCGTTCCACTGGCGGCGCAACGACGTGATCAGGACCTGGCTCATCGGGCGGACCACAGTAGCGGCCGGCGCGGTGGTTCCGCAGTCCGTTCATGAACCCCTCGCGCCGCGGTCGGCGAGCTGGAACAGTGCCGCGATGGACCTGCTGCACTGGCTGCTCTACGGCGTGCTGCCCGCGCTCGCGGCGATGCTGCTCGGCGTCGGCGTCGGCGGGCCGCGCTGGCTCGCCATCGCGCTGGCGACCGCGCTGCTGGTGCCGTTCGCGGTGGTCGGTGGCTTGCCGCCGTGGCCGTGGCTGCTGGACGTGCAGCGCGGCGATCCACGCGCGTGGTTGTGGTGGTGCCTGTGCCTGTGTGGCATCGCCGGGTCGCTGCTCGACCTGCGCCTGCTGCCGCGCGCGCTGCTGCTGCCGCTCGAGCTGCTGGCGGTGGCGATGCTGCCGTGGTTCGTGTCGGCGCCGCTGCGCGCTGGCTGGACGTTCGAGCAGTGTGTGGTCTGGCTCGGCGCCGGTTGGGCGGTGATGGCGGCGTCGTGGTGGGTGCTGCGGCGGGCAGGCGAAGTGCGACCGGGTGCGGTGGTGCCGCTGGTCGGTGCGCTGGCGCTGGCGGTCGATGCGGTGTTGCTGCGGCGGCTCGGCGACGGGCTCGACTGGCACCTGCCCGGCGTCGGTGCGGTGGCGCTCGGCATCGCGGTGCTGACGACGCTGTGGCGGCGCCCGTTCGTGTGCGGCACCGGGGCGGCGCTGACGATCGTGATTGCGCATCTCGGTCTGCTGTGGTGCGGCCGCAGCGAAGGGGAGCTGCGCTCGGCTGCGCTGCTGCTGGCGATGGCGGTGCCGCTGCCGCTGTGGCTGGTCTCGGCGCGGCTGTTCGCGAACGCGCGCGGCGCCGGACTCGGGCTCGCGCTGCTGGCGTGCGGTGGGATCGCCGCAGCCGCGGTACTCTAGTAGCGGGAATGTCCTCGGTGGCTTCTTGCTTCTTGCCCACCTGCCGACTGTTCATGAGTCGCTCGGCTTCGCTGCGCCGTCAGGCAAATGAGCGCGGGAGCGAAGCCCCCGCGGTGCTACCTGCGGGAGGCCTCAGGGGCGAGAGGTTGCCCTATGAGCGACTGGCGCATTGTGACCGCCGAGTAGCTGTGGTCACATTGTCATGCTGGAGATGTGTGACGATGGGGGCAGAACGCGACCGACGACATGAGCGTTGTTACATGGTCAGCTTGCAGAATGTGCATCTGCTCAACGGGGTCAAGCGCGTGCTGACCTTGTCTCGGCATGTGATCACGGCGTCCCGACTACTTGGCAGCCCTGGCGATTCCGCTCTTGACATCGACGGTGATGGAGCCTGGGATGAGCGCCTCGCAGTCGGCCCGAGCGCTTTGGACCTGTTGCCAGACCTCCTTTAATCTGTCCAGGTAGTCAGGCATGCTCT
>JALORC010000019.1 GCA_025459175.1 Planctomycetota bacterium | reverse complement strand
GAAGTTGAAGTTGGCCAGAGCGGAGGCCTCATGTCAGCGATCAACAGGTTTAAGACGGCGATCTCGGATGAGGTGAAGGCGCGTGACAAGGACCGTCGAGTGGAAGCATGGATCTGCTTCCTGTTCGCGCTCGTGGTTGCGCCCGCCGCCTACATTCAGGGCACCCCACACTGGCCCTACGCCGCAGTTGGACTGGCCTTCACCGCGGTGTGGCTTGTCCTGACGTTGTCGAGGCGGAACCGCCTTCGCACGCAGCGCCTGGCCAACAAGCCCATGCAGCCGCCGAGCGCCCCAAGCGGCGCTCGCGGCTGATGGGCAAAGACGTTGGGCAGGCAGCTCATGACGTATCGGGACTACTCGGCTTGGCTGCTTTGTGGCCTTGCGTGGCACGCAACCGTAACGCTGCTTGTTCGTGGCAGTCTTGATCAGTTCGCGCCAGGCGTTGGAGCAGGGATGCTTGCCGGATGCGTAGCGGGTGTGCTGACGGTGCGGTCACGGCGGCGACGTTCTGGGCGAGAGCACTGGGGCGATCTTCTCGCGACATACCTCACTGCTGTTCTTGTGTATGCAACGGGCCTTGCGTTCACCGAGATGATCGTGGACGGCTGGATCCGAGGGCGTCGTCGTGGCCCCGTGGACTTCGACCTACTTGCTGGCTACCTGTTCTACGGGCTGCTCTACGCGGCCATCTGGTCGGTCGTTCTGGTTCCCTTGAGCTACTTCACTCGACGAGTAGTTTGGCGTGTGCATGTCCGCGGTATGCTGCCCAACAAGACATAGGAGCCGGCGAGCGCCGCAGCGGCGCTCGCGGCTCAAGGTCAAAGACGTTGGGCAGTCGATGCCATGAACCGCCGCAACTGGATAGTCCTGACTGTGAATCCAGGTCGTCCACCGACGCCCATCGGATCCGACGGCATCGATCCGTGGCTTCGCGTCGAGGATTGGCAGGCTGTGCTGATCATTGAGATGCTCGACAGCCGGGGCATCCCCCATCGAGTTCGTCGTGACGGCAGCAGGGGGATGCCGGGGGCCACAGTGCCGATGGACCGCATCTCCTTTCCTGGAGGCGACGCCCGTCGATTACAGGACATCTTCGACTCATGGATACCCAACATCGAGTAAGACGCTGCCCAACACGACGCAGGAGCCGGCGAGCGCCGCAACGGCGCTCGCGGCTCAAGGTCAAAGACGTTATGCGTTCCACGATGTCGCCATCCGACGAAGAGGATGATCAATGGCGGAGACTTCGCCGAGCCAACTCGGTGCGGCTGCTTCTGTTCCCACTGATCGTGATCCTCTTCGTCAGCGGTTGGACGCTCTGGTTCATGGATCCAGCGAGCGGTCGTTAATCCCGCCTGTTCCGGTCACTCCTGTTCTGCGGTGGGCGGCGTAGGATGGACGCATAACAAGCCGCAGAAGGCGACCGGCCGCCAAGCCGGCCGGCGCCTCAGCGGCAAAGACGTTGGGCAGGCCATGACCAAGCGCGCAGGACCGCGTTCCCTTTGGCGACACGTGATCGTCGTTGCGCTACTGACCCTTGCTGCCATCATCGCCATTGAGCGTGCAAACGCGCCGCGATGGCCCAAGGCGGGGGACGCGGTTGCCACCGTCCTTGAGGAGTTCGGTCCCCCTTATTACGACAGCCGCAAAGACCCAGGTGAGCACGATGGCACCTACCATCTGGAGTTTTACGTGGACCCTGGAGTGATATGGAAACTCTACGGTTGCTTGTCAGTTTCGGCCAAGGACGACCGCGTGGTTGGATTCACGTTCTCAACCAGGTGACGGCTCTGGCTGTTTCATGTAGGCTGGCCAACAAGCCGCAGCAAGCGACTAGCCACGATGACGCAACAGGCGAGGCAAGAGCCCTCACCACGCGGCTCGCGCCTGAGCGGCAAAGACGTTGGGCGGTCGACTCCCCATGCGAATCCGAACACTCATGTGCCTGACTCTGTTGACGGCGTGCCAGAGTTCTGGTGCACCCGAAGCCCGATCGCTTCCATCCGCGGAGGGCGTGATACGTTCTTGGACTCAGGCGTTTCTGCTCCGCGATGTCCAAGGAATGCTGAGTTGCTACGAGTCGTCCGCTGACACAGTCCTCTTTCACTCAACGGGATCCGTGGTGCGGGGCATCGATGCCATTGGCCGTGACTACACCGCTGCATTCGGATCGACGGAGTTCCTGGCCGTGGATTACAAGCCCATGGTCGTACGGCAGATCGACGAATCTGCATGGATGACGGGGCGACTTTGGATGCACACGCGCCAAGCTGGCCGGGACTACGTTCTAGAGATCGGGACCTCGTTCAACCTGCGATGGATGGATGATGCTTGGAGGATCGTCATGGAGCAGTCGACGCCCCTTGAGGGCGTGCCGCGCATCCGAGAGGCTCGTCCTGTTGAGACTCCTGCGCCGCCCAACAAGACCATGCAGCCGACCGGCGCCCCAAGCGGCGCCGGCGGCTGAGCGCCAAAGACGTTGGGCCGGCGTGACATGGCATTGATCTTCCGAGGCGCTTCCAAGTGCGCGCTGTGCGGGCAGGTAATCGGTGCCGATGATGACATCGTTGCCACGAGTCACTTCCTCGGGCCGGACCACCGGCTCTGGCGGTACTCCGACGCTCCCATGCACCGCAAGTGCTTCTTGGCATGGATCGACCGACGAGCGTTTGTGGAGTCCTTCAATTCGATCGATAGTGCCCATGTGGCCGGCAACGGGACCCAGCATCGGATGCTCGACGACGGCACAATCCAAGTGCTTGCAACAGATCCGGCATCCCATGCGATCGCCGTAGATCGTGAGGACGCAGTGGCCGCCGGGCTTGAGCCTTGGGCGGTTGCGCAAGGTCGGCGCGATGCTGAGTGGCGAGGCCGTCCCCGCTCTTGTCCTCGCTGCGGACATCGCTTCGTGTCCGTGCAGGACAAGGGAATTTGCCCCTCATGCCGTCACGTCTTCCATGCAAGCGAGTGCACGAGGGCGTAGAGTCGCGGCCCAACAAGACCTTGGAGCCGACGAGCGCCGCAGCGGCGCTCGCGGCTGATGGGCAAAGACGTTGGGCAGACAGCCGCGGGATTCCTCAGACTATGAGCAAGCACGATCTGTTTTGGCTGGCCGTCAAGTTGGCCGGCCTCTACTTGTTGGTCGAGGGCTTGCTCGAGCTCCCGTTGCTGATCGCGGAGGGCGGACTTGAGAATCAGCTGCACGCGGGTGTCCCGCTGCTTGCAGGAGCGATCATTCTCGGCATCAAATTCCGGACGGTGGCCCCGACTCAGGATCCGCAGTTCGGGCCGCCCAAGTTTGCCGGCACACGCGAGGATCTCTTCTGGCTGGTGTGCAAGACTCTGGGGTTGTGGTTCGCGGTCAAGGCTGCCGTGGCGATGCCTTCCCTGATCCTGCTGGCCGATGGTTGGGCAGATTGGAAGCAGGCTGTCATGATGTGCGCTGCTCCCGTGCAGCTTGGTATAGCGCTGTGGCTCGTCCTGTCGAATGCTCTTCCGAATGCAGTAGCCAGAGCCAGGATGGGCACCGTGCGACTCCCCGATTGAGCATGCAGGCCCATGATGGCAAGATGCTGCCCAACAAGACGTAGGAGCCGGTGAGCGCCGCAGCGGCGCTCGCGGCTCAATGCCAAAGACGTTGGGCGGGCGAGAGGTCTCTCCGCTTCACTTGTGTAGGCTACTATATCGATCGACGATGGACATAGACTTTGGCCCCGTAGTTGTGCGTGCTGGTCGACATGCCGGTCGCGTTGGCTACCTTGACAACGACCTGGAATTGCCCAATGGGGACCTCGGGGGCATCGTTTACTTCGGCGATCCGCTGATGGTCAGCGCATACGATTTGATCCCGATGGCGAGTCTGAAGACGCCCACGACGCCCGATCTGCTCGGGCGACGCGCCTTACTGTTTACATCCCTGACTCTCCGCGGTAGGCAGCCGCTCGCAGGTGCATCTCGTATCAAGGCGCTGCACGAGATGGCTCTGATCGATGGCCTGCTCGCGGATCGCATGTTCGCTGCGCAGTTCACCAAGCGGGGCCGTGGAGCAAGGCTCTTCTTGTCCCATGCGACTTCCGACAAGACCTTCGCAAGATCCCTCGCTGTCGATCTGCACCACATGGGGCACACGGTGTGGCTCGATGAGTGGGAGATATCGGTAGGGCAGTCAATACCCTTGTGCATTGGCCAAGGCATAGACGAGGCCGACTTCGTGCTCGTAGTGCTCTCAAAGGCGGCGGTGAAGTCTGGCTGGGTTGCGCGTGAGTGGTCGGCAAAGTACTGGGACGAGGTCGGCAAGTCGGCGTCTCTTGTCATGCCGGTCCTGCTTCAGGACTGCACAATTCCGGCTCTGCTGCGAGGTCGCAAGTACGCGGACTTCCGACATGATTATCCAAGTGCACTTGAGGAGATCGCCCTTGCCCTGGCTGGAGGACGTCGGGCACTTGCGGGGAGGATCCGGCGCGGCCCAACAGGCCCATACAGCCGACGGGCCGCCAAGCCGGCCCGCGGCTGATGGCCAAAGACGGTGGCCAGATCTAGTGGTCTCAGATTCCAGGTCCAATCTGCTGCCCCTCGCCACCCTTGCTGGCGGTCTCTATGGCGCCATCGGTGGCCTTGTGGTCCCATCTGTCATGTGGCGATTGTTCCCGGGTCTCAACGAGTGGGGTGACGCACACATGCGTAGATCGTGTGCGATTGGGTTGGTCAGCATCCTCGTTGGGGTGTTCTTCGGCGGCATCCTTGGCCGCCGCGTAGCAAGCAAGAGATCCAGCAGATGCGATAAGGCTGACGATCGGCACCACCGTGGCATTCGCGGCGCCACGCACAAACCCGATCCCGCACACCACCATGGACTGTCGCCGCCACGAGTTCGAACTGTTCGCTGACTACTTCCAGTTCTACCTGCGTGACGCAGGCAGGAATCCGGATGCCCCCGTGGACTACACCGACGATGACGTCCGGCGGCGCATCAAGACGGCTCCACACATCGTCGTTGTGCAGCCAGTGCGCAACATGACCGTTCCCGTGGAGCTCGAGGTCTGCGACGCGGACCCGGGCTTCGATACCGCGGACTCGGACCATGTCGCCGAGTGCTCGCTCGAGCTGCCATCCGGCCGATTGCAGGTGCACGAGTGCACGGGTGGAACCGTGCTCGAGATCGAGCTCGCGCCAGGCAGCTACCGCGTGAGGGTCCAGTTCTCGGGGCTGGATACCTTGTCGGGAGACGGCCTCGACGGCGACGACCGCTACGGGATCACCCTGTGGCCGGCGCCGCCAGCGGGCATCGAAATCGCCAAACAGTGGTCGGGCCCGCACGGAGGCTGACACCTGCTGGCCACGGCATCCCCGATCGAAACCACCACCCACGACACCAGCCACCTTGACTGCCAGCGCCGCCGTGCGACCCTGCTCCACTCCGACCGCGCCACCAGTCGATTCCAGCTCCACATGGTCCGCCCCCGTCCCCCCCTGCTCCGCCGCCTGCAGCCACTCGTCTGGCTGGTGCTGCTGATCACCGGGCTCGGACTGTCGCGCTGGGCGGTGCAGTGCACGAAGCCGTGCTGCGCCGGACACGTGAAGCTGGTGGCATCGTGTGACTCCCTGGCCCCGCGCCCCGCCACCACGACCAACTGCTCGTGCTGTTCGCGCGCACACGCTCCCGGCCACAGCCAAAACCAGCGCCACCACCGCGAACGCGCCCCCGCCCCGCACAGCGACCCCAGCGACTGCGGCGGCTGTGAACACATCCGCCTCGGCGTCGAACTCGCCGAGAACCCGCCGCCCGCCCGCCCACTCGCCCTGCCCGGTACCGCCGTCACCGACCACCGCGCCGCACCACCCTGGCTGCCGCCATCGGCGCCGCGCCCCGCACACCACCCGTCGGCCACCGGACCACCGCCGCACGCCGTCCGCTGCGCGCATCGCACGACGATCCAACTGCTGTGCTGAGTCGACCGCGCCCGGCCCCCGGCCGGGCCGAGGCTGCGCCCTGCCAGCACCCTTCGGTGCTGGTCCCGTCCTCCTGCCGTCGACTCCGATGCCCGCACCCCGTTCCACCCAACCCCCGCATCCCGCGCGCCGAGCCGCGCTGCCCCCGCTGCTGACCCCGCTGCTGCTGCTCGGCTGCGTCAGCCACGACCCGGCCCCGCTCGACCTCGAACTCGCCGCCGCCAGCGCCCCCGACCTCCCGCCAGGCACCACCGCGCTGCCGTTCGCGACCGCAGTCGCGTTCGCGCAGCAGCACAACCCAGAACTGCAGCAGCTCACCGCCACCGCCCGCGCCGCCGGCCTCGACGTGCCGGCGACCGAACTGCAGGGCCAGTACCAAGGCGATCGCCGCATGCTCGCCGTGATGGTCGACCCACTGGCGCTGCTCGCGATCGGCCAGCGCGGCGCCCAGAGCCAGCTCGCCTCTGCCCGCGCCGCCGAAGCCGCAGCGGCGCTGGCGGTCGCCCGCTGGCGCCTGCTCGGCCGCATCGCCGAACTCTACGCCGCCGACCGCGCCCTCGCTTCGCTGGTGCCGCCGTCGCTCGAACTCGACGGCGAACCGTTCGTGCGCGCCGGCCTCGCGTCGCCGCAGGCGGCGGCGCAGGCGCGGGCCGCCGTCACCGCCGCCGCACTCGAACGCGCCACCATCGCCAGCGAACGCGCGCAGCTCGGCAGCGAACTGCGCACCCTGCTCGGCCTGCGCCGCGGCGCCCCGCTGCAGCTGACTCCGCTGGCGGCCTGTGCCGTGGTCGCACCGACCGACACCGCGGCCACGTTCCGGCGCCGACCGGACCTCGCGCTGGCGCTCGCGAGCTACGACACCGCGGATGCCGAGTTCCGCCGCGCCGTGACCGACCAGTATCCGGCGCTGATGATCGGCCCCGAAGCCCCGCTGCGCGGCGGCATGCTCGACGTGATGGCCTGGCTGCGCTGGCCCGTGTTCGCCGCCGGCCCGGCCCGCGCCGCCCGCGAACGGCGCACCGCCGCCGACGCCGCGGTCCGGCTCGCGCTGCAGCAGGCCGAGCTCGAACTCGATCGCGCGGACCGCACCCACCAGCTCGCCGAACTGCGCGCTGCGGCAGCCGCCGCGACCGCCGCCGCCAGCCAGAGCGCGCTGGCCGCCGCCCAGATCGCCGTCGCGCTCGAGAGCGACGCCTTCGATCGGCTCGCCGAACGCGCCCAGATGGCGGTGCGCGACGCGATCGAACATCGCATGGCGACCATCGAAGCCGCGCGCGCCCGCGTGCAGCTGGCGGTCGCTGGCGGTTGGCCCGCCATTGCCGAGGAGGCATCGCGATGAGCCACGTCGACCTGTCCTCGCTGCGCATGCAGCCGGCGCCGACTGCGCTGCCGAAGCGCCCGTGGGGCCCGCGCCTGCTGACCTCGGCGCTGGCGCTGCTGGCCCTCGCGGTCGCGGCGACGTTCGTGTGGCCGCTGCTGCGCCCGCAGCGCGCGGTGCCCACCGCAGCGGTGCGCACGGCCGCGGCGGCCGAGGCGCCGGTGCAAGCGATGGCCGAGGCCGCTGGTTGGATCGAGCCGGACCCGTTCCCGGTCGCGGTTCGTCCACTCGTCACCGGCCGCATCGAGTCGATCGCGGTGCTCGAAGGGGCGGCGGTGCAGGCCGGGGTCACCGTACTCGCGCAGCTGCAGAGTGCCGGCTTGCAGGCCGCGGCCGAACGCGCCGCGGCGCTGGTCGCCGAACGCACGGCCCAGCACGACGCCGCGGCCGCCGCGCTGGCGGTCGCGCAGGCGCAGCGCGAACAGCGCGCGGCGCTGCGGCTCGCCGAGGTCGAAGCTCGCGAACGCGTGGCCGAACGACGCGCCCGGCTCGCGCAAGCCGAGGGCGCCGCCCGCGCCGCCACCGCCGACCTGACTGCCGCCGAAGCCGCCGCGACCGGCCAGCAACAGCTCGCCGACGCCGGCGGCAGCTATCCACTCGCCCTCGCGCGTGCCCGCGCCGCGGCCGAGGCCGCCAGCGCGCGGGCCGCGGCGGCCGCGCGCGAGCTCGAAGCCGTTCGCGGCGACCTCGCCGCCGCCGAATCGCGCGCGACCCTCGCTGCCGAGCTGCTGCGCCAGCCGGTCGAACTCGATGGCGCGGTGCACACCGCGACCGCCGCGCTGGCGACGGCTGCCGCCGCCCTCGCGAGCGCCCGCGCCGAGTTCTCGATCGCCGACCGCGAACTCGGCTGGTGCAAGGTCATCGCGCCGGTCGACGGCACCGTGCTGCGCCTCACGGCGACCCCGGGCGCCAACACCGGTCCGGACGGCGAACCGCTGCTGCTGCTCTACGATCCCACCCGGTTGCGCGCGCGCATCGACGTGCCGCTCGGTTCGATCGCCGGTGTACACGAAGGCCAGCCGGTCGAACTGCGCAGCGAGATGCTCGGCACCACCGTGCTGCGCGGCGTCGTGCAGCGGCTGCAGCGCGAGTCGGATCTGCTGAAGAACACGCTGCAGGTGAAGGTGCAGGTGCTCGATCCACCGCCGCTGCTGCGGCCCGAGACGCTGTGTCGCGCCCGCTTCCTCGGCGCGCCGGCGACCGCCGCGGGTCAACCGCCGCCGACCCGCCCCACGTTCGTGGTGCCGACCGCGGCGGTGCAGGACGGCGTCGTGTTCCACTTCGATCCGGCGGCGCGCCGCGCGCGCGCGGTGCCGGTGCAGGTGCTGCAGCAGCAGGGGGAACAGACCGTCGTGCAGGGCGAACTGTCGCCGGCGATGCGCGTGATCCTGGTCCCGGTGCAGGACGGCGAATCCGTCCAGGAGGCACGGCGATGAGCTTGATCGAACTGCGCGGCGTCACCAAGACGTTCGCGTCCGCGTCGGAGGCGGTGACCCCGCTCGAACAGCTCGACTTCACCGTCGAGCAAGGCGAGTTCGTCGTGCTGATGGGTCCGTCGGGCAGCGGCAAGACGACCTTGCTGCACCTGCTGGCGGGCATCGACCGCCCGACCACCGGTAGCGTCGTCGTCGCCGGCGAGACCGTCTCGTCGCTAAAGCCGGCCGAACTGGCGCGCTGGCGCACGCGCGCGATCGGCTACGTGTTCCAGCAGTACAACCTGATCCCGGTGCTGACCGCCGCCGAGAACGTCGAGGTGCCGCTGCTGCTGCTGCGCCTGTCGCGCGCCCAGCGCCAGCAGAAGGTCGCCACCGCGCTGGCCGCGGTCGGCCTCACCGACCGCGCGTGGCACCTGCCGCGCCAGCTGTCGGGCGGACAGCAGCAGCGGGTCGCGATCGCACGCGCAATCGTCACCGATCCGACGGTGGTGCTCGCCGACGAGCCGACCGGCAACCTCGACCGCGCCGCCGCCGGGCGCACGCTCGAGCTGCTGCGGCAGCTGGTGCGCGAGTTCGGCAAGACCCTGGTGATGGTGACCCACGACCCGGTGGCGGCGCAGGCCGGCGACCGCATCGTGCACATCGACAAGGGCCGCATCCAGCAGGGGGCCGGCCATGCGTGAACTGCTCGCCTTCCTGCCGTACGTGCTGCGCACCGCGCGGCGCGCGCGCATGCGTTCGCTGCTGACGCTGCTCGGCGCCGCGCTGGCGATGGCGCTGTTCACGTTCGTGCGCACCGTCGACGACGGTGTGCAGGACCTGCAGCGCCGCGCCGATCGACCGGTGCTGGTGGTGTTCCAGGACAGCCGCTTCTGCCCGCTGACGTCGGAACTGCCGCTGCGCTACGAACGCGACATCGGCGCCGTGCCCGGCGTCGCCGCCGTGCTGCCGACCCTGGTGTTCATCAACAGCTGTCGCAGCAACCTCGATCTGGTGACGCTGCACGGCGTCACCAGCGAGCAGCTGACGGTGCTGTACGACCTCGAAGTGCTCGAGGGCAATCTCGCCGACTGGCGCGAACGCAGCGACGGGGCGCTGGTCGGCGAACGGCTCGCGGCTCGCCGCGGGCTGCGCGCCGGCGAACGCGCGCGGCTCGGCGAGGTCGACCTGCACATCAGCGCGATCGTGCGCAGCGACACCGCGGGCGTCGGCAACCTCGCGTTCGTGCAACTCGATCAGCTGGCGCTGGCGCGCAAGCGACAGGGCACGGCGACGCAGTTCCTGGTGCGGCTCGACCAGGGTGCCGATCCGGTCGCGATCGCCAGTGCGATCGACGCCGGCTTCCGCACCGACGAGGCGCGCACCGACACCAAGAGCATGCAGGCCTTCGTCGCCGCGGCGATCGCCGAGATCACCGAGGTGGTCGACTTCGCGCGCTGGCTCGGCTACCTGGCGGTGCTGGTGGTGGCGCTGGTGCTCGCCAACACGGTGTTCATCAGCGCCCAGTCGCGCAGCAGCGAGATGAGCGTGCTGGAGACGGTGGGGCTGGGCCGGCTGCAGCGCCTGCTGCTGATCGCCGCCGAGGGCATCGGCATCGGCACGCTCGGGGGCGCACTCGGCACCGGCGCCGTGCTGCTGTTGCTGTCGGTGTTCCCGCTGACGCTCGGGGTCGAGGGCTACGGCATCGACCTGCTGCCCGGCGTGCACACCGTCGTGCACTGCCTGCTGGCCGCCATCGGCATCGCCACGCTGGCGTCGCTGCCGCCGGCGTTCGCGGCCACCCGGCGCCCGCTCCACCTCGGCATCAAGGACGAGTGACCATGCTGCCGTTCGGTTACGTGCTGCGGAACCTGCTGCGACGGCGCAGCCGCACGCTGGTCACCATCGCCGGCATCGCCGCGGTGACCATGCTGGTGATCGCGATGAGCGCGTTCGCCCACGGGCTCGGTCGCAACGGCGCCGAGGCCGCCGATCCCGATGTCGTGCTGCTGCTCGGCATCTCCGCCGAGGTCGATCTGGTGCGTTCGGTGGTGCCGCGCGGCAGCGCCGAGGTCGCCGCCGCGGCCGCACCGGGGGTGCTGACGGTCGATGGCCAGCGCGCCGCGTCGGTCGAACTGCACATCGCCACCCGCACCGGCAACCAGGTCGGGCTGCTGCGCGGCGTCACCGATGCCGCGTGGCTCGTGCACCGACGTGTGCAGCTGGTCGAGGGCCGCGAGCCGCGCGGTCCGTTCGAACTGATGGTCGGCCCGCTGGCGCACACCCGCCTCGGCCTGCCGGCGAGCGCTCTCGCGATCGGCAACACGCTGCCGCTCGAGCGCCGCGAGTTCACCATCGTCGGCCGCTTCGCCGCGCCCGGCACCACCTACGAAGCGGAGATGTGGGGGCGGCTCGGCGACGTGATGCTGGCGACCAAACGCGAGGACGTGTCGTGCGTCGTGGTGCGCCTCGCGGCACCCGAGGCGATCGACGAGCTGCGCCTGTTCGCCGGCCGCCGGCTCGACCTCGAGATCAGCGCGGTGCCGGAAGGCGAACTGATGCAGGCGCTGACGCGCAGCCTCGAGCCGATCATCGCGCTGGCGCGCTGGATGGCGCTGCTGGCGGTGGTGGCCGGCGCGTTCGCGTGCGCCAACACGATGTTCGCGGCGGTGCTGGCGCGTACGCGCGAGCTGGCGACGCTGCGTTCGCTCGGCTGGTCGCCGTTCGCGGTGGCGCTGGCGCTGGTCGAGGAGAGCGCGCTGGTGGCGCTGTGCGGCGGTGGCATCGGCGTGCTGGCGGCGCTGCTGATCGGCTCGGTGTCGCTGCGCTATCCGATGGGCGCGCTCACGCTCGAGCCCGACCTGCAGAGCCGCACGCTGGGCCTGCTCGCGGCCCTTGCATCGGGGGGGCTGGGCGGCATCGTGCCGGCTGTGCGAGCAGTGCGCATTCCGTTGGTCGAAGCAATCGGAGGTCGAACATGAAGTCCATGACCGTGTGTCTGTTCGCAGCCATCGTGCTCACCGCCTGTGCGGACGAGCGGTCGGCACCCCCTGCACCGGCGGCCCCGAGCGCTGCCGTGGCTGCGCTCGTGCTCGCGGCCGAGCCGGCCGGAGCGATCGCGGTCGCCGCGGCGAAGCAACGCGGCCCCGCTGATTCGATCGTGGTGACCGGCCGCGTCGCCAACATCGTCAAGGGCTACGCGGTGTTCACGCTGATGGATCTCGCGATCCCGTACTGCGGCGAGACCAACAAGGAGGACCACTGCAAGACGCCGTGGGACTACTGCTGTGAGAGCACCGAGACCCGCACCAAGAACGCGCTGCTGGTCGAGGCCCGCTCCGCCGACGGCAAGCCGCTGGCGACGCCGGCACTCGGGCTGCAGCTGGTCGATCGGGTCGCGGTGACCGGCAAGCTGACCAAGGACGAGCACGGCAACTTCGTGCTGCTCGCCAGCGGCTGGTTCCGGCAGGAACGCCCGCAGCTGCCGGACTACGTGCGCTGGCCGCAGTGAGCGCGCGTCGTCAACCGCCGACGCGCAGCACCGCGAAGTAGCCGCCGTCGCGGAGCCCCGCCCGGGGCAACGTCAGCTGCTCGCGTTCGAGCGTGCCGCGGCGAGCGGGCACCGCGGCCAGCACCGCCGCCACCACCTCGCCGTTCTCCTCGCGATCGATCGAGCAGGTCGAGTAGACGACGGCGCCACCTGGCTTGCACAGGCCGATCGCCTGCGTCAGCAACTGCCGCTGCAGCCCAGCCAGTTCGCCGAACGCATGTTCGTCGAGCCGCAGCCGCACCTCGACGCGGCGCCCGAGCACGCCGGAGTTGCTGCACGGCACGTCGGCGAGCACCGCGTCCGCGAGCGGCAGCCGGGCCGGGTCGGCGACGATGGTCACGTTCGGCAGCCGCAACCGCGCGACGTTGTCGGCGATGCGTTCGCGCCGGCGCGCATCGGGATCGAACGCGAACACGCGGCCGCCCGGCAGCACCCGTTCGGCCAACAGCGTGGTCTTGGTGCCCGGTGCAGCGCAGAGATCGACGACGGTCTGGCCGGGCCCGCACGGCAGCGCCAGTGCCGCCGCCAACGCCGTCGGATCCTGCACCACGAACGCGCCCTGCCGATACGCCGCGGTGGCGAACGGCGACCCGCCGCCGGTCCAGCGCAGCAGCAGCTCGTGCTCGGCCGGTTCGGTGACGACCTCGGCCGCGGCCAGCTCGGCCTGCAGCTCACCGCGCGAACGCGCGCCGGCCACCCGCAGGAACACGTCCGGCACCGCACTCGCGGCGGCCGCCACTTGCTGCAGGCCATCGTCGCCGAACGGAAGGCGCCAGCGCTGCAGCAGGAAGTCCGGCAGCGAGTGCACGATCGCCAACCGTTCGATCGGGTCCTCGGGCAGGGCCAGCGGCAGCAGCAGCGTGCGCTCCGGGCCGAGCGCCAGTTCGGTGGTGACCGCCGCCGGATCGGCGGCGCGCGGTTCGATCGCCTGCGCCAGCTTGCGCAACAGGGCGTTGGCGAAGCCGCGGTTGCTGCGCACCAGCTCGACGGTCTCGTGCACCGCCGCGTGCGCCGGCATGCCGGCCACGAACAGCAGCTGGTAGGCGCCGAGCTGCAGCGCGAGATGCAGCTGCACGTCCTTCGGCAGCCCGCGGTGCGCCAACCCGGTCAGCACGTGATCGAGCAACCGCCGCCGCCGCAGCACGCCGTGCGCCAGTTCGAACGCGAACGCCTGATCGCGCGGATCGAGCCCGCGCGTGACCAGCGACTCCCGCAGGCGATCGGCCCGGCCGCGCGCCAGCGCGACCAGGGCGTGCAGGGCACAAGCGCGTGCGGTGACCATCGGGGCGCCCCGGGCGCTCAACCGAACCGCGCGTCGGGAGCGATGTGGTGCCCGCGCACGAACTCGCCCGCGGTCATGTTGCGCCCGTTGTCGGGCTTGATGCGCGTGATCCGGTAGATGTCCTTGCCGGTGCAGACGCGGATGCCCTCTTCCCCGGACGACTGCAGGCCACCGGGGATGCCCATGCCGTAGAGGTCCTGCTCGACGAAGCCCTCCATGACGATGAAGCGCTTGTTGCCGAGCCGCGTCTGCGCGCCGGGCTTCGGCGTCATCGCCCGCACCAGCAGGTCGACTTCCTTGGCCGGCAGCTTCCAGTTGATGACGCCGTGCTCCTTCTCGACCTTCGGCGCGTAGGTCGCCTTGGCGTGGTCCTGCGGCGTGTACTTGGCCTTGCCCTTGCCGATCAGGGCCAGCGCCTCGAGCAGGGCCGCGCCGGACAACTCGGCGAGCCGCTCGCGCAGCACGCCGGCGTTCTCCTTCGGGTCGATCGGGGTGGCCTTGGTGAGCAGGATGTCGCCGGCATCGAGCTGCTCGACGATCCGCATGATGGTCACGCCGGTCTCGCCGTGACCGTCGCGGATCGCCCGCTGGATCGGGGCGGCGCCGCGGTAGAGCGGCAGCAGCGAGGCGTGCGCATTGATCAGCCCCTTCGGCGGCAGGGCCAGCATCTCGGGCTTCAGGATCACGCCGTAGCTGACCACGACCCCGAGGTCGGGCTGGAGCTTCTTCAGCCTGGCGAGGAACTCCTCCCCGTGCGGGTCGGTGGGTTGATCGCACGGCAGACCGAGTTCTTCCGCCGCCAGCTTGACCTCGCTGTCGTAGATCTTGCGTCCGCGCCCGCGCGGGGCATCGGGCTTGGTGACGACCAGGTCCGGGGCGAAGCCGCCGTCCTTGAGGGCTTTCAGCGACGGGATGGCGAAGTCGCTGCTACCGAAGAAGACGATGCGCAAAGGAACAGCCTGTCAGGGTCCGAGGGAGCGAGCCACCGGGAGTCGCGGCTCGCCGTGCCAAGGCTAGCGGTGCAGCGACTTCGGGGCAAAGGTCTTACACGCGGTGGAGCGCAGCCGACCGAACCGCTACACCCTGGTAGCGATGACGTCCTTGCCGCTGCAGGTCGAGGCCGAGCTGCCGCCGTTCGCGGTGGCGGCCAGGCGCTCGGCGATGGTGTTCGGCGCCCCGGTCGAACTGGTGCTGGTGCCCGGCCGCAAGGCCAGGCACGGCCGCGCCACCGCCGATCGTCCGGCGTTGGCCCGCAGCCGCGCCCCCGGCATCGTCGCCGACGAGGCGCTGTGGCGCGGCCAGGGCCATGTGCTGACGCCCAATCGCTACCCGCTCGCCGAGCGCCAGCTGCTGCTGTGGCCGGAGCGCATGCAGCGCGAGCCGGACGCGGCGTTCTGGCGGCTGGTCGGGGACTGGGTGACCGGCAGTGGTGGCGCGGCGCTGCACAACAACATCGGTGCGGCGGCGACGATCGCGCGCTGCCACGCCCACCTGGTGCCGCAGCGCCTGCCGTTCCTGGACGCACTGCCCGAACGCGCGGTGCCGGCGGCGGCCGCGCCGATCGAGGTGCCCGCCGGCATCACGCTGGTCGCCAAGGACGTGCCGCTGTGCCTGCTCGGGGTGCGCGGCTCCGCGAACGCACGCGCCGAGGCGCTGCTGCGGCTCGCCGAGGCCAGGCTGTGCGCCGCCTGCAACATCGTCGTGCAGGGCGATACCGCCTGGATGCTGCCGCGGCGCACGGAGACGCCGGCCCCGCACTTCCCGTATGCGCTCGGCGCCGCCGAACTGTGGGGGCGCTGGTGCTACATGGACGAGGCCCCGTTCCACGAGGCGACCGCGCCGGCGCTCGAGAGCGCGCTGGTCGCGGCGGGCATGCCGCCGCTGGCCTGAGCCGGGCTCACTTGCGGCGCAGCACGGACTCGCGCCACTTCGCCTCGAGTTCGGGCAGCGACAGGTGCAGCGCCTGCTCGATCGCCAGCAGTTGCGGCGGCCGCGTGTCGGTGGCCACCTGCCCGCGCCGCGGCGGCGCCGGCGGTTCCTTGCACAGCCGCACGAAGCGCAGGAACGGATCGGGCTGGGCCGCCATCAGGAAGCTGACCAGCGCCCAGCTCTGCACGTCCTGTTCGATGCCGAACGCACTGGCGTCCGCCTGCGCACAGAACACCGCCAGCGGCTGGAACGTGCCGTTGCGCATCATCGAGTCGATCCGCTTCTCCCACCGCCAGAAGTTGCCGTCGGTGGTGCGGTCGCGGTCGCGCTTGCGATCGAAGGCGGGGTATTGGGTGCTGATCTGGCGCGAGTGCCAGTGGCCGAGGCCGACCACCACCCACGGCGGCAGCGGTCGCTCGTGGCCGCGGTAGCTCGAGTACAGATTGTGCGCGACGTTGAAGACGAGGTGCGCGTGCAGCGCCAGGTCGTTGGCGAACAGTCGCTCGCTGGTCTCCTCGGCGGCTCCCCACATGACGCTGCCGAAGCCGCGGTCGAGCCATCGCAGCGGCTCGGTCGACTCGGCGCCGCAGAACGCTCGGGTGTAGCGGGCAAGGCTCGACGCCTTCTTGACCAGCAGCACCGTGAACTTCTGCTCCATGCCGAGATACGGGCCGTTGCCGTCCGGGCCGGCGAGTGCGGTGGCCTTCGGGTCGCGATCGCCATCGCGCAGGTTGGCGGCGACCTCGGCGTAGAGGCGCTCGAGCCGGAACGCGATCAGGTGCACCCGCAGCCATGGGTCGAGCTCGCGGGTGTCGCTGCGCAGTTCGGTCATCGTCGAGGCCAGCTGCTTCAGCTCGGTCCGCACGGATTCGATCCACTCGCTGCCGAAGTCGCCGCGGATCCGCAACGGCGACAGCGAACAGCCGATCCGGAAGTGCGCGGTCTCGAGCCACAGCAGCGGCTCGTCGGCCAGCAGCTCCGCGACCGCCGTGGTGTCGTGCCCGCTGCCGAACGCGAACGGGCCGCCGACCGACTCGTAGCCGAGCCGCTGCATGCGGGCCGGATTGCCGGCGGTCCAGGGATCCGGCGGCACGGTGGCACGCCCGCGTCCCACTTCCTGTGCGCCGAGGCTCGTGCCGACGGCGGCCAGCAGCAGCGGGAACCAGATCGTGGCAGCCTGTGTGCGCATGGCACCGGCGGGTCGGGAAGGTGACAGCGGGCCGGGGAGCAGCGGACGTCAGCGTACCGCGGCGATCGTGCGCGGCATCGGCAACAGGCCGAGGTCCTTGATCTCCCGCTCCTCGGCCAGCGCCGCGACGCGCTCCTTGGCGTTCTCCTGCAGCTCGCTGGCGAGCTTCTGGGCCCGCGCAGAGTCGGGGCCTTGCTCGATGCGGGCCTCGGCCAGCTGGTCCTCGAGTTCGCGCTTCCTGGCATCGAGCCGGTCGAACGCGTCGAGCTGCTGCAGCCACGCCTTCAGCGCCTTCTGCGGGTTCTTCGCGTAGCGCTGCTCGAGCACATCGCTCATGCCCTTCCACAGCTGGGTCGGGGTGTTGGTGGCGGCGAACGTCACCGGCTCGGCACCGGGGTGCGCGAGCAGGAAGAAGTGTGGCCAGCCGTCCTTGAAGCCCTGGCCGTCGAACACGTTGAAGAACGGGTGCCCGGCCTCGGCGACGTGGGCCGGCAACCGCACGGTGCGGAACCAGCTCATCAGCAGCATGGTCTTCTCGTTGTCGAGTGAGCGGTGCAGCAGAGCCTCGTCACTGTTCTTGCACTTCGAGCACTCGCGCAGCACCAGCAGCGGTCGCTGGTCGTGCTCGGTCCACAGCAGGTCGAGCGCTTCCTGCAGCGGCATCGGCCCGGACGCCGCAGTCTGGTTGCCCGAGCGCTGCGGCGGCACCGGGTGGAACCACTCGACCTGCAGCCGGTCCTTGGCCGTGTCGCCGCGGGTGAACGTCATCGGCACGCCGCGGGGCCCGGTGCGCCCAGGCCGTGGGGCTGGAGCGGTGGCTGGGCCAGCCGATGGTCCCGGCTGGCCGGTCCGGGGCGGCTGTGGGGCCGGCGCCGCAGGTGCGCCGCCCCCGGTCGCCGGCCCGACGCCCGGCGTGATCGGCCGCGGGGCGCTCGGGCCGACCGGCCCGGGCGAGGTTGGTGCAGCTGGCGCGGCCGGCGCGCCGGGCGGGGTGAAATCGCCCGGGTTCCAGCGCGAAGGCGGGGGGGCCGGCGGCGCATAACCACCCGGCGGCGGGCACTGCGCGCTCGCGGCGATGGCCAGGGTCAGGCAGCAGGTGATTCGACCTGCCAGGGAGAGATGGGACATCAGTCGCTCCTTGAACCGTGCGGTTCCGTGGTCAGCACGTGGGGGCCCCACACTGACAAGTTCGGTCTATGCATCGGCTGCCCGACGGTCACACAGGAGGGCGGGAAACCCCCGCCCTCCCGGTCGATGGATCGTCTGGCTCAGCGGGCCGCGACGGTGCGCGGCATCGGCAGCAGGCCGAGATCCAGCACCTGCTTCTCGCGCGCGAGCGCGGCGTCGCGTTCGTCGGCGTTCTGCTTCAGCTCCTCGGCCAGCTTCTTCGCCCGGGCCGAGTCCGGACCGGCTTCGGCGCGCACCTCGGCCAGCTGGTCCTCGAGCTGACGATGACGCGCATCGACCTTGTCGAAGGTCTCGAGCAGCGACTGCCACTCCTTGATCGCCTTGTCGACGTTCTTCGCGTAGCGCTGCTCGATCACCTCACCCATCGCCTTCCACAGCTGCGACGGCGTCTGCGCGGCCGTGAACGTCACCGGCTTGGCACCGGGGTGCGCCAGCAGGAAGAAGTGCGGCCAGCCACCCTCGAAGCCGTGGCCCTCGAACACGTTGAAGAACGGGTGCCCGGCCTCGGCGACGTGCGACGGCAGCCGCACCGTGCGGAACCAGCGGGTCAGCAGCAGCGTGCGCTCGTTGTCGAGCGCGCGGAACAGCATCGCCTCGTCGCTGTCCTTGCACTTCGAGCACTCACGCAGCACCAGCAGCGGCCGCTGGTCGTTCTCGTCCCACATCTTCTGGATCGCTTCCTGGAACGGGATCGGGCCGGCAGCCGAGGTCTCGGTCGCGCTGCGCTCGGCCGGCACCGGGTGCACCCAGCGCACCCGCAGACGATCCTTCGAGGTGGCGCCGCGTTCGAAGCTCAACGCCATGCCGCGTCCACCGGTGCGCGGACCGGCCGGCCGATTGGCGGCGGGACCGCGCGGCGTCGTGGTGTCCTTGGTCGGAGCGGGCGCCGCCGGAGTGGTCGGGCGCGGCGAGCTCGGACCAGCCGGCTGGGGCGAGGTCGGTGCCCCCGGGGTGGCGCCACCATTGCTGGGGCCCTCGTATCCTGGCACAGGCGGCGCATAGCCACCGGCCGGGGGGCACTGGGCCAGCGCCGTGATGGCCAGCGAGAGCACGCAAGAGGTGAGACGGATGGTCAACTGGAACATGGACACGCTCCGAACGGGATAAAAGGTCAGTACGTGGATCGGCCGGCGGACCGTCGAGAGAGGTGGCGAGTATACCGGGGCTCGACCAAGGTCACTTCCTGGCCTTGCCGCCGAGCACGGCGAGACGCCAGGCAGCATCGAGTTCGGCGGGGGTGGTCGCCATCATCGACTTCATCGCATCCCTCTGCTGACGCGATACTTCCGACGGCTCCGGCCACTTGTGGCCGGCGTGCAGCGGGTCTTTGCAGGCGCGCACGAATTTGGCGAAGGCATCTTTCCGCGATTGGATCAGATAGTCGGTCAGCGCCCAGGACTGGATGTGCTGCTCGATACCGAACTCACCCGCATTGTGGCGATTGAGGAACACTTCGAGCGGCTCGAAGGTGTCGTTCTTCATCATCCCCGGCACGCGTTTGCCCCACTCCCAGAACGACGTCCGCTGCTCACGATCCTCGTCGTGCTTGCGGTCATAGGTCGGGAAGCGCGGGCTGATGCGGCGGGAGTGCCAGTGCGCGAGACCGGTCGGCAACCACGCCGGCGGATCGTGGCTGTAGCTGCGATAGCACGTGTACAGATTGTGCGCGACGTTGAAGACCATGTGCGTGTGCAGCGCCAGGTCGGAGCCGAACAGGCCATTGGCGGTCTCCAGCGTGCCGCCCCAGTACATGCTGCCGAACGCGATGTCGTGGTGCCGGATCGGTTCCGCGATCTCGCGCTTGCAGTGGGCGCTGGTGTAGCGAGCGTGGCTGGAGCCGCGCTGCAACAGCAGCACGGTGAACTTCTCGCGCATGCCGAGGAACGGCCCCACCCCGCGGAAGGACGCCGCCTCGCTGCGGCTGTCGCCGGGTGCCGGCGGGAAGTCGGCGTCCTTGACCCCGAGCACCGACTGCACCTCGGTGTAGAGGTCCTCGAGCCGCATCGCGATCAGGTGCGCACGCAGCCACTGGTCGAGGTCCTTGGTGTCGGCCTTGACCTTCGGCAACAACTTGGCGAGCCGCTTCAGTTCCTTGCGGGTCCGATCCACCCATTCGGCGCCGCCGTCTCCGGTCGCCCGCAACGGCAGCGCCGGCAGTGCCGAGCCGATGCGGAAGTGAGCGGTCTCGATCCACACCAGCGGCTCGCTGCCGAGCAGCTCGTCGATGTCGCGGGTGCTGTGGCCGGTGCCGAACGGGAAGTTGCCCACCGCCGTGTAGCCGATCTTCGCCATCAGACCGGCATCTCCGCCGACGTACGGATCCGGCGGGATCTTCGGGCGCGCCGGCGGCGTGACCTGGGCCAGCAGACTGCCGGCCAGCACCGGCAGCAGCATCAGCAACGGCAGGACTACCTTCGCAGCGAATCGCAGGGTCGGCATGGGAGGCACGGCACAGAGTAGCGGCCGGCGCCATCGGCGGGGCCGGCGGCCTGCCATGCAAGCATCGCGCCACGGCCACCGCTGTGCCCTCGCGGCCGAACTGGACTATGTTGCGCGGGTCGCCCAAGCCCCCCTGATCCCGACCTCCCGCAGCAACCAAGCATCCAATGAATCTCCTCGTGCCCTCGCAAACAGCACTCGCCCTCTGCTTGTTGACGACCACCAGCGCTCTCGCGCAGGTGAGCTGGACCCTGAGCAGCCCGACCGGCGCGCCCCGCGCGCTCGGCGGCTCCGCCTGGGACACCGCGCGCAACCGGCTGGTCGCCTTCGGCGGCGAACAGGGCACCACACAATTCAATCAGACCACCGAGTGGAACGGCACGGCGTGGGCGGTCGTCACCACCGCGCAGCAGCCGTCGGTGCGGCGGCGGCCGGCGATGGCGTACGACGCGGCGCGCGGCGTCGTGGTGTTGTTCGGCGGCGGCGCCGGCACCAGCACCTTCCTCAACGACACCTGGACCTACAACGGCACCACCTGGACGCAGCGCTTCCCGCTGACCTCGCCGTCGACGCGCTTCGGCGCGGCGATGGCCTACGACGCCGAGCGACAGGTCATCGTCATGCACGGCGGCTTCGTGCCGTCGGGTCAGGACAGCTCGGAGACCTGGGAATGGAACGGCACCACCTGGACCCTGCGCTCCAGCGGTTCGCCGTCGGCGCGCGGCGCCCACCGCATGACGTTCGACGCGGCGCGCGGCGTGGTGCTGATGAGCGGTGGCTACTCCACCCTGGCGCAGACGACGCTCGACGAGACCTGGCTCTGGGACGGCAGTGCCTGGTCGTTCGTCGGCACGTCGGGTGCCGGCACCCTCTGTGACCAACTGCTCGTCAACGACCCGCACCGGCAGCGCGTCGTGATGTTCGGCGGCCTGCGCCTGAACGGCGCCCAGACCCCGATCGACCTCAACACCACGTGGGAGTGGGACGGCGCGGCCTGGACCCAGCGCACGATGGCGCAGGTGCCGCCCGGGCGCAGCTCCGCGGCCGTCGGTTTCGATCCGACCACCGGCGGCATCGTGCTCGGTGGTGGCGTCACCGGCGGCGGCTTCCAGTTCAGCAACACCTTCACCTACCGGCCGACCTCGCCGGCAGCGACGACCACGTTCGGCACCGGCTGCCCGACCACCACCGGCCCGGTCGGCCTGACCGCGCGCAGCCTGCCCTACGTCGGCCTGAACTTCGACCAGCGCATCACCGGCGCCCCGGCGGCGGCGCTGCTCGGCATCATCGTGTTCGGCAACTCCAACACCCTGTGGGGCGCCGCCCCGCTGCCGCTCAGTCTCGCCTCCGTCGGCGCGGCCGGCTGCAACCTGAACGTCAGTGTGGACGTGCCGGCGACGGTGCCGCTCGGCGGTGGTGTCGGCGACCTGACCTGGACGCTGCCGAACCTGCCGGCCGCGGTCGGCGTGCAGTTCTTCACCCAGGCGTTCGTGTTCGATCCGGCCAGCCCGCTGCAGTTCCCGATCGGCGCCAGCGTCGGCCGCGGCTTCACGATCGGCGCGCCGTAGTCGCAGTGCTGCCCGCTACAGGCCGTGCTGGCGCCCCCGCCGGCCAGCCGCTCTGATCCTGACAATGGACCCACGGATCGAGCGCGCTCGCTTCGTCATCGAGCGCGAGGCGGCGGCCGTTCGCCAGGTGGCGGAACGGGTCGGCCCCACCTTCCTGCGCAGCCTGGACCTGATCCTGGCACTGCGGGGTCGCGTGGTGACGGCCGGCATGGGCAAGGCCGGGTTCATCGCCCAGAAGGTGTCGGCGACGCTCGCCTCGACCGGCACGCCGTCGATCTTCCTGCACCCGGCCGAGGCCATCCACGGCGACCTCGGCCGCGTCGACCAGGGCGACCTGCTGCTGGCGTTCAGCAAGAGCGGCGAGACCCAGGAACTGCTGGTGATGCTGCCGCACGTGCAGGCGGTCGGCGTGCCGATCGTGTCGATCACCCAGAGCCCGGCGTCGACGCTCGGTCGCCACAGCGATCTGGTGCTCGAACTCGGCCTGATCGACGAACCCGGCCCGTACGGCCTGGCCCCCAGTGCCTCCACCACCGCGATGCTGGCGCTCGGCGACGCGCTGGCGCTGGTGGTGCAGGAAGGCCGGCGCTTCGGCCCCGAGGACTTCGCGCGCTTCCATCCCGGCGGCGATCTCGGTCGCCGGCTGATGAAGGTCGGCGAACTGATGCGCACCGGCGACCGCAACCCGTGCGTCGCGAGCGGCGCCACGGTGCTGCAGGCGATCGAGGTGATGACCCGGACCCCGGGCCGGCCGGGCGCCACCAGCGTCGTCGACCGGGACGGCAAGCTGACCGGGTTCTTCACCGACGGCGACCTGCGGCGGCTGATCGAGAAGGGACTCGCGAACCCGCGCGAACGCTCGATCGACGAGGCGATGACGCGCGCGCCGCGTTCGATCGGCCCCGACACGTTCGCGCTCGAAGCGCTCGCCCTGCTGCATCGGCTCGCCATTGACCAACTGCCGGTCGTCGACGGCACCGGCCGTCTGCTCGGACTGCTCGACGTGCAAGACCTGCTCAACCTGAAGATCGGATGACCTCCAGCAGCTCCCCCATCGCCGGCCGCGGTCGCCCGGATCCCGCCGTCCTGGCCGCGATCGAGTTCCTGTTGCTCGACATCGACGGCGTGCTGACCGACGGCCGCGTCTGGTTCGACGGCAACGGTCTCGAATACAAGACCTGGCACTGCCACGACGCCGCCGGCCTCGCCTACTGGCATCGCGCCGGGGGCCGTTCGGGCCTGCTGTCCGGCCGCGGCGGCGAGTCGACCGAACGCCGCGCGCGCGAACTCGGCATCCACGAGGTGATCCTGAAGCGCCTCGACAAGGGCGTCGCGCTCGACGAACTGCTGGCGCGCACCGGGCTCGATCCGCGCCGCATCTGCTACGTCGGCGACGACCTCGTCGACCTGCCCGTGCTGCAGCGGGTCGGATTCGCCGTCACCGTGCCGGAAGCGCGCCCGGACGTGTTCCCGGTCGTGCACCACGTCACCCGCTGCAGCGCCGGCTTCGGTGCGGTGCGCGACACCATCGAAGAACTGCTGCGCGCGCGTTCGGCGTGGCCGCCGGCCCAGTACCGGTCGGGTCGACCATGAAGCGGCTGCTGGCGTTCTTGCTGCTGCTCGGGCTCGGCGTGCTGGCGCTACAGCTGGCGATCGGCGACGAACGCGCCGTGCCGGCGTCGGCGGCGAGCGCGGAACCGCCCCAGCGGCAACCGGACGCACCGGCGGCCGGTGGGATCGGCATCGACCTCCAGCAGGGCAAGGTCAGTGCGTCGGTGACGCATCACGGCAAGTTCTCCAAGCCGCACTACCGCTCGATCGAACAGCCCGACGGCAGCAAGCGGCGCGAACTGGTCTACCTGCTCTCGGCCGAGAAGAGCCAGCCGGTGCCCGATGCGCAGAGCCTGCAGCAGCTCGACCAGGTGCGGATCGACCTCTACGAACGCGGCGCACCCGCCGCGGTGCTCGAGGCCCGCCAGGCGTTCGTCACCATGGGCAACGATGCGAACGGCCGCCCTGCCCCCGACGAGGACAAGGACATCGACCTGCGCGATGCGGTGCTGTTCACGCTGCCCGACAGCCGGTTGCCTGGGCTGCGGCTCGAGCTCGGCGACGCGCGGGTGATGATCGAAGCAGAGTCGGTGCTGCTGACCACGGCGCCGACGCAACCGGTGCGGCTGACGCTCGACGGCGAGCGGCGGGCGACGCTGCGCGGCTTCGGCACCCAGGCGCGGCTGCCGCGCGGCAACGGTGGCGCCATGCGGCGCGCCGATGTCGAGATCCTGCGCGATCCGGTGCTCGAGACCGAAGGGGCCGTGGTGCGCGCCAAGGGACGCCTGCACTACCGCGAGGACCTCGACAGCGGTGCGGCGCGCATCACTCTCGACGACGACGTGCAGCTCGATCTGCAGCGCAGCGATCTCAGCCTGCCGGGTCTGGCGTCCTCGGTGCGCGGCGACAGCGGCCGCATCACCGTGCGCGGCGACCAGTTCAACGGCTGGTTGTGCCGAAGCAGCAACCCAGGCGCTGCCGATGGCGAACGCGACAGCTCGCGCCAACAGCTCGCGTGGCGCCAGCTCGAACTGACCGGCGCCCCGGCGACCATCGACGTCGACGGCGGCAAGCTGCAGACGCCGCGGGTCACCGCGCGGCCGGGCCTGTTCGGCGAGCTGCTGGTGCTCACCGCGCACGGCGGCGCCTCGCGGTTCGAACAGACCGCGGTGCGCGAGAACAGCAAACAGAAGTTCCCGGTGATCGGCCAGGCGCAGCGCCGCCTGCACGTGATCCGTCCCGGCGAGGGCCCCGGCGCACTGCACCGCGCGTTCGGCTTCCCGCGGTGGACGCTGCGCCCGCTCGCGGATCTGCAGGTGGTCGTCGGCGACGGCGCGGCGCGGGTCGACAGCGGCCCGAGCCACCTCGAGGCCGGCAACGGGATCCGGATCGCGCGCCGCGACGGGACCGAACACGCGATCGTGCACGGACTGGGCCCCGTTCATGTGCAGCAGCAGGGCGGGGTGGACGCGCCGGACCTGGCCGCGGATGGCAGCGACGGCTGCACGTTGCTGCAGAACGACGACGGCCAACGGCTCGAACTCGGCCCACCCGGCCCCGGGCAACCCGGCCACGACGACGCCCGCTGGCGCGCGCATCGCTACGACGTGCGCCACGGCACCGCGCACCTCACTGGCCACGGCACCTGTCGGCTCGAGCACGACGCGGGCCGCAGCGACCTGCTGCTGCTCGACCCGGCGGGCCAGCTGCGCGCGGAACTGCCACAGCAGCAACTGCAGCTGGACGGCGTGCGTCGCCTGGTGGCGGTGATCACCAAGGACCAGGTGCAGGGGCTCGACCTCGCCGGCTGGCCGCTCGAGGTCAAGTGGACCTCGGGCACCGACTCGCTGACCGCGCGTTCGCCGCGCCTGTTGCAGACCGGACCGGGCTCGCTGCAGCTGCTGCCGGTCCCGGCCGACGCCGAGCCAGGCCTCTGGCGCGAACTGACCAGCGACGACCGCCAGCCGCACCTGGCCTACGAAGGCGGCCGACCGGGCGCTGCCAAGCGCCATCGGGTCGACATGCGCGGGCCGCGCATCGACCTGCACCACCTGGGTGGACGCGCGGCGATGATCGATGCGCGCAGCGCTGCCGACCAACGGCCGACGCTGCGCGGCACGGTGCCGCAGCCGGAGCGGACCGAGCCGATGCAGCTGACCTGCGAAGCCGATCGGATCCGCCTGCTGCCGTTCCTGATGACACCCGAGGTGCGCTGGTGGCACGGCGGCCGCGCGAGCGGGCCCGGCCTCGCGAACGGCCTCAGCGGCGCCACCCCGTGGCTGCTGGTCGACGAGGTCCGGCGCTTCACGCTCGACGACCAGGAGCACGGTCACGTCGAAGGCACCGCCCACCGCTTGCTGGTGGCGCAGGGTGCCGGCGCGGCGCTGTTCGTCGGCGATGCGGAACGATCGACCCCGGCCGAAGTCGTGCACGTCCGCGATGGCCGCGAACAGACGATGCGCGGCGCGCGGGTGCGGCTGCGCAGTGAATACGCACCGCGCAGCAAGGGCCCCGCGAATGCGCCGACGGAGCGCGTGACGCACCTGCTCGCGCTCGGCACGTTCGACGACCGCTCGGTGTTCCTGCCGCCGACGCTCGTGTTGCGCGAGCCGGGCAAGGACGGTCTGCTGTCGCACATGCAGGCGCGGTGCCGCGGCAACATCGAGGTGCGCCCGGAGGCGGTGCTGTTCGGCGGTCCGGTGATCGCACAGGCGCTCGCCGACGACGGCAGTCCGGACCCCACCGGCCTGCGCATCGATGCCCAGGAACTGCAGATGACGCGCAACGGCGGCGACATCGGCGTGGTGACCGGACGCGAGGTGACGCTCGACTGGCCGCGCCTCACGGCCCGCACCGCCGAACTGGAGCTCGACCTGCCGCGCCATCGCCTGATCGCGCGCGACCGGAACTGGGCCCGCGTGGTGCTGGCCTCCGGCCTCGAGTTCCAGTCCCCGTTCATCGAGGTCGACTACGAGACGATGGCGGTGCAGACCCATCGCGGTCGCGGTCGGCAGCGAACGGTCGTTCAGGACGGTCCGCGGTGAGTCGCCTGCTGTCGTCGAGCATCGCCGCCGCAGTGGCGCTGGCGACCACTGCGGTGGCGCAGGCACCGACCCAGACTCCGCCCCAGGATCCGGCCGGCCCGCTGCCGCGGCCGCTGCTGCGCCTGATCAAGGACTGGGGCTCGCTGAGCATCCCCGACGTCGAGGGCAGCGACTACCGCGAGGTGCACCTGCACGGTGGCCTGCGGCTCGCCGTGCCCGAGGAACGGCTCGAGATCCGCGCCCGCAACGCGCTGCTGCTGCTCGACCGCGAGACCTTCCAGGCGGCGGTCGCCGAGCGTCGCTCCGGCGACGGCCTGCCCCAGCGGGTCACCAAGGCACCGGCCCCTCGCCGTCGACTGGACCACGAGGAGATCCGCGGCCGCCTCGCGCGCAGTCTGCGTGCGATCGGGCGCAGCGAGGTGCTGCCGTCGGATCCGCGGCTCGACGAGGCCCTCGATCTGCTGCGCTTCGTCTACTGCGAGGGCGACGTCGTCGTCGTGCGCGACGGCGTCGAGGTGCTGCGCTGCGAACGGATGTGGTTGTCGACGCCCGACGACCGCGTCGTGGTCGAGCAGGCCGAGCTGCGCTACCTCACGCCGGGTCGCGCCGGCGCAGCCGATCGCGTGCTGGTGGTGCGCGGCCCGAAGCTGGTGAAGCAGGGGCCGCGCTGGGTCGGCCGCGACGTCACCATCACCACCTGCACCGCCGCCGAGCCGCACTACGCGCTGGCCACCGGGGAAGTGGAGATCATCGAACGCGACGGCGAGTTCGAGGTGATCGCCCACGGCCAGACGCTGCAGCTCGGCGGCACCAGCGTGCTGCCGCTGCCCGACGTGCGCGTGTTCACCGGCAGCCAGAGCGAGTTCCCGATCAAGCGGGTGCGCGCCGGCTACTCGGGGCGGCTCGGTGCCCAGACGCAGATCGTGCTCGGGCTGCCGTGGAACGCGACCGGCGGCGCCATCCACAACTGGCTGCTCGGCCGGCCCGCGCACGAGTTCCGCGGCGAGTGGGAGCTCGGCGTCGGCTGGATCCAGGAGCGCGGCTTCCCGCTCGAGGGCTCGCTCGACTACCGCGCCCCCGGCCTCTACCGGGGCAGCACCGAAGCGTTCTTCCTCGACGACACCGGCGAGGACCTGCGCGAGATCAACGCCAACGTCGACGGCAGTGCGATCGACGCCCAGAGTCGCAGCGTGCTGCGCACGCAGAACCGGCTGGAGTTCGGCGACCGCACCCATCTCGACCTGGTCGCCTACCACATCAGCGACGCCGCCGCGTGGTCGGAGTTCTACGGCAACCCCTATCGCACCGAGGAAGTGCCGGAGACCAGCACCTACCTGCACCACGCCGCCGGCAACCGGCTGCTGACGGTCGGCACGCGCTTCAACCTCGACGACTTCAGCTACCGCGACGACCGTGCGCTGGCGGAGCGTTTCGTCGAGGAGCTGCCGGTCGCCACCTACCAGTGGCTGGCGCAGCCGATCGGCATGACGCCGTGGGAGACGCCGATCGTCGTCGACCTCGAGACCGAGATCGGCCAGCGCCGCAGCGACTACGACGACCGCGCCGGGATCCGCGCGTCCGACCGCACCCTGCGCGTCGACCAGCAGGCCGAGGTGTCGACGCCGTTCCGGCTCGGGCCGGTGCAGCTGCGCCCCTACCTGTCCGGCCGCGGCACCTTCTACGACCAGACCGTCGACGGCGAGAGCGAAGGCCGCGCCGCGGTCGAGACCGGGGTCCAGCTCGCCACCCGGTTGTCGCGCGGCTTCGACCTCGGCGAAGGCGAGTCGTTCCGCCACGTGATGGCGCCGAAGGTCACCTACCGCAACCGCTTCCACGTCGACGACCGCGCCGATCGTTTCTTCACCTTCGACCCGGTCGACCAGCTGACCGAGCAGCAGCTGGTGCGCGTCGAGCTGCGCAACCTGCTGCAGCAGCAGCGCGGCAGCTACCAGGCGGCCGCGCCGCACGACCTGCTGTTCCTCGATCTGGCGCAGGACCTGTTCCCGGACGCCGCGCGCGACAACGCGGGGCGCGAGGTCGGGCTGCTCTACTACGACCTGCTGCTGCGTCCGAACGCGTCGTGGATCCCGTTCCAGAACCTGACGCTCGCGTTCTACGGCGATCACGACTGGCGCACCGGCCTGCGCACGCTCGACACCGAGCTGCTGTTCGGGCGCGTGCTCGGCCTCGACTGGGGGCTCGAGTACCGCACCGACGCCGCGGTCGACGGTGCCGCCGGTGTCAGCGCCACCGCGATGCTGTTCGAGCGCTGGAACGTGTTCGCCGGCAGCCTGCGCGATCTCGATCGCGACGAATGGCTGGCGTGGTCGTTCGGCGTGCGCCGCAACGACCACGACTGGAGCCTCGAGGTGTCGGCGGTCTACAACCCGTTCGCCGACGAGACGACGTTGCGCATCGAGTTCCTGCCGCGCATGGGCGGTGGCGATCGCCCACTGCGCGACCGCCTCGGCAACGGCAACCTGATGAGTCCGATGCAGGCGCCGCACTGAGGGGGCCGCCGACGGCATGGCCGCCAGCCTGAGCACGACGAACGCCGGCTACACGCGTCGGCAGCCTCGTCGCGGGCGGCGGGCCGATCGCCCGAGCCGCCCGGCTCTTTCCGGCTCAGAACTTCCAACCGATCGACAACAGCACGCGGTGGTCCTGACGATTGCGGTCCGGGGCCGGCGTGTTGTCGTAGTCGAGCACGTGGGCCAGCGACGCCAGCATGCTGGCCGACAACGACGTCACGAGCTCCGTCCGGATCTGGCAGTAGATGTCGTCACCGTCCTCGAGCGACGGGAAGAACTCGCCGCTGTGCACCAGCTTGGTGGTCTCCGAGAACGCGTGCGTCAGCCGATAGAAGACACGAGCCGCCAGGTACGAGGTCGACGGCGTGTCCGAACGGTAGTTCTCGTTGACGTAGGCGAGACCGACTTCGGTCAGCAGCGTGGTCTCCTTGTCCTCGATCCACGTGTAACCGATACCACCACCGCCCGTGAAGCGCAGGTCCAAGTCGGCGAAGGTGTCACCGAGCACGCGACTCGTGACCCAGAAATAGGTCTTGGTGTCGAGGAACCGGTCGTACTTGATGCCGGCACCGGCGCGACGCTGGTTGAGTTCCCACTCCCGGGTCGCCACGTTCTTGTTGTCGGCGTAGTCGAACGCCGCATCGACCGAGATGCGATCCATCGGCATGCGCAACGAGGCGTCGAACGCACCACCGACGGCGCGGCGGTCCGTGTTGCCGGTCGCGAACAGCCCGTTCAGGGTCGCCGAACCGGTCCAGGTCGGCTCCAGCTTCGGCGGGTTGATCTGGCCGAGGTTGGCGAGGCCGAGCGCGGTGGTGTCACCCTCGAGGCGCAGGTTGCCGCCCTCGATGCCCATGATGCGGCGCTTCAGCAGGTCGCCGCTCTTGGTCTGCAGATCGACCTGCGCCTGCGTCGTCATGTCGCTGACGTTGCTCATCGGCACCGTCACGTCACCGAGCACCGGCGACTCGATGGTCACCTTGCCATCGGCCATGGTCTTGATCTTGCCGGTCAAGACGTCGCCGTTGGACAGCGTGATCTTGTCCTGGGCCAGCGCCCCGGCGGAGAGAGCCGCGAGCACGGCGGCGTGAAGAAGTTTGTGCATGGTCTGTGTGAGCTGAGGAAGGGCGCGGATCATGCGGACGACAAGAAGGCTCTCAAGGACAAAAACCCCTGACCGCAACCAGGGAATGCCCGGGGGTATGGCGAGTCGTGGCGACAGGTTGCTAGTCTGCCGCGATGACTTCGCCCGATGCACCGTCTGCGCCGCCGCCGCCGCCGAAGAGTCAGACCTTCGGTAGCTGGCTGCGCACCATGCCGCGCTGGAAGAAGATCGCCGTCGCCGCCGCGGTCGTCACGATCGTCGTGGCCGGTGTCATGAGTTCGGGTGCCGTGGCTACCGGTAGTGGTGGCGGTGGTGGCAGCGGCAACCTGTCGGGGCTCAATGCCAGTCTCGTCGACGGCCAACGCACCCTCGAGAGCGGTCAGGAACCGGCGGCGAAGGGCGTGTTCCGGCTCGGCTTCAGCTTCCTCGCCGGCTTCTGCATCGGCAGCTTCATCCGCGCCACGCTGAAGGTCGCGGCGATCGCGTTCGGCTTCTGGCTCTTCCTGACCATGGTGCTCAGCTACTACGGCATCATGACCGTCGACTGGAGCCAGATGGACTCGCTGTGGAGCCGTTTCTCCGGCAACGTCGAGCGCGAGTGGGGCAGCTTCCAGACGTTCATGACCGGCAGCCTGCCCGCGGCGGGGCTCGCCATCACCGGTCTCGCGGTCGGCCTGAAGCGCCACTGAGCAAGGGCCGGCGCAGGCCCGGATCGCTCGGGGCCGGATCGATCACAGATTGTCGAGGTACTTGCCCGGCTCGTAGTTGCCGAGGTCGACGATCTTCGTGCAGATGCGGTCCAGGAAGTAGCGGTCGTGGGAGACCACGACCATGCAGCCGGGGAACTCGTTGATGCCTTCCTCGAGCACCCGCAGCGTGTCCAGGTCGAGGTCGTTGGTCGGCTCGTCGAGCAGGATCACGTTGCCGCCGCGGCGCAGCATCTTGGCGAGCTGCACCCGATTGCGCTGACCACCCGACAGCGACCCGACGAGTTGCTGCTGGTCCTGGCCGGTGAAGTTGAACTTGGCGACGTAGCTGCGGCTGTTGACCTCGTGCTTGCCGAGCTTGATCAGGTCCTGGCCCTCGCTGATCTCCTGCCAGACCGTCTTCGCCGGGTCGAGCGACTCGCGCTCCTGGTCGACGTGGCACAACTCGACGGTCTGCCCCACGACGACCCGGCCGCTCTGCGGCTGCAGCTTGCCGGTGATCAGCTTGAGGCACGTCGTCTTGCCGGTGCCGTTCGGACCGACGATGCCGAGGATGTCGCCCGGCTGCATCTCGAAGGTCAGGTTCTCGACGACGTTCTTGGTGCCGTCGTAGCTGAAGTTGACCTTCTCGAACCGGATCACGGTGTCGCCCAACCGCTTGCCGGCCGGGATGTGCAGCTCGACCGAGTCGTCGCGCTCCTCGACCTCGGTCAGCAGCATCTTGTCGTAGTTCTTCAGACGCGCCTTGTTCTTGGTCGTGCGCGCCTTCGGGTTCATGCGGATCCACTCCAGCTCGCGCTCGAGGAACTTGGCCCGCTTCTGCTCCTGCTGCTCCTGCGACTCCATGCGCTTGGCGCGCTGGATCAGGTACTCCGAGTAGTTGCCCTGATAGGGGATCGCGCGGCCGTGATAGACCTCGAGCATCCAGCCGACGACGTTGTCGAGGAAGAAGCGATCGTGCGTGATGACGACCACGGTGCCCTTGTAGGCCGCCAGCGTCTCCTCGAGCCAGCGCACCGTCTCGACGTCGAGGTGGTTGGTGGGCTCGTCGAGCAGCAGCAGGTCCGGGTGCTCGAGCAACGTGCGACACAGCGCGACACGGCGTCGTTCCCCACCGGAGCACGCCGACACGTTCTTGTCGCCGGCCGGCAGGTGCAGCTTGGTCATCGCCGTCTCGACGTGGCGGTCGATCTCCCACGCGTCCTTGGCCTCGATCTCGTGCTGCAGCTTCTCGAGGTCGGCCATGACCTTGTCCATCTCCTTCGGTGGCAGGTCCTCGCCGAGCCGCATGCTGAGATCCTCGTGCTTCTTCAGCAGCGCGCGCGTCGGCGCCACCGCCTGCTCGACGTTCTCGCGCACGGTGAGCCCTTCGAGCAGCTTCGGCTCCTGGGGCACGTAGCCGACCGTCTTGCCCTCGGCCAGCCGCGCGGTGCCGTCGAACTCCTTGTCGACGCCGGCCATCACGCGCAGCATCGTCGACTTGCCGGCGCCGTTCTGACCGATGACGCCGATCTTGGCGCCCTCGAGGAAGACCAGGCTGACGTCCTTGAGGACGGGCTTCTTGCCTTGATAGGCCTTGGTGAGGCGTTCCAGCGCGAAGATGGGCTTGTCGCTCATGTGGGCGAACGAGGGTAGGAGCTGGAGCCCGCGGGGTCCAGCGGGCGCGGAAACCGCGCCGGGCGACAGGGGAATGGCTATGCTCGCGCCCGGTGTTCGCCTTCGTTCAGACCCTGGGCTGGCAGGAGATGTTCCTGCTGATGGTCGTCGGCCTGCTGCTCTACGGCCGCAACCTGCCCGAAGCCGGCCGCACGTTCGGCCAGTTCGTCGCCAAGCTCAAGCGTGGCTACCATGACTTCAAGGACCAGATCGACCGCGACGAGTCGATCCGCGAGGTGCGCAAGACGCTGGCCGACACCGGCCGCGAAGTGCGGAACGTCACCGCGTTGCCGCGCGCCGTCGCCGACCCGGCCAGCGCCCTGCGCGACCTGACCAACGAAGCGATGTCGCAGCCGCTGCCGGAACCGCCGTCGCCCACCCCACCGGGCCGGACCGACGGCCCGTCCGCCTAAGGCCTGCCGCGGCCCCGCAGCGGCGTCACTTCTTCGGCGGCGGCGGTGGTGGTGCCGGTCGCTGCGTGCCGGGCGTCGGCTTGTCCGCCTTGGGCGGCGGCGGCGGCGGCACTGGCGCCGCCGGCGTCGGATCGGGCTTCTTCTTCATCTCCTGGATGGCCTGGTCACCGGCATCGAAGATGCTCATCCAGTCGCCGAGCGCCTTGGGCGAACTCGACTGGCGCCGCTTCGCCTCCTCCTCGCGCCGCTTGCCTTCCTGCTCGATCCACTGCTGGTAGTCCTTGTGCATCTCGGCGAGAACCTTCTTGTTCTCCGAGACGAGCCCGACATACGGGAACAGATCACAGTTGTGATCCTTCTGGATCTTGTTGATCTCCTCGAACGAGAGCATCACCGGCATCGCGATGCAGACGATGTCGCCGAACACGTCGAGCGGCACGATCGTGTGCTTGAACAGCACTTCCTTGGGCAGCCGCGACTTGGCCTCGTCGCTGATCTGGTAGTTGCTCGCCATCAGGAACGGCAAGCTGAAGTTCTCGGTGATGATCTTGGCGAGATCCCACTCGGTCATGTGACCGCCCGAGATCAGGACCTGCACGAACGGCTCGCCGTGCTTGTCCTGCGCGTACAGGGCATCGGTGATGACCTCGGAGGAGACGATCGATCGCTCCGTGAGGATCTCCGCGAGGCGGACCGACGTGATCTTCTCGATGCCCTTCACATCCCCACCATCGACCATCGTTCGGACCGGCCTTGAGCCGAGGCCGACGGTGGCACCGTAGGTTCAGGCGTAGACCAGGAATGTCACCCCGGCGTGCACCGCCAGCACCAGCCCCATGCCGACGACGATTGCGGTGTTGACGGCTTCACCGACCTCGGCGCCGGAGCGCTTGGGACCGGTCCCGAGGTGATAACAGCAGACCGCCACCAGGTAGCCGGACAGCGTGGACTTGCCGAGGATCACCAGCAGGTCGGCGGCATCGACCGTCGCGAAGTACGCCATCGCCCAGCCGACCGTGGTCGTTCCGGACACCACGCCAGCCGCCAGCAGCGACGCCGCGGCCGCCGCCACCACGCCGGCGAGCGTCACCAACGGCATCGCCAGCACCATGCCCCAGATCAGCGGCGTCAGCAGGTAGTCGGCCGGCCGCACCCCCATCATCTGCAGCGCCGCGACCTGGTTGGTCCGCTTCATCGTGCCGAGCCGCGCCGCCGCACCGGCGACGATGCGCGCGGTGAAGAAGAACCCGCTCAGCAGCGGCACCAGCACCGCCGTCGCGACCTTGCCCGTGCCGGTCAGCAGCGCCGACTCGAAGCCACCCTGCACCGGGTTGTTGCGCAGCGCGAAGAACGTCGCCAGCCCGCCGATCACGCCGCCCGCGACCGCGACGAACAGGATCGGCTCCAGCACGAAGCGCACCACCGTGCGCGCCACCTGGCCGAACTCCACCGGCGGCAATCGGCGCAGCGACTCGAGCAACGTCTCGCCGATCGCCGCCAGCTGCAGCAGCACGCGCCGCAACCCGTGCAGCGCGGCCGGCTCACCACCGCCCTGATCGAGCGTGCGCGGCGCGATCGAGCCGTGTTCGGGCCGGAACGTCGGGCCCTCCAATCGCAGCGTGCGCCCCGGCCGATCGAGCACCAGCACCCCGTCGACCAGACCTTCGAACGCCGCCAGGTCGTGGGTGATCACGATCGTGGTCCGCTCCGCGTCCTGGTCGTGCGCCTCGCGCAGCAGCCTCGCGATCGTGCTCGCCGCCTCGGGATCCAGCCCGGCGGTCGGCTCGTCGCACAGCAGCAGCCGCGGCGACTGCGCCAGCGCGCGCGCCACCGCCAGCCGTTTGCGCATGCCACCCGACAGCTGCGCGATGCGTTCGGGAGGTTCGGGCAGGCCGACCTGGGCCAGCAGCGCCGGCGCCAGCAACGGCGAACGATCGACCGCGCGCAGCGCCAGTTCGACGTTGGCGCGTGGACTCAACTCGTCGAGCAGACCTTCGTCCTGCAGGATCGCCACCACCTTGTCGCGCAACGACTCCGGGTGGTCGCCGGTCAGCGATTCGCCCCACGCCGTCAACTCGCCGCTCATGCGCGGCGCCGGCTCGCGACTCTCGACCAGCCCGGCCAGGATCCGCAACAGCGACGACTTGCCGCCGCCGCTGGCACCGACGAACACGTAGAACCCGTGCTGCGCCAGTTCGAGATCGACGTCGGCCAACAACACGTCGTCGCCACCGGGTCGCCGGTGCGCGAGGCCGAACTTCCGGAACACCAGGGCCGGAGTCATGCGCGTCACTGCGGCCGCAGGTCGTCGGGCAACAGCGTCAGCGGCAGGATCGCACCATCGCGGCCCTGGATGCCGAACACCCGGTCGCCGACACAGGCTGCCGCGCCGAGCCACGCCGGGTCGCGACCTTCCTGCCCCTGGCCCGTGGGCAACGGCGCGCCGTCGGCGCCGGCGCCGCGCAGCGTGGCATCACCCGCCGGGGCCGCACCGAACTCGAGCCGGCTCGGCGTCGTGCCGACCAGATCCGGTGGCACCCCGTCGAGCACCAGGGCGGCCAGGTCGCCGCCGGCGGGATCGACCCAGACGCGACCGGCGCGCAGCACGTTGCCGTTCGGCAGCAGCACCTTCAGCTGCTCGTCCTCGATGTCGGCATCGCCGCCGAACGCGTCGGTCTCGGTGAACGAACCGTCGACCAGACTGCGGGCCGTCACCACCACCGCGCGGCCGCTGCGATCGAGGAACAACAGGCCGCTGCCCTGCCGCCGGATCGGGTCGTCGGGACTGAACGTGTCGCGTTCGACCGCCGCATAGGTGATGTGCACCGCGACCAGGTCGTCGACGACGGCCTTCACCGCCGGCTGCTGCTGGCGCAGCGCCTCACCGGGCACCGGCGCGATCTCGAAGTCCGGCCGATTGGCGCGCGCCGCGGCGCGATACCCGTCCTGCACCAGCACCCCCTTGCCGGGCGCGCCGTAGTAGCTGACGTACGGCGTCAGCAACGCACTGACGTCGGTCACCGTGAAGCCGGAGAACAGCGCCCCGCTGACGTACGGCCGCGCCACCCAGAACTCGGCCTTGTCGGTGACGGTCTGGCGGTGCCGGCGCGCGATGCGCAGCGTCACCTCGACGTGCGAGCCGGACGCCGCCAGTTCGACCTTGCGCACGTCGCCGGTCTGCATGCCGCGGTAGACCACCGCCGAACCGGGCCGCAGGCCGTGGTTCTCCGGCACCAGCAGCGTCATCAACAGGTCGCCGTGACCGAGTTCCTCCAGCGAGTCGGCATCGGCCGGGGCCGGCGGCCGCTCGCTGCCCGCCAGCAGACTTCCCGCGGTAAGCGGTGAGCCGTGTTCACTCGGCGTGTGGAACGCGAGGTATGAATCGCGCACCAGCGTGTCGAGGCCCGAGGCGCCGTCGGCGAGCCCGCCGAAGCGCGGCGTGACGATCCAGAACACGCTGTTGACGCACGCGTGCGGCGCTCCACCTGGCTGCAGCACCACCTGCGCCACCGCCTTGCTGCCGTCGCCGGCGATCGACACCTGGCGCACGCTGCCCACCGTGACTCCGCGGTAGCGCACGTCGGCGCCGGCGCGCAGACCACGCGCCTGCTGGAACTCGATCTGCAACGCGAGGCCCGGCCGATCGTCGAGGTTGCGCAGCAGCCGCACCATCCACCAGGCGCCGACCACCGCGGCGACCAGCGTCAACGTTCCGATCAGGTAGCGAAGGCGATGCATCGGCGCGGATCCTCGCGAGCGGTCTGGTTCGAACGGCCCACCGTGGCCGACGGCCGGCAGCTACCGTCGCGGAGCCTGCCCCTGCCGGCGTTCAGATGTCGATGTTGGTCGCCTCGAGCGCGTGCTTCTCGATGAACTGGCGCCGCGGTTCGACCTCCGGCCCCATCAGCACCGTGAAGATGCGGTCCGCCTCGACCAGGTCGGTGACGGTGACGCGGCTCAACAGCCGCCGCGCCGGGTCCATCGTCGACTCGAACAACTGCGACGGGTTCATCTCGCCCAGGCCCTTGTAGCGCTGGATGTCGAGGTCCTTCTCGCAGGTCTTCTGGATCGTCTCGACGGCGGCGAACAGGCTGTCGCACGGGTCGCCCTCGGCCTGCGCACTGCCGTGCACCTTCCAGTCGCCGACCGCGCCGGCCTTGACCCAGCCGATCGGCACGCCGAGCGCGTCGATCTTCTTCATCAGCGTGCCGGCTTCGCCGCCGAGCAGCAGCGCATACGCCTCGGCATCCGCCTGCTCGCGGCGGCACGGCGAATCCGGACCCTCGTAGAGCACGAGGTCGCGGCCGAGCTTCTTCTTCAACTGCTCGAGCTCGGCGGCCAGCTGCACCTCGGAGTCGAGGAAGCGGCCCTTGCCGCCGACCACGAACCACACCGACGGCAGCGCACGATCGGGCACCGTCGCCGCGTCGAGCCAGGCCGCGAACGGCACCGCCGCATCGATCGGCAGCCGCGGCCCGATCAGCTGCAACCGCGCGACCAGGTCCATCAGCTGGCGCAGCTCGCGGCCCTGCCACTTGTGACCGTCCTTGTGCACCAGCGACGTCGCCCCGAGACCCATCTCGGCGAGGATGTTGACCTTGTCCTCCTCGGTCACCGCGTAGCGCTCGGTCTTGCCCTTCTTGATGCGGTACAGCGGCGGCTGGGCGACGTAGACGTGCCCGCGCATCACCAGCTCCGGCATCTTCCGGTAGAACAACGTCAGCAGCAGCGTGCGGATGTGCGAGCCGTCGACGTCGGCGTCCGTCATCACGATGACCTTGCCGTAGCGCAGCTTCTCCGGCTCGAACTCCTCGGTCAGGAAGCCGGTGCCGATCGCGCGCACGATGGTCTGGATCTCCTCGTGGTCGAGGATGCTGTCCACCGCGGCCTTCTCGACGTTGAGGATCTTGCCACGCAGCGGCAGGATCGCCTGGTGCGCCATGCGGCCCTGCTTCGCGGTGCCACCTGCGGAGTCACCTTCGACCAGGAACAGCTCGGCCTCGTCGCGCGGCGTCCCCTTCTGGCAGTCCGACAGCTTCGCCGGCAGACCACCGCCCTCCATCGCCGACTTGCGCACCATGTCGCGCGCCTTGCGGGCCGCCTCGCGCGCGCGCAGCGCATCGAGCGCCTTGCCGTAGATCGCCTTGGCGACGCTCGGGTTCTCCTCGAAGTGGGTGCGGATGCCCTCGCCGACCACGGTCTCGACGATCGACTGCACCTCGCGGTTGCCCAGCTTGATCTTGGTCTGGCTCTCGAACTGCGGGTCCGGCACCTTCACCGAGATCACCGCCGCGAGACCTTCCTTGAAGTCCTCGCCGGTCGGCACCGGATCCTTCTCCTTCAGCACCTTCTCCTGCCGCGCCCAGTTGTTGAGCGCGCGCGTCAGCGCGGTGCGGAAGCCGACCAGGTGCGTGCCACCCTCGATCGTGTTGATGTTGTTGACGAACGAGAACGTCGTCTCGTGGTAGCCGTCGTTGTACTGCAGCGCGATCTCGACCTCGTAGACCTTCTCGGGGTCCTCGGACGACGCCATCTCGCGGCGGAAGTAGACGACCTCCTTGTGCAACGGCGACTTGCCGATCGTCAGGTCCTTGACGAACTCGACCAGCCCGTCCGGGAACAGGAACTCCTCGCTCTTGTCGGTGCGCTCGTCGTGCAGCGTGATGTGCAGCTTGGCGCTGCCCATCAGGTAGGCCAGCTCGCGCAGGCGCTTGCGCAGGATCTCGTAGGAGAACTCGGTCGCCTCCATGATCTGCGGGTCGGCCTTGAAGCGCATCATCGTGCCGGTCGCCTCGGCCTTGCCGACCACCGCCAGCTCGCTGGCCTTCTGCCCGCGCATGTAGGTCTGCCGGTAGATCTTGCCGTCGCGGTAGACCTCGACGTCGAGCACCTCGGCCAGCGCGCACACGCAGCTGATGCCGACGCCGTGCAGGCCGCCCGACACCTTGTAGCTGCCCTTGTCGAACTTGCCGCCGCTGTGCAGCTTGGTCAGGATCACCTCGAGCGCGGGCTTGCCGCTCTCGTGCATGTCGACCGGGATGCCGCGGCCGTTGTCCTTGACCGACACCGAGCCGTCCTTGTGCACCCGCACGTCGATGCGGCTGGCGCGCCCGGCGAGCGCCTCGTCGACCGAGTTGTCGACGACTTCCCACACCAGGTGGTGCAGGCCCTTCATGCCGGTGTCGCCGATGTACATCGCCGGCCGGGTGCGCACGGCGTCGAGGCCCTCGAGCACCTTGATGGAGCTGGCGTCGTAGCGAGGTTCTGCAGGTTTCTGGTCAGACATGTCCCGTGCCTCCCAGCCGGAATGTCAGCTGGGCGATGGGTTGTTCAGGAACGAGTTGGTTGATGCGCAGACGGATCTCTTCGCGGCGGAACCCGGACAGCTCCGCATACAGCGGCGCACTGTCGACCTCGAGCACCAGCTTGCCGGCGCGGCAGCCGACCACCTGGCAGTGGGGCCGCAGCGCCTCGCTGAGGATCTGGTCGAGCGCCTCGTTGTAGGCGCTGCGCGACTTGCTTTTGCCTGCCTGCTGCAGAATGTCGCGCAGGAAGTCGCTGGCTCGCTTGGGTTCGACCACGACGGGAAGCTCGAGGGTCCGGAGCCGGCTCAGGCGCCGCTGATCGGCATCACCACGTAGGTGAACGACTCGCCGAGGGTGAACTTCGCCGGCATCGAGTCGTCGGACATGTCGAGCCGCACCTGGTCGAGCTGGCAGACGCGCAGCGCCTCCAGGATGTAGTCCGGGTTGAAGTTGATGCTGCCGCCCGAACCCTTCACCGCGGCGTCGACGACGACGTCGGCGCGGCCGCGCGCCGAGCTCTCGGCGGTCATGCGCAGCGACTGCTCGCCGACCTCGAAGCGGACCATGCGCATCTCGGCGGCGCACAGGATCGAGGCGCGGCGCAGCGCGCTCTCCAGCACCGCCTTCTGGATCTCGACGGTGGTGTCGGCCGCCTTCGGCAGCACGCCCTCGTAGTCGGGGAACCTGGTCTCGAGCAGCTGGCTGACCAGCTGCATCTTGCCGGTGTGGAACACCACCTGCTTGTCGCCGACGTCGATCTGCAGCATCTCCTTGCTGCCCTCGCCGAGCGCCCGCGCCAGCGTGTTGAGCGCCCGCAGCGGCACCACCACCTTGAACTCCGACTTGGCGTCGACGTTCTCGTAGCTGATCGCGAGGCGCCGACCGTCGGTCGCCACCAGCCGCAGGCAGCCCGCCGCCGCATCGACCAGCACGCCGTTGATCGCGTAGCGGGTCTCCTCGCGCGCCGCCGCGAACACCGTCTCCTGGATCATGCGCAGCATGCGGCCGCTCGGGATCTCGAGCCGCTTGCCGGACTTCACCTGGGTCTCGTCCGGGAACTGCTGCGGGTCCTCGCCGAGCAGCACGAACGAACCGCCGCCGCTCTCGATCCGGCAGCGCTGGTCGGTGCTCTCGAGCGTCACCGTCGGGTCGCTGAGTTCGCGCAGCAGCGCCGAGGTCTCCTTGGCCGGCAGCAGCACCGAGCCCTTGCGACTCACCTTGACCGAGTCCAGCTGCACCCGCGCCGCCATCTCGAGGTCGGTGGCGAACAGCGTGATGCCGTCGCCTTCGGCTCGCACCAGGATGTTCTGCAGGATCGGCTTCGGCGTCTTCACCGGAACCACCGAGGACACCACGTTGACGGCCTCCTGGAGGGCCGTGCGGTCGCAGAGGATCTTCATCGATGGAGGTTGGGCTGCTTGGTGGCTGGCTGTGGTGCTGGGCTGGGAGCGAGCTGCAAACGAGCGCGGCACGATGAGTATGCAAGGGAGAGAATTCTCTCTCTCATCATCCTCGTACGTGCCGTCACGAGTGTGAAGAGGCTACCGGGCCATCGCCCGCGGAGCGAGTCGGAAAGCGGGTTGCGCGGCGTTTCCAGGGGTCTGGAGAACCGCTGGGGAATCGCCCGTGGAAGTCGACATCTCCACGTTCCGGGTCACCTCGGCAGACCCGGGTCGACGAGGTCGCGGAGAGTCCTGCACGACTGTTCGCGCAGGCTCCAGGGACCACTACACGGCTCTGCACAGATCTCGCGACGACAGCTGACACAGCAGCTGCTACCGGGCGCGGAGCGCGGCTCCAAGGCGTCAAAAGATCGGCCGGCCACGGCATCCGACGGGTGTCGGCGAGGGATCGCATCGAACTCGAGCCGGGCCCGTCGGACGGGCGGCGAGCGATCGGATGCGGCGGTCTTGGGCCGGGGCAGGCGCTGCTCGGAGCGGCCGTTCGCCAACCGGGGGACTCCGGCCTCAACTGCGGAACGAACGCGTCAGCAGGCGGTTGCTGAGGCCGTCCAGCAGCTCCTTGAACATGCGGTCCTTCTGCGCGCGCTCACGGATCTTGTTGACCGCGTAGAGCACCGTGGTGTGGTCGCGGTTGCCGAAGATGCGGCCGACGTCCTCGAGCGAGTTCTCGGTGTGCTCGCGCAGCAGGAACATCGCGACCTGGCGCGGCAGGCTCACGGTCTGGGTGCGCCCCTTGCCGGTCAGCTCGCGCGCGCTGATCGCGAACTCGGTCGTGATCAGCGTCATCACGTCGTCGGCCGAGACTTGGCTGTGGCGCAGCGGCATGCCCCGCACACAGCTCTCCGCCAGCGCGAGCGTGATCGGCTGGTCGGTGATGGCGGCGATGCCGACCACCTTGATGACCGCACCCTCGAGCTCGCGGATGTTGGTCGTGACCCGTTCGGCCAGGAACCGCGCCACGTCCTCGGGCAGGTCGACGCCGCGGCCGGCGGCCTTGCGGCGCACGATCGCGACCCGCGTGTCCAGGCACGGCGCCTCGACCTCGGCGACCAGCCCCCACTTGAAGCGCGACACCAGCCGCTCCTCGATGGTCGGGATCTCGATCGGCGGCCGGTCCGACGACAGCACGATCTGCTTCTGGGCGTCGTAGAGCGTGTTGAAGGTATGGAAGAACTCGTCCTGGGTCTTCTCCTTGTTGGCCAGGAACTGCACGTCGTCGATCACCAGCACGTCGGCGCTGCGGTAGAGCTGCCGGAAGGCGTCGAGCTGGTGGCTCTGGATGGCCTGGATGAACGCGTTGGTGAAGTCCTCGCAGCTCAGGTAGAGCACGCGAGCGTTCGGGTCGCGGCGCTGCACGGTGTGGCAGATGGCCTGCAGCAGGTGCGACTTGCCGAGGCCGACGTTGCCGTGCACGAACAGCGGGTTGTAGGCGCAGCCGGGGTTTTCCCCGATCGCCAGCGCCGACGCATGCGCGAGGCGGTTGCACGGACCGACCACGAACTTGTCGAACGTGTAGTTCGGGTTCAGCGCGTTGCCGAGCCGCCGGCTGGTGACGGGGCCATGTCCAACCGCGCCGGCGCCGCCAGCACCGAGGCCGGTGGCGGCCGGGTAGGTCGGCGTGCGCGCGCCGGCGCCGGGCTGGGCCGAGGTTTCGGCCGCCGGGCTCGGCGGCGTGCGGTCATCGCGCAGCCGGACCAGCCGATCGATCTCGTCGGAGATGGCTTGCGGCTGGGCGAAGCGCAGGCTGTCCCAGCCGTCCTCGTCGCGATGGGTCAACAGCACCCGGCGCTTGGTCTGACCGAGCGCGCTGACGGCCTCGGTGAGAACCCCGAGGTAGTTCTTCTGCAGCCAGTCCCGGACGAACTGGCTCGTCACCGACAGCTCGATCTCACGGTCGTCGGCCCGGCGCACATCCAGCGAACGGAACCACGTCTCCAGCTGCTCCCGGCGGACCCGGGAGCTCAGTTGCTGCAGCAGCGCCCGCAGGAGGTCCCGTTCCGCAAGCGATTGCAGGGGATCGGGAACGGAGGCGTCGGCCATGGTGGTCAAGGTTGGGTGGCGTGGCAACGTGTGCCGGTGCAGGTTGGCTGAGTACAGAACGGTAGCGCGAGTCGAAGTGGGCGGTTTTCCGAGAGAGGCGACCCGAGGTGGGTCGGGTCGAACCGCGTGGTGCGGCTCCGGCTGGCGCTGGCTGTGAGGCACTGCCGAGGGTCGGGACGACCCAGTGGCAGCGCGAAACGACGAGTGCGTCTTTAGCGGGCGGGACGACTCCCACGCAAGAGAGCGGCGGAACTTTGCTCACCGAACGAGGCGGTTTCCCCACACTCTCTTCGCAGAATCTGCACGCTCGCGTCCGCACGGAAACGACTTGGGTCGAGTTGTCGCGCGCGATGATCCGTTCGCGAGCGACTCAACTTTTTTTCTGCCGACGCGCGACGATCGCGCCGGCGCGAACTCCGACTTCGCGCGTCGCGTTCGGCTCGTCGCGGAAGCCCAAGCTGAAGCGTACGCAAGAGTGCGCGGCGGCCTCGTCGAGGCCGATCGCGGTCAAGATGCGCGGTGGAATCGCGGCGCCCGACGAGCACGCCGAGCCGTGCGAAGCCTGCACGCCGATCAGATCCAGGGTCGGCAGCAGGTTGCGTCCTTCGACGCCGGGGAAGTGCAGCATCGCGGTGTTCGGCAGGCTGCGGTCGAGCGGCGTCAGCACGCGATGCGCGACGCCACTCGCCGCGATGCCGGCGAGGAACTCGGCGCGCGCGCGCAGCATCGTCGCGGCGCGCGCGGTGCGCTCGGCGATGGCGAGTTCGATCGCGAGTGCGTTGGCGACCGCGAGCGCCGGACTCTGGGTGCCGGGTCGCAGGCCGAGCTCCTGACCACCACCGCGCAACAGCGGACGCAGCTGGCGGTGGAGTTCGTGGCCGAGCAGCACGCCGAGTCCACGCAGACCACCAGCCTTGTGCGGCGACAGGCTCAGCACGGCGCCGCACCCGACGACCGGCTGCAGGTCGACGCGGCCGAGCGTCTGCGCCGCGTCGACGAACAGCGGCACTGCCAACGTGGCGGCCATCGCGGCCGCCGCTGCGATCGGTTGCAGCGTGCCGAGCTCGCTCTGCGCGTGCGCGAGGCAGACGAGGCCTACCATGCGTTCGGGTCGCGCGACGATCGCGGTGCCGTCCGGCTCGACCCGCCAGTCGACGGTGCCACGCAGCGCCGCCGGTTCGGCGACCGCCGGGTGTTCGGTCGGCGCCAGCAGCACCGGTTGCTCGGGTGCACCGAGGCCGAGTACTGCCAGGTTGGCGGCCTCGGTTCCACCGCTCGTGAACACCACGTCGGCGGCGGCGACACCGAGGGCGTTCGCGATCCGTTCGCGTGCGTGCTCCAGCGCGGCGCGGGCGGCGCGGCCGGCGGTGTGGGTGCTGGCCGGGTTGCCGGGGCAGCGGCGTTCGGTGTCGACGAACGCCGCCAGCACCTCCGGCAGCGCCGGACTCCCGGCGTTGTGGTCGCAGAACGCAGGCTCGGGTGCGCTCACGGACTCACCCCAGCACGCGGGCGTAGATGCGTTCGTACTGGGCGACGATGCGATCGGTCGCGAAGTGATCGACGGCGCGTTGGCGCGCCGCCAGCGACAGCCGTTGGTGCAGGTCGTCGTCGTGCAGCACGCCGAGCGCCGCCTTCGCCATCGCGGCCGGGTCGGCGAACGGCACCAGCCGGCCGGTGTCGCCGATCACCTCGCCGACGCCGCCCACCGCGGTGCTGATGCACGGCACGCCACAGCTCATCGCCTCGAGCATCGAGAGGCCGAAGCTCTCGGTCTCCGACGCCGACAGGAACAGGTCGGCCTGCGGCAGCAGGTCCTGGATCTGGTCCTGCATGCCTAGGTGCTCGACCTTGTCGATGCAGCCGAGGTCGCTGGCGACCGCCATCGCGTGTTCGCGATCCGGGCCGTCGCCGATCAGCACCAGCCGCGCCGGCAGTTCCTTCTGGATCGCCGCGAACGCGCGCACCACGTCGGCGGTGCGCTTGACCGGCCGGAAGTTCGACGCGTGCACGAGCACCCGTTCCTGGTCGGGTCGCTCGCGCCACGGCCGGCGCGGGCCCGGCTTGAAGCGCTCGATGTCGACGAAGTTGTGCACCACCTCGACCTCCTTGCGCACGCCGAACACCAGCTGGGTCTCGTCGGCGAGATACTGGCTGACCGCGGTCACCGCGTTCGACTGCTCGAGCGCGAAGCGGGTCGGTCGCATGTAGGCACGATCGCTGCCGACGACGGTGATGTCGGTGCCGTGCAAGGTCGTGACGAACGGCATGCAGGCGTTGTCGCCGCACATGCTGCGAGCCAGGAACGCGCTGACCGCGTGCGGGATCGCGTAGTGCACGTGGAAGACGTCGATGTGCGCTTCCTCGCGCACCTCGATCATGCGCGTCGCCAGGGCGAGGTCGTACGGTGGGTAGCGGAACAGCGGGTAGGCCGATACCGCGACCTGGTGGAAGCGCAGGCCCGGCACCCCGCGGCGCAGCCGGCTCGGCCGGTCATAGCTGAGCAGGTGGACGTCGTGGCCGCGCTGGGCGAGAGCCAGCGCCATCTCGGTGGCGACCACACCACTCCCGCCGACGGTCGGATAGCAGACGATGCCGATGCGCATCCGCGCATCCTAGCCGCACGGTGGTGCCGATCCGTGCTCGTCGATCGCGAGTGCCGCTGGCAGTTCGAGCACCACCAACAGGCTGCCGCGATCGTCCCGATCGACGCGGCAGTTGCCGCGCATCGCCGCCACGAACTCGCACAGCGTCTGCGACCGGGCCGGCAGGTTGCGGTCGTTCGCGACCGACGGGCACTCGAGTTCGAGCACCACCTGCTCGCCGTCGCGGCGACTGGTCAGCCACAGTTCGTCGCCGGCGACCAGGCCGCCCGTGCACAGCACCAGCGAGCGCTGCACCGCGAAGCTGAGCTGGCCGGGGCTGCATGCGACCGGCGGCAGGTCGGGTTCGAGGCGTTGGCGCACGACGATCGGGCGCTGCAGTTCACCGAGGCACGCGGACACCGCCGCGGCGATCACCACGTTGAGGTCGCTCTGGTCCGGGGCCTGGGTCTGCTCGAGCATCGACCCGATCAGCTCCTGCAGCGTCGCGGCCTCCTGCTCCAGCACGTCGTCGGCACCGTCGACGGTCTCGTCGTCGTCGACCTGCTGCAGGCGATAGGCCTGTTCGTCGATGCGACCGAGACATTGGCCCAACAAGGTCGTCAACCGATCGATGTCCGGCTCCCGCTTCATGTCGCCGTGGCTATCGGCCGTCGGCTTCCTCGACATGAACCACGCGCGTCGTATTGCCGAGCAGTACTGTCTCAGGCCGAGGCATCGGCGGCGGCCGGCGGTGGTTCGTCGCTCGCGGGCGTGCTCGCGGCGCCGTTCGTGGTCGGCGTTGCCGTCGGCGTCGGCGTCGACGCCGGCGCCGCTCCGCCCGCTGGCGTCGACCGCGGTGGCGCGGCGCCGACCATCGTCACGAACTCGGTGGCGAATGCCTCGTAGTCGCGCGCGCCGTTGCTGTCGGGAGCGTGCTCGAAGATCGTGCGGCCGAAGCTCGGCGCCTCGGCGAGCTTGACGTTGTTGCGGATGCGGCTGCGCGCCAGCATCGAGCCGAAGTGGGTGTCGATCTCGCGCAGTACCTCGGTGCTGAGGTTGGTGCGGGCGTCGAGCATGCACGGCAGCACGCAGGCGATCTTGATCTGTGGATTGAGGCGCTTCTGCACCAGCTGGATCACCTCGAGCAGCTTCGCCATGCCCTGCAGCGACAGGTACTCGGCCTGCATCGGGATCACGACGTGATCGGCGGCGACCAGTGCGTTCGCGCTCAGCACGCCGAGCGACGGCGGGCAGTCGAACAGCACGAAGTCGAACACGCCCGCATCCGGGTAGGCCTCGATCGCCTCACGCAGGATCGTCTCGCGGCCGATGCGGTTGGCGAGCACCTGCTCGACGCCGGCCAGCGAGGTGTCGCTCGGCACCACGAACAGGTTCTCGACCGCGGTCGGCTGCACCAGTTCCTTCAGCGGCACGTCCTCGACCAGCAGGTTGGTCAGCGTGCTGCTCTCGAGGTCGGGCCGCTTGTCGACGTGCACCGTGAGGTTGGCCTGCGGGTCCATGTCCAGCAGCAGCACGCGATAGCCCTTGCGGGCGAGTCCGGCGCCGAGATTGACGGTGGTCGTCGTCTTGCCGACGCCGCCCTTCTGGTTGATGACCGCGATGCTCTTCATGGATGCCTCCGCGTCGATCTTGGGGGATCGGGGACGCCGAGGCGAGCAGAAGGCCGAGATCCCGGGCTGCGGGGGCGATGGCGCGCGGACGTTCAGCCGAGCAGCGCGCGCAGGTCGCGGACCGGCAGCGGTCCGTCGTGCCAGAACGGCTCGCCGGCGCGCACGCCGATGCGGGCGCCGTAGAACTGATCGCGCACCAGCGCGCGTTCGGCGGTGTCTAGCCCGAGCGTCAGATGGCTGCGGTCGGGCGGATTCAGCTGCGAGCGGTAGCAGCGCACCACCTCGGCCTTCTCGGCGGCGACGGCGGTGATGTCGACCACCAGCGACGGCTCGATCGGCCGGTTGCCGGGGTAGCGCAGGTGCACGCGCGGGCGGTGCGGCTCGCCGAGCTGCGGCTCGTAGTTGCGCAGACCGGCGAGGAACACGGCGCGGTCGGCGAGTTGGGCGCCCGCGGTATGGTCCGGGTGCACGTCGTGCGCGTGCGGACCGAGCAGCAGCCACGGCCGCGCGCTGCGCAGGGCAGCCACCAGCAGGTTGGTCGCGTGGTCGTCGACGCGCAGCCCGGTGTCGGGCAGCCCGAGGTTGCGCCGCACGACCGCCCCGAGCCGGCGCGTCGCCGCCTCGGCCTCGGCACTGCGTTCGTCGACGGTGCCGCGCGAGCCCTTCTCGCCGCGGGTCAGGTCGAGCAGGCCGAGGCGCTGGCCGGCCTGCCGCAGCAGCAGCAGCGTGCCGGCGTTGCCGATCTCGATGTCGTCGGGATGCGGGCCGAGCGCCAGTACGTCGCACGCCGGCAGCGGGATCGCGGGCTGGCTCATGTCAGAGTTCGAGCACGCCGTGCTCGATGCGGAACGGATCGGCGGCGGCGATCAGCGCGTCGGCGAGGGCCGGGCCGTAGGCCGAGAGGTAGGCGATCGGACCGAGCACGCGCTCCTGCGGGCGATTGCGCGGCCGCAGCGTGTTGCACAGCCGGCGCAACTGCTTGATGCCGGTGCCCTCGCGGTTCTGGCGCGCGTTGCGCACCTTCTGCTGCAGCCGTTCGAGCTCCTCGATCGACTTGGTGCGGGCGCGATCGAGCGCGGCCAGCATCGAGGCGTCGATCGCCGTCAGCTTCGGCGCGATCGCGTCGAGGCCGGCGCGCAGCTTGGCCTGCAGGTCGTCGAGACCGTCCTCGACCGCGCTGCCGTCGTCGTTCTGCAGGAACTTCTCGGCCAGCTTCTCGGGCGGCTGATCGAGATCGGGCAGATCGAGCGAGAACCGCGTCAGCAGGCGCTGCATCGACGGTTCGACCAGCGTCAGCGAGGCGCGCGGCACGAACACCGGCAGCGGCACCCCGAGCAGCCGGTACAGCGGCGCCACCGCGCACAGGTAGGCGAGCTCGCCCGGGCCGACCACGAACGCGATCGTCGGCAGGCACGCGTCCTGCCACAGCGGCCGCAGCAGCACGCCGGGGCTGAGGTCGGTGGCGCGGCGGAACTGCTCGCCGTCGGCGAGCGGTTGGCGCACGCCGCCGGTCAGTTCGAACATCATCGTCGTCGACGGATCGAGCGTGACGTCGACGTTGACGTCGGCTAGGTCGTCGCAGGTCTGCTTGACCTTGTCGCGGATCTCGTTCGACTTGGTCCACCACTTCGCCAGCGGTTCGAACGCCTCCGGCGGCAGGTCGCGCGGCTCGATCATCAGCAGGCCGTGGCGGCCGAACGCCTCGAACAGCAGGCGCGCCATCTGGTCGCCGAAGTGCTCGTCGGGATGGCGCGGCTTGCACAGGCCGAGGATGCGCTCGCGGAACTCGCTCTGCGGCAGCAGCGGGTCGATCTCCGCCAGCAGCTTGTCCATCTCGCGGCCGATGCCGATGCCGCGCAGCGGTTCGTTGGTGCGCTGCAGTTCGAGCCGGAAGCGCTGCACCTCCTGCTGCTGGTTGACCAGGAACAGCCGGTTGGCCTCGTCGAGGTCGTGGTCGTCGCTGTGGTTCCAGAACAGCGGCACCACGCGCGGGCCGTTCGGGTCGGCGTTGAGTTCACGGCACAGCCGGATCGCGGTCGCGACCTTGTGGAACGTGAACAGCGGGCCACCGATCAGGCCGGGCTGCTGGCCGGTGACGACGACGTGGACCTTCGGGTCGAGCAGTGCGTCGGCGTTGGTGAACACCTCGGGCGGCGCCTGATGGCGTTCGGCATAGGCGCGCAGCGCCTTCACCAGCAGCTCGCGCGGCAGCAGCCGGCCGGCACCGGTGGGCGCGCGGCGGGCCAGCTCCTGCACCGAGCGCGCCCGCATGCCGAGGAAACCGCCGAGGTCGCGGTCGTCCTCGAGGAAGCGCTGGTGCACGTCCGAGGTGCCCAGGCGTCGGAACGAGATGTGGCGGAGCGTCGTGGTCACTGGTGGTCGGTCACGGATTGCCGGCGGCGCCGCTGCGCCCGGTGGCCACCGACCGGCACTCGGCCGCGAAGTCGCGCGCGGCGCGATCGAGGCGGTCGAGCCAGTCGGTGGCGGAAGGTTGGAAACACTGCATCACGCCGCGGCTCTGGTTGACCAGCGCGCCGAGGCCGCGGCGGTCGAAAGCCGCTGCGAGGTCCTGCACCTTGCCGCCCTGGGCGCCGACGCCCGGCAGCAGCAGCCACGCGTGCGGCAGCAGCGCGCGCAGGCGGGCGAGTTCCTGCGGCCAGGTCGCCCCCACCACGGCGCCGACCGGCGAGTAGCCTTCGGCGCGCGGCAGCTCGGCGCCCCACCGGGTCACGGCGCGGGCGACCACATCGCACAGCGGTTCGCCGCCGACCTGCAGGTCCTGGAAGTCCTTGGCGCCCGGGTTGCTGGTGCGCACCAGCACGAACACCGCCTTGCCGCCGCGGTCATCGCGGCACCAGTTCAGGAACGGCTGCACCGAGTCGAGGCCGAGATACGGGTGCAGGGTCACGGCGTCGGCGGTGCGGAAATGGCCCTCGGCGTAGGCCTCGGCGGTGCTGCCGATGTCGCCGCGCTTGATGTCGCCGAGCACCAGCAGGCCGTGCTTCTGGGCGAGCGCATTCACTTCCTCGTAGGCGCGGTAGCCGTCGGCGCCGTAGCACTCGAAGAAGGCGATGTTCGGCTTCACGCACGGCGCGTGCTTCGCGATCACCGGCAGCGTCTCGCGGTAGAAAGCGACGATCCGGGCGGCCGGGCTGTCGCCGGGGCGGAGGGTCGTGGGCAAGGCGTCGAGACGCGGGTCGAGACCGATCACGATCGGCGCCTGACCGGCCAGCACACGTTCCGCGAGTCGAGCGGTGAAGCTGCGCATCGGGGCGCAGAGCCTAGGAGCCGGGGCGGCGAGATGCGAGGCGCATTGCGCACGCCGCGAGCATCCCCCCGATTGCCCATGGCTTCCGCAGTCCGCGTCTGATTCGCTAGCGTCCCCAAACGGAGGCAGACCCCATGGTTGTCATCTTCGTGCCCAAGGAATCGGCCGCCGGCGAGACTCGTGTCGCCGCGGTGCCCGAGACCGTGAAGGGCATGCAGAAGCTCGGCTTGTCAGTGCAGGTCGAGCGTGGTGCCGGCGCAGCCGCCGGCTTTCTCGATGCGGATTACGAAGCGGCCGGTGCGACCCTCGTCGACGCCGCGGCCCGCGGCACGGCCGACATGGTGATCGGCATCCAGACGCCGCCGCCGGACCTCTGCCAGCGGCAGAAGGCCGGGTCGTACGTGGTCTGCACGCTGATGCCGGGCATGAACCTGCCGTCGATCCGGGCGCTGCGCGATGGCAAGGTGACGACGATCGGCATGGAGTTCATGCCGCGCATCACCCGCGCGCAGAAGATGGACATCCTCAGTTCGCAGGCGACCTGCGGCGGCTACCAGGCGGTGCTGCTGGCGGCGGTGTACCTGCCGAAGATGTTCCCGCTGATGATGACCGCGGCCGGCACGCTGACGCCGGCGCGGGTGCTGGTGCTCGGGGTCGGCGTCGCCGGGCTGCAGGCGATCTCGACCGCGCGCAAGCTCGGTGCGATCGTCGAGGCCAACGACATCCGGCCGGCGTGCAAGGAGCAGGTCGAGTCGCTCGGCGGCAAGTTCGTCGACACCGGCGCGCCGCCGGACGCCGAGACCAAGGGCGGCTACGCGCGCGAGACCTCGGCCGAGTTCCTGAAGAAGCAGCGCGAGATCCTGACCGCGCACATCACCCAGGCCGACGTGCTCATCACCACGGCGTTGGTGCCTGGCAAGAAGGCGCCGGTGTTGGTGACCGCCGAGATGCGCAAGGGCATGAAGCCGGGCTCGGTGATCGTCGACATGGCGGCCGGCCAGGGCGGCAACGTCGAGGGCTCGGTGTCGGGTCAGCGCGTCGTCGTCGACGGTGTGACGATCCTCGGCGACACCAACCTGCCGGCGCAGGTCGCCGCCGACGCCTCGCGCATGTATGCGCGCAACGTGCTCGCCTTCCTCGGCGAGTTCTGCAAGGCGGGCGAGGTCAAGTTCGACCTCAAGAACGAGATCCTGTCTGCCGTCACGATCGTGCACGACGGTCAGGTGCGACACGAACCCACGACGCAGGCGCTCGCCGCGCAAGGGAGCTGAGCGATGGACCCGACCTTTCTCTTCCTGTTCACGTTCGTCATCGCGTCGTTGCTCGGCTTCGAGCTGATCAACAAGGTCCCACCGACGCTGCACACGCCGCTGATGTCGGGGTCGAACGCGATCTCGGGCATCACCGTGGTCGGCGCCTTGCTGTGCGCCGAGGCCGACGAGGGCTACCTTGCCCAGAGCCTGGCGTTCCTCGCGATCGTGTTCGCGATGATCAACGTCGTCGGCGGCTACATGGTGACGGACCGCATGCTGGCGTCCTTCAAGAAGAAGGAGAAGCGGTCGTGATCTACCTCTATCTGCTCGCGACCGTCCTGTTCGTCTTCGGCATCAAGAAGCTGACCAGCGTCAAGACCTGCCAGCTCGGCAATCGCATCTCCGAACTGGCGATGCTGATCGCCGTGGTGACGACGGCGCTGGTGATGACCAAGATCAGCTGGCCGATCGTCATCGCCGGTTTGTTGGTCGGTGGTGCGATCGGTGCGTTGATCGCCAAGCGCACCCCCACGACGCAGATGCCGGAGATGGTCGCGGCCCTCAACGGCTTCGGCGGTGTCTCCTCGGCGCTCGTGGCGATGGCGTTCCTGCTCATCGACGACCGGTTGAAGGGCGAGGCCTCGCTGTGGAGCACGGGCGTCGCCAACGCGGTCAGTACACCGGCCACGGTGGTCATCGGCATGGTGACCTTGACCGGCAGCTTCGTCGCCTACTTCAAGCTGAGCGGCAAGAAGCTCGCGCACCCGTTCGCCGGTTCGCAGCGGCACATGGCGCACGCGGTGCTGGGACTCGGGTGCATCGCGCTCGGCGCCTGGATGGTGATGACCGGCAGCCACACGCAGATGACGATCTCGACGATCCTGCTGGCGTTGGTTGCCTCGGTGCTGGGCGCCCTGTTGGTGTTGCCGATCGGCGGCGCCGACATGCCGGTCGTGGTGTCGCTGCTCAACAGCTACTCGGGTGTCGCCGGCGCGGCGGCCGGCTTCGTGATCGGAAACCCGCTGCTGATCGTCGTCGGCGCGCTGGTCGGCACGTCGGGCCTGATCCTGACGCAGATCATGTGCAAGGCGATGAACCGCTCGCTCAGCAACGTGCTGCTCGGTGGCATGGGCGAGGAGACGGTGGCCAAGGACGCGAAGGACTACAAGTCGATCAAGTCCGCCGGCCCCGAGGAGATCGCGATGCTGCTCGACGGCGCCTCGTCGGTGATCTTCGTGCCCGGTTACGGCCTCGCCGTCGCGCAGGCGCAGCACGTCGTGCGCGAGCTCGCCGACCTGTTGACCAAGCGCGGTGCCAACGTGCGCTACGCGATCCACCCGGTCGCCGGCCGAATGCCCGGCCACATGAACGTGCTGCTCGCCGAGTCGGACGTTCCGTACGACCAGCTGTGGGAGATGGAGCGCATCAACGGCGACTTCAAGAACACCGACGTCGTCATCGTCGTCGGCGCCAACGACGTCGTGAACCCGGCCGCGCGCGAGGCGACCGGCCCGATCGCCGGCATGCCGATCCTCGACGTCGACCAGGCCCGCACCGTGGTCGTCATCAAGCGCTCGCTGGCGCCCGGCTACGCCGGCATCAAGAACCCGCTGTTCGAGCTCGACAACACGCTGATGGTGTTCCTCGACGCGAAGGAAGCGCTCGAGGGCATCGTCAAGGAAGTGAAGGAGCTGAAGTAGCATGAGCCCGAGCCGGCCGCGGGGCCGGCTCGCGCCGGGTGCGCGTTTCCGGCCACCCCACCGTCGCCGGCCCCGGCATCACCAGGAGCCGATGCCGACGTCCAGCGCGTTGCTGCTGGCCAGCCGCAACAGCGACGTGGCGGGGACCTCGACGCCGACCACCTGCATGCGGACGGTGAGCCCCGCGAGCGCGACGCTGCGCGGCACGGCGAAGCCGGCGACCGCTGCCCCGCCGGATGGCGACAGCGCGCTCAGGATCAGCGGCGCCGTGTAGACGAAGCAGCCGCCCGCCGAGCTCGGCAGCGCCACGCTCGAGGTCGCGGTGCCGACGACCTGCACCGCGGCGGCGTTCGCCGCGAGACCACTTACTTGGGCGAGGAAGTCGCTGCCGGTCCAGGCGGCGTTGCGCGCGGTCAGCAGCAGCGGGCCGCTGCCGCCGTTGCAGCCGGCGCCGAACGGGGCGACCGTCGCCGGGCACTGCGCATCGGCGACCGCGATCGAGAACGCCACCTGGCCGGCCACCGCGCGCAGCTGACCGCCGACGAACAGTTCGCCCCGGTCGGTGGTGAGCACCGACAGCGCCTTGGCCGACGTGGTGGCGGTCGGGATCAGCAGCTGGTTCTGCACCGGGACCCAGCTGGGGCCGTCGAGGCGGATCAGTTCGCTCGTGATGGCGCCGCCGACGATCGTCGGTGCGGTGGCGACCAGCACATCGCCGTTGGGCATCGTCGTCACCTGTTCGGCCAGGCGGGCAGGGTAGTCGGGTCCGATCTGGCTCCAGGTGCCGCCGTCGAGTCGCAGCACGCGCAGGTTGCCTCCGTTGTCGACGGCCGCCAATGGCCGGCCGTTGCGGTCCTGGCCGAAGGCGTTGGCGACCAGCGGCTGGTTGACGGTGAAGGAGAACGCGCCCTGGACGAACCGCACCGTGCCGACGTTCGGGAAACCGAGCAGGCCGCCGACCAGGAAGCCGCCAGCGGGATCCTTGACGATCGCCGACACGCTGCCCGGCAACGTCGGCGTCGACCACGACAGACCGTTGTAGTAGCGCAGCGACGTGTTACCGCGCACCAGCACCTCGCCGCCGGTCCCGGCCGCGACCTCGACCGCGGTCAGCGTGGTGCCGTTGCCGAGGCTGCTCCACACGCCGTTGGTCCAGCGCGCGACGCCGATCGCGGGACTGCCGCCGGCGGTCGTGAAGTTGCCGGCTACCACCAGCGAACCGTCCGGCGCAACGTCCATCGCCAGCACCGGGCCGTTGACGCCGAGCCCTAGCGGCAGCAGGGAGCTGCCGGTGCGACGCACCAGGTTGTTCGCGGCAACGCCGCCGAACGACTGGAACGACCCGCCCAACACGACGTCGCCTCCTGGCAAGGCGGCCAGCGCGTTGACCTCGGGCGTCACCGCCTGCCCCAGCCGATTCCAGGTGCCGGCGCTGAGGCGCGCGGCCGCGGGCGCGGCGACGCCTTGTGTCGACTGCCGGATGCCGACCGCGATCAGGTCGCCGTTGGGCGCGACGCGCAGGTCGCGCACGGCAGCGGGAGCGCCGGTGCCGAGCCCCTGCCAGCTGCCGCCGCTCCAGCGCAGGACACTCGAGCCGTTGCTGGCGGCGGAGAGGCCGATGGCGAAGTCGCCGTTCGTCAGGGCTGCCAGTGCCGTCGGCACGAGCGAGGCGCCCGGATTCGGTCCCGGCACGAGGCCGGTCGGGCTGCCGATGAGGATGCGGGTGAACGGACCGGTGCCGAAGGCGAACGTGCCGACCGCGGCAAACAGCCCGCCGGGCAGCGCGACCATCGCCTGCGGTGCGGCCACTCCCGCGAGGCCGGGCACAGTGGTCCACGTCGAGCCGTTCCAGGTGGCGATGCCACCCGCGAACCCACCGCCGACGACGACCTCGCCGGTCGTCAGTTGGGTGGCCGCGAGCACGGTGCCGGCCAGCCCGGCGCCCATCGCCGACCAGCTCGTTCCGTTCCATTGCGCCGCGCGAGCGGCCGGAGCCCCGCCCGCCGTGGTGAACGTGCCCGCCACGAACAGTTGGCCGCTCGCCAGGGTCAGCAGTTCGAGCACCGTGCCGCTGCAGCCACCGCCGAGCGGCGCCCAGGCGGCACCGTTCCAGCGGGCGACGCGGAGGGCTGGCAGGCCACCGGCTTCGGTGAACTCACCGCCGGCGACGAGGTCGCCATTGGGCAGCACGGCGAGCGCATGCACCGTCGCGTTGCAACCAGCGCCGAGCGGGCGCCAGGTCGAGCCGTCGAAACGGGCGATGTTGGTGCACAGCGCGTTGTCGCCGACGCGGAAGTTGCCGCCGACGACGAGGTCGCCATTGGGCAGCACGGCCACGGCCTCGGCGCGGCCGTCGAGGCCGCCGGCACCTTGGAACGGGCGCCATTGGATGCCGCACTGGGCCGGCAGCGCCACGAACGACGAGAACAAGCACACGGCCGCCGTGGCGGCCAGGAAGGACGTTGGACTGATGGGCATGGGAGTTCCTGGCCAGGCTTTGGGCCTGAGCCGGGACCCCGACGCATACGGCGAAGAGAGAGGGCTCGTCCGACGGTGCAGGATCCGACGCCGCGTTGTAGCCGGCTGGCACCAGCCGGTAACCGGCTCGAAGGCCTCGCCCGGCCGCCATCGGCAGGCCCGGGCAGCGGGTTCAGGCCCTGGTCTTCACCGGCGGCGGCGGCGCGGGGGCTGGCACCGGCGTCGGTGTGGTCGACAGCGCCTCGAGCGCCCTCAGCGCCGCGTCGACGCAGCGCACCGAGATGCCGCCGTCGAACCAGCGCACCTGCATCGGCGACAGGCTCTGGCCGAGATCCGCGTCCTCGGCGTCCGGGTAGAGCACCGGTTCCTCGGGCACGCCGAACGCGAGCGGCGGCAGTTCGCCGTCGGGCTCGGTCTGGCGCACCTTGGCCAGCATCGCCTGCAGGTCGACGCCGCGCAGCATCAGGATCTCCCACGGCTTCTCGTCGAGGCGGCGCGCGAACAGTTCGTGCAGCGCCAGCACGTGGCGGCACGGCTTCTCCGGCAGGTCGCACGAGCAGCCGAACGTCACGCTGCGCGCGTCCGGGAACAGCGGTTCGCCGATGATGCGGGCGACCAGGCGGTCGAAGCTTCGCGGCACGCGGCCGTTCTCGAGCGCCTCGACGATCGACTTGCTGCGCCGCAGCACCCGGATCAGGGTCTGCCAGTCGCGCTGCGGCAGCGTGCGGATCTGCAGGCTGACCTCGTGGATCGAGCCCATCGTGCCCTCCATCTCGCAGCGGATGGAGCCGGCGCGGATGCGCACCATGGGCTTGCGGATGCTGGGCAGCGCGTCGAGCGCGGCCGCCAGGCGCGTGTCGTCGACCCCGCGGGTCGCCTCGCGGCGCCAGCGTTCGCCGAGGGACACCGACTTGCGTTCCTGCTGGCTCATGCGAGCGCCTCCTTGCGATCGAGCGTGAGCAGGCGCTTGAGCTCGTCGTTGCTGAGCTCGGTCAGCCAGTTCTCACCGGCGGCGAGCAGGCTGTCGGCGACCTCGCGCTTGCGATCGAGCATCTGCTGGATGCGCTCCTCGAGCGTGCCGCTGCAGACGAACTTGTGCACGAACACGTTGCGCTGCTGGCCGATGCGGAACGCGCGGTCGGTGGCCTGGTCCTCGACGGCCGGGTTCCACCAGCGGTCGAAGTGGAACACGCGGTTGGCGGCGGTCAGGTTGAGGCCGGTGCCGCCCGCCTTCAGCGACAGCACGAACAGCTTCGGCCCGTCCGGCCGCGAGGCCTGGAAGTCGGTGACCATCTGGTCGCGTTCCTTCTGCGGCACGCCGCCGTGCAGGAACAGCACCGGCTGGCCGAACACGTTCTCGGTGTGGGTCTTCAGCAGCGACCCCATTTCCTTGAACTGCGTGAAGATCAGGCAGCGGTCGCCTTCCTCGATCGCTTCCTCGATCATCTCGGTCAGCAGGTCGAGCTTGCCCGAGCGGCTAGGCAGCACGCTGCCGTCCATCAGGTAGTGCGCCGGGTGGTTGCACACCTGCTTCAGGCGCAGCAGCGTGGTGAGGATCGCGCCGCGGCGCTGGATGCCCTCGGCGGCCTTCTCGACCTCCTGCAGACCCTTGCGCACCACGGACTCGTAGAGGATCGCCTGTTCGCGACTGAGCGTGGCGGTGACGATCTGCTCGGTCTTCTCCGGCAGGTCGGCGACGATCTCCGGGTCGGTCTTAAGGCGGCGCAGCACGAACGGCCGCACCAGCCGCGCCAGCGCCGACATCGAACCCTGGCGGCGCTGCTTGACGATCGGGTGCTCGAGCGTCTGCATGAACTGCGTGCGCGAGCCGAGCAGGCCCTCGTTGAGGAAGTCCATGATCGACCACAGGTCGAGCGGGCGGTTCTCGAGCGGCGTGCCGGTCAGCGCCAGGCGGAACATGCCGCGCATCGCGCGCGCCACCTTGGACTGGCGCGTGGTCGGGTTCTTGATGTTCTGCGCCTCGTCCAGGATCACCCCCTCGAAGGTGACGTCCTGCATGATCTCCTCGTCGCGCTGCAGCAGGTTGTAGCTGGTCAGCACGATGTCGCAGGCGGCGATCATGGCGCGGAACTCCTCGGCGGTCTCGGCGCGACCCTTGCCGTGGTGCATCGTGACGCGCAGCGTCGGCGCGAAGCGGTTGAGTTCGCGGCGCCAGTTGCCGAGCACCGAGACCGGGCACACGATCAGGATCGCGGTCGCGTTCGGGTGGTTGCGGCGCCAGTCGAGCATCACCGTGATCGCCTGCACGGTCTTGCCGAGACCCATGTCGTCGGCGAGGCACGCACCGAAACCCTGGTCGACCAGGAAGTACATCCAGGCGTGACCACGCGACTGGTACGGACGCAGATCGCCGAGGAAGTCGCTCGGCAGCGGGCGGTTCTCGATCGAACGCGCCTGCTCGAGGTTGTGCAGCAGGTTCTCGAGGCGCGGTGTGCTGGCGATCGACTCCATCGCGAGGCCATGCAGGTGCGACGCACCGCCGAGCCGCAGGCGCAGGGCCTCGAAGAAGCTGATCTTCTCGCCGCCCTCCTCCATGCGCGCCTTGAAGTCGCGCAGCGCCTCGCGGTCCTTCGGCGACAGCAGCACCGGCTGCCGGTCGATGAACACGAGCGGGGTCTTGGCGTCGACCAGCGTCTCGAAGTCGGTCTGGCTGAGTTCCTTGTCGCCGATCGCCAGGCTCCAGCGGAACTCGAACCACGGCCGCGGGTCGCCTTGCTGGCTCTTGCCCTCGACGATCGCGACGCGCGCCGACAGGCGCTGCATCGACTCGACGCCCGGCAGCTGCAGCTCGAAGCCCTCGGTCTCGAGCAGCGGCATGTGGTCGAGGATCTGGTCGAGCTCGGCGCGCGTCAGGCTGGCGCGGCCGTCGCTCATGTTGCGCGCCCGACGCAACGACGGCAGCTTCTCGGCGACGCGATCGATCGTCTGCTCGATCTTGATGACGCTGTCCTGCGCGATCTCGTTGCGGAACGGCGAGGCGCTCAGGCGCTGGTGCAGGCTCTCGATGGTCTCGGTGTAGGCGATCGTCGGGATCGGCCGCACCAGGACCTGCAGGCCCCACGGCGCGCCTTCCTCGAGCGGGGTGTCCGGCACCAGGATCTCGAGCACCGGGACCAGCGGCGTCTGCCAGAACTCCTTGGGCAGGCGTTCGGCCTTGGTGAAGCGGGGTTCGGCGAGCTGGCCGGCGGCGCGCGCCGCATCGGCGATGCGATCGAGGGCGTGGCCGACGAAGCTGACGACGAAGTTGCGCGGCGTCACCGCGTAGACCGGGTCGTCCGGGACCGCGAACCGAGCCGTGCAGAGCATGCCGGGGACCAGGTCCGCCAGGGCAGCCAGCGTCCATTGCACGTCGGCCGGCCAGTAGGGTGCGAACTGCAGCACGCCGGGCTGTGGTGCCGGGGCCAGGTCGCCACGCACCAGCATCTTCGTGGTCAGCTTGGCGAGCGCCACCAGGACCCGCAGCGAGGCGTTCGTGGTCGGCGTGATGGTCTGCTCGGCGAGCCAGGGAACGGCGGCTTCGAGCGGCAGACCGATGGCCGGGATCGACCACAGGGCCGGGGCGATCCGGTTCGGTGGTCGCTCGTCCTCGTCGTCGCCCTCGGCACCGACCACGACGGGGCGGAGCGACTGCTCCTCGGCCGGGATCAGTAGCTGGGCCTCGACCGGTTCGGCCTTGGCGAGCAGCTCAGCCGGAAGCGCAGCACGGATCGCCTCGGTGCCGCTGTCGGCCCAGAGAGCGATCCGCGCGTCGGCGGGCTGGCGGGAGTGCAGGTATGCGGCGTGCAGGACTACTGCTTCCCTTGGGCCAGCTTCGGGTGCACCCACTGATACTGCACCGGCGTCTTCGTGACGTGCATGTCGTGGTCGATCCGGCGCGTCGACAGGTCGGCGAGCGTGAAGATGAACAGCAGCGACAGGAACAGGAACGACGACAGGAAGACGATCTTGTTGATCGCCGTGTCCCACTTCACGTGCATGAAGAGGGCGATGACCAGCGAGGCCTTGACGCTGGCGATACCCATCGCGATCAGCATGTTGGCCGAGCCGAAATCGAAGCGGGACACGGCGACGGTGACGATCGTCAGGAACAGCAGCAGCAGCAGCACGCCGGTGAACATCGCCGAGCTCGAGACGTGATGGTGCCCCATCTGCAGGGCTCCATGTCCGTGGGCGTCGTGGGCGTGGGCGTCATGGCCGTGGGCAGCGTGGCTGCCGTGACCGTCGTTGTGGGCGTGGGCACTCATCACGGCACCAGGTAGAGCAGGGGGAACAGGAAGATCCAGATCAGGTCGACGAGGTGCCAGTAGAGGCCGACCAGGTCGACGGGCAGGTAGTAGCCGGCGTGGAAGCGGCCCTTCGCGGTGCCCTTCATGACCCAGAGGATCAGACCGGCGCCGATGACGACGTGCAGGCCGTGGATCGCGGTCATCGTCAGGTAGATCGCGAAGAACATGTGGCCGTGCGGCACGTTCGCCATCACGCCGTCGTAGTCCTTGAACCACGACAGCTGGCCGGTGGCCTGGTCGTAGCCGCTGAACAGCTCCGAGAACACGACCAGGCCGTGCTCGTTCTTCGCCTTGTACTCGAAGAACTTGATGACCATGAAGCCCAGCGCACCGAGCACGGTGAGCGCCAGGAACATCAGGGTCTTGCCCTTCTGGCTGGTCTGCGCCGAGCGCACGCCCATCGCCATCGTCCACGAGCTGACCAGCAGCACCGTGGTGTTGATCGCGCCGAGCTTCCAGTCGAGCTGCTGCCCACCGAGGCGGAACGTCTCGGGGTAGACCTCGTGGAAGTAGAAGTAGGCGGCGAACAGACCACCGAACAGCAGGATTTCCGTCGCCAGGAACAACCAGAAGCCGAGCTTGGCCGACTGGAACTCCTGCACCGGTGTGTCGAAGTGGTGCGCCACCGTGTGAGGAACGAACTCGGGTCCCGGGGCCGGGATCACAACCGAGTGGTGACCGTCGTGACTCATGCGAAATCCTGTGTGCTGCGAGGGCGCGAGAGGGAGTGGCGCGGGTGGCGGATCAGCGGACCGGCGTCCGCAGCGTCTCGAGGTCGAGCGTCGAGTAGTCGTAGACCTCGTTGGTCACCGTCGGCGCCGTGGCGAAGTTCTCGAGCGGCGGCGGGGTCGGGCAGAGCCAGTCGAGCGTGACGCCGCCCCACTGGTTCTGCATCGCCTTCTTGCCCTGGAACAACGAGGCGACCAGGTAGTAGACCATCAGCGCGATGCCGATGCCGAGGATGACGGCCCCGATCGTCGAAGCCTGATGGTACGGCGCGTATTCCGGCACGTAGGTGGCGTAGCGACGCGGCATGCCGCGGCTGCCCATGATGAACTGCGGGATGAACGTCGCGTTGAAGCCGACGAAGATGATGCCGCAGGCGATCTTGGCCAGCGTCTCGTCATACATGATGCCGAACATCTTCGGCCACCAGTGGTGCAGGCCGGCGAAGAACGCCAGCGCGATCGAGCCCATCATCACGTAGTGGAAGTGCGCGACGACGAAGTAGGTGTCGTGCAGGTGCAGGTCGACGTTGAGCGCGCCGAGGATCACGCCGGTCAGGCCGCCGATCGCGAAGATGACCAGGAACGCCAGCGTGTAGAGCATCGGCGCATTCAGTGCGACCGAGCCCTTCCAGATCGTCGCGACCCAGCTGAACTCCTTGATCGCGGTCGGGATCGCCACGAAGAAGGTCAGGAACGAGAACGCGAACATCGCGTACGTCGACTGACCCGACGTGAACATGTGGTGGCCCCACACGAGGAAGCTGATGATCGCGATCGCCAGCGAGCTGAACGCGATCAGCTTGTAGCCGAACAGCGGCTTGCGCGAGTGCACCGAGACCAGCTCGCTGACGATGCCGAACGCCGGCAGCACCATGATGTAGACGGCCGGGTGGCTGTAGAACCAGAAGAAGTGCTCGAACAGCACCGGGTCGCCGCCGAGCCGCGGGTCGAAGATGCCGATGTTGTAGAGCCGCTCGAAGGCGACCAGCAGCACCGTGATGCCGAGCACCGGCGTCGCGAGGACCTGCAGCAGCGACGTCGCGTAGAGCGCCCACACGAACAGCGGCATGCGGAACCAGGTCAGGCCCGGCGCGCGCAGCTTGTGCGTCGTCACGATGAAGTTCAGCCCGGTGAAGATCGAGCTGAAGCCCAGCACGAAGATCGCAAGGCCGATCGTGACGACCGCCTGGTCGGTGTAGAGGCTGTAGGGCGTGTAGAAGGTCCAGCCGGTGTCGAAACCACCGAGGATGATGGCGAGCGTGGCCAGCACCGCGCCGGTCAGCCACAGGTAGAAGCTCAGCAGGTTCAGACGCGGCAGCGCCACGTCCTTCGCGCCGAGCATCAGCGGCAGCACCATGTTCCCGAGCGAGCCCGGTACCGCCGGGATCACGAACAGGAACACCATGAAGGCGCCGTGCAGCGTGAAGATCTGGTTGTAGGTCTCGTTGCTGAACAGGGCGCCCTCGGGCTGCCACAGGTGCAGGCGCACCAGCAGGGCGAACAGGCCGCCCGACAGGAACGCGACCGTCACCCCGATCAGGTACATCAACCCGATCCGCTTGTGGTCGAGCGTGCCGGCCCACGACCAGAAGCCGCTGGTGTTGTTCAGGTAGTTCTTCGCACCGGCCTCCGGGGCCGTCGGGTGCGCATCGATCACTGGGACGTTGATGGTCATGGCTGCCTCACTTCGCCTCTGCCAGCGACTTCATGTATTCGATCAGGGCCTTGATCTTGCGATCGTCGAGGTCCGGGAAGGCGGACATGCCGCCGCGGTCGTAGGGCGCCTCCGCCACGAGCTTCGCCATCGGCTGGCGGATCGACTCGGTCACGTAGGCATCGTCGACGGTGATGGTCTGCTTCTGGCCGGCGACCAGGACCTCGCGCTGCCGGCCGGTGAACGTGCCGTCGGCGTTCTTCGCGAACAGGCCCTTCCAGCTCGGGCCGGTGCCCGGGGCGCCGTTCACGGAGTGACAGCTGACGCAGAGCTGCTTGTAGAGGCTCTCGCCGCTCTTGGCGGCGGCGGCCGGCGTGCTGTCGTCGAAGGTGTCCCAGGGGGCCTTCGCGAACTCCTCGGCGGTGACGACGTGCACCTTGGCGTACATCTTCGAGTGGTCGTCGCCGCAGTACTCGGCGCAGAACAGGTGGTAGTCACCGACTTCCTTCGGTTCGAACCACACGGTCTGGTAGCGGCCCGGGATCACGTCGCGCTTGACGCGCATCGCCGGCATGTAGAACGCGTGCAGCACGTCGGTCGACTCGAGCAGGAACTGCGCCGGCTTGTTGACCTCCATCCACACCTCGCCGTAGCTCTGGCTCGGGTGGTTGGGGTAGGTGAAGGTCCAGTTCCACTGCTTCGCGGTCGCCTTGTAGGTGTTGCGGCTGGCCTCGAGCGGCACGGTCGTCATGTCCATGCTGCCCTTGAAGCCCCAGGCGAACATGATCATGACGATGATCAGCGGGATCACCGTCCACACCACCTCGAGCGGCGTGTTGTGCGTCACGTTCGACACCGCCGGCTGGTCCCAGGTCTTGCGACGGTACTTCACCATCGAGAACAGGATGACGCCGACGATGATGACGAAGAAGAAGATGCAGACGACGTACGTGAAGTAGAACAGACCATCCACGTGGTCGAACGTGCTGGCGAGCTTCGGCAGCTGGCCATAGGCATCGACGACCTGCGGCGGCGCAGGGTTCTCGATGTGGTTGATCTTGGCCGGGTCCTGGGTCAGTAGGGCGAACACGGGGATCCTTGGCTACGGAGTCGGCGACGGAGGTCGGTAGAAGAAGAGTTCACGCCACCGCGGCGGCTTCGCGCCGCCGTTCCTTGCGCAGCATCACCCAGATCATCAGGGCGAGCACGACGACGGTGACGGCACCGCCGATGCGCATGAGGGTCATGGCCGTGAGGGAATAGCTGTTGGTGCGCGCGTCGAAGGTCAGGCAGTTGAGGCGCACGCGGTCGAGCAGCGTGCCGAGCTTGCCTTCGCTGGCCTCGATCAGTGCGAGGTGCACGTCGTTCGGGTCGAAGAACGTGTTGACGATCACGCGGCTGACCTGGCCCTTCGGGGTCAGGAAGATCAGCGACGGCGGGTGCGCGTACTGGTTGGTCGCGTTGGACCAGTAGTAGCCGAACCCGACCGTGTCGCTGAGCTGCTTGCTCTGCGCCGCGGGGCCGGTCAGCACGCGCCAGGCGTCGTCGCCGCCGGTCTTGGCGAGCTTGGGCAGGAAGGTCTGCTTGCGGGCGAGGGCCTCGTTCGGCGTCTCGCGCGGGTCGATCGACACGCTGAGGATCCGGTAGTCGCGACCCGGTTCGAACTCGACCTCGCTGAGCGCCGTGAACGCGGCCTCGAGCACCTGCCCGCACATCGCCGGGCACTGGTAGTAGCCGAGCATCAGCACCACCGGCTTGTCGCCGGGGAACCACTGCTTGAACGTGAACGGTCGGCCCAGTTCGTCGGTGAACGTCAGCGCCGGGTCGACGCTGGCGCCGATGCGATCGAGCTGTGATGCGGCCTCGTCCTTCGCCTCGATCGAGGAGGACGGCGGCATGCCGGCGCCCTGCGCCCACAAGGTGGCGCTCGACAGCATCAGCATCGCGAGGAATCGCATCACGTCATCACCGTCACTTGCCGGCCATCTGCTTCAGGACCTGTTCGATCGTGCGCTTGGTCGGATTCGCACCGTTGAGGAACTGCTGCTCGGCGTCGACGACGTCCTCGAGTTCCTGGCTCTTGACGCCGTAGATCTTGTTCTGCCGCTCGGCCTCGTTGATCCGCATGAAGATCGGGACCATGACCCAGAGGGCGAGGAACAGGACCACGGTGCCCACCAGCACCCAGATCGTCGCCGACTTGGCGTCGATGTCGTTCTCCGGGTCGAGCGGCACGGCCTCGTGCGTGGCGCCGGGAGCATGCGAGCCGTGTTGGTTGCCGTGTGCCATCGTGGGTCTCAGATGTTGGTGAAGTGCAGCGACTCGGCCAGGCGCGGGTCGCGGACCGGCACCAGGTTGGTCTTGCGGATGTTCAGCAGCGCGAGGCCGCCGACGACCATCAGCATGCCGAGGTAGCAGAGGAAGTCCGACGCGTGCACGCCGTGCAGGTAGACGCCGAAGTCGTGCGGGAACCGGGCGAGGCCCGACTCGATCGTGGCCGCGGTGGTCTCCGTCAGCGGGCCCTGCGCCGGCGTGTGGGCCGCGTGGTCGCCGCCGTGGCCGGCGGTCGGCACGATCAGGAACTGCATGTCGAAGCAGTGCATGATCAGCAGATAGACCGCGCCGATCGGCAGGCCCAGGGCACTGCGCTTGACGTGGCGCGACAGCAGGAAGGCGAACGGCACCAGGAAGTGGCCGAACACCAGCAGCGTGCCGATCGCACCCCAACCACCGTTGGCGCGCTTGTCGAACCAGCTCGTCTCCTCGGGCAGGTTGGCGTACCAGATCAGCATGTACTGGCTGAAGTTGGTGTAGGTCCAGAACACCACGAAGGTGAACAGGAACTTGCCGAGGTCGTGGTAGTGCTCGGCGGTGATCGCTTCCTTCAGGTAGCCACGCTTGCCGAGCCACTTGGCCAGCAGGATCGTGAAGGCGAAGAACGCCATGAAGCCGCCGGCGAAGTATGTGATGCCGAAGATCGTGCTGAACCAGTGCGGGTCCAGCGACATGATCCAGTCGAACGCGGCGAAGGTGATCGACAGCGCGAACAGGAACAGGCCAGGGGCCGCGACGCGCGCGAGGCGCAGGCTGATCGCCGGGTCACCGGACTGGTCCTGCTTCAGCGAGTTGCTGCGGAAGAACCACGCGAGGCCGATCCAGATCGCGAAGTAGATCACGACCCGGACCATGAAGAACTCTTTGTTCAGGTAGCCGGCCTTGCCCGCCAGCACCGCGTCGTACTTCGGATGGGTCTCGGGCAGCGGGTTGCCGGCGGCGTCGTGGTTGGCGTGCGCCCAGTGGTGGTAGAGCTCGTCGAAGCCGACGAAGATCGGCACGAACAAGAGCGCCATCACCGGCAGCACCCACGCGGTGTTCTCCGCGATCCGACGCAGCGTCACGCTCCAGCCGGCGCGCGTGATGTGCTGGATCATCGTGAAGAACAGAGCGCCGAGGCAGATGCCCAGCACGCCCATGTAGCCCACGAGGTAGGAGAAGTAGAAGTGCTTGCCGCCGGTGCCCCAGGCGATGCCGATCAGCAGGATGCCGACGGCCAGCAGGACGCTCTGGGTCTTGGCCAGATCGCCGTCCTTGACCCGGGCCGTGATGTTCGGCGCCAGCTGTTGCAGGCTCGGCGCGCTTTGGTGTGCGGTAGCGGTCATGTGCCGGATGCGGTGTGGGGCCTAGCGGATGGCGTCACTTGCTGAGTTGCTGCAGGGCGCGGACGTAGTGGACGATCGCCCACCGGTCCTCGGGGCTGAGGCGCGCGCCGTAGGCGGGCATCGTGCCCTTGCCGTAGGTGATCACCTCGTAGTACTCACCGTCGGCCATGGTCGGCACGCGGTTGTCCTTTCCTTCGCCAGCCTGGAAGTGGAAGTTGGGGACCGCGACCGGCCAGCGCCGCCCGACCAGTCCGTGACCTTGCTTCGGGTCGTTGCCGCCCTGCCCGCTGTAACCGTGACAGACGGCGCAGTAGACGTCGAAGCGATCGCGACCTCGCTCCAGGACCGAGACCTGTCGACCCAGGTGGGTGAACTTGGTGTCGAGCGCCAGCGGATTGGCCTTCACGAACTGGCCCGCGGCATCGCGGTTGGCCAGCTTGGCGTCGGCGAGCGAGCCGCGGGCCACGACCAGGGTCTTGCCGAGCGGATCGGTCGACACCGGGTCGCGCACGGGGAGGCGGCTGGCGCGGCCGTCGGCGAAGCCTTCGAACTCGGCGGCCCCCTGCGTGCGCAGCTTCGGCTGGAAGTCCATGTCCAGCACGAGGTGCACCGGCGGATCGTGCGAGATGCCACCGCGCATGCAGCTGGCGAGACCGATGGTCAGCGCGCCGAGCAGCAGGAAGTGAGCCTTCTGGAGGGTCGAACGGATCATCGGGTCAGTCCTCCACGATCTCGACGTGCTTGCCGCCGATGCTCTCGAGGAAACGGGCGGTCTGCGTGCTGTCGAACTTCGGGTCGGTGGCTTCGATCGACAGGAAGAAGCGGTCGTCGCTGGCGCGCCAGAACGTCGAGTGCTGGAAGATCGGGTGGTGCAGCCGCGGCAGCTTGTTCAACGCGAACATGCCGAACACCGCCGACAGTCCCGACAGCAGCACCATCAGCTCGAACGTGATCGGGATGGTCGCGGGCCACGCGTAGGGCTCCTTGCCGGAGACCCACATCGGGTAGTCGACCGCGTTCATCCAGTACATCATCCCCTGCGCCGCGACGATGCCGCAGAGACCGCTGCAGACGACGATCCAGCCCAGCGGGCTCGGGCCCTGACGCAGCGCCTTGTCGAGACCGTGCACGGGGATCGGCGTGTGCGCGTCGACGCGCGTGTAGCCCTGGGCAGTCGTCTTCTCGGCGGCGGTGTAGATCGCGGCCGCCGAGTCGAACTCGGCGACGATGCCCCACTTGGTGGTATTGGCCATGGCCATGATTCCTGAGTGGTTCCGTGGTCCTAGTGGTGGGCGCCGTGATTGGCGTGGCCGTGACCGTGGTCACCGTGGCCGTGGGGATGGGGATTCGCTTCCGGCATCACACCCTTCACTTCGCTGATCGCGAGGATCGGCAGGAAGCGGCAGAACAGCAGGAACATCGTGAAGAACAGACCGAAGCTGCCGGCGTAGGTCAGGATGTCGATCAGCGTCGGCGAGTAGTAACCCCAGCTGGAGGGCAGGAAGTCGCGGTTCAGCGTCGAGATCGTGATCACGAAGCGCTCGAACCACATGCCGATGTTGACGAAGATCGAGATGATGAACAGCACCATCGGGCTCCGGCGCAGGCTGCGGAACCAGAAGAACTGCGGGCTGATCACGTTGCAGCCGATCATGATCCAGTAGGCCCAGCCGTAGGGACCGAACGCCCGGTTGATGAAGGCGAACTGCTCGTATTCGACACCGCTGTACCAGGCGATGAAGAACTCCATCGCGTAGGCGTAGCCGACCATCGTGCCGGTCAGCAGCAGGATCTTGGCGATGTTGTCGAGGTGGTTCAGCGTCACCAGCTGGTGCAGGCCGAGCCACTGGCG
>JALORC010000192.1 GCA_025459175.1 Planctomycetota bacterium | reverse complement strand
CTTGTTGAGCGCCCTGGCGATGCGGATCAGCAGGCCCTGCAGGCCGCGGCTGAGTGCCTGCCGGCCCTCGGCCTCGCAGATCAGGTGCAGGTGGTCGTTCAAGACCGCGTAGTGGCACAGGCGGAACTGGCCGCTGAGGTTGCGGGCGCAGCCGGCCGCGAACGCCGCGCGCAGCGCGTCGTAGGCTGGCTTGCTGCGGAGGCGGGGCAGGCCACTGCGCAGCTTCAGCGTGACGTGGACCGGGAAGCGCTGCGCGAGTGGTGCGCGCGGACGGTGATCGACGCCGGGTCGACCGGGGATCTTCGGCTTGCGACCGGAGCCTGGACGAGCGCCGCCGCGGCCGGGGCGGAACGGCAGCAAGGGGGCGCTGCGCTTGCCGCTCGCGAGGCTGTTCTTCGCACCGTCGCCCTGCTTGCGACCAGCCTTCGTCCGACCCTTCGCGGCAGTTGCCATTGGTTGCGCACAATTACAATGGTGGAGCTCGGGATGCAAGTGGGAGGCTGAAGATTCCGGGGCTGCACAGCCCGCGCCGGTGGCGGCAGCCTGCTCGCGGACCGGGGTCCCCCGGGCGCTCGGAGGCAGGCGATGCCTGGCGGCGGACGGCCCGTTGGTTGACGGTGTTCGGCAAGCTGGTGTGCGAAGCGCACCAGCGCTTGCCCTGGGCTTCTCCCGACGAATGGCTGGCGGTGGTGGGCAGCTGGCGGGAGCCGGTGATCGAGGTTGTCGACGAGTTGATGGAGGTCGAGTTCATGAGCAAGCGCAAGACTGCGGCGTCCTACCTGTTGGAGGAAGGTCGTCAGGAAGGTCGTCAGGAAGGTCGTCAGGAAGGTCGCATCGAACTGCTGCGGTCCTTGATCCGCGCGCGCTTCGGTCCGTCGTCGACCGCGGTCGACGCCCGCCTCGAAGCCGCCAGCCACGACGAACTCGATCGGTGGGCGGTGCAGCTGCTGTCGGCGGCGACGCTCGACGACGTGTTCCGCGACCGCTAACCGCGGCGGGCGACGCGCGCCGCCAGCACGAAACCCAGCGCGCCGAGCAGCCCGAGCACGCCGCACGACCACCACAGCACCGTGGCACCGAGATGCTCGTAGGTGTAGCCGCCGAGCACCGGCGCGAGCACCAGCGCCAGCGTGAAGTTCATGCCGTAGGCACCGTTGTAGGCGCCGCGGGCGCGGTCGGACGCGATGTCGTTGACGTGGCTGCCGAGCATCGGCATCTGCAGCAGCTCGCCGCCGGCGACGATCACCATCGCCAGCACGATCGCCGACAGCCCGAACGGCAACAGCATGCACAGGTAGCCGAGGCCTACCACCAGCGAACCGAGCGCGATCACCGGCAGCGCGCGGCGCCGGCGCAGCGCGTGCACGACCGGCATCTCGAACAACACGATCAGGATCGGGTTGATCGCCAGGATCCAGCCGACCATGCGTTCGTCGTGGCCCTGGTCGACGAACACGCGCGGCCCGGTCGTGAAGTACTGCATGAACGCGATCAGCACGCACAGGTTGGCGGCCATCAGGCACAGGAAGTGGCGATCGCGCAGCGGCGAGGCCGGGGCCCCGGTGTCGTGCGCTTCGGCGGGCGGCGGCAGTGGGTTCCAGCCGCGCAGCCGGAAGTGCAGCCACAGCGCCGCCAGCCCGCAGGTGGCGCCGTCGACGACGAACATCCAGGTGAAGTCGCGCACCACCAGATAGCCGCCGATGGTGGGGCCGAACGCCCAGCCGAGGTTGAGCGCGAAGCGATTCAGCGACAGCGCCTTGCGCCGCAGGGGCAGCGGCGCGCTGACCGCCGCGGCGGTGTTGCTGCCGGGCCGGAACGCGTCGTTCAGCACGCCGAGCACGAACACCGCCGGCACCACCAGCCACGGCACGTGGAAGCACGACATCAGCAGCATCCACAGCGCCGAGCTCGACAGCGCCACGACCTGCAGCCGCACCGCGCCGATGCGGTCGGTGAGCACGCCGCCCAGATAGCTGCCGAGGAACGCGCCGATGCCGTAGAGCCCGACCACGTAGCCGGCTTCGGTGGGCGTGAAGCCGAAGTCGCGCTTCAGGTACGGGCCGAGGAACGGCACCACCATCGAGCCGCAGCGGTTCAGGAACGCCGCGGTGCACAACAGCCAGGTGCGCGCCGGCAGGCCGCCGAAGGCATCGCGGTAGAAGCCGACGAGCGCGCGCATCAGCTGCGCCGCAGCGCCTGCACCGGCGTCATCCGGGCCGCGCGCCAGGCCGGGAACAGGCCGCCGACGAGGCCGAGCAGCGCGGCGAACGTGATCGACTGCAGCAGCACCGTCGGTGTGGTGCGGAACGCGAACGTCACTTCGGAGAAGGTCTGGTTCATCGTGCCGGTCTCGGCACCCTGGAACGGCAGCACGAGCAGGCAACCGAACAGGCCGCCGAGCACGCCGAGCAGCAGCGCCTCGCCGAGGAACGACAGGAAGATCGCCATCGATCGGTAGCCGACGGCCTTCAGGATGCCGATCTCGTGGGTGCGTGCGCCGATCGCGCTGAGCATCGAGTTGGTGCCGGTGAACACCGCGCCGAGGCCCATGATCACGGCGAGGAAGCCGCCGAGGATCCGGAACCGCTTCGACAGATCGCCGGTCTGGCTGGTGAGATACTCTCGCTCGGTCTCGACGCGCGGCTGCACGCGCAGGTCGGACTCATAGCGCGTCTGCACCGCGGCCAGGTCGGTCTCCGGTCGGACCTTGGCCAGCACGCGGCTGCGCACCGGGCGCTGCAGCGCCACCGACAGGCGGTCTAGGTCGCCCCAGATCTCGCTGCGGTAGCCACCTTTGCCGGTGAACGTGCCGACGATCCGGAACGTGACGGTGTTGATGCGCAGCGTGTCGCCGACCCGGCAGTCGGCGATGCGACCGATCAGGCCTTCGCCGATGATCAGCTCGTCGCCGCCCGGTCGGAAGTTGACGCCATCCTGGATACGCAGGTCGTCGCCGTGGATCGCGAAGGTCGCGGGCTGCACGCCGCGAATGGCGACGTTGGTCTCACCGCCGTCGAACTTGCGCAGGCGCACGGCGAGGAACAGTTCGGCGCCGGCCAGCGGCGCGCCGTCGGCAGCACGTTCCACCTCGGGCACTTCCTTGGTCAGGATCTCGCACTGCTCGAGCGTGAGGCCCGATTCACCCTCCGACGTGGCGCCCTTGCGCAGGAACACGGCGAGGTCGTCGCGACCACGTTCCTGGAACAGCACCGCGAAGCCCTGTTGCAGCGACAGCATGCCGGCCAGCACGGCGACCGTCGCGCCGATCGCGCAGATCGTCAACAGCGTCGACGACCCGCGCCCGAACAGGCTGCGCAGATTGTAGCGGAGTGGGACCAGCATCAGACGACCTCCCGCAGAGCGGCGATGGTGGTGAGGCGGGCGGCGCGCCAGCCCGGCAGGATGCCGGCGACCAGACCGGTGCCGAGTGCGATGCCGGCGCCGAGCCACAGCGTGTCGCGGTCGAAGCCGAAGCCGGGCAGGAACGCGGCGGTGGCCTGCGCGAACGGGGCTTCGGCGAGCAGGCCGAGCAGCAGGCCGAGCGCCGCTCCGAGGCAGCACAGCAGCAGCGACTCGGCGAGCAGCAACATGCCGGTGCTGCGGTCGGAGAAACCGAGCGCCTTCATGATGCCGAGGTCGCGGGTGCGCTCGCGCCCGGCCATCAGCATCGTGTTGAGCACCGCGAAGAAGATCGCGAACAGCACGGCGCCACCGACCAGACGCAGCAGCGTCGGTACGTCACCGAGCATGGTGATGAACTGCCGGTTGAACTCCGCCTCCGTGGTCGTCTGCACCCGCTGTGGGCCGTTCTCGAACATGCCGTCGACCGCCTGCTGCACGGTCAGTGGATCGATGCCCGGCGCCACGCGCAGCATGTAGAGGCTGATGCCCTGCGGCCCCCTGGCGCCGCCCTGCTCGACCGATTCGTGCAGGTAGTCGAAATGGAAGTAGAGCGTGATCTTGTCGACCGCCGCCGAATTGCTCGTGAAGATGCCGCGGATCGTGAACTCCCACGGCTTGCCGTCGGTTCGCTGGAAGATCGTGCCGGTGATCGGCACGGTCTGCCCGAGCTTCCAGCCGAACTTGGTCGCCGTGTCGAGCCCGACGATGCAGGCGGTGCGTTCGCGTCGGAACTGCTCGTAGTCACCCTCGACCAAGGTGATCTCGGGGTAGCTGGCGAGGAACGTCTCGGGGTCGATGCCGAACTGCGGGAAGAAGCTGTCCTTGTCCTGCTCGTAGCGGCCACCGAACCACTGCCATTTGCAGATCGCCTCGACGCCGGCCACCGTCGCGAGCTTCTGCTGGTACGACAGCGGCAGGTCGACGAACAGACTGACCGCGGACTGCACCAGCAGTCGGTTGGCGGCGGACGCATTCAGGGTACGCGTCAGACCGCTGGTCACCGCCTGCAGCACGCAGACCAGGAACACGGCGGTGGCGACCGCGCCGATCGTCAGCAGCGACCGCACCGGGTGGCCGAGCACGTTCCGCCACAGCAGTTTCCACGGCATGGCTCAGCTCCTCCCCGCGGCCTTGCGGTTGTCGTCGATGCGACCGAGCTTGCCCTTGTCGAGGTGGATCACCTGGTCGGCGTAGCTGGCGGCCTGCGGGTCGTGGGTGACCATCAGGATGGTCTTGCCGAGCTCCCGATTGAGGCGCTGCAGCAGCGTGAGCACGGCGTCGGCGGTGGTGCGGTCGAGGTCGCCGGTCGGTTCGTCGGCGAGGATCACCTGCGGGTCGGTCGCGATCGCCCGCGCGATCGCGACGCGCTGCTCCTGGCCACCCGACAACTCGCGCGGCTTGTGGTCCATGCGATCCTTCAGCCCGACCAGCTCGAGCGCGCGTTCGGCCTGCTCGCGGCGCTGGCTGCGGCTCAATGGCGCCAGCAGCAGCGGCAGCTCGACGTTCTCGCGCGCGCTGAGCACCGGCAGCAGGTTGAAGCCCTGGAACACGAAGCCGCAGTTCTCGGCCCGCCACTGCGCCAGCGCGTTGCCGTCGAGCCGGGTCAGGTCGACGGCGCCGACCTGCACGCTGCCGCCGTCGGCGTGGTCGAGGCCACCGACCAGGTTCAGCAGCGTGGTCTTGCCGGAGCCGGACGGGCCCATCAGCGCGTAGAACGTGCCGCCGTCCATGTCGAGATCGAGCTCGTCCAGCACGCGCAGCGCCTCGCCGGCGCGGGTGTAGGTCTTGGTGACGGAACGCAGGCGGATCGCTTCGGCCATGGGGATCTCGGGGGTGGGAGCGCGCAGGGCGCTCAGTTGTCCTGTAGCCGCACCCGGTCGCCATCGCGCAGTTGCGGCGGCGGGTCCAGCACGATGCGTTGGTCCTGTTGCAGACCGGCGTCGATCGCGACGCGGCCGCTCTTGCGTTCGCCGGCGGTGATCGGCACGAAGCGCACGGTGTCGCGTTCGACGACGAACGCGCCGAGCTGGCCGTCGACGGGTACCAGGGCGTTCTCGGGCACCGCGATGCGGCGCTTGCCGCTCGCCTCGGCCGCGGCCGCGGTCGCCTCGCCGGCGCCCGACGGCTCGTCGCGGAACACGATGCGGACGCCCATCTCGGGCCGCAGCCGGTCGTCCTTGCGGGTCAGCTTGACGCGCACCTCGACGGTCGCCTTCTGCCGATCGGCGGTGGGCCAGATGCGATCGACGACGCCGGGATAGGCCTGGTCCGGATAGGCGTCGAGGAACACGTCGGCCGGCGCCCCTTGGCGCACCGAACCGAGCGTCGTCTCCGGCACGTTGGCCTGCACCTCGAGCGAGTCGAAGTCGACCAGCGTGCAGACCGCGCCGCGGGCGTTGCTGCCGCCCTGCACGTTCGGCGACACCACTTCGCCGATCTCGGCGTCCTTCAGCACCACGATGCCGTCGAACGGCGCGCGCACATCGGTCTTGTCGAGCGTCGCCTGGGCGAGGTCGCGGCCGGCGGCGGCACTCTGGCGCTGCGCCTTGCTGACGGCGATCTCGGCCCCGGCGGTGGCGAGCCGCGCCTCTGCGGTGGCGACGGCGGTGGCAGCAGTCGCTTCGGCGGCGGCGAGCGCCGTGCAGCGGGCCACGGCCGCATCGCGGTCGCTGCTGGCGCGATCGATGTCGCGGGTCGAGCCGACCCCGGTGCGCACCAGTTCCTCGGCCCGCACCTGCTCGGCGTCGGCGAAGCGGCGCAGCGCCTCGGCTTCGAGTCGCTGCGCGGCGGCGGACTCGCGCGCGGCGGTGGCGCCGCGGACCTCGGCCTCGGCGGTGCGGGCGTTGGCCTCGGCGCGTTCGATCGCGAGGTTCGCGGCGTTCAGGTCGGCCTCGGCGCGCGCCAGCGCGGCGCGGTATTCATCCGCGAACAGTCGCGCGACGATGTCGCCGCGCTTCACCACCGAACCCTCGCGCACCGCCATCTCGACGATGCGGCCCGGCACGTCCGACGACAGCGCCGCGCGCCGCGCCGCGACCACGTAGCCGTTGGCGGCGGTGCCGCGCACCGCCGCGGCGGCCGCCGGCGTGCTCTCGCGCACCAGATGGGTGCGCACCGCGGGCAACCGCACGCGATCGGCGAGCCCGAGCAGCTGCGGCAGGAACAGCCAGGCGGCGCCACCGAGCACGGCGAGCACCACCAGGCGCAACGGCCAGCGGCTGCCGCCGGTGCGCACCGGCTGCGGTTTGCGTTCGATCTTCAGGCTCTGCAGGTCCACGCGGTCACCCCGGCGAAGGAAGGGCGAACAGGATAGCGCCGCTGCCCTCGAAATGCCTGCCGCGCCGCGTATGGTTCCTGGCCATGGTGGCACCGGTAGTTCGCCGCATCCTGGCCCCCGTCGAGCTCGCCGAGACCCGGGAACCCGAGCTCGGCTATGCGATCGGTCTGGCCGCCCAGCTGCGCGCCGAGCTGCTGCTGCTGGTGGTCGTCGACACGCCGGCCACCGTGCAGCTGATCGGTCGCCATCGCGCGATGGCCGGCGGCGGCCGCGACTTCGACAAGGCGCTGCAGCAGGAGGTCGAAGGCATGCTGCAGCAGATGGTCGACAAGGCGGCGGCGGCCGGCGTGCAGGCGCTGGGCCACCTGACGTTCAGCGAGGATGTCGAGGAACAGATCCTGAAGGAGGCATTGGTGCAGAAGGTGGACTTGATCGTCGTCCGGTCGCGCGGTCGCACCGGCATCAT
>JALORC010000103.1 GCA_025459175.1 Planctomycetota bacterium | reverse complement strand
GTGTCGAGCCAGTTCGTGTCGTCGCTGCTGCTGGTCGGCGCACGCTTGCCGAACGGGCTCACGATCGAGTTCGAGGGCGACGCCGCTTCGATCGAGTATGCGCGGCTGACGGCGCGAACGCTGGCTCGGTTCGGCGTCGCGGCGCGGATCGATGCCACGGGTGCCGCAGTAGCGCCCGGCTTCGCGGCCGCGATCGACGAGGTCGTCGTCGACGGCGACTGGAGCAGCATGGGGATCTGGACCTGCCTGCGGCACGAGAACGGCTCGCGCGTCACGGCCACCAATCTGCACCGCGACTCCGGGCAAGCCGATGAAGCGCTCGCGGCGGTGCTGGCGGCGATGCCACCCACCGGCGAGCACACGATCGACGTCGCGCCGTTCCCGGATCAGTTCCTGAACCTCGCGATCACGGCGGCGCGGCGCGCTGGCGCGACACGGTTCGTCGGCGGCGCCAACCTGCGGCACAAGGAATGCGACCGCATCGCGGTGATGGCGCGCGAACTGCGCCAGCGCGGCGTCGATGTCGACGAGCTGCCGGACGGTTTGGTCGTGCGCGGCGGTGCACCGATGTTGCCCGGCATCGTCGATCCCGAAGGCGATCACCGCGTGGCCATGGCCTTTGCCCTCGCCGGCCTGCTGCAGCCGGGGATCGCGATCGCCGATCCGGGCTGCGTGACGAAGAGCTACCCACGCTTCTGGAGCGATCTCGACCGCGTCGCCACGAACCACCGCCCGCTCGCGATCGTCGGCATGCGCGGCGCCGGCAAGTCGACGCTGGCGCGAGCCATCGCCGCCGCTACCGGCCTGATGCTGATCGACAGCGACGAACGCTTCACCGCCACCCACGGTCCGATCGCCGCATTCGTCGCCGCCAACGGCTGGCCCGCGTTCCGCGCCGAGGAAGAACGGTTGATCGCCGCCGCGCTGCAGCCGAACACGATCGTCAGCACCGGCGGTGGCGCACTGGAGAGCGAGCGCACGCGCGAACTGCTGCGCGCACGCGCGCTGGTGCTCTGGCTCGATGCGCCGCTCGCGCTGCTGCAGCAGCGTCTCGCGCTCGACGGTGCGGGGCGACCGTCGATCACCGGGGCGCCGGTGCTCGACGAGTTGCCGGCACTGCTGGCCAAGCGCAGCCCGCACTACGCGGCGGTCGCCCACGTGCGCGTCGATGCCACGCTCCCTACGGCGGCGCAGTGCCCGTTCGCGCTCGAACAGCTGGCGAACGCGGGCCGCTGACCGCCGCTGTCCTCAGCGCCGCCGTCGCCACAGCCGCGCGCACAGATCCAGCAGACCGCGGTAGCGGAACTCCGGATCGATCCAGTGCTGCACCGCATGGAACAGGAAGTAGTAGGCGCGTGCACTCGCCCACACCAACGCGCACAGGCACGCGCCGGTCGCCCAGGACGGGTTCTGCCAAAGCAGGAAGCCGGCCGACAACAGCCCGATCACGACGAACAGCGCCGCCTTGACGAACATCCAGCGCGGGGAGAGGTCGACCATCGCGACGACGTTCTACCGCCGACCGGTTCGGCGTGCGCATCGTTGAGCGTGCACGCCGCATCGCCGAAGCTGCGCCAACGCGCATGCCACCGTTCGTCCCACCATCCGGCTACCACCGCATCCGCGTCGTGGCCAGCTTCGCCGAACTGGTGGCGACACCGTTGGCCGATGGCGTCAACGCGGTCTGTTGGGCGCGCGAACTGCCCGGTGACTTCGACGCCATCGCACGCCACTTCGCGCCGGATCAGGACCGCCGCACGATCGATGACGACGAACTGCAGGAGCTGGCGACCGAGCCTGCGCTGCAGCTCGCGATCGAAACCCTGCTCGCCGACCAGCGGCATCTGCGCGAACTCGGCCATCGCCCGCAGCTCGACTGTCTGCGCGACTATCCGCGCGATGCCGACGCGGTGCTGCCGACCGACGTCTACTCGTTCCACCAGGACAGTGCGACGGTGCCGACCGAGACCTTCCTGTGCAGCTACACCGGCGCCGCGTCGGAGGGCCTGCGCAATGACGAAGCGATCCCGCAGGTCGAACTGCCGCCCGTACGCGCGCGGCTGCTGACCGAGTTCGGTGGTGATGATGACGCGGACTTCGCGGCCTGGCTGCGTGAGCACCACTACGACCTGCACCATGCGATGCGACCCGGCGCGCAGCCGTTCTCGTTCGGTCTCGGCAATCTGTGGCGGCTCGCGGTGCGCTATCCGGGTTGCCCGGTGCCGGCCTGCATCCATCGGGCGCCGGACACCGCACCGCTGCGGCCGCCGCGCCTGCTGCTGATCAGCTGAGGCGCGCGATCAGAACACACCGAACGTCAACGTCAGCCGGTTGCTGCCGGTCAGCGCGCCGAGCGAGCCACCGCTGCCGAACTCGAGCCCGAGCACCTGCTGGTGCAGCACCTGCCCGAGCAACCATGTCGAGTTCGGGATCGTGATCGTCAACTCGACCGCGCCGGCCTGCGGCAGCGCGACCTCGACCCGGTCAGGAGTCGTCCACAAGGCACAGCCGACACCACCAGTCGGCAGAATCGCCGACAGCGCCACGAACGTGCTGCCGAACCCGACGACGGCGAGCCCGACACCGTTCGCCGGCAGTCCGGTGGCGCGACTGACGAACTGCGCGCCGAGCCACGGCAGTTTGGCGGCGGTGAGCGCCAACGGACCACCGCTGCTGCTGCAGCCGGCACCGAACGATGCGACTCCGGCCGCACACAGCGAGCGCAGGCGAACGAAGTTGACAGCGACCGCTCCGTCGACGCGGGAGAAGTCGCCGGCGACGTGAAGTTCGCCCTGCCGCGAGAAATGCAGTCCGTAGACGATGCCCGGCTGGCCATCGCTCTGCCGCACGCCATCGCGCACCGCTTGCCAACCGATGCCGTCCCAGCGCGCCAGGCTCGCTGCCGGCACGCCACCGATCGCATCGAACTCGCCACCGACCACGAGGTCACCATCGGGTAGCAGCACCAGCGAGCGCAGCGTGCCCTGCGTCGGCGCTGGCAGCAACTGCCAGTGCGAGCCGTCGTAGAGAGCCACGAACGGCGCCGTCCCGGTCGAGCCGATCGCGAACACGCCACCGTTGCTGCGCGAAGCACAGCCCGTGACCAGCAGCTGCCCACCGGGGAACAGGCTGGTGAGGCCGGTGCCGATCGGCGTCCAGGCGGCGCCGTTCCAGCGCATCAGGCCGGGTCTGCCACCGCCCGGCACAAATTGCAGATCGCCGCCGGCGAGCACATCACCGTTCGGCAGTTCGGCCAGCGTGTAGCACGTGCCGGCCAGCCCGGCCGCGAAGCCGGTCAGCTCGATCCATGCCGAGCCGTTCCAACGCGCGACACCGTTACCACCGGCGAACACCTGACCGTCACGGCGTTGCAGAACAGCGCGCACGCCGTCGAATGCGAACGGTGCCGTGGCGCCGAAGCCGCGCCACGAACTGCCGTCGAACCGCGCGACATCCCGCGCCGTGACTCCGCCTGCCGTCGCGAACGAACCAGCGAACAGCGTCGAGCCGTCCGGGGCATCGGCGATGACGCGGACCTCGGACAACGCCCCGGGGACACCGAACGACGCGCCCAGCACAGAGCCCGGCAGACCCGTCCAGGTGGTGCCACTCGGCTCCGCGCTCGCACAGCCGTACAGCGGCGTGTTGCCGATGTTGAGGAACGGCCCGGCGATCACCAGATCCCCGTCCGGCAGGGTGCCGGAGGCTGTGACCGGCAGCGCGATGCCGTCACCGAGCGGCGCACCGCTGCCGAACGACGTCATCGCCACACCGGAGCAATCCACGCCGCCGGCGCGGTAGAACGGCCCCGCTGCAGCCATCGTGAACCAGTCCGCTGCCGGCGCGAGTCCGAGCTTCTGCGGCACGCCGGCGGCGAGCCCCTCGAACGGGCCCGAGATCGCAACCCACCCTGACACTGGATCCCAGGCCGCGATGCCGGCCGGGAGGTTGCCGACTCCGAACACGCCCATCGCGGTCACCACGGGCCCCTGCCAGCCGTCCTGCACCGCGAGCTTGCTGACCCACGGACCGGCTCCGAACGGCGCCGCGGACTGCAGCCCGGTCAGTGGGGTCCAACTGCTGCCGTTCCAGCGCGCGGGTAGCGCCGAAGCGAAACCGGTGGCGAACACGTCGCCGTTCGGCAATGCGACGATGGACGTCAGGTTCGGCGGTTGGCCGGCCCCGAGCGCCTGCCACTGCGTGCCGTTCCAGCGGGCGATGTTGGCCGCGGTCGCGCCGCCTGCGGTCGCGAAGGTCCCGCCGGCCACGAGGTCGCCGTTCGGCAACACACACAGCGCCCCGACGTGCACCGGACCGACGCCACCGACGCCACCCCCGATCGCTTGCCACGCCGTCCCGTTCCAGCGCGCCAGACGCGAAAGCGGCTGCGCGCCGTGATTCTGGAACTCGCCGCCGACGATCACGTCGCCGCCGCCCGTCACAGCCACCGACGACAACGGACCGTCGAAGGTGCCACCGAGCACGGTCCACGCCGTGCCGTTCCAGCGCGCGACCCGATGCTGGGTCTGACCGGCCTGCGTGCGCGAACCGACGACGACCAGCCGGAACGCAGCATCGACAGCCGCATCGGTGACCACATCGAAAGTGCCCGCCGGCAGCAGCGACCAGGTCCGCGTCTGCAGATCGTAGACGCCCGCACCAGCACAGGGGCTGCGCTCGATCACGGTGAACGAGCCGCCGACGAACAGCCGCGCCGCTTGCGGGCCAGCACCATCGGCATCCCAGAAGCAGACCACCGAGGCCCCGAAGTCGGGGCCGAGGTGACCGAGGGTGGCCTGCGTCTGCAGCGGGCACTGCGCAACGAGCCCGGAGAGCAATGACACGAGAGTGGCAGCGGAGCGAGCGATTGGCATGGGACGAGAGCCGGCGGAATCCGGCGATGGCGCCGCAAGAGCAATCAGTATGCCCCGGGGAGCCTGGTGCACCCGGGCCACTGCAGCCTCCCCATCATCGCCGACCCTGCTGCGAACTGTTCCCTCGGCGGAACGGCAAGGCGAGGCACGGCACGCAGCCGAACGCCCCGATCGCAACGACCGTTCGCATGGGCCGCACTGCCCGGCCTACACTCCCGCGCGATGTTCTCGTCCCGCTTGCGCTTCCTGACCGCCGGGGAATCCCATGGCCCGTCGCTGCACGGCATTCTCGACGGCATCCCCGCCGGACTGCCGCTCACCAGCGCCGCGATCGACCACGAACTCGCCCGCCGCCAGCGCGGCTTCGGCGCCGGCGGGCGCATGAAGCTCGAACAGGACCACGCCGTGATCACCGCCGGCGTGCTCGCCGGTCGCACCACCGGCGCCCCGATCGCGATCACGATCAGCAATCGCGACCACGCCAACTGGCAGGACCGCGACATCGCGCCTATGACGGCGCCGCGGCCCGGACACGCCGACCTCACCGGCGCGGTCAAACACGGCCATCGCGACCTGCGGCTCGCGCTCGAACGCAGCTCCGCGCGCGAGACGGCGATGCGGGTCGCGCTCGGCGCGATCTGCCGCACGCTGCTGGCCGAGTTCGGCATCACCATCGGCGGCTACGTGACGCGCATCGGCAACGTCGCCGGCGCGTTCCACGAACCACCGGCTGATCCCGATGTCCTGCTCGAACGCTTCGCCGCCGCCGAGGCCAGCGACGTGCGTTGCCCCGATCGCGACGTCGCCGCCGCGATGCACGAGGCGATCGCCGAGATCATCCGCGAACGGGACACGCTCGGCGGTGCGATCGAGGTCGCGGCGCTCTACGTGCCGCCCGGCCTCGGCAGCTACGCGCAGGCCGACCGCCGCCTCGATGCGCGCCTCGCCGCGATGCTGATGGCGATCCCGGCGGTGAAGGGCGTCGAGATCGGCGGTGGCTTCGCCGCCTCGCAGCGCCGCGGCACCCGCGCCCACGACGCGATCGCCGTCGACGGCGACGAGCTCGTTCGCACCAGCAACTGGGCCGGTGGGCTCGAAGGCGGCATCAGCAACGGCATGCCGCTGGTCGCGCGCATCGCGCTGAAGCCGATCGCGACCACGCTGACCCCGCAGCAGACCGTGGACCTCGCCACCGGCGAGGCCGCGCCGACCAAGTACGAACGCAGCGACTTCTGCCAGGTCCCGCGCGCGGTCGCGATCGCCGAAGCGGTGCTCGCGATCGCGGTCGCCGACGCGCTGCTCGAGAAGCTCGGCGGCGACTCGATCGACGAGATCCGGCCGCGACTGCACGCGCTGCGCCAACTGCGGGTATCGCAGTTGCCGATGGACAACGTGCCGTGGCGCTTCGGCTACGAGGCGTGAGGGGGCCTCAGGTGCGTTCGGGAACGATGTGCGTCAGCAGACCCTTCAGGTCGACCGCCGCCACGCCTTCGGCCACGACCGCAGAACGCGGTGAACGCGCCGATGGCCGGTGCACCAGCAGGCAACTCTCGACCCGATCCCCGATCGCCGCTCGCAGGCGCTGCATGCTCGTGGTGTCCGCGACCCGAGCGGACACCGTGGTCTTCGCCTCACAGAGTGCCAGCCCACCACCCGGCAGCGGCACGACGAAGTCGACCTCGAGCTGCTGCTGATCGCGGAACCAGTACAACTCGCGCCTGCGCCCCATGCCGAGCTGGTCCTTGACGATCTCGCTGGCGACGAAGTTCTCGAAGATCGCGCCGAGGAACGGCGACTTCTCCAGCTGGGACACGGTGTCGATGCCCAGCAGGTGACAGAGCAGGCCCGAGTCGACGAAGTACAGCTTGGGGGACTTGATCAGTCTCTTCCCGAAGTTCTCGAAGTACGGAGGAACGAGCAGCACCTGCCCCGTGATCTCGAGAATCGACAGCCACTGACTGATCGTCGGCACCGAGACGCCGAGCGGGGCCGCCAGATCGCTGCGGTTGAGCACTTGCCCACAGCGGCTCGCCAGCAGGCCGACGAACCGGCGGAACGTGGTCAGATCCCGCACGTCGGTGACGGCCCGCACGTCGCGTTCGAGGTAGGTCTGCAGGTACGACCGGAACCAGATCGATGCCGTGCGCGGCGCCGCGAGCACTTCCGGGTAGCCCCCGCGGATCATCGACACCCGAGGACTCTCGCGAGTCGACAGCGGCAGCAACTGGAACAACGCTGCCCGTCCGGCCATCGACTCGGTCACCCGTTGCATCAGCGGAGCCTCCTGGGAACCGGTCAGCAGCCAACGCCCCTTGCGGTTCGGCTCCGCATCGATGCGAGCCCTGATCCAACCGAACAACTCCGGCGCATTCTGGATCTCGTCGAGGATCACGGGTGGCTCGAGCGAATCGACGAAGCCACGCGGATCGGCTCGGAAGCGCGCCAGGACCTCCGGTTCCTCGAGCAGCCAATAGCTCGCAGCGGGGAAGGTCCGCCTCAGCAACGTGGTCTTGCCGGATCGGCGCGGCCCTGTCACCACGATGGCCGGGAACGCCCGTGCAGCGGACCGGACTTCCTCGGTGATTCGTCTGGGCTGGTATCGCACTTTCGGTTTTTTAAACTGCTACTTTAAATTCCTCAACTCTCGGGACAAGAGTACCAGGGTTCGGCGCCGGCGCCGGCCCACCGTGCTGCCGTCCCGACAGTCGTCACTCGAGCCCTCGAGCATGCCGGCCTCCGAGGCAAGCCGCCCGGTGGCGCAGATTCCGTAGCGCCTGCGGCGGCTCACGCATAGTAGCGGCGACGCCATGATCGCCCCGGACCTCGACGCCTCGTTCGCCGCCTTCTGCCGCGCCGGGGATCCGCAGCACCTCGCGGCGGTGTTCGACGCCGCGGCGCCGGAGCTGCTGCGGGTCGCGCGCCACCTGACACCCGACGCCCACTTCGCCGAGGACCTGGTGCAGACCACGTTCCTGTGCGCGATCGAGAAACGCCATCGCTACGACCCGGAACTACCGGTGCTGCCCTGGTTGCTCGGCATCCTCGCCAACACGGCCCGCAACGAACGTCGCCGGGCCCGGCGACCACTGCCATCGGCCCCGAACGCGTTGCCGGTCGAAGCACCGACGGTCGACGTCGCGGCCGCGGACGAACGCAGTGCGCGCCTGCACGATGCGCTGCGCGCGCTGCCCGAGCCGTATCGCCAGGTGCTGCTGCTGCAGGTCGATCACGGCCTCGACAGCGGCCAGATCGCCGAAGTCACCGGCCGCAAGCCCGGCACGGTGCGCACCCAGATCGCACGTGGGATGGACCTGCTGCGCGGGGCATTGCCGCTCGGCACGGCCACGGTGCTGGCAGCGACTTCGGCGCCGGCCGCTGCGTCGCAGGCCCTTTTGGCGATGCGTTCGGTGGTGCTGCAGCGCGCCGGCGAAGTCGCTGGAGCTGCGAGCGTGGCGACGGCAACCAGCGTGTACGGAGGACTGGTGATGAAGAAGGTGCTGACGACGGCATTCGTCGTGGTTCTGCTCGCGGCGGGCATCGGCTGGTGGCAAGCCAACCTTGGGGACGCCGCGGTGTCGCCGCCGACGCCACCCGCGGTCGCGAGCATGCCGGCAACGCGCGCCGCGGCGCCTGGCCCGGCGTCAGGAGCCGATGGTCAGAACTCGACCGACGCCACCGACCCGCAGCGGGCTCCGCTCGCGACCCCGACCACGGCCAGTCTGCGAATCGCCATGCGTCACGCGGATGGCCGTGCCGCTGCAGAGGTCGGCGTCTACCTGACGTCGACGTCGCTGCCGACGACAGGCCGAGAAGCCGCGACGGACGCCGGCGGCAGCGTGACCTTCGCCGATCTGCGGCCGGGCCCACTGACCATCAAGCCGGACCGCGGCCCGGCTATGGCGTGCACGCTGGTTGCGGGTGCCAACGACCTCGAACTGACCCTGCCGCTCGCGATCGACATCGAGGGCCGCGTCACCGATCCCGACGCGAAGGTCGCGGTCCCGCACGCGACGATCCTCGCGCTGAGCCGCGAACACCACGACCGCGCGCAGCGTCTCGGGCAGGCCGACGGCGAGGGCCGGTTCCAACTGCGTTCCGTGCCGATCGGTGCCCGGCTGTTCGCGCGCGCTGCCGGCTGGCAACCCGGCGATCCCGGTCGCGCGATCGCCCGAGCGAACGCCAGCAGCCCGCAGCAGCTGACACTGCGCCTCGGGGCACGCGCGCACTCGCTGCGCGGTCGCGTCACGCGACCGGATGGCACACCGTCGGCACACGCGATGGTGGCCATCCTCGTCGACGAGGACTCCCGCAAGTCGAGCGACGGTCTGCGCGCGCGCAAGGACGGCATGGCACGCCAGCGCGACGTCGACGCGCAACTGATCCGCACCGACGCCAACGGCGACTACCTGAGCGACGAGGTGCCCGAGGGCGAAGCCTTGGTGTTCGTGCGGCCGACTGCCGACCAACCGCCCGAGGTCGCCTTGGTGACCGCCACGGTCGCGGCCGGCCGGCAGAATCGCTGTGATGTCGTGTTGGGAGCGGGCGCCACGGTGTTCGGTATCGTGCGCGACGACGCGGGCCGGCCGTTCGCCGGCGTGCCGATGTTGGCCAAGTGGCGCGGCACCGACGCGATCCGCTTCGAGGGTGCGTTCGGGGACCTGGTCGCCGCGGTGACCACGGTCACCGCCACCGACGGCAGCTACCGCCTGACGGGACTGTTCGCCGGCGACCACGAAGTCCGACCGCGCACGACCTTCGATGCGGACCTCAACATGCAACGGCGCGGCGATGACGTCTCGCGCCTCACGGTCGAAGGCAGCGAGCAGCACCAGCTCGACTTCGTGGTGCCACGCACCGGCGACCAGACGGTTCGGCTGATCGGCGCCGATGGTGCGCCGCTGGCAGGCTGGGGCATCTGGCTCGACCTGGATCCCGCGCCGACGCCGCGCATGAGCCGGCTCGAAGCGCAACGCACCGATGCGGAAGGACTCACGCTGGTGCCGGATCTGCCGCTCGATCGGGCGCTGCATGCGATGGTGTTCGCGCCGCGGCCGCCGGCAGCCGGCGATCGCAGCATCGATCGCTTCCCGGCGCGCCAATGGACCGATGTCTGGGTGCGGGATCGCCAACTGGTGCTGCAGCTCGGTGCCGGCGACGTGCCGAACAGCTCGCTGCACGGGCGCTTCGTCGATCGGCACGGCGCCACCGCCGCGACCGCATGCAAGCTGCACCGCGAGGGATGGTCCGAGGTGCGACGACTCGAGCTGGCTGACGGCAGGTTCGCCGCGGATGCCCTGCCCGCCGGCCGCTACTTCCTGCTGCCGAATGCGGCCGGCTCCCCGTGCTTCGGCCCGTACGAGCTGCAGCCGGGACAACAGCTCGAACTCGGCGAACTCGTGACCCCGACCCCGGGCTCGCTGCGGGTCACCCTGCGAGTCGACGACGGCGGCGCGATCGATGCACCGGACGCCGAACTCCACGGCCCGCACGGGCGGTCGAACAGTCTGGTGCTCGACGCCGCCACCGGCGAGTTGGTCGCGCGCCAACGCGCGCCAGGGCGATACCGATTGTGGATCCGCGCCGACAACCTGGCGCCGAGCGGCCACGACATCGAGATCCGCGCCGGGGAAGAGACCCGCCGGGAGATCACCCTGCCGCGCGGCTTCCGGCAGCGCTTCGAAGTCATGCCGAACGGTGTAGTGAAGCCAGCACGCGACGGCTGGCTCGTCGACACGGTGGTATTCGAAGGCAGCGAGCAGCGGATCACGCACGGTGGCAGGCAATCGGCTCTGACCTTCGAGCTGCCGATGAGCAAAGGCACCTGGACGATCCACTGGAACCTGCCCGACCAGCCGCGCTCCAGCCACACGTTCCAGCTCGGTGACCAGCCGTCGCCGACGATCGTGCTTCGCGCGCAGTGAGGGCAGTGAGGGAACAGCGGCGTAGCACTTCGACCAGATTTCGGTGACACTCGTGCGGCCTCCCGTCCTGACCCCCTGCACGGTGCCACTGCCCCGGAACGGCAGCGCCGGTCAGGAACTCGAACTGCGGCTCACCGGTCATCACCCGCGGGTGGCCATGGTGCCGATGGCTGGAACCCCGTGGATCGCCGCCAATGCGCTGTTTCCTGGCATTCTCGGCATCGTCATGATCTGGCGTTCGGCGGCGACTACGGCCTCGCCGAGACACCGCTCGACCTACCGATGGTTCCCGACGACGGCCCAGCACCCGAGCCGTGGACACCGGCGCTGCAGAGCGAGCGCGCTCGGGCCGCACCGCCGACCGGCAGCTGACACCTTCCCCACATGACAATCCGCGCACTCGTCACCACCGCCGTACTCTGCGCCCGCGCCTTCGCCGCGCCAGCAACGCAAGACGCACCACCAGCCGACATGACGCAACCGGTGCAGGTCTTCATCCTGCTCGGCCAGTCGAACATGGTCGGCCTCGGCAAGGTCGCTGGCCCCGACGGCTCGCTCGAGTTCGCCGTCAAGGAGAGGAAGAAGTATCCGTACCTGCTCGACGCAGCCGACGGTTGGACCGAGCGGAAGGACGTGCGCTACGCCCGCGTCATGTCCGGTCGCGGCGGTGGCATGCAACGGCTCAACAACGAGTGGATGACCATCAAGACCTGCAAGACCATCGGCCCGGAGTTCGGTATCGCGGAGCTCGTGGGCGATGCCATCGAGGCGCCAGTACTCGTCCTGAAGAGCTGCATCGGCAACCGCAGCCTCGGCTGGGACCTGCTGCCGCCGGGCAGCGAGCGCTACGAGTTCACGATCCAGAACAAGGCAGGCGCGGCCACGAAGATGGTCTACGCCGGGTACCAGGACCGACCCGATGCGTGGGAGCTCGACCCAGCGAAGGGTCTGCAGACCGAGCCCGGGCCGTGGCTGGACAAGAACGGCAAGCCGATCGACTGGTATGCCGGCAAGCAGTGGGACGACGACATTGCCCACGCCAAGACCGTGCTCGCCGAACTCGACCAGCACTACCCCGGTGCCCGTCGGTACGAGGTTGCGGGCTTCTTCTTCTGGCAGGGCGAGAAGGACGCCGGCAACCCAGGTCACGCGGCGCGCTACGAAACGAACCTCGTCCACTTCATCAAGACGGTGCGCAAGGAGTTCGGCGCGCCCGATGCGAAGTTCGTGCTCGCGACGATCGGCGAGTCCACCAAGGGCAGCGGCGGCACCGGCGGCCAGATCCTCGACGCCCAACTCGCCGTGGACGGCAGGAGCGGCAAGCATCCCGAGTTCCAAGGCAACGTAGCCACCATCTACACGCACCCGATGGCGCAGGGTGGGAGCGGCAATGGTCACTACGGCGGCAAGGCCGAGGTCTACATGGACGTCGGCGAAGCCATGGGCCGAGCGATGGTGGAGCTGCTGAAGAACGAGAAGTAGGCGGATCTGCTGCGGAGGACTCAGTTCGCGACGATCGCCGCGTGCGTGAGCCCGAACCGCGCCAGGTACTTGCGCAACCGATCCGCATCGTTCGCCACTGCGCGCTTCTGCCGAGTCACCGCGAACAGCTCTCTCCCGGCCGCCGACAGCGAACGCGTGCGCCGACAGCAGCGCACCACCGCCGCCAGCTGCACGCGATCGAAGCGATCGATCGCCGCCAACCGCTCGTCGCCGAGCAGCGCCAGCAACAGCTCGTCGTCATCGCCATCGGCGGCCGCCCCTTCCGGCATCGCACCACCATCCCGCAACCAATCCGCCTGCAACCGCGTGATCTCGCCCTCGACATCGGCCTCGGTGATGCGCCCCGCGTGCGCCAACGTGCACAGCCGCGTGATGCTGCCGTTCAGATCGCGGAAGTTGCCGCGCCACGCCGCCGGCGCCGACGTCGCGAACGCCAGATACGCGCGCCGCGCCTCGGCCGAGAAATGCACGCGCCGGCCGAACGCCGACGACCAGCGCTCGAGCTCGTAGTCGACGTTGGGCTCGAGGTCCTCGATGCGATCGCGCAGCCCCGGCAGCCGGAACGTCCACAGGTTGATGCGCGCCAGCAGGTCCTCGCGGAACGCCCCTCGCGCGACCGCGGCACCGAGATCGCGGTTGGTGCCGGCGATCAGCTGGAAGTCGCTCTGCAGCTCCTTGTCGCTGCCGAGCGGCAGGAAGCGCTTCTCCTCGAGTGCACGCAGCAGCATCGCCTGTTCGTCGAGCCCGAGCTCGCCGATCTCGTCGAGGAACAACAGCCCGCCGTCGGCCGAACGCAGCAACCCCGGCCGGTCCTGCAAGGCACCGGTGAACGCGCCGCGCTTGTGCCCGAACAGCGCCGAGTGCGCGCCGTCGCCGCGGATCGTCGCGCAGTTGACCTCGACGAACGGCCCCTGCAGCTGGTGGCGCTGCTTCTTCAGCTCGTAGATGCGCGCCGCCAGCTGCGACTTGCCGGCACCGGTCGGCCCCATCAGCAGCATCGGCGCCTTCGACAGCGGTGCGACGCGTTCGACCTGGGTGATCAGTTCGTTGAAGGCGCGGTTCCTGGTGCCGATGCCGGACTTCAGCAGCGACTGGCCGTCGGCGCGTTCCTGCGCGAAGCGCTGCGCGAGCCGATCGAAGCGCGACAGGTCGAGATCGATGATCTGCCAGGTGCCGGGCACCTTCTGGTTGGGCGGCGGCGGCCCGGTCTGCAGCAGCCGCGCCGGGAAGTGCCGCGTCTCGGTCAGCAAGAACAGGCAGATCTGTGCCACGTGCGTGCCGGTGGTCATGTGCACCAGCACGTCCTCGCGTTCGGGATCGAGGTCGAGCTGCCGCGCGCAGCGGAACAGCTTGTCGAACACCTCCTCGAAGTCCCACGGGTCCTTCAGGCCGATGTCGAAGCGATCGACCTGCGTCTCCGGCGAGACGTGCGCGAGGTCGGCGACCACCGTGTCGTAGAGCTTGGTGAACTGGCGGTCGGTCAGCAGCACGAGCCGCCGCACCAGCAGGTCCTCGTGCTGGCACATCGCGACGTTCGGCCGCCAGTGGTCCCAACGGTCGCGGCCGAAGCTGCGATCGAGGTGGGTGCCGAGGAAGCTGATGACGGTGAAGCCTGGTGGCTTGGTCATGGCGCGATGGGCGAGGGTGGCGGCGGAGGCGTGTTCAGGAACGTGAGCCAGGGAGTCGCGGCAGCCCGTCGGCGAATGCGGTGGCGTCGACGAACACGGCTTCGCCCGCGTCATGGTGCGCCTGGAAGAACGAGTCGAGACCCTTCTGGTGGCGTTCGAGCGGCGCCTCCCAGCTGACCTGCACCGGCACGGGGCGGCCGTCTTGCAACACGACGAAGTCGACCTCACCACCGTTGCGCCAATAGAACACGTCGCGATACCGACGCTTGAGCACGAGGAAGGTCGCGCACTCGAGCTGTTTGCCCCGGTCGGCATCGGTCCTCGTCACGACCATGCGGCGCAGACCGGGATCGATCGGATACCACTTCCGGTTGCGGGCCGAACGCTTGCGCGCGGACCACGCGAAGAACGGGCAGGCGAACACCAGGAACGCCGCCTCGGCCGCGTCGAGGTAGAGTGCCGCCGTGTCATCGGTGACGCCGATCGCCGCGGCAGCGCGCCGGGCACTCAGTTCGGAACCAGCGGACTCGTAGAGGATCTGCACCAGCTGTCGCAGCGGCATGGTCGACCGTGCCGCGACGCGCTCGCGCATGTCGCGCTCGACGATGTCGTTGAAGTAGCCGACCAGCAGCCGATCGCCATCGGTCGTCGACAGCGGTGCGGGGAAACCACCTGCCTCCAGATAGTCGGCCACCGAAGCCGCCGGACGAACGCGCAGGAACTCGGCGTAGTCGAACGGATAGAGCTCCACGAGGTGATGGCGCCCGGTCAGGCTCGAGCCGAGTTCCCCGGCGAGCAGCTGCGAGTTCGACCCGGTGACGACGAAGCGCCGATCCTTCGGACGATCGAGCTGCGTGCGGAGCCATCGCTGCCAACCGTCGACGAGCTGGATCTCGTCGAAGAACCACGTGCAGCCGGGCCCCCGTTCCTGCTCGAACACCGTCACCAGCGCCTGCAGCACCGAGAAGTCGAGGTGCCGGGCCAGCCGAGGGTCCTCGAAGTTGACGAACATGCAGCGGCTGCGATCGAGCTGGTAGCGGTGCATCAGCTGCGTCATCAGCGTCGACTTGCCGCAGCGGCGCACGCCCTGGATGGCGAGTGCCAGGTCCGGTCGCAGTTCGGCCGGGAGCACGACGTCGCGGGGCACACTCGACGGCGGCGCAGCAGCCCAGTGGCTCCACTCCGCGGCGATCGCCAGCAACTGGGTCGGGTCGAGTTCTGTCATGAGGTAGCTATGCTATCGACCCATCGGCAAAGCGCCTAGTTAGGTAGGCACTTTGCGAAGCGTCGAGTTAAGTAGGCACTTTAGGCATAGGGCTCCGTATGCATGCTGCACAGCCGCGCCGAGCACCCCAGCATAGCTATTGGTCTAGATCCTTATCTAGCGAGCGCATCTAGCCACAGTGCCCGGTCTCGGTCCGGATTCGCAATGTCGCCTTATTGCCAATTCTGGCAGGGTCTTACGGCACCCGACCGGAATCCGCCCCGCCTCGGCACGGCACCTGCTCTAGGGCTCCCATCGCCGAGCGCTTCCCGCGCTGCGAGGAGACCAGACCATGATCGCCGAAGCCCAGTTCCTCCCCCTGCTCGGTTCGCTCGCCGCGACCGCGGCACCGCAGCCTGCGGAGCGCGGTGGCCTGCTCGCGGCCATGCTGCGCCCGTTCGCCGGCCGGCCGAACGTGTTCGTCACTGACGGCGAGCGCGTCACCACCGTGCTGGTTCACAAGACCGAGTCGCTCGACCTCGAGCTGCGCATCGTCGCCGCGACCAAGCAGTGGTCGGTGGCGGTCCGCGACGTGTCGACCGGCCGTGCTCTGGTCGGCGATCGCCGGCTCTACCAGCAGAGCCATGCGACGGTGGCCGAGCAGCGGCAGGCGCTGCTCGACGACGTGCGCGCGTTCCTCGGCGCGATCGTCGACGCCCCGGTGCGCATGACCGGCGGAGCGCACCCGCAACTGCAGACGCGAACCGTGAACGGCTGGCGGCGAGCGCTGCCGCTCACGCACTGAACCGACCGCAACAGAACCCGACCGCGACCCCACTCCAGGACCTCCTCCGATGGCCAACAAGAACCTGTTCCGCAGCTTCCTCGGCGCACTGCTGCCGAAGGCCACGACCACCAACGCGGCCGGCGGCATCGCCTACGAGCGCACCAACGAGCAGCTGCTCGCGCAGTTCGCCGCCACCGGCTGCCTGCGCGACACCTTCTACACCGACGCCGAGTCGCAGCTGCAGACGCTGCTCGGTGCCGCCTTCGGTGCCGATCCGGTGTTCGTCGCCAAGACCGCGGTGTTCGCGCGTGAGCAGGGCCTGATGAAGGACACGCCGGCGCTGCTGTGCGCGGTGCTGTCGTTCCGCGACCCGGCCTTGCTGCGTCGCGTGTTCGACCGCGCCATCGACACCGGCAAGCTGGTCCGCAACTTCGTGCAGATCGTGCGTTCGGGCCAGGTCGGCCGGAAGTCGCTCGGCAGCGCGCCGAAGCAACTGGTCCAGCGCTGGCTGGCCAGCCGCACCGACGAACAGTTGTTGTCGGCGTCGATCGGCAACGCGCCGTCGCTCGCCGACGTCGTCAAGATGGTCCACCCGAAGCCCGCGGACGCTGCGCGCAGCAACCTCTACGGCTACCTGCTCGGCAAGCCGCACGACGCGGCGCGACTGCCGAGCATCGTGCAGCAGCTCGAAGCGTTCCGGCGCGGCGAGACCCGCACGGCGCCGGACGTGCCGTTCCAACTGTTGACCGCCAAGGAGCTCGAGCGCTCGCACTGGATCGCGATCGCCAGGCAGTGCAGCTGGCACACCGCCCGCATGAACCTCAACACCTTCCAACGCCACGGCGTCTTCGACGACGAAGCGGCCACCGAACACATCGCGCGACTGCTGCGCGACCGTTCGGTGATCGCGCGCAGCGGCGCCTTCCCGTACCAGATCATGACCACCCTCGAGCACCTCGACAGCGGCATCCCGAAGCAGGTGCGCGCGGCTCTGCACGACGCTCTCGAGGCGTCGGTGGACCGCGTGCCGGTGCTGCCGGGCAAGGTCTACATCGCCGTCGACGTGTCGGGCTCGATGCGGAGCCCGATCACGGGCCACGGCCGTGGCAACACCACGGCGGTGCGCTGCATCGACGTCGCGGCGCTGTTCGCGGCGGCGATCCGCCGGCAGAACCAGAGTGCCGAGCTGATCCCGTTCCACGACAAGGTGGTGCCGTTCGCGGCCAAGGCCGGCTCGGAGGTGTTCCGCACCGCCGAGAAGCTGGCCGCGCTGCCGTCGGGCGGCACCGACTGCAGCGTGGTGCTGAAGCACTTGAACGAACGCGGTGCCCGCGGCGACTTCGTCGTCTACATCAGCGACAACGAGTCGTGGCGCGGCATGAGCGGCGCGGCAGGCGCGACCGGCATGCTGACCGAGTGGCAACGCTTCAAGGCCGACAACCCCGACGCCAAGCTGGTGTGCATCGACATCCAGCCCGGCGCCACGGTGCAAGCACCGGAAGGCCTCGACGTGATCCACGTCGGCGGCTTCTCCGATCAGGTATTCGAGGTCCTGCGCGCGGTCGCCGAAGGCGGGCTCGCGCCGGATCTCTGGGTGGACCGCATCGACAAGATCGCGGTCTGAAAGCTTCTTCTGGCGCGAATGCGGCAGGGACTACATTCGGTTGCGGTCTCGGCCACCACTCGTCGCGCCGGTTTCTCCTTCACGCTCTTTGGTCAGGGAATGCTCTCGGGACTACACGACTGTCAATCGAGAGGTCGCGGGTGCAACTCCCGCCGTGGCGCAAGCCACGTAGCTCAGTCAGTAGAGCACTTGTCCCGGAACCCTCGTCCCTGACCGATTTCTCCTCCGCCGCGGAATGCCAACGAGACTACATGGCGTCGCCGGTTCGAATCCGGCCGGGTCGGCGCAAGCCGGCCCGTAGCTCAGCCTGGTAGAGCACACGAACGCACCGGCAACGGTGCGGGGCAAACTGTCTCGTCACTCTCGTCCGCGGCACTTTCTCCTGTATTCGAACGAACTGTCATGACCGAACCCGTGATCATCGAGACCGGCCGCGCGCCGATCAAGGCGTGGATCCAAGGCGTGCTCGCCGACCCGAACGCCATCAAGCAACTGCAGAACGTCGCGCTGCTGCCGATCGTGCACGGCCACGTCGCGGCGATGCCGGACGTGCACTGGGGCATCGGCGCCACCGTCGGCAGCGTGATCCCGACCAAGGGCGCGATCATCCCGGCCGCGGTCGGCGTCGACATCGGCTGCGGCATGATGGCGGTGCGTACGTCGATGACGGCCAGCGACCTGCCGGACGACCTGAAGGGCATTCGCTCGATGATCGAGCGCGTGGTCCCGCACGGCCGCACCAACCACGGCGGCAAGGGCGACCGCGGCGCGTGGGCCAACCTGCCGGCGCGCGCCGAGACCGCCTGGAAGAAGTTGCGACCGGACTACGAAGCGATCATCGAGAAGCACCCGCGCCTCGACCGCGGTTCGACCGGCGAGCACCTCGGCACGCTCGGCGGCGGCAACCACTTCATCGAACTGTGTCTCGACGAGGCCCAGCGCGTCTGGGTCATGCTGCACTCCGGCTCGCGCGGGGTCGGCAACCGCATCGGCACGCACTTCATCGAGCTCGCCAAGAAGGACATGAAGCAGCACCTGCACAACCTGCCGGACAAGGACCTCGCGTACTTCACCGAGGGTGCCGAACACTTCGATGACTACGTGTTCGCGGTGTCGTGGGCGCAACGCTTCGCGCGCACCAACCGCGATCTGATGATGGCGGCGATCCTCGACGGGCTCGCGCGCTTCGAAGGCCTGCCGAAGTTCACCCACGGCGAGGTCGCGGTGAACTGTCACCACAACTACGTGGCGCAGGAAGAGCACTTCGGCGCCTCGGTGTTCGTGACCCGCAAGGGTGCCGTGCGCGCCGGTCTCGGCGAACTCGGCATCATCCCGGGCTCGATGGGCGCCAAGTCGTTCATCGTGCGCGGCAAGGGCAACCCGGACAGCTTCCACTCGTGCAGCCACGGTGCCGGCCGTGCACTGTCGCGCGGCGAGGCGACCCGCCGCTTCACGGTCGAGGACCACGAGAAGGCGACCGAAGGCATCGAATGCCGCAAGGACCGCGACGTCATCGACGAGACGCCGATGGCGTACAAGGACATCGACGCGGTGATGGCGGCGCAGAGCAGCCTGGTCGAGGTCGTACACACGTTGAAGCAGGTCGTCTGCGTCAAGGGCTGAGCGCGAACGGGCAGCGAGGAAAGGACATGGGCATCATCACGCTGGACGGATCGATGGGCGAAGGCGGCGGCCAGGTGCTGCGCAGCGCGCTCGGCTTGTCGCTGGCCACCGGGCAGTCGTTCGTCATCGAACGGATCCGCGCCGGCCGCGAGAAGCCGGGCCTGAAGCGCCAGCACCTGACCGCGGTGCTGGCGGCGGCCGAGGTCGGTGGCGCGAGCGTCGAGGGCGCCGAGCTCGGCTCGCAGCGGCTCGCGTTCAAGCCGCGCACCGTGCGCGCCGGCAACTACCGGTTCTCGATCGGCACCGCCGGCAGCACCACGCTGGTGCTGCAGACGATCCTGCCCGGACTGTGGGCGGCCGACGGGCCGTCGACGGTCGAGCTGCAGGGTGGCACCCACAACCCGCTGGCGCCGTCGTTCGACTTCCTGCAGCGCGCGTTCGCGCCGTTGATGCGCCGCATGGGGGCGGAGCTCGAACTGCTCTGCCCGGTCGCCGGCTTCTATCCGGCCGGCGGCGGTCAGCTGCACGCGAAGGTCGCGCCGGCGCGCTGGCAGACGATCGAACTGCTGCAGGTGCCGCAGCGACCGATCGTGCACGCCCGCATCGTGTTGTCGCGCATCCCCGCGAACGTCGGCGATCGCGAGCTGTTCACGCTACGGCGCGCGCTCGACCTGCGCGCCGACGCGGTGCGCATCGACGAAGTGCAGTCGCCCGGCCCCGGCAACGCAGTCATGGTGATGCTCGAGCTCGGTGCGACCACCGAGGTCGTCACCGAACTCGGCGAACGCAACGTCACCGCCGAGACGGTGGCGGAACGCGCGGCACAAGAGGCGAAGGACCTGCTCGCCGCGAACGTGCCGGTCGGTCCGCATCTCGCCGACCAACTGCTGCTGCCGATGGCGCTCGCCGGCGGCGGCGCGTTCCGCACCGTGGCGCCGAGCCTGCACACGCGCACCAACGCGGAGGTCATCGAGCGCTTCCTGCCGGTGAAGTTCACGCTGCGCGAGGACGGCGGGAGCTGGGTGGTCGAGGTCGCGCCCGCGACAGATCGCGCGTAGACCTCCCCACGGCCGGTGGCGCAGGCCCGCGCCGGTCAGCGTTGCAGCGCCGCTGCCGCCGTGCGCAGCTGCTCGCTCGACACCAGCGCGTTCTCGAGCTGCTTCTGCATGTCGGGCGGCAGCTTGCCGTCCCGCTCGACCGACTGCAGCACCTCGATCTTCGCCGTCAGTGCGGCCGCGGCCGCGAGATACAGCCGCGCCCGTTCGGCATCGTCGTCCATCGCGTTGGCGAGGGTGTTGCGCGACATGGCGAGCTGGCCGTGCGTGCGCGCGAGGTCGAGGCGATCCGGCACGCTGCCCGGTTGCGCCCGCAACCGTTCCTCCATCACCGCCAGCGCCGCCGCGAACTCGCGTTCGAGCGCCGCCTCGTCGCGGTCGGCGACGGCGAGTCGACCGAGCAGCTCGTGCGCGATGCCGAGGTCGCGAGCGAGACTCCGATAGTCCGGCGCCTGCCGGCGCATCGCCTGCGTGCGCTCCAAGAACGCCTGCGCCCGCGGCTTCGCGGCAGCGTGATCTCCCGCCTTGAGGTACGCGTCGCCGAGCTGGAAATCGATCAGCGCCGCGGTGCGGCCGAGTTGCACGTTGGCCGGATCGACCAACGCCGGGTCCGCGAACAAGGTCCGCGCCCGCTCGAGCAGCGGCATCGCTGCCGCCGCCCCCTCGACGCGAGTCAGGAAGTTGGCCTGCGCCTGCAACGCGAGCGCCAGCTGCTCACGATCCTTCGGCGTACCACCCTCGGTGACGGCCGCCTCGGCGTGGGCCAGCGCCTGTCGGAAGCACTGGGCGGCACCATCGACATCCCGCGCCGCGACCAGCAGGTCGCCGAGCTGCTCCTCGACCAACGACAACGAACGCAACACCGAACGCTCCCCGGCAGCGAGACGCTGCTGCAGTTCGTCGCGATGCAGTTCGAAATCGCGCTGCGCCGCCTGTCGGTCCCCGGCCGCCAACCGCAGCCGCGCCAACGTCGGCCGCACCATGCTGCGCAGCTTCGCCGCCGCCGCATCGCCGAACGACGCCGCCTGTTCGGCGATCACCGGCTCGAGATCGGTCAGCACCACGATCGCATCGGCGACCTGGCCGCGCACGCGCAGCACCTCGGCGAGATCGCGGCTGCCGTCGACGATCGCCTCGCGCAGCGTCGGGTTGCGCAGACCGGCGGCGCGCGCCTTCGCCAGCAGTTCGAGACCGCGGCGCAGCAGGGTCTCGGCGGCGGCACCGTCGCCGAGGTTGGCCGCGCCCGGCACACCCTCGATCGCCGCCAGCCGGTCGAGCACGACCCCGACCTCGAACCACAACCCCGGATCGGCGGCAGCCCGTTCGAGCAACTGCTCCGCGTAGCGGCGTCCGGCATCGACCAGCACGCGGCGGGCCGCGGTCGCCGCCGGCAGCTTCACCAACTGTTCGTCGACGTCGAACACCACGTCGCGCACCAGCTGCCGCAGGTCGGTGGCGAGGCGCTCGGCGGCCACGCGCTGCCGCTCCTCGTCGCGCGCGACCCGCAACGACCACGCCAACGCGACTGCCAACGCGAGGAACGCCACCACGACGCCGCCTACCAGGCCGCGGTGGCGGCGAGCGAACCGCGAGGCCTGGTAGAACGCGCTCGGCGGCCGCGCCGTGATCGGTTCGTGGCGCAGCTGCCGCCGCAGATCGGCAGCGAGTTCGCCGGCGTTCGCGTAGCGGCGCGCAGGCTCCTTCGCGAGCGCCTTGTGCACGATGGTCGCGAGATCGCCGCGCAACGCCGGCACCAGCCGATCGATCCGGACCGGCTCGTCGGTGGCGATCCGCTGCGCGGCGACCGCCAGCGGCAGACCCTCGATCGCCAGCGGCAGACGGCCGGCGAGCAGCTGGTAGAGCGTGACGCCCAGCGCCCAGACGTCGCTGCGTGTCGACGCGGTGGCGCGGGCCGCGAACTGCTCCGGCCCGAGGTAGGCCAGGGTGCCGACGATCTCGTGCGTGCGCGTCAGGTCGCCGTCGTCGGCGAGCACCCGCGCGATGCCGAAGTCGAGCACCTTCGGCTGCCAGCGGTCTCCGACCCGTTCGACCAGCAGGTTGGACGGCTTCAGGTCGCGGTGCACGATGCCGAGCCCGTGCGCGTGCTGCACCGCCTCGCAGACATCGAGGAACACCTCGAGGCGGGTCGCGGTCGACTCGCCGGCGAGCGCCTCGAGCAACGGCGCGCCGTCGACGAACTCCATCGCGAAGAACGGCTGCTGCGTGCGCTCGTCGACGAGGCCGGCTTCGTGGACCTGCGCGATGCCTGGATGGCGCAGCCGCGCCATCAGTTCGACCTCGCGCGCGAAGCGCTGCAGCGCCGCCGGCGGATGCGTGCCGGGCCGCAGGCACTTCAGCGCCACGCGCCGGCGTGGCTCCGCCTGCTCGGCTTCGTAGACGATGCCCATGCCGCCTTCGCCACGCACCGCGACGATGCGATAGCGCCCGGCGACGACGGTGCCGGGCGCCAGCCGCGCCGTCGACGGCGCGACCAGTTCGTCGAACGCGTCCGCGGCCGGCGTGCGGTCGGCGGCCAGCAGCGCCTCGACGCGGGCCCGCAGCGCCGTGTCGGCGCCGCACTCGCGCGCCAGGTACTCGGCCCGCGCCGCCGGCGACAGCTCGACGGCGGCATCGAACAGCTGCATCAGGCGACTGCCGCTCACGGCGACTCCGGCAACGCGTCGTCCCCCAGCCGCTGGACCAGGAAAGCGCGGGCGAAGCGCCACGTGCGATAGATGGTGCGCACGTCGACCCCCTGCTGGGCCGCGATCTCCTCCATCGAGTCGCCGGCGAAGAACCGCCGCAGCACCAGTTCGGCCGCGTCCGGATGCTCCTGCTGCAGCTCGCGCAGTGCGGCATCCAGCGACATCAGGTCCGCGATCGGCAGCGCCGGCTGCACGGCCGGCTCGTCGTCGTGCACGTCGGCATGGGGGCGCCCGCCGCCGCGCTTCTGGGCGGTGCGCGCACGAATCCGATCGATCAGTACGTCGCGCATCGCGCGAGCCGCCGCCACCGCGAACTGCTCGCGCCGCAGCTGCTGGTCGGCGGCCGACAGCTTCAGCCAGGCCTCGTGCACCAGCGCGGTCGCCTGCAGCGTGTGGCCCGCCGGCATGCGCGCCATCTGGCCGCGGGCGATGCGACGCAGCTCGTCGTAGACCTTGGTCACCAGGGGCTCACGACCCTGGGCATCGTCGGGATCGGCGGATCGGGTCACGAGCTGGGCGCGTACGAAGAAGTCGTGTCAGGCGCGGTCGGGGATTGTCGGGAAGCGTGGTGATGGCGCAAGCACCTCCATCGACAGTCCTTCCGCCGCCCCGTTCCCATGGCCATCCCCAGCCGCGCTACTCCCCGACCTGACCGGCGACGGCCAGAACGCCCTGCTGGTGTCGTCGACGCAGGGCCGCACGCACACGCTCGACGGTGCCAGCGGGGCCGTGCTCGCACTGGCGCAACCCAACCAGCAAGGCCGACGGATGGCGACCGTGGTCTGCACGCAACTCCGGTTGGTCTAGGCCCCTGGCGGTGATGGCCGAACTCTTGCACTCCGAGTGCATGCTTTCAGGCATCGATCGTCGAGCGTGGCCAACCTCCGCCGATCAGCGGACCAGCGTCGCACTCGGGTTGGACAGCCTGTCGACACCGGCCGGACCGATCTGGGCCGCCTGCCAGACAAGTGCGAGCCCGCGCAGCCCAGGCTGTCCCGGCACCGGCACGACGACGGCGAACTCGCCGGCAGCATTCGTCATACCGAAGTCGACGACGAAGCTGGTCGGGGCGCCGATCCACAGCGGATCGATGAGGCCGGGCAGAGGCGACGCCGGCGCCGGCGGTCCGAGCGCCACCGCGACCAGCGAGCCGCTCGCTGCCGAGCAGGTGGCGGCAGCGGGCCCACCGAGCGTCGGCACGTTCGAAGTCAGCCGCACGTTCGGCGTGATCGTGACCTGCAGCGACGCGGCCACCGCGCCGGTCACCGGAATGGCTGGATCGATGCGGAGCGAGCCGGTGCCGAC
>JALORC010000191.1 GCA_025459175.1 Planctomycetota bacterium | reverse complement strand
GATCTGGCCGTCGACCGCGCGTTCCAGCGGCGCGGCATCGGCAAGGAGCTGGTGCTGCGCACGCATGCCGCTGGTGGCTTCCACACGTCGCTGATCCTGCTGGCGGCGCCGACGGCGGCTTCCTACTACCCGCACATCGGCATGCAGCAGCACGGCTCGTGCTGGTTCGTGCCGCGGCGGTAGAACACGACGAACATCCGCTGGGTCCGGTCGATCATGGTCGCGCAGTTGCTCGCATGGCGGCAGTGGCCGCGGCGGTCTTCGCTCTGGTGTGCTGGCTGATTCGTCCGTGCGGAACCCGCAGCCACGCCCGCAACCGGCGCTCCTCCTGCTGCCGACGGAACGCAGGACTGCCGCTCGCCGGCGCCAGCATTCCGCGGCAGTCGACGACCCCGGAGATGCTCGGTATCCGCGCCACGGGAATCACGCGACGCCTCGGTCGGGCCGCCGGCCCCGCGGTGGAGGCCGGCACGCTCCAAGGCCGCCACCGCCGCCCTACGGCCGCTATCCTGGCGCGCGGTCGGCTCTGCGATTCTGGTTTCGCCCGACGCCAGCCCTGGCGTCCATCGCCCACCAGTCCTCGGCCCCGCCCGGACCGGCCCTAACGCCATGCAACCAGATCCCAAGCTGCTCCAGCGCGCCTGCTCCGCCGCGACCGCTGTCCTGCTGGCCGCCGGTGTCGGCGCCCAGATCCGTGTCGACACCTACCCGACCCGCCACCTGCCGGCCACCGACCCAGCATCGCTCTGGCCGATCGAGAGCAACGACTTCGCGGCTGGCGATGTCGACGCGGATGGCGATCTCGACCTCGTCGTCGCCGAGAACCGCGGTGCACCGCTGCTGTTCCGCAACCGCGGCGACGGCGTGTTCGCGCCGGCCGTCCAGCTGTCGGTCGCGCCGGTCCGCAGCTCGCTCGTCGCCATGGTCGACATCGACGGCGATGGCGATCTCGACCTGTTCTTCTGCGGCGGCGGCACCGCCTATGGCTCGGGTCGGCCGTGCATCCTGCTGCGGAACGATGGCACTGGCAACTTCGCGCCGTATGGCACGATGCCGCCGGCGCAGACCTTCGCCTCGCACCTCGACGCCGGCGACCTGGACGGCGATGGCGACATCGACTTCCTGATCGCCGGCTCGCCGCCGCTCTACCTGCGCAACGACGGCGGCGGCGTCTTCAGCGACCAGACGGCAGTCATCCCGGGCTTCGGGTTCTTGTGCGACATCGACGGCGATGGCGTGCTCGACATCGTCGATGGCATCAACTTCCACCGCGGCGTCGGCAACGGCACCTTCACGTCCTCGACACTGCCGTTCGGAGTCAGCTTCGCCGGCGACCTCGATGGCGACGGCGACATCGACCTGATCGGCTTCGACGGCACGCAGCGCACGCGGCGCAACGACGGCAGCGGCAACTTCACCGCCGTGGGCTCGGTGCCGCTGCTCACGCAGCAGCCGTGGCGCACACCGCAGCATGCGATCGACCTCGACGGCGACGGCTATCGCGAGCTGTTGTCCCTCGACACCCACTGCCGTCCCGTCGTGCTCCGCCACGGCGGCGACTTCGTGTTCACCGACGTCGCCGCCGCGTGGTTCGAGGCGCAGGTACCGACCGCGGTGGACTACGTCTGGGCCGCCGCGGCCTGGTTCGACGTCGACGGCGACGGCGATGTCGACTGCATCACCGGCGGCGCCGAGGGCCGCAGCACCTCGTCGACCACGGTCGGCATCCCGCCGCGGCTCTACCTCGACGCCGGCAGCGCGCCGGGCCCGCGCTTCGTCGAGGCGACCAAGACGCTGTTCCCGCGTCTGCAATACGACGGCACCCCGGCCGCGGCCGGCGACGTCGACGGCGACGGCGACGCCGATCTCGTGTTCGGCGGGTTGTGGCTGCAGGGCAGTGACGGCCGCTACGTGCCGGGCCCGGCGCTGCCGCCGGCCACCGGCTTCTCGTTCTTGCCGATCAACGGCCCGGGCCTGCTGCGCGACTTCGACGGCGACGGCGACCTCGATCTGTTCCTGACCGACGGCCCCGGCCGCGGCATGCCCGCGTCGGGGCTGGTGCCGCGCCTGTGCCGCAACGACGGCAACGGCAGCTTCACCGGCGTTGCCCTGCCACCGAGCACCTTCACCGTCGGCACGGCCTGCGCCGCTGGCGACGTCGACGGCGACGGCGATCTCGACCTCGTGCTCGGCGGCCGCTCGCCGGACTTCGACAACACCGGGGTGCGCCTGATCCTGCTGCGCAACGACGGCAACCTGGTGTTCGCCGACGCCGCGACGCAGATGCCGACGCTGCTGCACCAGTGCGGCATGCTCGCGCTGCGCGATTTCGACGGCGACGGCGACCTCGACGTGCTGTCGGGCACCGAAAGTGGCTACCACTCGACGCCGTCAGCGGTGTTCTTCACCAACAACGGCAACGGCAGCTTCACCGACGTGACCGCGCAGAGGATCCCCGCCGACCCCAACGCCTACGGCCTCGCGGTCGCTGACTTCGACGGCGACGGCGATCTCGATTTCGCGCAGCAGCGCCCGACCTTCCTGGGCCTCGACGCACGCATCTACACCAACTCCGGCAACGGCACCTTCACCGCACAGTTGGGTCCGCGCGGCACGCACGTCGTCGACTGGACCGGCGACGGCACGCTCGTCGACCTGTGGGACAACCAAGGCGCCTTCCTGACGATCGGCGACCAGCAGCTGCCGTGGACCACCGGCTTCGGGGGGGCGACGGGCCCCATCACGTTGCTGCCCTTCGATCACGACGGCGATGGTGACCTCGACCTGGCGGTCGGCGTCCTGCCGGTCCTCGCCGGCGGGCAGTTCTCGGTCTTCCATCAGGGACTGGTGGTGAACCTGCACCGCGACCTGCGCCTCGCCTCACAGCCGCGGCTCGGCCAGCCGCTCCGCATCCAGGCGCGCGCCGTCAACGGCACCGCCGCGACTGCGGTCTGGGTCGGCGTCAGCGCGGCGCTGCTGCCGCAGCGCGTGCCGGTGCCCGCCGTCGCCCGCGGCCTGCTGGCGCTCGATCCCGCGCAGTTGCTGGCCGTCGACCTCGCGATCGTGCCCGATGCCGACACCGCCGTCGAAGTCGTGCATTCGGTGCCGGCACTGCCGGCGATCCTCGGCCTGCAGGTCGCGACGCAGGCGCTGTTCGTGCCCTTGGGCCACGAGTGGGACGCACACTTCTCCAACGTGGTCGTCGAGTCGATCGGGCGCTGACCCGTGCGCGCGCTGCCGTCACTCGACCCGGTCGTCGCGCGGCAGTTCGAGCCGCTGCCGCAGTTCGGCGAGCGCCTTGTGGAACAGCGCGCGCTCGAGCCTGGCATCGAGTTCGCCATGCCCCGCGACCTGACGCGGCGACGGTCCGCGGTCGGCCGGCGCGACGTTCGCGAGCGTGGTGAGGCCGAGGTCGGCGCGCCGGACCACGATGCCGCTGCCGCGCTTGTCGGTGCCGGCCGCGCGAGCCGCGTCCTGCACCTGCGACTCGACGATCGCCGCCGCCAACACGACGCGGCGGGTGGCTTCCACACCTCGCACATCCTGCTCGCGGCGCCGACGGCGGCCAGCTACTACCCGCACATCGGCATGCAGCAGCACGGCTCGTGCTGGTATGTGCCGCGGCGGTAGAAGACTCTGCCGCGGGCTGCCAACGAGCGAGCCGCGTCTGGCGCGCACGTCCCGAAACTATCGCGTCGAACCCGATGCGACCCGGGTGTTCGCATTTGCGCGTCTGCATCGCAAGCCTGGGTTCTGAATGCTGGGTTGGAAGTCTTGGTCGCCCGCAAAGATCAGGTGAAGCAACCACCTACACGAGCGGCCGCTTCAACCCCCAACGACGCTCTTCTTCTGCGACAAAGTCGGCCAGGGTGCCATCGAACTCAACGCCAGGATGGTCGAGATGAATCTCCGTACGCCCTAGCCACGTTAGGTGAATGACGGTGACGCGGTCAGTGGTGTCGAGGTGACGAAAGAGGACGTCGTCGGTTGCCCCGCGGCGGTGCGCGAACGTCTCTACTCGAACGTCGTCAAGGAGATGCCCAGGCGGCAGCTCGCGGAGAAGCTCTTGCAGAAGAGCCGCCGCCTCATCGGCGGTTGGGTAGAACCAACCCTCGGGAAGGACCGGACGAGACATGTCTGGACCAAGGCTAGCGATCAGCAGCGCTTCACGGCAAGCACTGCTGACGTGTTCGGGCCTCGAAACCGGCCATATGCCGGCACGATCGCGCTGCTACCCACCACGCCAACACTCCGATGCTTGCGAAGTCGAAGTAGGTCAACATGTAGAGCAACAGGGACCCAGTCCACCGCAGCTTGCATTTCCTACACCCGGACCACGACTTGGTCATGTCAGCGAGGCTGCACTCGGCGATCTTCAGGGTGAGTGGGGACTTGCCGATCGTCAGATCGGACTAGGTTCGCGCACGAGCGAATGGGGCTCGGGATCTGGTGGCGCAGCCGCCGCGCGGCGAGCATGCGCCGCATGCGTGAGCCGGAGTCCATCCACGGCACCGTCGTCGACTGCCTCGGGGCGCCGATCGCCGGGGCCGTCGTGCAGCTGCGGCGCGGCGACGAGGTGGTGGCGGACACGAAGAGCGAGGCCAGGGGGGCGTTCGTGTTCCGCTCGGCCTCGCTCGCGCCATCGGCGGGCGACGGGCCACCGCTGCTGGTGCACGCGAGCGCGTCGGCCATGGCACTCGCGGTCGATGTCGTCGAGGCGGAACGGCACCCCGTTGTCCTGTGCCTCGTCGACGGTGCGACGCTGCGCGCGCGGGTCACCGACGAACACGGCAGCCCACTCGGCGGCGTTCCGGTCGTGGCACGGCACGTCGACAATGCAGGCCAGGCCGTCGAGGCGCGTACCGCGGTCGACGGCAGCGTCGAGCTCGGCCACGTGCCGCTCGGGCGCGTGCTCGTGCTCGCTTGGATCTCGGGGCGGCAGCTGATGCGAACGATCGTCGATGTGCGCGGCGACGCCGAGTGTTCGCTGGTGCTGCCGCCGGCGCGCGAACGGTGGATCCGCATTCGCGTGCATGGGGTGCAACCCGAGCAGTGGGCGCAGGCGCGTTGTTCGTTCCAATGCGACGACCACCGCATCCCGCACGCATGGCTGGCCGGTGGACTCGACACCCACGGCGAGTGGATCGCCGCGGGGCTGCCCGGCGACATCGCCTACTACAACCCGCAGGTGCAGATCCCGGGGCTCGTGCATCGTATGGACCACGGCTACTGGCCCGAGCATGCGTTGCCGGGCATGTGGTCTTGGGACGTGTCGATGCAGCCCGAGGAGTTGCGCGAGATCGAAGGTGTGGTCGTCGACGAAACGGGCGCGCCCCTCGGTGGCGCGGTGCTGCGGACGAGCAGCAATCGCAGCGCAGGTGGCGTCGTGGTCGCCGATGCCGACGGGCGGTTCCGGACCGCGCTGCCGCTGGTCGACGGCGATCCTTTCTCGTTCGAACTCGATGCCGACGATCGGGTGCTCGATCCATGGAACACCGACCACTACCGGTCGCCGAGGTGTCGCACGGCGTTCCTCGCCGAACTGCCGCTGCGCGGGCCGCTGCGGCTGTCGACGGTGCCGGCGGCGGTGGTGCGGGGTCGATGCGTGCACCACGACGGCGCGCCGGCGGTCGGCCACCACGTCGTGCTCGAGGTGCGATGGTGGCCGACGAGCGACCGCGAACACACCTCGCAACTGGCCGTGGTGCCGGTCGCGGCCGACGGGTCATTCGTGTTTGCTCGGCGCAATGCGCGGCTCGGCGCGGCCGTGTCGATTCGCGTTCAGGAACAGTCCGCGGGGCGCAGCGAGGAGTTCCTGCTGCGCGAAGGTGGAGTCGTCGACGTGCCGGTGCTGGTGTTGCCGCCGCTCGGCGAGGTGTGCGGCGTAGTGCGTGATGCTGCGGGGGGCACTTTGCCCGGGCGCACGGTGACGGTGGCCTGCGTTGCGGGCGAGGCCGGCCAGCCAGAACCGCAACGGTGGTGGCGGCCCGCGATCACCGATCGCCACGGCCGCTTCCGCCTCGTCGACGTGCCGCCTGGAACTTGGCGGCTCGCGGTCGTGTCGTCCGACGACGTGGCGTCGTGGCGGGGCGAACCGTTCGTGCTCGCGGCGGGGGAGCACTTGCAGCGCGACCTTCGTGAGCCGTGAGCCGACACCGCGGCAACCCGAGCACCCGCCGGGCTGCCTGGCCGGCCGGGAAACAGGCCGCCATGACGATGCCGAAGCACAGCACCGACCAGGACAACATCGCGCGCTACGTGCACGGAGACATGACAGTCGACGAGCAGATCGCGTTCGAGGTTGGCATGGTCGGGCGAGGTCAGCAGGTCAACATGACGGAATCGCCTCTGTCAGGCGACGGAGATCGTCTTGATCGAAGACAGCTACCGCTTGCATGCCACCTCTAGATCGTCGCGAGTTCCCCATGTCTTGTCCTCGCCCGCACTTTTCACCACGACCTCATCCCCTTGCAGCTCTATCTGCATGGACATCCCCCAAGCATCGATCAACTCATCTTTACTCGGAGGCTTACCTCGCCCCACTTCGAATCCTATGGTCTTCATGCAAGACAACAGTTTATTCAATGTCAATCGCTTGCGCAGGTCTACCGCTTCTTGGTCCGTTCCGACACGCCCCGGGCACATCGCTAGAACCACCACCAACACGCACCCTGCCGCCAGCCAACGCCCCCATTTTTGTCTTACTATAATCCACCCCATGTTTCAGGCTCTGTTACGTACGGTCACTGATCCAAAACCCAGTCCGTCGCACTTTCCGTCCATCATCCTGACACCTTGGAGCCACGCGAAACACCTCGTTCCGCGCAACGGTACAGCCCGCTCCCCCGGCTGAACACCCCAGCCACCGGGATGGTCGCTGGGAGCCGCTGGTGAGGGGGCCGCTGTGCGCGGCGATGGACGGGTTCTCGATGCATGTCGGCGCGTGGGTGTCGGCTCGGGGATCGCGAGAAGCTGGAGAAGCTGTGCCGTCACGCAGCGCGGCCGGCGGTTGCGGAGTCACGTCTGGTGGAGTTGTGCGACGGCGGGGTGGTCGGCAGCGACGCCGTGCGCGCTGACAACGTCGCCGGCACCTGACGCAGGGCGTCACCAGGTGCCGATCGTCAGCTGCAGCGCATTCGTGGCCGTGACCTGAAGGAAGGCGAGCTGCGCGTCGACCTCGATCG
>JALORC010000258.1 GCA_025459175.1 Planctomycetota bacterium | reverse complement strand
CCCCTGGAACGACTGGACGCCGACGCCAGCCTGCGCGAGCGGATCTCCTGCCTGATGGACGGTGAAGACGACGCGACCGCGCTGTCCGCGCTGTGCGCCGACGAGCGTGCGCGCCAGGACTGGGCGCTGTGGCACATGGCCGGCGATGCGCTGCGCTCGTCGGAAGTCGCTGCGCTGCATGCCGGCGGCTTCTCGGCGCGGTTGTCGGCGGCGATCGCCGACGAGCCGGCGATCGTCGCGCCGCGCGCACTGCACGGCAATCCGCACCGCACGGTGCGACGGCTGATGCTGCCGGGCGCCGCCGCCGCGGCCGCAATGGCGGTGATGGCCTTCGTCGCCGTACCGATGCTTCGCGGCACTGACGGCAGCAGCGGGTTCGAGGTCGCGCGGGTGCAGGGCGCGTCGCAGCCGAGCGGCTCGATGGTGCAGACGGTGCCGGTGTCGGCGACCGCGCGCGGCCTGCCCATGTCCGGCGTGCAGACCGTCAACTTCGATGCCTACATCTCGGCGCATAGCCAGATGAGCGGCAGCCTCGGGCTGCCCCGCACCAGCCCGTACCTGCGGCAGGGTACGGCCGACGGCCGCAGCGGCAGATAGGGCAGCAGCGTCGATGCGGGTAACGAGCAAGGCGGCGCGCTGCCTGCGCCGGGTTCCGTCGGCCATCGTCGCGCTCGGCCTCGTATCCGCGGCGTCGGCCTGGGCACAGGGTTCTGCCGCGCGTGCGGCGAGCGAGCCGCCCGAACGCACCGAGGCGCAGTGGCTGCAGGCGATCCAGAGCGCAGCCGAGCGGCTCAGCTACACCGGCACCATCGTGTACCACCGCGCCGGCGCGGTGCAGTCCTCCCGCGTGGTGCACTTCTTCGACGGCAGCGTGTCGCACGAGCGGCTGCAGCTGCTCGACGGCAAACGTCGCGAGTACGTGCGGCGCGGCGCCGAGGTGCAGTGCCTGTATCCCGATTCGCGCCGCGTGCGTTTCGAACGGCGGCCTGAGCAGGAGAGCTTCCCGGCCCTCGGCGCCGGGGCACCGGCCGAGATCCTGCAGCGCTACAAGCTGGTGGTCGGTGGCATCGAGCGGGTGGCCGGACTGGAGTGCCGGGTGCTGGTCCTGGAGCCGCGCGACAGCCTGCGCTACGGCCACTGGCTGTGCGCCGACCGCGCCACCGCGTTGCTGCTGAAGGCGCAGACGCTGAACGAACGGCAGGAGCCGCTCGAGCACATGGCCTTCGTCGACCTGCGCATCGGCGAGCGCCTCGAACGCAGCCAGCTCAAGCCCTCGTGGTCGACCGAAGGCTGGACCATCGAGCGCAGCGTCGAACCGCAACCGGTCGACCTGGACAAGACCGGCTGGCGTGTCACCGCGCCCGACGGCTTCCGCAAGCTGCGCAGCGTCGAGCGCAAGATGGGCGCTGAGGCCGATCGGCCGGCGCTGCAGGTCGTCTACAGCGACGGGCTGGCCAGCCTGTCGGTGTTCATCGAGCCGGGCGCCGGATCGATGCTGGCGCACGAACTGACCCACAGCCAGGGGCCGGTCAGCGGCTTCACGCGACGCGTGGGCGATGCGCTGGTGACAGTGATCGGCGAAGTGCCACCGGGCACCGTGCGGTCGGTCGCGCTGTCGGTGGCGCCGGCCGACGCCGGGCGCGCTGCGTCGGCGGCCGGGGAGTCGGCCCGACCGCGCTAGGCTCCGCTTCGTGCCGCTGCGCCGCGTCGCGGCGGCCCGCGCCGCATCGGCGTCTTTCTTGCTCCGCCCAACAACAATCACTCCCAGGACATGACGATGATGAATCCCGGCAAGCGATCCCTGCTCTGTGCGCTGCTGGCGGCTGCGCTGCTGGCGGCCGTGCCCGTGGGCGCGCCGCAGGCGCAACCTGCAACGGCGACGCCGTCAGCCGCCTTGCCCGACTTTGCCGATCTGGTCGACCGTCTCGGCCCGGTGGTGGTCAACATCCGCACCAGTGCCCGCGTCGGCGGCCCGGCGGGGGGCGGCGGCAACGTGCCGCCGATTCCGGAGATGGACGAGAACGACCCGTTCTTCGAGTTCTTCCGCCGCTTCTTTCCGCAGCCCGGCCCGCAGCAGCGGCCGGGTCCTGGCCAGCGCGGCCCGCGCGAGCGCGAGGTGCCGCGCGGTGTCGGCTCGGGCTTCATCCTGAGCGGCGATGGCTACGTGATGACCAATGCCCACGTCGTGCAGGGCGCCGACGACATCACGGTGACGCTGACCGACCGCCGCGAGTTCAAGGCCAAGCTGATCGGCGCCGACCGCCGGACCGACGTCGCGATCGTGAAGATCGAGGCCAGCGGCCTGCCGTTCGTGCGCGTGGGCGACCCCAACCGCCTGCGCGTCGGCGAATGGGTGATCGCCATCGGCTCGCCGTTCGGGCTCGACAACACCGTCACCGCCGGCATCGTCAGCGCCAAGGCGCGCGAGACCGGCGAGTTCCTGCCGTTCATCCAGACCGACGTCGCGGTCAACCCCGGCAATTCGGGCGGGCCGCTGATCAACATGCGCGGCGAGGTGGTCGGCATCAATTCGCAGATCTTCACCACCTCGGGTGCGTTTGCCGGCATTTCGTTCGCGATCCCGATCGACGAGGCGATGCGCGTCGGCGATCAGCTGCGGGCCACCGGCCGCGTCACACGCGGCCGCATCGGCGTGCAGATCGGGCCGGTCACGCGCGAGGTGGCCGAGGCGATCGGGCTGGCCAAGCCGCAAGGGGCGCTGGTGTCGCGCGTCGAAGCCGGGACACCGGCCGAGAAGGCCGGCGTGGAGGCGGGCGACGTGATCCTGCGCTTCGACGGCAAGCCGATCGAGCGCGAAAGCGATCTGCCGCGCCTGGTGGGCGGCACCAAGCCCGGCAGCCGGGTGCAGTTGCAGGTCTGGCGCAAGGGCAAGGCGGTCGATCTGCCGATCACCGTGGCCGAGATGGAGCCGGAGACGACCGCGCGCCGTCCGGACCAGCCGACTCCCCGCAACGGCGCGCAGGCCAACGCGCTCGGGCTGACCGTGTCCGACGTGCCGGCCGATCGCCTGAAGGAAATGCGGGTGCGCAGTGCGGTGCAGGTCGACGCGGTCGACGGCGCCGCCGCCCGGGTCGGGCTGCGCCAGGGCGACCTGATCCTCGCGGTCAACAACGTCGAGGTGCAGAACGCGCGGCAGTTCAACGACTTCGTCGGCAAGCTCGATCCGAAGCGCAACGTCGTGCTGCTCGTGCGCCGCGGCGAGCAGAGCAACTTCATCATCATCCGGCCGCAGGACCGGCAGTAGCCGGCACCGCAGCAGCGCCGGTCCGGGCCGCGGGTAGAATCCGCGCCCGGGCCGTCATCCAGGCCGAAGGGGGGTGCATGGCACCCCCTTTCGCTGTCCGGCCCCGGTTTTCCCTTGAATGCCTCGACTGCCCGGCGCATTTCGGCAGGCGAGGCTCCCGTCGACGTCCGCGACCGCGTTGGGCCGGGCTGACAGCCGTCCACACCGCGCGGGCCGCGACCTGTCGCATCAC
>JALORC010000102.1 GCA_025459175.1 Planctomycetota bacterium | reverse complement strand
CTCCGCCACGCCCGCAGGTCTTCGCGACGTGCCTGCTACCGCTCCGCTTGCCTGCTTGCCGTGTTGGCGACGTCGGCGCCGGCGCAGGGCGCGATCGCGTTCACGGACATCAGCGCCGCGGTCGGCATCGACGACCGCGGGCTCTCGTTCGGGGCCTCGGTCGGTGACGTCAACGGCGACGGCTGGCCCGACGTGTTCACCGGCGGCCACTGGTCGGCGCACCCGCGGCTCTGGCTCAACTACAAGGGGATCGCCTTCCTCGACGTCGCCGCCTTCATGGTGCCGCCGCCGTCCGGCGACCTCCACGGCGCCCAATGGGTCGACCTCGATGGCGACGGCGCGCAGGAGCTGATCGTGATGCGCGGCGCCAACTTCGGTCTGGGGGCCGCGCCGAAGCTCGTCTATCGCCGGGTCGGTGGCTGGTTCGTCGACGTGGCCGCCGGCATCGGCCTCGATGTGCCGCCGATGCGGGCGCGCACGCCGATCGCCGTCGACTACGACCGCGATGGCCTGCTCGACGTGTTCCTGACCAGCGCGCTGCGGCCGGACCAGCAGTTCCCGCCCTCGCTCTATCGCCAGCAGAACGGCACCTTCACCGACGTCGGCGGCATCCAGCCGTTGCTGCGCAGTGCGGGCACGGAGTTCGGCGTGCTCGGTGACCTCGACGGCGATCGGGTGCTCGACGTGCTGTTCGACGGTTGGCCGCCGCGCGCGTTCGCGATGGGGCCGGGTGCGGTGACCGACCTCGGGCCGTCGATCGGTCTGCCGCCGCTGCTGACCGCGCTCGATTTCGTGATCGCCGATCTGACCGGGGACGGCGAGAACGAGCTCTACGCGGCGCGCGACACGGTGCGCTCGTCGTGCCACCGCGATGGCCCGCTGACGGTGGAGTTCCGCGCCATCGTCGTCGGCCAGGAGCACGGGGTTCGCTTCGCCGTGCCGCCCGGCAGCTACGTGTGGCTCGACTGGGTCGGCCCGAACATCCCGGTCAGCTCGGTGTTCTTCGGCGCCCAGGGCCTGCATCCGACCTGGAACGGGGCCCTGCTCGATTCGTCGTCGCCGGCGTTCCACGGCATCGCGCCGCACAACCCGGGCGTCGACCTCGGCATCTGGGTCGGCTACGACCCGGCGGCCGGGGAGTGGGAGCTGCGCTGCAGCGCGCCGCAGTGGACCGAACAGATGCTGCGTGCGATCTGCACGCAGCCGCTCGGCGCGCCGGTGCCGATCGGTTTCCAGCCGACCTCGATGTCGGCCGGCGACCGGCTGTTGTCGAGCGGCAGCGGATCGCTGGTCGACATCACTGCCGCGGCCGGCATCCCGAGCACGCTGCACGGCCGCAGCGTCGTCGCCGCCGACTTCGACAACGACATGGATCTCGACCTCTACGTGCTGACCACACGCGACAGCCACAACACCGACAACGTGTTGCTCGAGAACCAGGGCAAGGGCCTGTTCACGCCGGTGTCGGCCGGAGCGGCCGTCGGCAGCGGCGACGGCATCGGCGATTCGGCGGTGAGCCTCGACTACGACCGCGACGGCCGCGTCGACCTGTTCCTCGTCAATGGCGCCGCTTCGTTGTTCTCCCGGAACGGTTCGCCCGGCGCGTTCGCCGACGACGGCCCGGCCCAGCTGTTGCGCAACGTGACCGCCAACCAGAACCAGTGGTTGGCGATCGAGCTGGTCGGCACCGCGTCGAATCGCGAGGGTATCGGGGCCCGGGTCGAGGTCGTGGCCGGTGGTGTGACGCAGGTGCGTGAGCACGGCGGTGGCATGCACCGCTACTCGCAGAACCACGGCATCCACTTCGGCCTTGGCCGCAACCAGACCGCGACCTCGGTGACCGTGCGGTGGCCGAGTGGGGCGGTGTCGGTACGCACCAACGTGCTGGCCGGGCAGTATCTGCGCATCGTCGAGTAGCGCTACCCTGCCCACAGCCTCACTGCTTGCGCCGGCGGCTCAGGAACTCGATCAGGTCGCGCACCTGACGCCGGTCCAGCGGTCCGCCCATCGCCGGCATCGCGCTGCCGCTGTTCGGCTTGCGCGACCGGATCTTGCTGACCAGCACCTGCACCGGCTTGCCGTCCGCCGGCACGATCGTCAGGTTGCCGTCCTGTTCGCCGGTGACCACGCCGACCAGCATCGCGCCGTCGCTGGTCTCGATCGTCGTCGTGCCGAAGCCCTCGGCGATGCGCGCGCTCGGCGTGATCAGCGCCTCGAGCAACTGATCGCGCGAGAGCTTGCTGCCGATGTCGTCGAGCGCGGGCCCGGCATTGCCGCCGCTGCCACCCAGCGCGTGACAGCGCGTGCAGCGCGTGGCCTCGTGATCGTGGAACACCTGCCGGCCGCGGTCGGCGTCACCGCCCTCGCGGCTGGCCAGCCACGGACCGAGTTCCCCGGCCTCGGCGTCGGCGCTGCGGCGCGCCAGCAGCGCCGATTGCAGCCCGACGTCGTCGGCGTGCTTCGCCACCGCTTCGAACAGGTCGAGCTGCAGGGCGGCTGCGAGTTCGCCGCGCTGCAGCCGGTCCAGGCAGCGCTTCAGCTCCGCGGCCGACGCCGGATTGCGGAGATCCCCGAGCGCCTGCAGCGCCGCCTGCTGTTCGCCGACCGTCGCGTTGGTGAGCAGCGTCGCCAGCACCGGCACGGCCTTCTCGGGATCGGTCTTGCTGAGCAGCGCCACCGCGCGCTGGCGCAGCGACGCCGGTGCTGCGGCGTCGATCGAGGCCAGCGCCGGGGTCAGTTCCGGGGTCTCGAGCGCGGCCAGCGCTTCGAGCGCCTGCAGCCGCGCCTCGACCGGCAGCGCCCCGTTGGCGAGCGCGTCGACGAGCAGCGGCGCCGCATCGCGCAGGCCCAGCTGACCGGCCGCGCGCGCCGCCGCCGCCGCCGTCACGCCGTCGGCCAAGAGCACGTCGAGCGAGCCACGCAGGTTCTGCGCCGCGATCTCCCCCTTGGTGTGCGTGACCGGTCGCCACAGACCGGTGACGCGGCACTGGCCGTGCGGGGTCAGCCACTCGGCGAGCACGTCGAGCGCCTCGATGCGAGTGCGGGCGGGATGGTTCGTCAGCGACGCAAGATGCACCAGCGCCTCACCGTCCTCGGACTCGCCGGTGCGGCGGCAGGCGTTGATCGCGCGCCAGTCGAACATCTCGCCGTCCGGAGTGTCGTCGTAGGCGCAGAGTGCCAGCTGCTTCATCGCCGCGGGGATCGGGCCGTCGTGGATCGCGGTCGCCGCTTCGAGGCGCAGTTCGGCGTCGGCGTCGCGCAGGAAGCGCGCGACCTCGGCCGAGCCCAGCCGCGCCAGCGCCAGCAGCACCCCGCGGCGCACCGCCGGGCGGGGATCGCCGGCGGTGGCCAGCAGCGTCTCCAGGTCGCCGAGTTCGGCCAGCGCGAACACCGCGGCGTGCCGCAGCACGGCATCGCGGTCGTCGTTGGCGCGCAGCATCGCCAGCACCGCCGGGGTCTGGCCCCGGGCCGCGGCGCCGCAGCGAGCGAGCGCCAGCGCGGCCTCGCGCTGCACGCGCGGATGGCCGTCGCGCAACCGTTCGCCGAGCGGCGCGATCGCGGCCGGCAGGCGAACGTCGCCGAGCACCCGCGCCACGGCGGCGCGCACGTCGGGGTCGCCATCACCGAGCAGCGGCAGCAGTGGCTCTACCGCCGCGGCATCGCGCCGGCCGAGGCTGCCGAGGCCCCAGATCGCGTGTTGGCGGGCCAACGCCGAGTCGCGGTTCGCGGCGGTCGCCGCCAGCACGTCGCGCGCGTCCAGATCGCACAGCGCGAACTGCGCCTGCTGCCGCACGCGCCGGTCGGCATGCGCGAGCAGCGGCTGCAGCGCCGGCGCGCCGCGCGCCTTCAGGTCGCTGCCCAGCAACTGTGCGGTGCTGCGCGCCAGCATGTCGTTTGCCGCCTGCTCGCTGCGTACGCGGTAGATGCGGCCCTTGCCGGTCTTGTTCCAGCCCGACACCCAGTCGAGCACGTACATCGCGCCGTCGGGGCCGAAGTCGACGTCGGTCGCGAGCACGTTCCAGATCACCTTGTCGGTGCTGGCGAGCTGGTAGCCCGCGCCCGAACGCTCGAGGCGCAGCGCGTGCACGCCGCTGTAGCTGGCGCCGCCGCGGAAGTCGCACAGGAAGAAGCAGCCGCGGTAGCGCGCCGGCAGGCCGATGCCGGGATCGAAGGCGAGCCCCGACGGGCCGTCGGCGAAGTTCGCGATCGGCGGCAGGACCCATGCCGGCTGGCCCGGATGGCGCGGTTCCCACAGCTTCTCGCGGTTCCAGGTGCCGCGGTCGGCGAGCCACTGGTAGCCGATCCGCCAGCCGCTGTCGGCGCCGGCGACGATCTGCACCAGGCGGGCGCGGTCGCCGCCGTCGCTGTTGTTGTCGCCGGTGAACAGGTCGCCGTTGGCGTCGAATGCGAGTTCCTGCGGGTTGCGCAGACCGCGGTGCACGACCTCGAGCTGGCTGCCGTCGAGCTCGCAGCGCAGCACCGCGCCCTCGTGCGGATACGCGAGCGTGCGTTCGCCCTGCACGACGTGGAAGCCGCGGTCGCCGATCGAGAAGTAGAGCCGCCGATCGGGGCCGACGATCAGGCCGTGCAGGTCGTGGCCGATCAGCGAGCTGTGCACACCGAAGCCGTCGTGCACGGCGGTGCGTTCGTCGGCCACGCCGTCGCCGTCGGTGTCGCGCAGCCGCCACAGCTTCGGGATGTCGGTGAACCAGACGTCGTCGCCGACCGGCAGCACGCCGGACGCGACGCCGTCCTCGAGCGTGTCGAAGCCGGTGGCGAACACGGTGCTGCGATCGAGGGTGCCGTTGCGGTCGGTGTCGACCAGCATGCGCACGCGCTCGGAGTAGGCCGCGTAGCGGGCGATGTCGCCGGGGATGTGCTTCTGGTACTTGGCGATGCGGTCGGCGACGGTCAGGCAGGCGAGGTCGTCGTCCTTCCACTGCATGTAGCTGCGGGTGTCTGGCACGCCGTCGTTGATGCGGAACGTCTCGGCGACGTAGCAGCGGCCCTTGCCGTCGAACGCGAACGCGACCGCGTTGCACAGGTCCGGTTCGGCGGCGATCAGGTCGCACAGCAGGTTGGCCTGCAGCTGGAAGCCGCGGATCTGCTCCTGCGCCTCGCTGCTGGCCGGCGCCACGTACATCGGCCGCTTGCTCGGGTCGGTGGCCGTGTCGTGCTGGGCGGCGGCCGCGGCGGCGAGGGCGAGGACGGACAGCGTCGTCGGGCGATGGCGTGGCATGGAGCCACTCATGTTGCCCTGCCCGCACGCGATTGCGAGGGGCCGGCTGCGGCGGGCTGTCCCGCCGCGGGCGCGACGTCGGCGCGGAGAAGCGGTCCCCCGCGCCGCGGTTCTTCAGTTGCCGAGCACCATGCCGGCGGCGTCGGAGGTGACGAAGCCGAACGCGTTCGCGGCCGGGTCGAGCACGAACGCCTGGTTGTAGAACAGGAGTCCGCTGAACACGGGGTTGTTCGGGAACGTGATGTTCCAGGTCGCGGCATTGCCGACCCCGACCACGAAGTCGGTCAGGTCGAGGCTGACGCGGCCGGAGCAACCCGGCATGCCCAGGATCGTCAGGTCGACCGGCAGCGGGCCGACCGAGGAGATCGTGTTGCTGACGCCGGTGATCATCAGCGCCGCCGCGAACGGCAGGTTGTTCATCGTCACCGCCAGCGTGCTGCCGAGCTGGGGTTGGGTGCCGCTGAGGTTGGTGATGCCGAGGGTGCCGGGGCAGCCCTGGGCGAAGAAGCCGTAGCCGGCGCTGCCGGTCACGTTGTGGCTGCCGTAGTAGACCCGGCCGGCCCACACGCGCGGCGTGATCACGGCCGAGGTCGACACGAACGGTGCCGTGTAGGTGGCCGCCGAGGCCCCGGTCGTGATCGACAGGTCGGCATTGCTGTACGTGGTCAGGCTGCCGGTCGCGTAGCGCGGGCCGGCACCCAGGTAGCGCAGCGCCATGCCGTAGCTGCCTTGCGGGATGTGCAGCGTCTGCGTCATCACCGCGGTCGTGAACACTGTTGCCACGGCCCCGGTCGTGCCGGTGGCCTGACCGACCCGGGTCCACGCAGCTGCGGTCAGTTCGCTGCCGATGTAGCTGCCCTGCTTCAGGTAGACGTCGATCGTGAACGCGGTGTTCGCGACCGAGCCCATGACGTCCATCGCGTTGATGTTGACGCCGACCGGGTTCAGCACCTGCACGTCGAGGTAGAAGGTCGCACCGGGCGACAGCAGGGTGCCGCCGGCGGTGCCGGTGGTGAGCTGCTGGAGCGGCACGACCAGCTGCGTCTCCGCGTCCGACTTGCAGTTGCGGGTCGCGGTCAGCGTCACGTTCGCAGGAATCGTGCTCGGGAACACCCGGAGCGGGTTCTGCTGCGTGCTGTCGATGATCGTGTCACCGTCGAAGTCCCAAGCCCAGGCGGTGGCGGGCGGGCTGGACGTGTCGGTGAACTGCACCGTCAGCGGTCCGATCACCTGGGTGGTGAACCCGGCCGTGATCTCGTCGGTCCGCACGTAGGCGGTCTTGGTCAGCGTGCTCGGCGGGTGCACGCCGTCGTTCACGGTCAACGTGACATCGAAGTTGCCGCAGGTCGTGTAGACGAACGTCGGGTTTTGCAGCGTGCTGTCCGTCACCGCGTCGCCGTTGAAGTCCCAAGCCCACGAGGTCACGCCGCCCGGCGCACTGCTGAACGACTGATCGCTGAAGTTGACCGCCAGCGGCGAGGTGCCGCCGGTGACGTTGGCGGTGAAGCCGGCGTAGAGCCCGGCGGCCGGCGTGTAGCCGAACTCGAGCACGTTCGCGGCCTCGCCGGTCCAGATGGCGCCGGTCGCCGCCGGTGGGTTGGCGATGCTCGAGACACGGCGCGCCAGCGCCACACCGGCGGTGGTCACCATGTCCATCGTCGGCGTGTTGGCGATCGTCAGGCCGCTGTGGATCGTGTCGATCGTCAGGTCGCCGGCGTTCGGGTCGTACAGGAACGGCGTCGGGAACGTCAGCGTGACGTGGAACGGGCCCGGGACACCCGCCGTGCCGCTGCCCGGACCGATGGTCAGGGCGCCGCTGTAGACGGTGGTCTGGTCGACGCCGTGATTGGCGCTCCAGGTCGACGAGATCACGCTGTGGTCGATCGGCGCCGTCGACAGGTCCAGCTGCACGGTGCCCGTGGAGCCGGTCCAGGTCGTCGTCGTCGTGTTGGCGCGCCAGCGGATCTGGTTGATCAGGATCGGGAAGTTGACGCCGTTGTTGGTGAAGTGCGTGCTGTCGTAGATGTACAGCAGGCGGGCGGCGGCGACGTCGAAGGGCCAGCTACTCGACGAGTTGCCGTCGGTGGCGGCGGCAGCGGCCGGGACGACGAGGGTCTGGGCAGAGACGGCGCCGACGAGGGCGGCGCCGATCAACAACGATCGGATCGGTTGCATGGTGTCCTGTTCTTTGGTTCCCGCCCGCGGCATGGCCGGCGGCGACTCGGCGATGGTCGAGTCGGCGCCAGGATAGCGCGGCGTGACGATCCGGGTCGAGTCGCGCGGCTTCCGGCCGGACCGGGGCCACGATCGCCATGGCATCGAGTGGTCGGCCGCGCGAGTCGCTCAGCCCCCGCCGAGCACGACCGGCCGGCGCGGCAGTTCTTCGAGGCCTTCCTGGCCTTCGACGACGCGGATCGTGCGATCGGCGGCGACGTCGCGCAGCACCTGCTGCTTCTGATCGCGCGGCCAGGTGATCGTCAGCGTCTTGACCACGGTCGCCTTGCCGAGCCCGAGGTGCTGGCGCAGCGGGTTGGCGCCGAAGCACCCGCCGCTGCCGACGTCGCAGTGCACGCTGCGTTCCGCACCGTCCTCGACGATCGTCGCGGCGAGGTGCGCGCCGATCGCCGAGCGGTTGCTGTGCGTGCCCTGCAGCTGCACGGCGAGCCAGTGGTTGCCGGAGCCCGGGTTCTCGAACAGCGCGTTGTGCGCCGCGTCGCCCGGATAGGCACCGCCCTGGATCGAGTAGAGATCGAGGTCGCCGTCGTCGTCGAGGTCGGCGAAGCAGGTGCCGTGGCCCTTCTGCAGGTGGCCGGTGCCGCTGCTCGTCGTCACGTCGGCGAAGCCCTTGCCGCGTTGGTTGTGGAACAGCATGTTCGGCAGCAGGGTGTAGTAGTACGGGTCGCCGGTGCCGAGGTAGAAGTCGAGCCAGCCGTCGTTGTCGAGATCGCCGAAGTTGGCGCCCATCGGCAGCGCCGGCAGGTCGAGCCCCATCGCCGCGGTGACGTCGCTGAAGCCACCGTGGCCGTCGCCGCGCCACAGCCGCATCGTCTCCAGGCGCGGGCGGCTCAGGCCGAGCAGCCAGGCGGCGTGGTCGCCGACCCCGGTCGAGTAGGCGGCGCAGAACAGGTCGAGATTGCCGTCGTTGTCGTGGTCCCAGAACCACGACCCGAAGCTCTCGATCGGGCGCTGCATGCCGTGCTTCTCTGCCACGTCGACGAAGCGGCCGTTGCCGGCGTTGTGGTAGAGGCGGTTCGGCTCGTGCAGGTTGCTGACGTAGAGGTCGACGTGGCCGTCGTGGTCGTAGTCGCCGAACGTGACGCCCTTCGTGTAGCCGAGGTTGCGCACGCCGGCGCGCTGGGCGATGTCGAAGAACGTGCCGTCGCCCTCGTTGCGGAACAGCTGGCACGGCGCCTCGATCTTCGGCGAGGTCTCGTTGCCGACGTAGAGGTCGAGGTCGCCGTCGTTGTCGACGTCCGCCCAGTCGCAGGTCGACGACGGATAGTGCACCTCGCCGAGGCCGGCGGCGAACGTCACGTCGACGAAGGTGCCGTCGCCCTGGTTCTGCAGCAGGGAGTTCGGGTGGCGGCCGCCGTCGTAGAGCCAGGCGCCGCGCGCCACGTAGACGTCGAGATCGCCGTCGTTGTCGTAGTCGGCCTGGAACAGGTTGATGCCACTGGTGATGCCGACCAGTCCGGCCGCCTCGGTGCGGTCGGTGAAGCGGCCGTTGCCGTCGTTGCGGAAGAAGCGCAGTTGGCCGTCGGTGCTCCACAGCGAGATCATCAGGTCGAGATCGAAGTCGCCGTCGAGGTCGTCGGCGATGATGCCGCCGAGCATGCCGAACAGGTCGAGATCGACCCGCTCGGCGACGTTCGGGAAGCGCGGGAACGGCGTCTTCGATGGCGCCGCCGCGGCCGGGATCCGCCGCGCCTCCGGCACGCCGTCGGGCCAGCTGCCGAGCGTCATGTGGGCGAGGTTCAGCAGCCAGCGGGCGCCGAGGTGCCAGTAGTCACCGGCCGGCGTGTCCTGCATCACGGCCTCGAAGTACGGCAGTGCCTTGGTCGAGCCCTCCTGCTGGGTGTGCAGCGCGCCACCCTGCAGCGGCAGGATGCAGCTCTCCGGCGTCGGTCGGGCGCAGCAGTTCTCGGTCTCGGCGAGCCGCAGCCACGCCATGCCGAGGTAGAAGCGCACGCTGTTCTTCGCATCGACGTTGCCCTCGATCCGGCCGGCGTCGAGCGCCGTGAGCGCTTGTTCGAGGATCGTGATGCCCTGCCGCGTCTGGCCCAGGCGCAGGTGTTCGAGCGCGGCGTCGAGGCGCAGCTTCCACGGCGCCTGGTCGCCTCGTGCAGCGAGCTCGCCCCACAGCTTCTTGGCGTTCTGGTCGCCGTGGTACTTGTGGTCGCTCTTCGCGCGTTCGGCGATCGCCGCCAGCTCGCTGACCATGCGGCGATGGCTCGCCTGCTTCTGCTCGGCGGTTTGCGCCGCCAGCATCGACAGCGGCAGGGCCAGAGCGAACGAGAGCGGCAGGCGGTGGGTGGGCGGCATGGGAACCTCGCCCGCAGGTGTACCCGAGCCCGCCGCGGAATGCTCGCCGGTCAGTTGCCGACCGCGGTGGCGAAGCCGTTCGACATCGAGCTGGCCAGCGTGGCGAGTTCCAGGCCGAGCGCCTGGGTGTAGACGACGGTGCCGATCGGGGCGCCAGGCGCGATCGCGAACGGGACCACGCTCGGGCCGGCCGCGGTGACGCCGTTCACGATCACCGGGGCGTCGGTCACGATGAAGCAGCCGTTCAGCAGCGGCAGCAGCGGCGTGCCGTCGAGTGGCAAGGGCACACTGCCGCCGAAGGTGCAGCGGTCGAGGCCCGCCAGCAGCAGGAACAGGCTCGGGGTCGCGCTGGTGACCTGCAGGCCGTAGCCGGGGTTGCCGAGGCTCGGGGCGCCGCCGACGCTGCCGAGCACGACGTTGCCGGCGCCGCACTGCGACACCACACCCGACGTGTAGTCGCCGTCGCCGGCGCGCGGCGCCAGCGACATCGCGAGCACCTCGCCCGCCGTGTAGGCGCGCTTGCTGAGCAGGAACTCGTCGATGTCGTAGGCCGAGCCGGCACCGGTGGCGGCCACCGAGTAGGCGCCGATCGTGAACGGGCCCGCCAGCGAGATCTGCGCGCCGGGCACGCCGGTCAACTGCAGCACGGAGCTGCCGTTCACGTACCAGTCGGCAGTCTGCGCGGTGCTGTCGACGACCATCGCGAGGTGCACCCAGCCGGCGGCGGCGAGCGCTTGCACGTTGGTGGCGGCCGCCGGCAGCTGGAAGTCGCGCGCGCCGCTGTTGCCGCCGCTGACCAGGACTTCGCGCTGCAGCAGGCCGGTGCCGGCGACCCCGTTGGTGAACAGGCGGAAGCCGCCGGACGGGGCGCCGAGCAGGTAGTTCAGCCCGGTGCCGACCGTGGCGCCGGAGCGGAGCCGCATGAACCACGCCATCGTCAGGTCGCCGGTCAGCGGTTGGGCGCTCGGATCCCAGCCGCTGACGACGCGGTTGTAGTAGGTCGGCGCCACGTTCGCGCCGCCGGCGAGGCAGCCGCCGAACGCGCCGGTGTCGAACGGCGACAGCGTGCTGTTGCTCTGCAGGGTGCCGTTGCCGGCGAAGGCCTGCGGGCCGGTGGCGTAGTTGATGACCTCGGTGGTGCAGGCCGAGTCGAACTTGTAGTGCAGGAAGTCCTGGGCGGTGACCAGGGAGGTGAACAGGCTGACGGCGGCGGTGATGTGGCGCATGGGGAGAGCCTCGAAACGGGTCGACACAGCCTAGGCGTCGAGGTCGATCCGGCAAGCCGCCTGCCGTCGGCGATCGGCGGCGTGGCGGCGAGGGATCGCCACGGGCGCACGCTGACGACGGTTCACGATGGCCCTGCGGGGTCAGCGGTGTCGGTGCGGAACGTCGGCTCATGCCGAACGAAGCGGGTGCCGCTGGCTGCCGCCGCGAACCTGGCCATGGACTCCGACCCGGAGGTCTGCCGCGACCAGAGCAGGCAAGGTCTCATGGTCGGGGAACCGGACCAGAATCTCTGCCCGGGTCTTGCCCTCAGCACCTTCGGAGTATAAAAGTGCGGAATCAACATGGCGACACCGGTGAGCACACGCAGCCGCCAGCAGCCCAAGGCGCCGCGCGCCCAGCTGCTGCCGTTCCGCGCGTCCCACGGCGGACGCCGCGCCGGTGCCGGTCGCAAGCCGAACGGCGATCGCGCCGGAGTCTCGCACGACGCCCGAAAGGCACTCGCTGCCCGCTTCCCGGTCCACGTGACCGTCAAGCTTCGCGAGCACCTGCCGCCGCTGCGGCGGCGCGACGCGTATGCCGCGCTGCGCGCAGCCTTCGCTGCCGGCTGCGCCCGCAACGGCTTCCGCCTCATCCACTACGCGGTGCTAAACGATCACCTGCACTTCGTCGTCGAAGCAGGTGGCCGCACTGCGTTGTCGCGCGGCGTGCAGGGCTTGTTGATCCGCATCGCGCGCACCCTGAACCGACTGTGGCAACGGCGCGGGCGGGTGTTCGCCGATCGCTATCACGACCACATCCTGCGTTCCCCACGCGAGGTGCGGAACGCGCTGCGCTACGTGCTGGGCAATGCGCACCACCATGCGGCCGAGGGCCGCATGGTGGCGGTGCCGCAGGCAATCGACACGTTCACGTCAGCGCCGTGGTTCGATGGCTTCCGCGAGACGATCGTCGTGCGCGGCCTGGAAGCCGTCGTTCGCCCGGTCACCGAGGCGCACACGTGGCTGCTGACGATCGGCTGGCGTCGCCATGGGTTGCTGTCGGTGGCGGAGCGCTCGGCCTGACCGATGGGGCGCAGGCCGGCTTGAGGCATGCCGCTACCAGTGCAATGCTGAAATGCGAGATACAGGTGGGGCTTGGACGCGGCCAATTCTATCCGAACTCGCAGCCGCATGGAGCCGATGTCAGTTGCATAGTCAGGTTTGGTGCTTGACTCATGGTGATGTTCCGATACGGTAGAAGTATCACGGCCGAACTTCTCGGTCATGCAGGGGCCCGCCGGAAAGGGGCCCGCCGGAAAGGGGCCCCGGAGAGTTTCGATGACATCCATGCCCCTGGTCGCGTTCGCATCCCTTCTCTTCTGCGCGACGGCGGTTGCGCAGACTGGCCAAAAAAGCACGTGGAGTGCCGCGGCCAACGCCTCTACCTCCAGCCTGCACGGATCTGGTCCTGGCGGTGCAGCGGAGACCATCACCGTCACCAACAACCTGAGGGTTGGCGGAAGCCTCGCTGTGACGCTGACGATCGAGTATTGGTACCTGGAAGGAGATATCTGGAAGACGGGCACCTATACCACAAGCATTCCTTACCCTGGCACCCGCACATGGACGGGTGATATCAAATCAGTGGTCGTCACCGCTGGCGCTCAGGCAGCCGAAGGCTCCTGGAAGATCTGACGGCCTGTTCCTCATGATTCGCCACGCCAAGTTCTGGTGGGGCGTGGCAATCGTGACTGCCACGATCCTCGTTGCACACTCCCTGAGAGGGCCAGCTCCAGTGCTGAGTCCCAACGACGGCGAGCGTGGCGCATCGTCTCCCCCGTCCCCGATCGCTGGCAGCGGTCCGGCATCTGCTGCCGGGCCGATCCGGGAACAGCCCCCCGGCCATGCGGCCTCGGATGACGTCCGGATCAGCGTTCGTGGTCCTTCGGGAGCGGCTGTCTCCATGGCGGGTGTCGAACTCTGGCGCGAACGGGGCGACCAGTGGGAGAGAGTCGCCGAACACGCCACGAATGCAGACGGCTGGGTCGGGATCCCGGCAGTGCCGGAGGCGACGAGTGTGCGGGTGGCTGCGGCCGGACTTCGGCCTTGGTTCGGGCCAGCGGTCCTGCAGCCAGACAGCGAGCATCTGGAGGTGCAGCTGCTGGCCGGTGATTCCCTTTCGGGCCGCGTCTCGACTCGCGAAGGGCGGCCGCTCGGGGGTGTGGCGGTTCGCCTGGTTGCGGGTCGCGATGGCGCCTGGCCGACGCCGGACTTCCTCGTCGACTCGTTGTGGTCGAGCTTCGCGGATCGTCGTCACCCGAACCCGGCCGTGTCGTTGCATCCGACCGCGACCACGGATGCGGATGGGGGGTTCGAGTTCCGTGGCATCGAGCCCGGCTGGCAGTGCGCCGTGGTCCTGGACAGCGAACGATGGATCGGTGATCCGACTTCGACCGTGGTCGCTCCGGGGCAACGCCGCGTCTTGGTCACGGCTGTAGCAGCAACCGAAGTGTCGATCGAGCTGGTCACGAGCGAGCTCGGTGACTCGGCTCGTCTCGATCTCGGTGTTGCAACCACGCATCTGGTGGTGCGCGATGGGGACGGTCAGTCCAAGTCGCTGTCGACGGAGTCCCGCGGTGCCGCGACCGCGGTCCGATTCGCGGTCCCGGACACGTGGCGGAACCCGCTCTCATTCGACGTTTCCGTGCGGGGGCAAGGGTGGTCTGGCAGTGTCTCGGGGCGATCCGGGAGCGCTGGCGCAACCAACAAGATCGTGGTGACGGTGGCGCCTGATACCGCCATGGAGATCGTGTTGGATGCAGTCTGGGCGGATGGTGCACCGTGCTCGGCGGGCATCGAGGTCAAGGGGGTGGATGGCGACGGCCAGGAGGTGCGCGTGCAGGCGACTCGTGCGGACGGCGGCTATCTGCTGCTGGCCGCGAGCCTGCCCCGGCGCATCACGTGGAACGCCGAGGACAGCCTGCGCGACGGGGCCCACGCGCCGTCCTTGACGGTCGGCCACCTCGCCAAGGGCAGCCAGATCCGTTCCTCGATGCCGCCTGGCGCCGATCTGGTGGTGATGGTGACCGGCAACGCCCAGCACCTGATCCTCGAAGTTCCGCAAGGAGCACGTTCGATCACCGTGAACGGAGTGAGTCGCTTCCGATCGGTCGAGCCCGGCCTCTACTCCGCAGCACTGAACGTGTCCGGTGTCCGGCTCCAGCGCTCGGTCGAGGTCGGTGTCGAGGGCTCCTTCGCGCTCGACTTCACGCGTTAGCCAGGCGTCCCGGCAATCGCCGAACCGGTCGCCTCGCGGGCGAGCCGGCTCAGAATTGCTTGAACTCGCCGCCGTTCTCGCTGGCCAGCTGGCGCAGGAACGGCTCGTTGAGGTCGCGGCCGATCGCGATGCAGTGGATCGTGACGCGCTTGAGCGGGTTCCAGGTCCGGGTGCTGACCAGGATCTTCTCGGTGCTGTCGAGCTTGCCGTCCGGCGTGGTCGGCGAACCGTCGGTCAGCAGGAACACCGTGTCGAGCTCGACCCCGTAGTACTTGTCGTTGGCGCCGCGACCGACCAGCTTGAAGCCCTGCTCGAGCGTGTCGTGGATGTTGGTGCTCGACGCCGGCGTCAGCGTGGTGACGAATTGCTGCGCCCGCAGCACCGTCTCCTTGCTCGCCAGCTGCATCTTCGGCTCCCAGAAGTGCGGCAGGTCGTTGTACCAGAGGATCGCGAACTTCTGCCGCGGCTGCAGCTTGCCCAGCGCCAGGATCAGCTCCTTCTTGCACGCCTCGAGCCGCGTCGTCTGTTCCTTCTTGCCGCCGGCGCTGGTGCCCTGGCCGGGCAGGTCGACCGGCGCCTTCATCGAGCCCGAGCAGTCGATCACGTAGAGGATCGCGTTGCTCTGGTCCTGCGGGATGCCGAAGTAGTAGTTCTGGTCGGTCTCCTTGCGGTGGCTCGGCACGCCCTTGCCGAGCTCGGCGCCGCTGGCCGCGAACTTCGCGCCCTCGTTCTGCCACCACGCCTTCCAGGCGCCGGTGTTGGTGCCGAACTGTTGTGCGGTCAGCACCTCGAGCGCCGCGGCCACGCGCATGCGCACCTGGCCGTCGCTGCGGCCGAGCAGCTCGATCATCGGCCCGATGCCGGCCGGCACCGCGAGCTTGGCGAGGGCGAGGGCGGCGCGTTCGGCGACCGCTTCTTCCTTGCTGGCGAGCAGTGCGATGACCGGCGTCGCGTGCGCCCTGGCGGCCGGCCCGGCCAGCGCCATCGCGTCGAGCAGCACGATCTGTTCGCCGACCTCCTTCGCCTTCGGCAGCGCTGCCGCGAGTTCCTCGAGCACTTCGGTCGCGGCACCGCCGACGGCCTTGGCGGCGGCGATCTTCAACGGCAGCGCGTACTTCTTGTTGCCGATCACCTTCTGCAGCAGCCAGAGCACGCCGTCGCGGCGGCGCAGCGAGGCGATGCGGGCGCCGACCTTCAGCTGCAGGTCGCGCAGTTCGTCGGCCTGCAGCCGCACCTTGTCGATGTCCGCGCGCAGTTCTTTGTAGCGGACGTTCTTGTCGGCCGGGATCGTGCGGTTCTCGGAGGCTTCCTGACCCTTCAGGATCTCCTTCAGCTCGGTCGCCATCGCCTCGCGTTTGGCATCGACCTGCACCAGCTCGCCGTCGACGTGCGTCCAACCCTCGACGAGTTGCTCGGCGACCTTGCCGGAGTCCAGGTCGGCGATCGCCTGCAGCGCGGCGAGCTTGTCGGCGACGGTGCCCTTGCCCTTCGGCGGCGGCGCGAACACCTTGTCGAAGGCGCCGAGCAGGCGCGCCTCGTCCTGGCCGGGGGCGGTGGTGACGAACAGCGCGCCGAGCAGCAGGGCGCGCACCAGGAAGGAGCGGATCATTCGGACCGGCGGGAGATCGTAGGGGCGGCCGCAGTGTCACCGCCGCGGTGGCGGGTGCAAGGGGCGCGTTCGGGCGCGAGGAACGACTGGACGGTGGTCACCGACGGCGCCAGCATGATCACCCGGGCCATGCTGCCGGTGGCTCGTGCTCCCGGTACCGAGTCCCCGGCCGGTGCCTCGATCCGCGATGAAACGACGTTCCCTGGCTCGCCGCATCGGCGCCCTGCTGCTCGGCCTGCTTGCGGCGGCGCTGCTGGCCGAGCTCGCGCTGCGCATCCACAACCCGGTACCGATGCGTCTGCGCGGCAAGGACCTCGTGCTGCCGACCAACGCGACCACGCGGCTCACGAACCCCGGCGTGCCGGGGCTCGACCCGGTCATCGTCGTGCAGCGCAACGGCCTCGGCCTGCGCGGCGAGGAGCCGCCGCCGCCCGACGCGGACCGGCTGCGCATCTTCACCGTCGGCGGCAGCACCACCGAGTGCCTGATGCTCGGCGAGGGCCGCACCTGGTCGGATCTGCTGGCGCGCGCGCTCGAGCGCGAGCTCGACGGCTGCTGGCTCAACAACGCCGGCCTCGACGGCCACTCGACGTTCGGCCACATGCACATGATCGAGCAGATCCTGGCCGAGCAGCGGCCGGACTACCTCGTGTTCCTGGTCGGCATCAACGACGTCGACCGCGACGACGCCAACGAGTTCGACCTGCGGGTGCGGCGCCAGCAGCAGCCGTGGTGGCGGCGCCTGGTGACGGCCAGCGAACTGCTGTCGACGGTGCAGACGCTGCACCGCGTCGCGCGCGCGAAGGACTTCGGCGTCGGCCACATCTGGAACCTCGACCTCACCAAGGCGGCTCGCGTGGTCGAGTCGCCGCAGCAGGTCGACGACGCGATCCGGCGCCAGCAGGACATCTGCCTGCCGCGCTATCGCGAGCGGCTGGTGCAGCTGGTGTCGATGACGCGCGCGTGCGGCGCCGAGCCGGTGTTCGTGACCCAGCCCGCGCTCTGGAGCGAGGGGGTCGATGCCCACACCGGGGTCGCGATCGGCCCCGCCGAGGCCGGCCACCGTTCGGCGGCGCTGAGCGCGCGCCTGCTCGAACTGTTCAACCAGGAGCTGCGCGACGTCGCCAGGCAGCAGCGCGTGTTCCTGGTCGAACTCGCCGCGCAGATGCCGACCGACACGCGGCTCTACTACGACTGGATGCACTACACGATCGCCGGCGCCGAACGTGTGGCGGCGATCGTCGGCGAGCAGCTGATCCCGCATCTCGTCGCGCGTCACCCGGAGCGCCGGCGCCGGCGCTGAGCGCCGCCGGGCCAAGCAGGCCGGGCGCGGGCCACTTCCCGGGCCCCGGGAGCTGGGTTAGCCTCGCCCGGCATCGCATGAACCATCGCTTCGGCGCGTGCTCCCGGTTGCGCTCGTTGCCGCGTGGCGCGGCGCGCTCGTCGCTGCTCGCCGCGGCCGTGCTGGCGGCAGTGGTTGCGTCCGTGCCGGCCCAGTTGGACCCGGACCTGCAGTTCGCCGAGCTCGGCAAACGGCAGCTGCCGACCGACGCGGAGCCCACGGTGGCCGTGGCGCGCGGGGACGTCGACGGCGACGGCGATCTCGACCTCGTGCTCGCCAGTGCCTTCCGCCGGAGCCGTCTGTATCGCAACGACGGCCGCGGCGTGTTCACGGACGCGACGGCGGGCCGGTTGCCGATCGCGTCGGGTCAGGGCGTCTCCGCGCTGGCGCTCGGCGATGTCGATGGCGACAGCGATCTCGACCTCGTGGTCGGCAGCTATTCGCAGCAGAGCGAGCTCTACCTCAACGACGGCTCCGGCACCTTCGCCGACGCGACCCGGCTCCGCATGCCGGTGGACGGCGGTGCGCGGGCGGTGGTGCTCGGCGACCTCGATGGCGACGGCGACCTCGATCTGGTGGTCGGCGATCTCGGTCAGGACCGCATCTACGTGAACAACGGCGCCGGCGTGTTCGCCGACGCGACGGCCGTCCGCATGCCGACGGAGAGCGAGACGGCGTTCGCGTTGGCGCTCGGCGATGTCGATGGCGACGGCGATCTCGACCTGATTGCCGCGAACTACGGTCAGGACCGCCTGTTCGTCAACAACGGCAGCGGCGCGTTCGTGGACGCCACCTCGCGGTGGTTGCCGGTGGACAACCAGATCGCCCAAGCGGTGGCGTTCGGTGACGTCGACGGCGACGGCGATCTCGACCTGGTGATCGGCACGCAGCTCGGCCAGAAGCGGCTGTATCGGAACGACGGCACCGGCACGTTCGCCGACGTGACGGCTGGTCGGATGCCGGTCGACATCGACAACACCCGTGCGGTGGTGTTCGGCGACGTCGACGGCGATGGCGATCTCGACCTGCTGCTCGGCAACGGCGAGAATCCCGGGGACGGTATCGCCGGCCAGCAGAACCGCCTCTATCGCAACGACGGCACGGGCACGTTCACCGACGCGACGGCGGGCCGGCTGCCGGTGGCCCGGGACCTCACCGAGGCGGCGGTGCTCGGTGACTTCGACGGCGACGGCGACCTCGATCTGGTGGTCGGCAACCGCGGCCAGGACCAGCTGCACCTGAACGACGGCAGCGGCACGTTCCTCGATGCGACCACGGGCCGGCTGCCGGCCGATGTCGGGGCCCAGGCCGTGGCGCTCGGCGACGTCGACGGCGACGGCGATCTCGACCTGGTGCTGGGCAGTCTGAACTATCCGACCGGCCAGCAGAACCGGCTGTTCCGCAACGACGGCGCGGGCGGGTTCACCGACGCGACGGCCAACCGCTTGCCGGCGGTGACCGACGAGACGTGGTCGGTGGCGTTGGGGGATGTCGACGGCGACGGCGACCTCGACCTGGTGTCGGGCAACGGCGGTGGCACCCAGGGCCAGCAGAGCCGGCTCTATCGCAATGACGGCACCGGCACGTTCACCGACGTGACGGTGGGGCGCCTGCCGGTGTTCGCCGGCTTCACCAGCACCGTCGTGCTCGGCGACGTCGACGGCGATGGTGACCTCGACCTCGTGCTCGGCAACATCGGGCAGCAGAAGCGACTCTACCGCAACGACGGCACGGGCACGTTCACCGACGTGACTGCGGGCCGGCTGCCGGTGGACAGCGACCCGACCTTCGCGTTGGCGCTCGGCGATGTCGACGGCGACGGCGACCTCGATCTGGTGCTCGGGAACCTCGGCTTGCGCAATCGCCTCTACCTGAACAACGGTGCCGGCTTCTTCGTCGAGGCGGCGGCCAACCGATTGCCAGGGGCGCCATACACGACCTCGTCGCTGGCGTTCGGGGATGTCGACGGCGACGGTGATCTCGATCTGGTGGTCGGCGACTACGGCGATCGCAACCGGCTCTACCTGAACAACGGGGCCGGCACCTTCACGGATGCCTCGGCAGGCCGGTTGCCGCTCGACGACGACAACACCCGCGCGGTGGCGCTCGGCGACCTCGACGGCGACGGCGACCTCGATCTGGTGTGCGCGAACTTCGATCTGACGAACGGCCGCCTGAATCGTCTCTATCGCAATGACGGCGCGGGCACGTTCACCGACGTCTCGCTGCGACTGCCGGGTGCGGATGCGCGCAGTCGTTCGCTGGCCCTCGGCGATGTCGATCGCGACGGCGACCTCGACGTGGTGCTCGGCAACATGCTGCGGACTCGCCTCTACAGCAACCTGCGGCGCCAGCTCGACACCGCGGCGCTGCTGCGCCCCGGCCAGCCGTTCCAACTCGACGTCTACTCGCGCTACGGCCCGACGGTCCAGTCCGAGGTCGCGCTGCCGATCCTGTCGACGGCTCGCGCCCCGGTCGCCGTGCCGCCGTTCGGCGTGCTCGGTATCGATCCGCAGCTGCCGCTGCCGCTGGTCGCGATCGCACCGCTGGCCGGGGTCGGCTCGGCGGTGTGGAACGTGCCGAACGTGCCCGCCATCGTCGGCGTCGAGATCCTCGCCCAGGCGGTGCTGCTGCGTGTGCCGTTCGATCTGCGCCTGAGCAACGTGACGGCCGACGTGTGCGTGCGGTAGGAGCGCACGGGTTCCTGGCGCGCGTCACTCCTCGGCATCCGGCGCGGGCGTGCCGGATCGCGCTCCGTCCGTGATCGTGGCAACGCCGGGCGAGGGCTGGCGGCAGAAGCGTGCGGCGGCACAATGCGCCCATGAACTGGCGTGAGCGCATCGTGGCAGATCCGGCGGTTCTGGTCGGCAAGGCCGTGATCAAGAACACGCGTATCAGCGTCGAGTTGGTGATGGACCTCCTGGCGCGTGGCTACAGCCCGCCTCAAGTGCTTGCTCAGTATCCTCATCTCGTTGCCGACGACATCCAGGCCTGCCTCGGTTACGCGGCCGAGGTTCTGCGTTCCGAGCGCATGTTCGGCCTGCCTGCCTGAGCCCATTCCGCCGCCGTGCGCATCCTTGCCAACGAGAACGTGCCGCAGCCCGTCGTCGCCGAGTTGCGACGGCGTGGGCATGATGTCACCTGGATCGTCGAGGACGGAGCGGGAGCAATCGACCGGATCGTGTTGGCACGCGCACAACAAGAGGGGCGTCTGGTGCTGACTCTGGACAAGGACTTCGGGGCCTTGGCGTTCGCCCAGCGACCGGATCCGCACGCGGCCGCTACCGCCGACCTGAGCCGTTCGACAGCCACTCGCGCGGTCCAGCGACGTTGGCGACTTGTTCTGACGCCGGCCGCACTCGCTTCGGGATCACTCCCCGGCATCCGGCGCGGGCGTCTGCCGCGCCGGGCGCGCCTCGGCGGTGCCGCACAGCGCCGTCACCGCGAGCCCGCCGTGGCGGGTCGTGAACGCCGCCTGCAGCATCAGGCCGGTGCGGCGCGCGAGGCGCACGTCGTGGGCGAGGATCGCGACCCGCCAGCTGGCGCCGAGGCGTGCGGCGCGATGGCCGAGCGTCTGGTAGAGCGGCAGCAGGCGATCGCCCTTCTGCACGCGCAGGCCGAACGGTGGGTTGGTGACCAGCGCGCCGCGCTCCGGTGCGGCTCCGGGTTGCAGCCACGGCTGCGCGGCGATCGCGACTTCGTGGAACTCGATCGCATCGGCCACGCCGGCGCGTTCGGCATTGGCGCGCGCCGCGGCGATCGCGCCGGCATCGCGGTCGCCGGCGTGGATCGGGGCGGGCGCGGTGGTGGGGGCGGGTAGGGCCTGTGCCGCGCGCCACGCCGTCTGGTCGAACAGCGCCAGATGCTGCAGCGGAGCCGGGCGCAGCCGTCCGGGCGCGAGACCCAGTGCCAGCCCCGCGGCTTCGATCGCGATCGTGCCCGAGCCGCAGAACGGGTCGAGCAGGGCGGTGCCCGGCTGCCAACCGCTGGCGAGCACCAACGCGTGCGCGAGGTCTTCGCGCAGCGGCGCCTTGGCGCCTTCGAGCCGGTAGCCGCGGCGGTGCAGCGGTGTGCCGGTGCTGTCGAGCGACAGCGTGCAGACGTCGTCGCGGAAGCGCACGTGCACCCGCGCGACCTGCTCGTCGCCCGGTCGCGCCACCGGCGGCACCGTGCCGAGCGCCTCGGCGATCGCGTTGCCGACCCGCTCGGCGGCGGCGTCGGTGTGGTAGATGCGCGATGCCTTGGTGGTCGCGCGCACGTCGAGTGGCACCGAACCACGCAACCACGTGCGCCACGGCAGCTGGGCCGCCTTGCGCTGCAGTTCGCCGAGTGCGCGGCACGGGAACTGGCCCAGCCGCAGCATCACGTGGCTGGCGGTGCCGAGCCACAGCCCGGCCCGCATCACCAGCGCTGCATCCCCCTGGAAGGCGACGCCGCCCGGCAGGGAGCGCGGCTCGGCGCCGAGGGCCTGCAGTTCGCGCGACAGCAGGAACTCGAGGCCGGGTTGGCAGGCGGCGAACAGTTCGAACGAGGCGGCCATCGGCGCCGACGGTAGCGGCTGAGGAGCCGGGTTCCATCGCGCTGCCGGATTGCGGCGCGGTCGTCGCGGCGATCAATCGCCGAGCTGCAGCCGCACCGCGCCGGTGAGATCGGCGAAGCCGAGCCAGGCGCCGCCACCGTGCAGCACCAATGCCTGCTGGTGCAGCACGAACCCGCGCAGCGGCACCGCGGCCGGCACCACGAAGCCGAAACTCGCGAAGCCGGACCCGCCGGTCGGTGCGACTCCGAGCACGAACGGGTTCGGCAGGTACTGCGTGCAGCCACCGCCGATGGGCACGCTGGTACCGCTGAGGTCCGCGAACAGCACGGCAGCCTGGTTGGCGGCGCCGTCGAGCAGATCCGTGATCACGCCGGTGCCGAGTTGCGGCAGGTCGGCGGCCAGCAGCCGCGGCGGTGTGGTGGAGCTGCAGCCGCTGCCGATCGCTGGCGCGGTGGCCGGCATCGCGGTGAGGATGCCGTCGCGGCGGTTCCTGGTGTCGTGCAGCACCAGCTGGCCGCGGTTCTGGTCGTAGACCAGCGGGCCGTTGCTCGACTGCACGTCGAGGCTGCCGGTGGCGCCCGGCAACAGATGGTCGCCGACCAGCCGCAGGCTGAAGTCGCCGTTGGTGGAGAACGGCTGGAAGGTGATGCCCTGCAGCCACAGCCCGTTCGGGGTGGTCGCGAGCTGGAGCCCGCTGCTGACCGGCGGCACCGAGAGGCCACCCGCCTGCTGCCAACCGCCGGGACCGTGCAGGAACATCGCGCCCGAACTCGCCGCCACCAGCCGCTGGCCGAGCGGGTCCCAGCCGAGCGCGTAGACCGCGGGCGCCAGCGCCGGGGTCGGTTGCTGCGTCCAGCCGGTGCCGTCCCACTCCCACAGGTCGTTCCGCAGCGTGCCGCCGGCGCCACCGAGCAGCACGGTGCGCTGCCGCACCGGGTCGTAGGTGAGGCCCGAACTCCAGCGCGCCGGCGGCTGCGGTGCACTGGCCATCGATGTCCACCCGGTGCCTTCGAAACGCCAGACCGTGCCCGTCTCGTCGACCGCCACGGTGCGGCCGATGCTCTGGTGGAACGTCATGCCGAGCAGCGGCGCGCCGGGGTAGGACACGCCGGTGTCGGTCCACACGAAGCCGTCGAACTCGAGCGTGCGCGTGCCATCGACCGAGACGGTGCGCGCGCGCACCGGGTCGTGCACGGCGAAGCCACCGGCGGTCGGCAGCGGCAGCGCGATCCAGTTGCCGCCCGGCGTGCGCTGCAGCAGTTCCGGCGCGCGCGGCTGTGCGGGATCGAGGCCGCCGAACAGATGCAGCCGACCACCGAACGCGCCGGCGACCGCGCCATGGCGCGGTTGCGGCAGATTCGGCTGCAGGACCCAGTCGGTGCCGTTCCACGTGTGCACCGAGTCGAGCTCCGTGGCACCGCTGGTCGGGCCGTAGACGAGGCCACCGGCGAGCACGACCTGGTTCGTCGCCGGATCGAGGGCCAGCACGTGCTCGACGCGGCCGGCCGGAGCATTGGCCGTCGGCAGTTGCTGCACGGTCGTGCCGTTCCACGACCAGGTGCGGTTGTCGTGACCGAGGCCCGGCTGCCAGCCGCCCCAGATCAGCAGCGTGCCGGTGCTCGGGTCGAAGCAGGCGCGGGTGTCGTGGTTGCCGCTCGGCATCGTCGCGCGCTGCACCCAACTGTTGCCCTGCAGTTCGAAGATGCTGCGGTCCTGCACCGCGATCATCACGCCGCGGACCGGGTCGAAGCACAGGCTCGGGGCCGAGAAGCGCTCGCCGGCCGCGGCGACGGTCTGCCACGCTGCGCCGTCGAAGCTCGTCAGCAGGTCGCCGCGGCCGATGCTCAGCAGCCGGCCGCGGCTCGGATCGAACGCGAGCGCCTGCCGTTCGTGTTCGGTGACGATCGGGGCGCCGGTGGCGCGGCGCAGCCAACGGGTGCCGTCCCATTCGAAGGTGGTGAGCTGGCCCTGATCGCCGAACGGCGTCAGCGCGGTCGCGGTGTCGGCGATGCAGACCAGGCGCTGGCGCAGCGGGTCGAGTGCCATCGCCAAGTGCGTGGTGCGCAACGGTGGATGCTGCGTGCTCGGCAGTTGCTGCCATTGCTGCGCGAGCGCTGGGAGGGCGTGCAGGCAGCATGCTGCCACGAGGATCCTGTTCGCCATGCGGGGCAGCATAGTGCGTGGGGGGGCGCAACGGGGGGCGAGCCGGGCTCTCGCGTCACCGGCCGCCGTCAGCCGAAGCGCCGCCGCAGCTGGTCGCGGCCGGTATGCCGCACCTGCTTGTTGGCACCGTGCTCCGCCAGCCACACCACCTGGTCGCGGCCGAGCGTGGGATCCGCCAGCGCCAGCAGCTGAATCTCGGCATCCGCCGCTGACTGCACCTCGGCGAAGCAGGCCGCGGCCCCTTCGCGGCGCAAGCGAAGGCGCACCACCATCCGTCGATAGATGCGTTGCAGCGGCGCCGACTGCACCGCCGGGCACCAGCGCGGCAGGTCGAGCAGCTGCTCGGCAGTCAGTCGCTCCGACCGCAGCAGCTCGTCGAGGCGATGCGTGCGCAGGTCATCGCCGTCGGGGCCCTCGTCCGTCAGTGCCACCAGCGCCGCGAGCTGCGCGTCGGAGAACCCGGGCCTCGCGGCGACGAACGCCGCGAACGTGCGGTGGCGCCAGTGCTCCGGATTCTGGTCGGCGTCGACCTCGAACGCCGCGTGCTGCCGGTGC
>JALORC010000101.1 GCA_025459175.1 Planctomycetota bacterium | reverse complement strand
CGCCATCGCCGCGGCGCTGGCGCCGCTGCTCGCGCAGTCGCCGCTCGCCCCCGATCGCAGCAAGGGGGCGGCCGCCGTCGACATCGCGATGTGCAAGCAGTGGCTCGGCACCCTGGCCGGCCCCGAGTTCGAGGGCCGCGGCACCGGCCAGCCGGGCTTCGAGAAGGCCGCCAACTACGTCGCCGACCACTTCAAGGCGCTCGGGCTGGTGGCCCGCGGCGAGAACGACAGCTACTTCCAGCACGTGCCGTGGCAGGACACGGCGGTCGACCTCACCGGCACCAAGGTCGAGTTCCGCCGCGGCGACGAGGTCGTGCACACGATCCTGGCCGAGGCGCTGGTCGGTACGGCCACCACCAACGTCGACCGCAGCGGCGACGTCGTGCTGGTGCGGCCGACGGTCACCGTCGACGAACCGGCCGCGGGCGCCCCGGCCGCCAACAATCGCCGGCGCTCGGTCACCATCGGCGGCCTCACCGACCTCGACCTGAAGGGCAAGATCGTGCTGGTGCAGATGCCGGTGGTCGCCGACGCCCGCGCCACCGCGGCGCAAGCGCGGTTCGGCGCGGTGCGGGAACTGCAGGGCAAGGAAGCCGCGGCCGTGATGTTCGTGCAGACCGAACCGGTGCGGGGCGGCGTGCGCGGACGCAGCGGCATGGGCCCCGGCGGCAACCCGGCCGCGGCCGGCGCCGCACGTTCGCCGCTCGACCTCAGCTTCGGTGGCGCCGATCTAGTGGCGGTGCTGACCGCCGGTGGCCTCGACCCGACCAAGCTCGATGCGCAACCGGTGCTGACCGCGCTGCCGCTGCAGGCGAAGGTGCAGGTCGCGGTCAAGCAGACCCAGGCCCCGGCGATGAACGTGTTCGCGGTGCTGCCCGGCAGCGACCCGAAGCTGGCCTCGGAGTATGTCGTGATCGGCAGCCACCTCGACCACCTCGGTCGCAGGGGCGACACGATCAGCCCCGGCGCCGACGACGACGGCTCCGGCACCACCGGCGTGATGGCCGTCGCGCGCATGTTCGCGCAGAACCCCGTGAAGCCCGCGCGCAGCATCCTGTTCGTGTGCTTCTCCGGCGAGGAGAACGGCCTGGTCGGCTCGCGCTGGTTCGCCGAACACTGCCCGATCCCGCTGTCGTCGATCGTGGCCGAGCTGCAGATGGACATGATCGGCCGCGACGAGGAGGAGAACGTCGAGGGCAACAAGGGCGAGCGGGCCGAGGACAACCGCAACTCGCTGCACCTGATCGGCACCGAGAAGCTGGCGCCGGCGCTGCACGCGCTGTGCCTCGCCAAGAACGAGGCGGCCCGGTTCGACCTCGAGTACGACCAGGAAGGCATGTTCGGCCGCAGCGACCACGCCAACTTCGCGCGGCGCGGCGTGCCGATCGCGTTCTTCTTCACCGGCCTGCACCGCGACTACCACCGGCCGAGCGACACGCCGGACAAGATCCACTACGAGAAGCTGCTGCGGGTCGCGGTCTACGTCTACGACATCGCGTTCGAGCTGGCGACGATGGCGGGGCGACCGGAGGTCGCACCGGAGCTGTGGGCGAAGTACCGCGACAAGGCCAGCGAGCAGCCGGCGGCGCCGCTGAAGCAAGCCGCGGCCACCGACGACAAGAAGTGACCGCGCGACCTCAGAGCTCGCGATCGCCGCGGCGCAGTGCCAGCGGCGGACCGAGGATCTCGTTGAGCACGATGATCCGCTTCAGATCGGTCAACGCGTAGCGGCCGCCGATCGCCCGCGCGGTGGTGTCGTGATGCACCCGGCCGCCGAGGTCGCCGAGTTCGGCCCGGCCGGCCGCGGCAGTGCGGCGCGGCTGCAGATTGGTGCGGCGCGCCATCGCTTCCCCGACGTGCGGCTCGACGTGGTTCGGCAGACGACGGGGCTTCTGGCCCACGGCCACCGGCGTCGGCGCCCGCTCGGGCGTCGGCCGATCCCAGCTCCGATGGCGTTCCGCCTCCGAGCGCGGCAGCTGCGGCGGCTTCGGCTGCGCGCGCGCCGGCGCCTGGCCGGCCCCACCATCGCCTTGCACCGGCTCGCCGTGGGTCGAACGGTCCCCGTTCGACTCGACCCCGAGGATGCGGCGCATCTCGCGCGCGATCTCCTCGGCGCTGCGCGCCGGCAGCGGTCGCGCCGGCTCGGCGACCGGCGCGGGCTCACCGATCGGCGCCTGCTGGCCGCCGGCGGTGCGCTGCGCGGTCCGCTCGCGCGCCGTCTGCATCGCCTTGCGCACGTTGCCGATCATGCCGGCGATCCACGCCAGCGCGATCACCAGCAGGACCGGGTTCTCGAGCAGGAACATGTACAGACGTCGCACGGCTCACTCCTGTCCCGGCATCTTCTTCTTCTGGCTCTCGGTCGACTGGTGCGCTTCCTCGCCCGACGCGATCTGGCTGCGCATGCGCGTGTCGGCCTCGAGGTTCTTGATGCGCTGGTAGTCGAGGATGCCGAGGTGCCCGGAACGGAACGCCTCGGCCATCGCCTGCGGCACCTCCGCCTCGGCGAGCACCAGCTTGGCGCGGTTGGCCGCGATCTCGGCGATGTTCTCCTGTTCGGCGGCGACGGCCATCGCGCGGCGGCTCTCGGCGGCGGCCTGCGCGACGCGCTTGTCGGCCTCGGCCTGGTCGGCCTGCAGCCGCGCGCCGATGTTGTCGCCGATGTCGACGTCGGCGATGTCGATCGACAGGATCTCGAACGCGGTGCCGGCGTCGAGGCCCTTGCTCAGCACGCCCTTGCTGATGCGGTCGGGGTTCTCGAGCACGTCCTTGTGCGTCTCCGAACTGCCGATCGTCGACACGATGCCCTCACCGACGCGCGCGATGATGGTCTCCTCGGTGGCACCACCGACCAGCCGCTTGATGTTGGTGCGCACCGTCACGCGCGCCTTGGCCAGCACCTGGATGCCGTTCTTCGCCATCGCCGCGACCTTGCCCTCCGGCGGGCAGTCGATGACCTTCGGCGTCACCGAGGTCTGCACCGCGTCGAGCACGTCGCGGCCGGCGAGGTCGATCGCCGCTGCCTGGCGGAAGTCGAGGCCGAGGTTGGCGCGGTCGGCGGCGATCAGCGCCTGCACGACGTTCAGCACGCGGCCGCCGGCGAGGTAGTGCGCTTCGAGGTCGCGCACGTTGATCGGCAGTCCGGCCTGCGTCGCCGAGATCGCGCCGCGCACGATCACGGTCGGGTTGACCTTGCGCAGCGACATACCGACCAGCTGGAACAAGCCGATCCGGGTGCCGGACATGTAGGCCTGGACCCACAGGTTCAGGAACTTCAGCAGCACGATGACGAGAACGATCAGCAGCAGCAGCAGGCCGATCAGGACCCACTTGACGACGTCTCCGTCGAAGATGGCAGCGAGCATGGTTTCTTGTGCTTACGGGGGGGTTGGTTCGGATCAGCGATCGGCGCGGGCGACGACGACGCGGTTGTGCGTCACTTCGATCACCACGACCTGACAGTCGGCATCGAGCATCTCACCGCGCGTGGTCACGTCGACGCGGCGGCCGTCGATGCGCGCGAAGCCGGACGGGCGCAGCGGCGACACGGTCACTCCGTGCCGCTTCAGCAGGGCCTGCTGGGCCGGATCCACCGCGCCGCCGACCGCACCGGCGGCGGTGCCCGAGGCGGGCCCGGCGAGGATCAGCTGCTTGCCGAAGCGGGTCTTCGGCAGCAGCCGCATCGCCAGCCCGAGCACCAAGGGAGCCGCGATCGACTCGGTCACCACCATCGTGACGCCGAACGCGACCGAGTGCTGGAAGGCGACGAACACCGCGCCGAGCAGCGCCACCCCGGCCAGCAGGGCGACCACGCCGAACGAGACGAACATCACCTCGACGACGATCAGCAGCAGCCCGACGATGCACAGCAGCAGCACGACGCCGACGCTGCCGCGTTCGCCGGCGCGCGGCGGTGCCGCTGCGCCGGGCTGGCTGCTGTCCTGGCCGACGACGACCCGATTGCCCTGCACGTAGAGCACGCGCACCCGGGTGCCGGCGGCGAGGAACTCGCCCTCGGTGACGACATCGAGGCGTTCGCCGTCGATGTCGATCGCCCCGGCCGGCCGCAGCGGGGTCGCCGCGGTGCCGACGCGGCCCACCATCGCCACCGCGCCGACATCGACCAACGGCGCGCCGGCGCCCGCCAGCGCCGGTTCCGGCGGGGCCAGGAACAGCCGGTTGAAGTACGGCACCTTCGGCAGCAGCCGCCACAGCAGCGCGCCGAGCACCAGCACCAGCACGAACAGCAGCAGCAGGTTGGCGAGGTTGCCGAGCAGGATGCTCTCTTCGACCGCGTTGCTCGGCAGCACGAACGACTGCTGGCTCAGGATCAGCGCCAGCACCAGGCACAGGAAGCCGACCGCGCCGAACACCACGGTGCCCGGCAGCAGGAAGATCTCGACCGCGATCGCGGCGATGCCGAGGAAGAACACCAGGATCTCGGTGATCTCGGCGAGGCCCACCAGGTAGCTGTGGAACATCGCCAGGCCGAGGAACACCACGCCGAGCAGGCCCGGCAGGCCGACACCCGGAGTCTTGACCTCGATCAGCAGCAACAGGAAGCCGGCCACCAGCAGGAACGGCTGCAGCAGTTCGAGCCAGCCGACCATGTCCTCGGCCCAGTTGACGGTCAGCTCGCCGATCCGGGTGCGATCGATCTGCAGCGCGTCGGCGAGGCTGTCGAGGTCGCTGAGCTGCGCAGTGCACAGGCCGAAGTCCTCGGCCTCCTGTGCGGTGACGATCGTCGGCCGCGGCAGCTTGCGTTCGCCGAACACCTTGGCGCCGCTGGCCTGCAGCGCGGTCAGTTCGGTCGCCTCGAGCAGCCGCTGCCGTTCGATGCCGCCTTCGCGCACGGTCGCCGCGACCAGCTGCACGCGCGGATCGACCATCGCCAGCGCCAGCTTCTCGGCGTCGGGGCGGAACCGGGTCGCGCGCCGCTGCAACCGGGTCGTCATCGCCTCGCGCGCCGAGGCGAGCCGCGTCGCGAGTTCGGCATCCGGATCGGCGGCGAGCAGTTCCTCGAGCTCCTGTTCGGGCTTCTGGATCTCGCCCCACTGCGTGTTGGGCAGGCAGTAGATCGTCTTGCAGCACAGCGCGAGCGCGGCCGCGCCCTGCACGACGCGGCCCTGCAGCACCGCGGTGGTGTCGACCGGCGTCTGCTGCAGGTGGTCGAGCAGGCTCTGGATGTCGCCCTGGTCCTCGCCCTGGCTGCCGGCGGCGTCGAGCCGGAACACGACCCGCAGGCCGCGGGCCTCCGCCTCGCGCAGCGAACGGTGGCAGCGCGCGATCTCCTGGGTGCCGAGCTTGCCCTGCAGCGTGATCAGCAGCACCAGCGGTTCTTGCACCGACGCCGCGCCTTGTTGGCCGGCCGCCGCGGCGAGATCGACGCGGGCCACCGGTCCGCCACATGCGCCGAGCAGGGCGAGCGCGAGACAACGCCAGCACCGCAGGAACCCGAGAAGAGTCGTCACCACGGACAATGGTTTAGCAGAGGCAGCATGCGGGTGGGTATGGCTTTCCCTATGCCGGCTGGAGTCCGGCGGCAAGCCCGGATCACCGACCGGTCGCCGCCCGCGCCGGCCCGGTCAGCGCGGCCCCGAGTCCGTGGGCGCCGCCGCCATCGCCAGCGCCTCGAACGACAGCAGCGCCATCGCCGTGCCATACGCGCGCCCGAGCTCATGGCTGTCGACGAAACAACCGTCGAACTCCGGCAGCTCGAGCAACAGCTGCCGCTGCGCCGCCAACAGCTCCGCGCGCGCCGGCGACGGCACCAGCGCCCGGGTCGCCTCGATGCGCGCCAGCAGATCGAACCAGAAGAAGAACCCGCCGTAGCCGTGCTGGTCCGCGTGGTCGTCGTACTTGCGCACCGCGGCCAGCAGCCCGTGGTGCCGCTGCCCGGTCTGCACCGCCGCCAGCAGCTTGTCCTGATCGGAGCCACCGAACAGGAACAGCCCGAGCTCGCACAACGGCATGCGCCCCGCGGCGGCCTCCAGCGACGTCTTCGGCTCGCCGCGTTTGGTGTGGCCGTAGGTGAACCCACCCTCCTTGGTCCGGTTCATCGCCAGCGCGCGCAGGCCGCGATCGATGCGTTCCTGGTCGACCTCGACGCCACACGCCCGCGCCCCGTGCAGCGCCTGCAGCGCGGTCGCGATCGCGAACGGGTTGCCGTACTCGTGGAACCACACCCCGGTCTCCGGCTGCAGCGCCAGCAGCGCGCCGACCCCGCGCTGCAGTTCGGGCTGCAGCGACGCCGCATCGGCGGCGCGATGGCGCTGCCAGGCGGCGAGGAAGCGCAGCGCGTAGGCGCGCGCCCACAGGATCTCGTCGCGGTCCGACATCGCCAGCCACGCGTCGTCGCGCACGTTCTGGTGGATGCGGGCCAGCAGCGCCTCGAGCCGCGCGCGCAGCGGGGCGTCCAGCTCGAGCTCGCCGCGCGCCACCTTCGCCGAGGCCGCCAGCAGCGCTTCGCCGACCAGGCAGGTCACCGCCGCGTGCACGTTCGGCAGGCTGTCGGTGCCGCCGAAGTCGTAGGTGCTGTCGCGCACGCAGCCGTCGCCGTCGTCCATCGCCACCAGGAACGCTGTGCTGCGCTGCCACAGCGCGGCCTCGTCGTAGACGCCTGGCAGCCGGGTGCCGTCGATCGGATCCTTGGCCAGCGCCGCCGGCGGCAGCGGCAGGTAGTCCTCGAAGCCATGCACGAACGGCCCGTGGCCCTCGGCCTCGAGCGCCGCCTTCCACGCGAACGGCTCGTCGGGCAGCGCCGTGCCCAGCTGCTGCCAGCGCGCGATCGCATCGCGCTTCTGGCCCGAACGCAGCAGCGCCGCCCCGACCAGCCAGTGCGCCTCGGCCGCGATCGCCGCCGCCGGCTCCTTGCCGAGCACCGCCTCGGCCAGCTCGATCGCCTGCGCGCGGTCGCCCTGCCGGTAGGCCTGCCACGCCTCGCGCAGCGCCGGCGCGCACGGGAAGCCGTCGGCGGGCGCCTGCACCAGCCGCCGCAGCGGCGCCTCGAACCACTCCGGGTGCAGCGTGGTGATCTGGTCGACCCGCAGCACGACCTTGCCGGTAGCGTCGAGCACCAGATAGCCCGGCTCGATGTAGCGGTTGCGGACCAAGTCGTAGCGCTTCTTCAGTTCGCCCTCGGCGGTGGCGGCGACCGGCACGAACTTGCTGCGCAGCAGTTCGATCGTCGACGGCCACGAGAACGGGCCGCCGCGCAGGTAGCGGTCGATCTCGGGCTTGCGGTCCATCGGCGACTTGTCGACCGCGGCGACATACCAGAACACCAGCTTGTCCTGCGCCTTCGCCACAGCGATCGCCTGCTCGACGTCACTGCCCCACGGCACCGCGCTGCCGGCGCGCGCGGCGAGTTCGCCCGGAGTGCCGCGGATCTTGCGGGTCGAGTTCTGCGCCGGCAGCGCCATCACGAGACCGAACGACGCCAGCAGCAGGGTGCGCACGAGCATGCTGCCAGCGTGCCGCAGCGCGGCGATCCCGACAAGCGCGGTTGCCGGAACCGCGGGCCGCGGCTCCGATGGGCGCATGCTCGGCCCTCGCTTCGATCAGGCTTTGTTGCTGGCGTCGGAACTGCATCGCCAGCAGGTGCGCAAGGAATCCGGCGTGCCCTACGTGTCGCACCTGCTGGCGGTCTGCGCGCTGGCACTCGAACACGGCGCGGACGAGGACCAGGCGATCGCGGCGCTGCTGCACGACGCGGTCGAGGACCAGGGTGGGTTGCCGACCGCGGCCCGCATCCGCACGCAGTTCGGCGATCGGGTCGCCGAGCTGGTGCTGGCGCTGACCGATGCCGTGGTGGTGCCGAAGCCACCGTGGCGGGCGCGCAAGGAGGCGTATCTGCAGCACCTGGCGGCGGCGCCGGCTGCGGTGCTGCTGGTGTCGTGCTGCGACAAGATCCACAACGCGCGCAGCATCGTCACCGACCATGCGCAATCGGGTGCCGCGCTGTGGTCGCGCTTCACCGGCGGCCGCGATGGCACGCTGTGGTACTACCGCGAACTGGCGGCGATCTTCGCGCGGCGCGGCCCGGCCGGGCCGGCGCGGTTGCTCGGCGAGCTGGCCGCGCGCATGCAGCAGCTGGCCTGACTGCTCGGCGGGGGTCGCGCCGGCAGTCCGAGATCGCCGGACGACTAGCGCCGCCGCCGGGAGCGCCGGAACGGCATCCGCACGGGGCCACTGGCCTCGCCCATGCGCCGCAGCTCGATCGCGTTCCAGCCGAGCAACGACAAGCCGGCCAGCACGGCCCCGAACTCGAGTTCGGACTGGTCGGTGCTGCCGCACAGCAGCACCAGATAGATCACGAGCAACAAACCGACCGAGGTGGCGATCAGGATCGAGCCGGCGGGGATGCGCCGACCGACATGGCGCCAGACGGACAGCCACGCCGCCACCGCGGCAGCGACCAACGTGAACCAGGCGGGCACGATGCCGATCGTCAGGTGCCACCCCGAGATCATCTGGTCGAACTGCACGGGGAACGGGGTCCTGCGGTCGATCCTGACCCAACTCATGAACTGCGCCGCCAGCACCAACCCCACGCCGATCACGACATGGATCGGGAACTCCCTCGCCGGGACCGGCGGCGGCGCCGCGGACGCCGCTTCCGGATGCTGCCGCGCGCCGTCGTGGGCGCGGGCGGTGCGCCGCGGATCGGCCGCGCCGGCGACCTCGCGCTTGAGTTCGTGGGCCTGCTGATGGCGAGCGTCGGGCTCGGTCGCCAACGATTTCATCACCAATGCATCGAACGGCCGCGCCGCCGCCGCCCGGTCGGAAGGTGGACCGAAGCGCCCGATCGGCAACTGACCGGTCAGCATCTCGTAGATCACCACCGAGAGCGCGTAGAGGTCGGCGCGGTGATCGAGGGCCTGACTGCCGCTGACCTGCTCGGGCGCCATGTAGTGAGGGGTGCCGATGGCCACCGCCGACAGGCCCACGCCGGCGTCGTCGCCGAGCAACCTGGCCAGACCGAAGTCGGCGATCCGCACCCGCCCGTCGCCGTCGATCAGGATGTTCTCGGGCTTGATGTCGCGGTGCACGATCCGGCGGTCGTGCGCATACTGCAGCGCATCACACAGCTGCGGGACCCAGGCCAGCACGTCGCGGGCGGTCAATGGCCCTTCGCGCAGCAGCTCGCGCAGGCTGGCGCCATCGACGTATTCGAGCACCAGGAAGCAGTACGGCCCGGCCTGGCCGAGGTCGTGGATGCCGACGATCCCCGGATGCGCGAGACTGGCCAACGCCCGGGCCTCCCGTTCGAAGCGGGCGAGGAACGCGGCTTCGGTGCCGGCCTGCGGCAGCATGATCTTCAACGCGACGATGCGATCGAGCCGGCGTTGGCGGGCCTTGTAGACGGCCCCCATGCCACCGCGGCCCAGCAGGCTCTGCAGCTCGTGGTCCGGGAACAACGGCTGCAGCTCGGCGATCGTCGGCGGCGCGCCGCCGGACATCTGGGCCGCCGGCTGCATCGCGATGTCCAGCGAACACGCCGGGCACCGCAGCGCGCCGAAGCCGTCGGATGGCAACGGCAGGCGGCAGTGGGGACAGGAATGCGGCACGGGCACGGTGGCTGGTGAGGTCGTGGTCATGGCTGCATGGCCATGAACCGGGAGCCCGCCATCGTTACCGAGCTCGCCGCGATTTTCGCCGACCGGCCTCAGGCGACCGCGGCCGACCCGAGTGCCGCCCGCAGCGCCTGCAGCTCGTCGTCGATGTGCGCCGGGTCGTCGACCGTCTGGGCCACCTCGTCCCGGACCAGCTCGCGCAACCGCTTGCGCAGCCGATGCAGCGCCACCCGCAGCGCCCCGTCGCCGAGACCGAGCGCGACGATCGCCGGGGACGGGCTGCGGTCACCGGGCGCCAGCAGGCGCGGTGCGAGGGCGGCCAACAGCATGGCCTTGGCCGGCGTCGCATAGTCCTGCTGCAACCGGGCCTGGGCTCGCGCCAGCAGGTCGAGGGCCCAGCGCCGTTCGAACGCCTGTTCGGGGCTGTCGTCGACCGCGACCGCCGCGGCATACCGCGCCGCCGCGTCCTCGAACGACCAGTGCTGCACGCCGCCGCCCCGCTGCAAGGTTCGCTCGGACCGCCGGTGATTGCGACCGAAGTTGCGGAATGCACCGAGGACATACTGACGGAAGCGGCCGCGCTCGGGGGCCGCACCGTCGATCGCGCCAGTGCTCAGCAGTTCGGCGCAGAACGACTGCACCAGGTCGCGCGCGTCGTCATCCCCGTGGCCGCTGCGGCGCGCGTGTGCGTAGAGAGGTTGCCAGTAGGCCTCACACAACTCGCCGAGCGCCAGCTGCGCCGTCGCCCGGTCGTCGGCGGTGGCGCGGATCACCAGCGACCAGCGGGTGGTGTGGAACTGAGCCGTCATCGGCGGGGATGCGTCGGCGCTCGGCGGTTTCGGCAGTCGAGCCCGGACCGTCCGGAACCCGCCCCGGGAGGATCGGCGACCTCCAGCCCCAGGTCAACGGCTCGCCGGCGGCGCTAACGCACGGTCTCGACCACGAGCCCCGACAGGCGCCAGTCGACGGCATCGTGCAGCGCCAGCTGCTGCGCGCCCACGACCAGCCCGACCAGCGCGACGCTGTTCGGCAGCGGCAGCTGCCAGGTGACGCTGCCGGCCGGCGGCACCAGCTGCAGGCCGACCGGCACCACCGAGGTGAGGCCGAGCCGCGCCGCGCCGAACGCAGTGCCCACCGCTGGCGCCGGAGCGCCTAGGAACAGCGCCGCCGCCGCCCGCAGCCCCGGCGAGGTCGCGACCGCGTGGCCTTCCAGTTCGGCGACTGCACCGCGCGCGAACACGCGCCGGCTGCGCAGCTGGCGGTGCAGGTTGCGCAGCACCCGATCGCGGTTGCCGTCGCCCTCGAACAGGTCCAGATCGCCGTCGCCGTCGACGTCGACCAGCAGCAGGCGATTGGTGAACCGCACCTCGCTCGGCAGGCGGGAGGACTGGCTCAGGAAGCTGCCGCCACCCAGGTTCTCGAACAGCCGCGGCGCCGTGTCGTGGCCACCGAGCACGAAGTCGACGTCGCCGTCGCCCTCGAGGTCGCCCGCCGCGATCGCGCGGACATCGATGCCGCCGAGCGGTACCGGCGCGGCGAGGAACGCGCCGGTGCCGTCGTTCCAACGGATCCAGCTGCGTGGATCGAACGTGCTCTCGGGCCGGTTGCCTTCGAGCAGGTCGAGGTCGCCGTCGCCGTCGAGGTCGGCGAGCACCACCGCTTCGGTCGCCTGCACGAGCCCGGGCAGGCTGGCGGCGGCCACCGTGAACACGCCGCCCTGGTTGCGCCACAGTTCGTTCGGCCCCGCCGCGACCGCGCGCACCAGGTCGAGGTCGCCGTCACCGTCGACGTCGCCGACCGCGACGTCGCGCGTGGCGCTGCTCGGCGGCAGCGCCGTGGCGGTCACCTCGGTGAACGAGAGGCCGCCGTTGTTGCGCAGCAGCCGGCTGTTGTCGCTGTTGCCGAACAGCACGTCGAGGTCGCCGTCGCCGTCGGCGTCGAACAACCGCACCACGCGCGTGAAGTCGCTCCGCACCGGCAGCGCGGTCGAGGTCACGTCGGTCAGCACGCGGTTGCCGTCGTTGCGATAGAGGCGGTTCTGGCCCGGTTGGTCGAGGCCCAGCACGAGGTCGAGATCGCCGTCACCGTCGAGGTCGCCGAGCGCACTGCCGGCGTAGAAGCCGAGCGGCCAGTTCGGACTGGAGGCCAGTTCGGCAGCGCGCCCGGTGCCGTCGTTCCACAGCAGCGAGTTGCGGCCGCCGATCAGCGAGAAGTTCCAGCCACCGGCGAACAGCTCGGGCAGACCGTCGCCGTCGAGGTCGCCGGCGGCGATCGACTCGGTGACGGTGGTGCGCAGCGGCAGGTCGGGGCCGGCGGCGTCGAACAAGGTGCCGCGGTCGTTCCAGTACAACTGCGGCCCCTGGTCATCGGCGAACACGTAGTCGCGATCGCCGTCGCCGTCGACGTCGACGAGCACACTGGCGCGGCCCAGATGGTCGTTGTTCGGCAGCGTGGTCGACGCGTCGCTGAACACACCCGCGCCGTTGTTGCGCAACAGCGAGTGACCGAGCCGATTGCCGAAGATCGACAGGCGTTCGTGGGCAACCACCAGGTCGAGATCGCCGTCGCGGTCGACATCGTCGAGGTGCACGGCCGAGGTCCAGTTGTCGATCACCGGCATCGCCGTCGCCGTGACGTCGGTGAAGCCGCCGGTGCCGTTGTTCTGCAGCAGGCGGTCCTGGCGCTGCGAGGGCTGCCCGGTCCGACCGAAGCCGAGCACCAGATCCAGGTCGCCGTCACCGTCGACGTCGCCGGCCGCGGCCGACCAGGCGCCGTTCGCCGAGTTCGGCAACGGCAACGAGGCGAACGAGCCGCCCTGGTTCTGCAGCAGGCGCGGCCCCGAGTTGAGGGCGACCACCAGCAGGTCGCGGTCGCCGTCCCCGTCGGCGTCGAACGGCACGAGCTGGATCGTGTCCCCGCTGCCGCCGACGGCCGCGAGCCAGGTCGCGGTGACGTCGGTGAACTGCCCGGTTCCGGAGTTCAGCCACAACCGATCGCTGGCGCCGATGCCACCACCATCGCCGCCGACCAGATCGAGATCGCCGTCGCCGTCGACGTCGAACAAGGCCACCGCCGAGATCCAGGGCGCCGTGCTCGGCAGGGCCTGGGACGGCGCGAAGAACAGCGAGCTGTTCAGGTTGGTCAGCAGCCGCAGGCCCGACCCGAACGTGGCCTGCACCACATCGGCCAGCCCGTCGCCGTCGACGTCGCCGACCGCGAAGGCGCTGGTGCTGGCGGCGGCGGCGAGCGCGCCGTGGTTGCCGGTGTCGACGAACCGGCCGCGGCCATCGTTCCGCCAGATCGCCGACGGCCCGTTGCCGTTGCCGACCAGCAGATCGCGATCGCCATCGTTGTCGATGTCGATCGCGGCCAGCGCGGCGGTGGTTCCGACGGCCGCCGGCAAGTGCTCGCGCGGCAGTTCCGCGAACAGCTGCTGGGCACCGAGCGGCGCCCACAGCGGCAGCATCAGCAGCCGGGCGGCGAGAAGGGAACGATGGCAGGTTGGCATGGCAGCGGTCGATCGAGAGAGTAGCGGACCGCGCGCGGGATCCGGAGTGGGCGCGGTGCAGCCACGAAGGCAATCACCATGCCGCCGGCGGCAGGCAGCCAACCGCCGACCCAATCGCCCGGATGGTGGCGAACCCGGAACAACAGGCGGCGGCCGTGCCCCGCGCTGGCCCGCCCCACGCGGCGCGTTACCTTTCGGCGCGACATGACCGAGGACTTCGACCCCACCGCCGCCTACCACGAGGCCGGCCACGCGTTCCTCGCCCACCAGCTCGGCGGCCGCGTGCTGGAAGTGTCCATCGAGCTCGACGACGACGCCCAGCAGGGCCGCACCAGCGTGCGGTGGCCGCGCGCGGACCGGGCCGAGCAGCGCCGCCGTTCGGCGCTGGTGGCGCTGGCCGGGCCGCTGGCCGAACTGCACTTCCGCGGCGAACTCGACCAGCTCGACACGCTGTCGGCGTGGCGCGCCGACTGGCGCGAGGTGCAGCAGGCGCTGGCCGCCCAGCGCGCCCAGGATCCGCAGCGGCTGCTGCGCCGCTGGCTCGCCGAGGTGCGCGCGGTGCTGTGCGACCCGGCCGCCTGGGAACGGCTGTGCCGGCTCGCCGATGCGCTGGAAGCGCACGGCACGCTCGATGCCGACCTGCTCGAGGACCTGCTGCCGGCGGCGCGGGATGCGGATCCGGACGCGAGCGAGCCGGCCGAGGACCGCGACGAAGACCCCGACGACGACTGACCGCACTTCACCGCGCCCCGCCCCGTCGCGTATAGCAGCGCCATGCTGCTGCGACCCCTCGCCGTCCTCCTCGCCGTCCTCTGTCTGCCCGACGAAGGGCAATGGTTGCCGACCCAGGTCCGCGAGATGGACTGGGACGCGCTGCACAAGCGCGGCATGGTGCTGACCAAGGACCAATTCTGGCACCCCGAGCAGGGCGGCGTGCTGTCGGCGACCGTGCAGATCAACGGCTGCACCGCGTCGTTCTGCTCCGCCGACGGCCTGCTGGTGACCAACCACCACTGCGGCTTCGGCGCCGTCAGCGAACTCAGCACCCCGGAGCGGAACCACCTGCGCGACGGTTTCGCGGCCCCCGATCGCGCTGGCGAACTGCCGGCGCCGGGCATGGTGGCGTCGGTGTTGAAGCGCATCGAGGACGTCACCGCCGTCGTGCACGAGGCGCAGCAGAAGGCCAAGGACGATCTCGACCGCTGGAGCGTGACGCAGCGCACGATCGCGCGGCTGGTCGCCGAGGGCGAGGCCAAGGAAGCGAACACCAAGTGCTCGGTGGCGTCGTTCCTCGAGGGCAAGGAGTACCACCTGTACTACCGCACCCAGATCCGCGACGTGCGGCTGGTCTACGCGCCGCCGCGCGCGATCGGCGAGTTCGGCGGCGAGACCGACAACTGGGAATGGCCGCGCCACACCGGCGACTTCACGTTCTTCCGCGCCTACGTGGCGCCGGACGGCGCCGTGCGCGACCACCAGGCGGACAACGTGCCCTATCGGCCGCAGCACTTCCTGAAGGTCGCCACCGCCGGCGTGCAGCAGGGCGACCTGGCGATCATCATGGGCTACCCTGGCCGCACGCAGCGCTACAAGACCAGCGCGTCGGTGGCGATGCAGCAGGGCTACGTGTACCCACGCCGGCTCGCGGTGCTGACCGCCGCGATCGAGGCCCTGGAGAAGGCCGGCAAGTCGAGCCCGACCATGGAGCTCGCGGTCGCCGATCGCATCAAGTCGCTCGCCAACGTGCAGAAGAACGCGGCCGGGATGATGTTCGGCCTGTCGCGCAACGCGACGGTCGCGCAGAAGCAGCGCGAGGAGGCGCAGTTCACCGAATGGCTGCAGCAGGACGCCGAGCGCCAAACCCGCTGGGGCGCGGTGCTGCCGGCGATGCTGGCGATCGACGACGGCGAACAGCAGGCGATCGAACGCGAGACGCTGATGTGGTTCCTCGGCATGCTCGGCGACGACATGCCGCTGTTCGATGCGCTGGTGGAAGCCTGCGGCGCCGCGGTGTCGGAGCCCGACGGCAAGGTGCCGGCCCGGCTGCTGCGCGAGCTCGGCAACGACGACCTGGGCCTGCACTGGGATCTGCTGCAGCGGCCGCTGCTGCACGTGCTGCTCGGCGAGATCGCCGCGATGTCGGCCGCCCAGCGGCTGCCGGGCACCGGGTTCCTCGGCGACGGCACGCTCGGCGCGGCGGCGATCGCGGCGATCGACCAGAGCGCGATGCGCGACGCCAAGGCGCGGCGCGAACTGTTCGGCAAGGGCAAGGACGCGATCGGCAAGAGCGAGGATCCGCTGGTCGTGCTGGCGCGCGCGCTGGCGCAGGAGCGCCTGGCGACGCTGCAACGGCAGCGCACCCGCGCCGGCAAGATGCTCGACACCGGCCGGCGATGGATCGCGGCGCAGGAGGCGTTCCGCGGCAAGTCGTTCTATCCCGACGCGAACAGCACGCTGCGCGTGTCGATCGCCGAGGTCGCTGGCTACTCACCGCGCGAAGCGGTGACCTACGCACCGCACACCACGGTGGCCGGGCTGCTGCAGAAGGAGACCGGCAGGGAGCCGTTCGCGAATCCGAAGGCGCTGCTCGAGGCGGCGAAGACCCGCAGCACCTCGCGCTGGGTCGATGCCCGGCTCGGCGACGTGCCGGTCTGCTTCCTGACCAACGGCGACACCACCGGCGGCAACTCTGGCTCGCCGGTGGTCAACGGCAAGGGCGAGCTGATCGGGCTCAACTTCGACCGCGTGTTCGAGAACGTGGTCGGCGACTTCGCGTGGAACAAGGACCGCTCGCGCAACGTGGTCTGCGACGTGCGCTACATCCTGTGGGTCATGGAGTCGGTGCTGCCGAGCCCGAGCCTGCTGCAGGAACTCGGCGCCTGAGCCGCGGCGCGCGCCGCCAGCGCGCTCAGTTCGCGGCCGCGCCGGCCACGAACGCGCGCTCGACCGCCGGGTCGTAGACGACGACGTCCGGCAGTTCGCGGAAGCGGCCGTCGAGATCCATGCCGCAACCGATCACGAACTCGTCGGGGATCTGGAAGCCGAGATACTCGATCGGCACCTCGACCACGCGCCGGTCCGGCTTGCTGAGCAACGACGCGACCGCGACCGACTTCGCCCCCTGCACCGTGAAGTGCTGGCGCAGCGCTTTGATGGTGCGGCCGGTGTCGACGATGTCCTCGAGCAGCAGCACGTGCCGACCGCGCACCGGCAGGTCCTTGCCGATCGTGATCGTCACCTGGCCGGTGCTCTGCGTGCCCGCGTACGACGACGCGCGCACCTCGTGCAGCGGCAGTCCCCCCGGCAAGAACTTCTGCAGCAGCCGCGCGAACGGCCGCGCCCCTTCGATGACCGCGACCAGCATCGGCGGTTCGCCCGGGGTCGCGTTGGTGATGGCGCGCGCCAGCTCCTGCGTGCGGCGCAGGATCTGCTCGTGCGAGAACAGGACACGGAACGGCGGGAACGAAGTCATCAGGGCAACACGAACGTGACGGCCGGCGACAGCCCCGGCACCTGCAGGTTGATGTCGAGCAGCACGTGGGCTGCGTGCAGCACGGCACCGGGCAACGGATTGGGCTGCGGAATCAGCACGTCGACGCTGCGGTACCCCGACGTCGGCAACAGCGCGACGAAGCCGGGCGCCCCCAGCGACGCGAGGAACAGGCCGTCGATCGCCAGCGGGATCACCGCATTCGCGAACGGCGTCGCCGCCTGCGACTCGGCCAGCAGCAGCACGCTGAAGGCGATGCCGCCGAAGTCGAGCGCGGTGCCGTGCACGGTGAAGCGATCGGGCGCCACGCTGACGGCAACCTGCACCGGGTGCGCGGTGTTCTCGCCGTCGTTGCGGCGGCCGGGCGAGCCGAGTTCGCCCGGTCCGTACGCCTGCTGGGCGGCCACATGGTTGGCCGCCGACGGCGGCGCGAACAGGTCGACGAGCTCGGCCGCGACGCCGGCACCGCCGGGGAAGCCCGGGCCGTAGGTCACGCTGTCGAGCACGGTGGCGCCCTGCGTCAGCGCGACGCTGTCGCTGGTGTCGCCGAGCGAGAGACTGCCGAACGGCAGCGCCGCCCCGAGCGGCTGGCCCCCGTTGCGGCTGCTGGCCCCGTCGACCTGGAACAGCATCGGCCGCCCCGGCACCAGCAGGTAGTTGGCGGCGATCGTGATCGCCGACGCCCCGTCGACGAGCCGCACGCCGCGCAGCCCGATCGGCTGGCTGCCGACGTTGATGACCTCGACGTATTCGCCGTTGGTGTCCGGCACCAGGTTCGGGTTGCGCTGCAGCTCGCTGATGCGCAGCTGGCCCGCCGCGACCGGCGGCACCGGCGTCTCGTCGCAGAAGAAGTCGAGGAAACTGCCGTTGGTCGCGGTGGCGCGATAGCGACGCCCGTCACTGTCGATGCGGATCGAGCCGGTGACGCCGAAGCCGATCGTGTTGGCGCTGCCGGTCGTGGTCGCCAGCAGCGACCGCGCCGCCGCCGCCTGGTTCAACCGGTTGACGATCGTCGCGGTCGGATGGCCGAACGAGTTGCCGACCCCGCAGCTGACCACGGCGAGCTCCGGCTGCAGCCGCGTGATCAGGTTGAGGCTCGTCGACGTGTTGGAGCCGTGGTGATTGAGCTTGTAGACGTCGACGTCGCCGCACGCGAGCGACGCCGGGCCCTCGACATCGGCGGTGCTGTTGCCACCGCCGGTCAGGTCGCCGCCGAACCACATCGAGAACTGGCCGTACTCGAGCCGCAGCGCCACCGAGCGCGAGTTCTCCTCCTGCGCCGACTGGGTCGGGTCGACGAACGCGCCGCCGAGCACCTGGCCGTTCATCGCCACGCAGCGCACCACCGCACCGCCGCCGAGCTGGTAGACCGAGCCGATCACGAACTGCTGGCGGCGCGCGCCGGCGGCGTTCAGGTAGTTGGTGACGCCGGTGTTGCTCGGTCGATTGACGTCGCCGCGATCGAGCGCGATCTGGAACGGCCGTGCGGTCAGCACCTCGTCGAGGCCGCCGAGGTGGTCCTCGTGGAAGTGCGACAAGAACGTGTAGCCGTAGCCGATCGGCTGCAGCGCGTTCATCACCGGCAGCATCGCCGCGGTGCCCTGGCCGCCCGGCCCGGCGTCGATCACGTGCACCATGCCGTCCGGCGCGCGCACGACGATGCCGTCGCCCTGGCCGACGTCGACGACGATCACGGTGAGGCCGACCGGGGCATCGGCCTGGCTGCCCTGGGGCAGGGCCAGCAACGACGCGAACAGGGTGGCGAGCATCGGCGGACGATAGCCAACTCCGGCCCACCCCGGCCAGCATTCGCTGCCCGACGGCGTCGTTCCCCCGGGCCGCCGGTCGCGTATCCTGCCGCTGCCATGGTCGCTCTGCTCGCCCACCGCTACGGCCCGTCGATCCACGTGCTCGACGACCCGTTCTTGTCGACGCTGCTCGGCCGCGTCGGCAGCCCGGACACCGGCACCGCCGAGGTGCCGCTGCTGGTCCACACCGCCTACCAGCGGCTGCTGCAGGAAGTGCTGGCGCGCGAGTTCCCGCGGCAGAACCAGCGGCTGCCGACGCGGATGACGGCGCAGGAGCCGCGCGCGTTCGTGCCCGGCGAGTTCTTGTGCCGGAACACCAAGCTGGTGATCTGCGCGGTGATCCGGGCCGGGATCCTGCCGGCGCAGGCCTGCTACGAGGCGGCGATCCAGGTGCTGCCGCCGCAGAACGTGCGGCTCGACTTCCTGAACATGTCGCGGGTGGTCGACGACCGGCACCAGGTCACCGGGGTGCGGCTCGACGGCAGCAAGATCGGTGGGCCGGTGGACGGGGCGGTGGTGCTGATCCCGGATCCGATGGGTGCGACCGGGGGGACGGTGTGTCGCGCGGTCGATGTGTATCAGTCGATCGGGGATGGCTCGCCGGCGCGGGTGGTGGCGATGCACCTGATGGCGACGCCGGAGGCGGTGACGCGGCTGGTGGCGACCTGGCCGGATGTGCAGATGTATGCCGGGCGGTTGGATCGTGGGCTGTCGAGCGAACGGGCGCTGGCGAGTGTGCCGGGGGCGTTCCCGGACGAGGAGCGGGGGCTCAATGATGTGCAGTACATCGTGCCGGGGGCGGGTGGCATGGGCGAGCTGCTGACCAACAGCTGGGTGTGAGCCACGGACGCCACCTCCGCCACAGCCCGATCGCGGCGGTAGCATGAAACGATGCGTAGCCCGCTGTCATGCCTCGTCCTGGCGTTCGCAGCGACCGGCGTCGAACTGCTCGCACAGACCCCGTCGCCGCGCCAGCCGATCGGCGAAGACGCCGTGGCACAGCTGCGCGCGATCGGCTCGGCCGCGACGGCCAAGGCCGCGGCGAACGACATCGCCGCGCTGCGCGAACGGTTCAACGGCGACGCCATGCTCACGCTGCTGCGCCTTGGCCTCGGCAGCGACGACGAGCGCGTCGTTTTCGGCGCCGTGATGCTGATGCCAGACCAGCTGGCCGTGCCCGAACTGCGCAATGCCGCACGCATCCTGCTGCCACGTCTCGGGGATGCCGACTGCCCCGTCGATCCCACCACCACGACGGATCTGATCGGCAGCGTCGACATGGCGGCGACCGCCACAGCCGTTCGCAAGCTGCCCGTCGTCCAAGCGGATTGGTTCCTCGGCGCCTTGCATCGCATGGTTCGTCTTGAACACGTGCCGGCACTCTGCGAGCTCGCGCTCGCCACGAAGGGTGTTGTGCGCAACGGTGCGTTCGGCAATGCCCGGATGGCAGCCATGTACGGCGACGAAAACGTGCCGCTGCTGATCGCGACGTGGCTGCAGCTGCGCGGCGTCGCGCCGGATCCCGACAGCGAAGGGCTGCCCGGCGTCTTGACCGCGGCGCTGCGCACACATCTCGACGCGCCGCCGCGGCGCGAACTCGCCAAGGACGAACCCGACGATCGCGAACCATCGCTCCCGGAGGTCCCGTGTATGCGTTGGCTCTTGCGTTGCACCGGCACCGCCAAGGACCTGCCACTGCTGCGCCGACTCGTCGAAGAGGGCTCGGGCGAGCTCGGCAACGGCGCCCTGCGCGTGCTGGGCGGCATGAGCGATGCAGAGTCGCTCGAGTTCCTGCGCACTCGCCCCGGCGACCATGATCAGCGACTTCCGCTGATGATGGCGCGCGCCCGTCGTGGCGATGCCCTTGCCCTCGAAACACTGATCGCCGGCAACGTCGAGGCGCTGCCGATGGGGTTGTTCGCGGCCTCCCCGGCGCGCCGCCGCGGGTTCGCGGCGCAGCTGCTGGCGCTGCCGCTGCCGGACGCCTTCGCTCGCTTGCGCGATCTCCAAGAGAGCGTGGCCGGCAACCCGATCTGGTTCGCAGTGCCGCCATACGACGACGCCTGGCTCGCCGATCTCGAACCACTGACCGCCGCCACGGAGGGACTCGATGTGCGGCTGCTGCGTGTGCTCGTTGCGGTGGTGCCCGGTTGCGCCACGACCCGTCTCGCCGACGCCTTGCTCGCCTATCCGGCGGCGGAACTGTTCGCGCCCGGCAAGGCAGACGAAGACGAGCACGAGTATCACGAGTGGCGCGGCGACCTCGGCTGGTCCGGCGTCTGGCCATTCCTCGAAGTGACGCGCCCCGAAGCGTTCCGGCAGCGACTGCGCGAAGGCCTGCGCGCCGAAGACGTCGCCTGCCGCGATCGCTGCGCCCACCTGCTGGTGACGCTTGGCGACACCGAGAACCTCGAGCAACTCGCGGCGACCATCGAGCGCGCGGAGGATCCCGGCTCGCTGTGGTTGCAGTTCGGGCGCACGATGACACCGCAGGCCATCGCGATCCTGCGCGCCCGCATCCAGGCACCGACCGAAGCCGACGACCAGGTCGCGCTGTTGCGCGCGCTGGCCGTTGCGCACGGTATGCCCCACGCCTTCGCCGCTGACTGGGGCATCTACGAACCGGACCTCGACGACGTTCGCAGCGCACTGCTCGCCGGCGACCCGGCGACGGCGTTCCTGCGCACGGCGGCCAGCGAAGAGAGCCTGGACCACAGGTGGCCATTGCTCGCCGCGTGGCGCGAGCCCAAGGTGGCCGACTTCCTGCGCGACCGCCGCCGCCGCGCCGGACTCGATGCCGACGATCTCGCCAGCTACGACCTGCGCTGGACGCTGTACGAGCAAGGTGGTTCGGCGCTCCGCGAGTCGTGGCAGCTCGTGCGCGACGGTCGCTACGCGGTGCACTACGGGATGCCGCGGGACGTGCGCTGCCTCGCCCGCGACCTGGCGACGCTGCCATGGTGGATCGGGGAACTCGACGGCAACTGCTGTCGGGCTGGTGTCGCCGAGGAGGTGATGCAGGAGTTCTTCAACCGCGAAGCGATGGCCTTCGACAACTCCAAAATGGCGGAGCCAGCGTTCGCGCGCCTGCAGCGCCGCCTCGTGCCCCACTTGCGGCGGCTGCGCTGGAGCCGCCTCGCCGAGGCCTTCGTCGTCACCGGCGCCTGAACACGGCACAGCTGCCGAATCTGACACCCCCGGCGCGGCCCAGCGGCATCCCTGCCGCGTGCGGATGGTCGACGAACCCGTGACGACGGCCCCACTGTCTGACCGCCAGCTCCGAGCAAGCCCCTCGCCAGCCTCGCCACCCGCCATCCCCCGCGAAGATTTTCGCCGCCGCCGGTCGGAACGCGCCCGCGAGCTTCCCCTACGGAACGGAGCGCCCACACCGGGCCTCCACCACCGAAGGAGGAACCCATGCCGACCCCGTTCCGCGCGCCGGCACTCGCCGCCGACGCCGACGCCCCCGATCTGTTCTGCCTGTGCGCCGACTGCGGCTGCGCCCGCTGCCTGACCGACCTCGAACTCGACGATCCGGCCCGCCGCCGCCACCACCGACCAACAGCGTGCTTGCCACGGCGGGCGCCCGCCCGCTATCCCTCTCCGCCATGAGCGCCATCGTCTCCGTGCAAGGCCGTGAAGTCCTCGACAGCCGCGGCAACCCCACCATCGAAGTCGAGATCGAACTGGAATCGGGAGCGCGCGGCAGCGCGATCGTGCCGTCCGGCGCCAGCACCGGCGCCCACGAGGCCGTCGAACTGCGCGACGGCGACAAGAAGCGCTACCTCGGCAAGGGCGTGCTGAAGGCGGTCGCCAACGTCGACAACGCGATCGCCGAAGCGCTGCTCGGCCAGCCGGCCGAGGACCAGCACCACGTCGACACGCTGCTGCGCGAGGTCGACGGCACCAAGAACAAGGGCAAGCTCGGCGCCAACGCGATCCTCGGCGCCTCGCTCGCCACCGCCAAGGCGGTCGCCAACGAGATCGGCATGCCGCTGTGGCGCTACGTCGGTGGCGCCAAGGCGCGCCGGCTGCCGGTGCCGATGATGAACATCCTGAACGGCGGCGCGCACGCCGACAACAACGTCGACTTCCAGGAGTTCATGGTGATGCCGGTCGGCGCCAAGAGCTTCAAGGAAGGCCTGCGCATGGGCGTCGAGGTGTTCCACGCGCTGAAGGCCGAGCTGAAGGCGAAGAAGCTGATGACCGCGGTCGGCGACGAGGGTGGCTTCGCGCCCAACCTCGAGTCCAACGCCGCCGCGTTCGAGATCATCCTGCAGGCGATCAAGAAGGCGGGCTACAAGGCCGGCAGCGACCTCGTGCTGGCGCTCGACGCCGCCGTCACCGAGCTGTTCGACAAGGGCAAGTACACGCTCGAGGGCGAGGGCAAGACGCTCGACGCCAAGGGCATGGTCGAGCTGTACCAGAGCTGGTGCAGCCAGTTCCCGATCTTCTCGATCGAGGACGGCATGGCCGAGGACGACTGGAAGGGCTGGCAGGCGCTGACCGCGGCGATCGGTGACAAGACCCAGCTGGTCGGCGACGACCTGTTCGTCACCAACACCGAGCGGCTCGCGCGCGGCATCAAGGACAAGGCGGCCAACGCGATCCTGATCAAGGTCAACCAGATCGGCACGCTGACCGAGACCCTGGAAGCGATCGACATGGCGCACCGCGCCGGCATGCGTTCGATCATGTCGCACCGCTCGGGCGAGTCGGAGGACAACACGATCGCCGATCTCGCGGTGGCGTGTGCGACCGGGCAGATCAAGACCGGCGCCCCGTGCCGCAGCGATCGCGTCGCGAAGTACAACCAGCTGCTGCGCATCGAAGAGATGCTCGGCGACGCCGCGATCTACGGGATCTGAGCGATAGCCATCGCGCCGCCTCGACAGTTGAGTGCCGAAGCCATGGCGAGCGCGGCACTTACGTAGAGATTCGACGCTGCGCGTCGCGCCGTCGTTGCGTCGACACCGACCGGGTCTGGCTCGCTTTTGACCACACGCGCGGCTTGCCTCATGCGCCAGCTCCGGGTGTCGTAGCGCTCGGATGGAAGGCGCCCCATGAGCAGACTCTTCATCTCCCACAGCTCGCAGGACGACGCGTTCGTCCGCGACCTGCGCGCGGCGCTGGCGGATCACGGGCATGCAGGCTGGATCGATTCGCGCGAGTTGCGCGGTGGTGACCCGCTGTGGCCGGAGATCCAGAAGGCGATCGATCAAGCCTCTGCCTACGCGGTGCTCATCAGCGGTGCCTCTTTTCAATCGGAATGGGTCAATGACGAGCTGACCCATGCGATCGAAGTGCAACAGCGGCCGGGGAAAGAAGCGTTCCGCGTGATCCCGCTTCTGCTCGACGGCGTCAAGCTCGGCGTCTTCAAGCGCTTCTTCGCCGCCGAGCCACTTTGCATCCCCGTCAGCAGCGCCGCGGGCGGCGTCGAAGCCGCGCTGCGCGCGATCCTCGTCGCGCTCGGGAAACAGCTCCCGACGGACACCCCGGCCACCCCACAGCCCGCAGCCGCGCCGCTGGAAGAGCTGGTTCTCGAACTCACCGACCTGAAGATCGAGGAACACGACGGCATCCGCCGCCCCACCGCCCGCGCCCGCCTGGTCTACGAGCCGGCGACCATCGGCCAACCTGCCGTGCACAGCAAGCAGTCCTGGCGGCTCAAGGCTCCGCTCGGCCCGATCGAGGCCGACGAGCTGCGTTGGTATCTCGAGAAGTTCGCCATCTGGCCGAGCCACTACTTCCGCGATCGCGCGCAGCAGGTCGCTGCCAACCTCATCCGCTGGGGCCGACTGCTGCACGACGTTGCGATGCCGGTCGAGCACCGGGAGAACGTCTTGAGGGCATGGCAACAGACCGGCGACCACGCCGGCCGACGATTCTCCGTGCACGTCGATGTCGCCCTCGAAGCCGGGGCCGCCGAAGCCGACGTGAAGGCCGCGAAAGAAGCCGCCACGCTGTTGCTGGCGCTGCCATGGGAACTGCTGCACGACGGCGAGGCCTACCTGTTCCAAGGGGCCAAACCGACGCGCGTCCGCCGTCGCCTGCCGGGCACGAACGTGCTCGACGTGCCGGTGGTCGCCACACCGATCCGCATCCTGCTCGTCACCGCTCGCCCCGAAGACGAGGCCTGCGGCTACATCGACCACCGCATCAGCGCGCTTCCCCTCGTTGCGGCGATGGAAGC
>JALORC010000100.1 GCA_025459175.1 Planctomycetota bacterium | reverse complement strand
ACGGCGCTTTTGGCGGCGTACTGGCACTGAGTCCGCGGTTGGAGCTCGAGCTGGGGCTCTGAAGCACCGGCTCGGCGACCGGGAATCCCGCCAGACCTGCACCCTTCGGTACGACGTCGCGGCTTCTCGCCCGGCTCGCCGCCGCCGATTGCCTCGGCAACGCGACCCGAACCGAACATGCTCCTCCGTGCCTTCGCCCGTGCGCTGCTGTTCCTGCTGATCGCATCACCGACTTCGATCCGGGGCCAGGAGCTCCCGCACTGGCCGCGTCCCGAGCCCGGCAGCTCGGTGCGCATCGAGAGCGAGAGCATCCGCGACTACCAAGGCACGACCGACAGCCTCAGTCAGCGCCTGGCGGTGATCCACACGTTGGACGTCCTGGTGAAGGGGCGCGACGCCGCCGGCAACTCGCTCGTCGACATGCGGATCGTGCGCGTGCGCGGGGAACTCGATCTGGGTGAGCGCGGCCATGTCGAGTTCGACACCGCGGCGACCGGTTGCCCGACCGACGAACAACTGGAGATCGCCGTCAATGCGTTCCTGCCGGTGCACATGAGCTGGCAGCGGATGGCGTTGGTCGGCAGCCGGTTCCGCGCCGTGGTCGATCCGCACGGGGTCGTGCTGTCGGTGCCCGGCGCCGCGGACTGGATCGCCGGCACGCCGGGGTCCAACGCGACGGTCGGGATGATCGAGGAGCTGGCGGGCAGTGCGTTCTGCCTCGGTGCGCCGGGGCCGTTGGCGATCGACGCGACCTGGGAGCGCGAGTTCGTGCGCGCCGAAGTCGGGGGCCCGATGCGGCGGCAGTGGCAGTTCCGGTTGGTGGCCCAGGACGCGCAATCCGTCGTCGTCGCGGGGAACGGCAAGGCCGTGCGCGATGCCGCCGTCGCGGAGCAACCCGGGCGCCCCCGGCCCACGCCGTTGCATGGCGTGTTGTCGAGTTCGTGCCGGCTGTCGCGGGAGGATGGCTTCGTGCTCGAGTCGACCCACACCGAGTCGATGGTGATGCGGCTGCTGGGCGCCGCGGGCGAGACGACGAGGAATCTCGATCGGGTGACGTCGGTGCGACGAGTCGCGCTTCCGCCGCGGCCCACGGTGCCGCGCAGCTGGGATCAGCGCGGCGGCAATCGGATCGGCGCGTTGCGTCGCGCCTCGGCCGCTCGTCACGGCACGATCGCCAGGTCGGCTACCTGCAGATCGAGCGGCCGGGCCGGCGCAACCGCTACCGGGTCGTCGACCGGCACGCGCTGCGGCACCCGGTCGAGAGCGGCACCACGGTGCGCGAGCTGCTGCAGTTGCTGAAGCAGGGATCGGGCGGCAGACGCTGGCCTGGGCGCCGAGTTGCGGCACACTGTTCGCCCTCATGAGCGAAGCACCTCGGGTCCTCCACGAACGCCGCGGCGACACCGTTCTCGTCACGTTGAACGCGCCCGAGCGGCGCAACGCGATCGACCAGCAGATGGTCGACGGGCTGCACGAGCTGCTCGACCAATACTGGCACGACGAGAGCGTGGCGGCGCTGGTGCTGACCGGGGCCGGCGACAAGGCGTTCGCGGCCGGCGCCGACATCGCGCAGCTGCGCGAGCGCACCTCGCGCGACGCGCTGAAGGCGATCAACAGCGGCATCTTCGCCCGCATCGAGGAGTTCCCGGCGCCGGTGATCGCGGCGATCAAGGGCTTCGCGCTCGGCGGCGGCTGCGAACTGGCGATCGCCTGCGACCTGCGCGTGTGCGGCGAGTCGGCGAAGCTCGGCCAACCCGAGGTCAAGCTCGGCATCATCCCGGCCGCCGGCGGCACCTACCGCCTGCCGCGGTTGATCGGGCTCGGGCTCGCGCGCGAACTGGTCTACACCGGTCGCATGGTCGACGCGCAGGAGGCGCTGCGCATCGGCCTCGCCAATGCCGTGGTGCCGGACGCCCAGGTCGTCGACAAGGCGCTGGCGATCGCCGACGAGATCGCGCAGAACGGCCGGCTCGCGGTGCGCGGCGCCAAGCGGGCGATCAACGCGCTGTCGCGGCCCGGACAGGAGAACGCGCTCGCGTTCGAGAGCTCGGTGCAGGCGGTGCTGTTCGACAGCGACGACAAGAAGGCGCGCATGGACGCGTTCCTGAGCAAGCAACGCAAGGGCTGAAGGGCACCGCGGACCACGACGAACCGGACCACCAACATGACGAACACGATCCCGAACACGTTCTCGACCGTCGCGGTGCTGGGTGCTGGCACGATGGGGGCTGGCATCGCGCAGGTCTGTGCGCAGGCCGGCTCCAGCGTGGTGCTGCAGGACATCACCGCCGAATTCGTGCAGAAGGGCCTGGAGCGCATCCGCGACTTCCTGCAGAAGGGCGTCGACAAGGGCAAGACCACCGCCGAACAGCGCGACGCGGTGCTGGCGCGCATCACCACGACCACCGATCGGGCCGGCGCCTGCCGCCAGGCGCGCCTCGTCATCGAGGCGGTGCCCGAGAAGCTCGAGCTGAAGAACGGCCTGTTCCGCGAGCTGTCGGCGGTGGTGAGCCCCGACTGCGTGCTGGCCAGCAACACGTCGTCGCTGTCGCTGGCGAAGGTGTTCGCCGGCGTGCAGGGCCCGGCCCGCTGCATCGGCATGCACTTCTTCAACCCGGTGCCGCTGATGGCGCTGCTCGAGCTGGTGCGCACCGCGGCGACCGGTCAGGCGACGATCGACGCCGTCACCGCCTACGCCAGGCTGCTCGGCAAGGAGCCGATCCTGGTGGTGGACAGCCCCGGCTTCGCCAGTTCGCGCCTCGGTGTGTGCCTCGGCCTCGAGGCGATCCGCATGTTCGAGAGCGGCGTCGCGTCGGCCGAGGACATCGACAAGGCGATGGTGCTCGGCTACGGCCACCCGATGGGGCCGCTGAAGCTGACCGACCTGGTCGGGCTCGACGTGCGGCTCGCGATCGCCGACTACCTGCGCAAGGAGCTCGATCACCCGGGCTTCCAGGCGCCGGAGCTGATGCGGCGCATGGTCGCCGAGGGCAAGCTCGGCAAGAAGTCGGGGCAGGGCTTCTACCGCTGGTGAGCGGAAACCGGCCCTGGATGGCCGCCGGTGGCCTTGGATTTCATATGGACAGATAAGCTACAGAGCTGTAGCTTATCTGGTAATATGAACCTGCGGACGGACGAGGCCCTGGTGTTGCGCTTGCTCGCCGAGCAGCGCGGGGTCCTGTCGAAGGCCGATCTGCAGACCGCGCTGGCCGAGCCGCACCCGGCCGCCTTCAAGCGACGAGTCGCGGCGCTCGAGCGGTCCGGCGTGCTGCGCAGGTTCGTGCGTGGTTGGTATCTCGGGGCGGAGTTCGACCTGCCCACCTTGAGCCAGCGGCTGGCGCCGGATTCCTGCGTCACCTGCCACACCGTGCTGGCCAGGGAGCTGATCATCGGTCCGCGATCGGAACGCCAGCTCATCGCCACCAAGCCGGGGCGGGCGCGCACGTATCGCGGCGCGGACCACGAGGTGGTGCATCTGCATCAGGCCCCGCATCTCGACTTCGGCCACCGCGTGATCGACGGCGTTCGCTACACGCTGCCCGAGAAGGCCGTGCTCGACGTGCTCTACTTCCATCTGCGCGGGCGTCGACAGCCGTTCGACCTGTACTCCGATCTCGATCTCTCCCGTTTCGACCGAGCCCTGCTCCGTCGCTTCCTCTCGCGCTACCGGAATCCGAGGTTCCGCGCGTTCGCGGAGCGCATCCTGGAGTTGTCATGACCGTTCCGCTGCAGCGGCCGGCGACCGTCGATGGGCTCTTCTTGTGGGTGATGCATCGCTTTGCCGAGGTGTTCGAGGAACACGCCGTGCTGAAGGGAGGCATCGCGTTGCGGCTGCTCGACTGCCCGCGTTCGACGACGGACATCGACTACGTGTTCGTGCCGTTCCGTTCCAAGACCGAGATCGCCGGCCGGGTCCGGCAGGCGCTCGCCGAGCTCCCCGGCGGCACGGTCGAGGTCGCGGTGCACTCGAAGATGTTGCGGGCCCGGGTCACGGTCGATGCAGTCAGCATCCAGATCGAGGCCAATGTCGGCATGCGGTGCGCGACGATGCCGATGTCGACCGGGGAGTTCGCCCGCCAGCAAGGGCAGCCGGCCCGGATCGTGCGCCTGATGGCGCCCGCAACTTCGCTGGCCAACAAGCTGGCAGCGTGGAACGAACGTCGCCTGGTCCGCGACCTCTACGACGTGTGGTTCCTGCGCACGCGGGTCGGTGCCGAGGTCGATCTCGAAGTGCTCGACGCGCGCCTGCGCCAGATCGAGTCGCGACACCCGGCGGTGCAGCGTCGCAAGCGCATGACGCGGGACGAGTTCGCGGCGGAGCTGCGGGCGGCGGCGGTCGGTCTGACCGAGTCGGCCGTGCAACAGGAGCTGGCCCCGTTGTTGCCCGCTCGGGCCACGGTCGGGATCCTGCCGCGGCTGCGGGGTGCACTGATCGAGCTGGTCGAGGTCCTCGCTCCCCTGCCGTGAAGGGCAAAGTTCCCGAGCCTGCCTCCGACAATTTGTAGGAGGCTTCGGGCACGATGGGGCGCGTATGTCGCCACGCCATTCGAAGTCGTCCCCGGCCATTCCCGAAGCCGAACTGGCCCTGCTGAAGGCCCTGTGGGACGGCGGTCCGGCGACGGTGCGCGAACTGCTCGACCGGCTCGGTTCCGACCAGGCCTACACGACGGTGCAGACGCTGCTCGGTCGCCTGGTCGACAAGGGGCTGGTCCGCGCCGACCGCAAGGAGCTCGCGCACGTGTTCACCGCGACCGTCGCCCGCGACGAACTGGCGCAGCAGCAGGTGCAGCAGGTCGCCAGTTCGCTGCTCGACGGCGCGATTGCACCGCTGGTGCTGCGGTTGGTCGAACAGGGCAAGTTCTCGGCGGCCGAGATCGATCGCTTTCGCGAACTGCTCGCCGCCGCCGAACGTGACCAGCATGGCAAGGGCGGCAGTGCGCGGCGCGGGGGCAAGCCGTGAGCTGGCTGCTCGCCAACTCGGCGGTGGCGGCGCTGCTCGCGGCGCTGGTGCTGCTGCTCGGACGGTTCGGTAGACCGGCGCCGGCGGTGATGCACGTGCTGTGGCTGTTCGTACTGCTGAAGCTGGTCACGCCGCCGCTGTTCGAGGTGCCGATCCATCTCGGCTGGTCGGCGCCGCCGCCGCCGGTGGTGGTGCCGGTCGAACTGGTGGACCTGGTGGCGCTCGCGAACGGTGCCGCGATGGCGCCGTCATTGCCGGCGCCCGCCGCGGAGTCGGCGCCCGCAGCGTTCGACTGGCTGCAGCTCGCTTCCTGGCTCTGGGCAACCGGGGCCGCGGCGATGGGGCTCTGGTACGCGATCGGCTTGTGGCGCGGCGCCGATCGGCTGCGTCGCCTGGCGCCGGTGTCGCCGGGACTGCGCCTCGAGATCGAAGCGATGGCGGCGCGGCTCGGTGTGCGCGTGCCGACGCTGCGCGACGATCCGGCGATCGGCTCGCCCTACCTGTGGAGCTTCGGCCGCACCTGCCTGGTGCTGCCGCAGCAATCGCTCGCCGGCATGTCGCCGAAGGGCCGCGCCGCCGTGCTGGCGCACGAACTCGCGCATCTGCGACGCGGCGACCACTGGCTCGCCCACGGCGAGCTGCTGCTGGCGGTGCTGCTGTGGTGGCACCCGCTGTTCTGGTTCGCGCGCGCGCGGCTGCGGTCGTGGGCGGAGCTCGCGGCCGATGCGTGGGCGCTCGCCTGTGTGCCCGATGCCCAGCTCGACTACGCGACGGCGTTGGTCGACGCGGTGTCCAGACCTGTCTCTGCGGTCCCGGCAGCGGCTGTCCTCGCGGTGAGGCCGGCGGTGCGGTCCGCGTTCGAACGGAGGTTGACGATGATCCTGAACGAGAACGTCCCGTGCCGCACTTCGGCGGCCTGGTGGTTGCCCTTCACGACCCTGGCGCTCGGCCTGTTCGCGGTGCCGACCGCGGCGCAACGGGCTCCGCAGGAGCCGGCGCGGGTCGAGATCCGCGTCAACGGCAAGCAGGTCGAGGACCTGAGCGGCGCCGAGCGCAAGGCGCTGCTGCGCGAGCTGCTGCGCGCCGAGGAGCAGAAGGAGGCGGCCGGGCTCGAGCCGCAGGTCGAGGAGTCGGTCGAGGCCGAGCCGGTGCGCAAGCCGAAGGCGACCCGCAGCAAGAAGCAGAAGCAGCAGGAGGCCTCTGACGCGGCGCGCGGCGACAAGGTCGAGTCGCAGCGGCGTCTCGGCGTGCCGATGCCCAAGCCCTCGGCCGGCGACGACGGCGAGCTGCAGTTCCGGTTCAACTTCGGCGAGCAGATGCCGAGCGGCGCCGAGTTGCGGGCGCTGATCGAGGGTGGCCTCGCCGAGGCGCGCGCCGAGATCGAAGGCGACGAGGACCTGCGCGAACTCGGCATCACCGACGAGGTGCTCGGCCTGCTCGAAGGTCTGCAGAACGGCGAGGGCCTCGAGAGCTCGCTCGACCCGCTGATCAAGGCGGCGATGCGCGGGGCCGGCAAGCTGGTCGAGCAGGAGCTGCGCGACGACCCGGAGCTGCGGGAGATCGGCATGACCGACGGCATCACCAAGCTGGTGCTCGGGTTCCTCGGCAACGAGCGCAATCAGGAGATGGTCAGCGACTTCGCGGCGCGGGCGTTGCGGCAGGCGATGGGCGAGGTGAAGCGCGAGATCCGCGGTGATTCGGAGCTGCGTGAACTCGGCATCCAGGGTGAGGTCGAGGGGCTCATCGAGAGTCTGGTCCGCGGCGGTGGTGGATTCGATAGCCAGCTGCAGGGCTTGATCGAGAAGGCGATGCGCGGGGCGCAGGGGCGGGTGCGGGTCGAGCTCGAGGAGGGGGAGGAGCTCGTGGAGGTGGAGCCGGTCGAGGTGGAGCCGGCGGCGCCGAAGGGCAAGAAGGGGAAGGGGCGCGCGGTCGTTCGCTGAGCGGGGGAGGCACGGTCAGTGGCCTCGTCGCCGCGTTGCGCGAGCTCCGCGCTGACGCGCGTCGCTCTCCCGCCACCGCGCAAGGCGTCTGCCGTGACCGGCTTCCGGTCCCGCGGCGGAGCCGCGGACCGGAGCCGGTCACTGTCAGTTGCCCTGCAGCTCCCAGCTCAGGCAGTTGCTCAGCGCGGTGCCGAACACACCGCCGCCGAAGCAGAGCGTCATGCACTGCGAGCTGAACACCTGGCCGGCGAGACCGGGGGCGGGCGGCAGCGGCAGCGAGAAGCTCGCGGTGCCGTCGCACGGTCCGACGCCGCCGGTGATCTGCGGGCCGAGCGAGCCGAGGAAGGGCAGCGTGAAGAGGGGGCCGCAGAACGGTGCAATCGTCACCCCGGGAGCGGCGCACGGGCCGTTGCCGATCAGGCACCACGAGAACGCCATCGCCGGCGCCTGGTCGAGGCCGAGCGTGAACTGCGCGTTGCCGAGGTTCGGGTCATTGCGAAGCGTGTGGACCTGCGGGCACGGCAGGCACGGGCCGTTCGCGCACGAGGCGCCGACCGAGGTGGCGCGGCCCGGACGGATGGCGAGGCCGATCATCGGTTCGGCGACGGCGATCGCCGGGCAGCAGGTCTGGCCGGTGATGATCACGTTCGGGGCCACCCAGTTGTAGTTCATGCCGACCGTCGTCGCGCCGTCGGTCGCATAGAGGATCTCGCTGCCCCAGTCGCAGGCCAGGCCCAGGAATGGCGGCGCGGCGATGCCGCCGATGCACGGCGGCGCCTGGAACGTCGACACGATCGTGCACGGCGCCGCCAGCTGCGACACGGCGATGCGGTTCAGGCCGCCCGGGAACGTCGGGTAGGAGATGAAGACCAGCCCGTTGCGCTCGTCGACCGCGAGGCCGGTCGTGACGTTGCCGATCGCGGTCTGCACGAGCCCGGTGCCGCACACCCCGATCGGCGTCGGCGGGCAGGTGTTGTTGTAGAAGTGCAGCCGACCCTGGCTGTCGATCATCCACAGCTGGTCCAGGCTCTCGACCAACTCGAGGCCGGTGATGAACGCGTTCGGGCCGAGCGTCGGGATCGGCGCCGGCGGGCACATCGGCGCACAGTTGTCGTCGAACTGCGCGATCAACACGCCGTTGGTGACCCAGGCGCCCGAGCGCTTGGCGTTCCAGGCGGTGCCACCGACGAATGGCGGCAGGGCAGCCGAGTTCGGCATCGGCAGCGCGCACTGGGCCAGCACCGAGCAGGTCGGGTGGCTCTGGTGGCGCAGCAGCGGCATGTTGCGGGTGATGCCGACCAGGTGATTCGGCGTCTGCGCCGGCAGCAGTGCGGCGAGCGCGGGGAGGGCGAGAGCGAGCAGGGTTGGTGCTTTCATGGCGGAAGGTCCGGGGATGGCAGCGACCTGGCTGCCGCACCCCTGCAAGGACCTCCCGCCGCCGAACGCACGCCGTCGCGCCGGATTTTTCCGCCGGCACCGACGCCGGCGGTCACCCGGTCACCAGCGCATCACGGTGCGCAAGCTGTTCGCCGTGCTGTAGGACGTCGCCACCATCGTCTCGATGCCGAGGCGCTTCATGTCGGCGCCGAGGCCGCGCACCATCTGCATCGCCATCTCCGCCTCGGCCGGGACCTCGCCGCCCATCGCCTGCATCATCGCGCCTTCCATGGCGCCGGCCATCATGGCCATCATGCCGCTCATCGACGTCGCCTGGAGGCTGTGCCAGCCGGCCGGCATCGTCGCCAGGGTCGCCTTGATCTTGGTCGGGACCTCGCCCTCGGCCGCCGGGTTGGCCCGGGCGTCGAGCACGCCGCGCAGCGACTGCCGCGCGCTCTCGCCCTTGCCGATCGCCAGCAGCAGCAACTCGTCGGTGACGCAGTACTCGACCTCGATCAGGCCGCCGAGCGGCAGGCGGTAGATCTTGTTGCCCTGGTAGTCCTCGGTCTTGCGGCTCGCGTGCAGGCCCTGCGAGCGCAGCATCGACTCGAGCGAGGCGGCGAACGCCTTGCCGTTGCGCAGGCCGATGCCGATGCAGCTGCTGCCGATGGCGGCCATCGGGTCGTCCTCGTCGGGATCCATGGCCTCGGCTTGCGCCGCGAGGTCGGCGAGCGACAGCATCTCGGTGCCGAGGTGATCGACGAGGTCTTCCTTGAGGCGGACCTTCATCGACTCGGCGAAGGCGGTCTGCGCCTCGTTCCAGTCCATGCCGGCGGCCTCCTCGAACTCGCCCCACAGCTTGCCGACCGTCTCGTAGAGCGGCGCCAGCGCGAAGGTGCTGACGCTGAACGACTCGGAGCCCGGCGGCACCAGCCGCAGCAGCTTCGGCGCCGTCGTGCCGCCGGCGACCATCGCGATCAGGCCGCGCTCGTTGCCGTTCATCTGCACCGACAGGTCGCCGGCGAGGTGCTTGCCCTCGGCGTCGATCGTCATCGTGAACGACTCGAGCGAGCCGAGTCCGAAGCCGCGCATCACCTTGCCGAAGTCGAACGGGGCGCCCTCGCTGTCCATCTCGGCCGACATGAAGTCGAGCAGCATCGGCATCGCGCTGCCGAGCTGCATGTGCACGAACAGCGGCTGCCCGCCCTGGCCGTCGGCCGAGAACCGGTCCGAGCTGGCCAGCAGCATGGCCGCCGACTTCTCGAGCTGCGGGCTGGCGAGCATCACCAGGTGGCCGTCGATCATGGTCGGCAGCGACACCTGCATCTCGTCGTCGCCGCCGACGCGCAGCTTGAGGTCGCCGACGGTGAGGTCGCCGATCGGGTCGCCGTCGCTGTTCTCCTCGGCCGACTTCTCGACCGCCTTGGCGAGGCCGGCGAGGTCGTAGCTGCCGTCCGGCGACAGTGCCACCACGACGCTGACCGGCGGCGGGGCCCCGTCCTCGATGGCCGCCATCAGCTTGGCGAAGTCGACCTGCACCGACATGACGATGTCGCCCTGGTACTTGGTGACCAGCTGCTCGACGAGGTCGGCATCGAACTCGCCGCTCTGGCGCAGCTGCTCGATCGCGTCGTCGAAGCCCTTGCGCATCTGGGCCAGCATCGGCCCCATCGTCTCGCCGTCGGCGAGCTTGGCCACCTGGGTCTGGGCGAAGCGCTGCTGCCACTTGGCGGGTGCGGCCATGCGCACGACCAGCGCCGAGTTGCCGGGCACGAAGCGGAACGGATCGCCCTGCGCCGGCAGCGCGGCGAGCAGGGTCGGGATGGCCAACAGGGGGAGGGTTCTCATGGTTCTTGCAGGTAGACGAGGATGCGGTCGTGGGCGATCAGCACGAAGTCGGTGCGGCCGTCGCCGTCGAGGTCGCCGACCTCGAGCTCGCGCGGCTCGTTGTTGGGTTCGTCGCTGGTCGGTGCCTCGAACACCGGTATCGCCATCGCGCGCTGCAGACCTGCAGCGCCCCCGGCCACGACTTGCAGGCCGGGCAGGTGACGGTCGACCAGCAGCAGGTCCTGGACCCCGTCGCCGTCGAAATCGCCGCTGCGCCCGTCCCAGTAGAACGTGCGTTCCTGCGGCGGCTCGTGCGAGGTGACCGTGCGCAGGCCCTTGCCGCTCTGGAACGGCACTCGCAGCACGCCGCGCGCGCCGAGCAGCAGTGCGGCGCCGCGGTGCGGCATCAGGTGCGTGAACTCGAACGCCGGCACCTCGACGGCGATGGCCTTCTTGCCGATCACGCGCACCAGCTTGTTGGCCTTGCGGTCGAAGTAGAAGCGGACCGTGCCACCGAGCGCGCCGGCATCGGTCTCCGCGCACAGGCTCAGTTCGCCGAGGCCGTCGGGGCCGTTGTCCTGCGCGATCACCTGCACCTGACCCTGCGCATCGAGGCGGAACGTGCGCACGAAGCGCTCGCGCACCGCCAGCAGCACCGGGTTGCCGAGGGCCGCCCCGCTGAGCGCCACCGAGCCGTCGTCGAGCTTCTTGGTGAAGCCGGCGGTCTCCCCGGCCTTGCCGTTCTTCTTCGCGTCGCTGCCGAGCGTCAGCGTGCGCAGGCCTTCGCCGGGCACCACGAACGCGAGCTCGAGGCCGTCACCGCCGCCGAGCTCGGCGACCAGCAACCGCTGCGGATCCGCCGGCAGCCGGCCGAGGTCGGCGACCTTCACCGGTTCGGCGCCGGGCATCAGCTTGTGCAGGTGGCCGTCGCGCTTCTCGGTGCGGCCGAGCACCAGCACCCCGCCGTCGGGCAGCACGACCGCCGCCAGCGGCTTGTCGACGGTCGGCAGCTGGGCCGGGAACTGTTCGAGCGCGACCTTGCCCGAGCGCCACGCGACGGTGTCCTCCTCGGGACTCACCAGCACGAGGTCCTGCGCGCCGTCGCGATCGACGTCGCCGGCCGCGATCGACGCGGTGCCCGCGAGCGTCGGCACGGTGCGCACGACGAAGGTCTCGTCGCGCCATTCGTGCACCAGCAGCTGCGCGCGATCGGGCCGCGCCAGCACCAGGTCCTCGTCGCCGTCGCCGTCGATGTCGGTCAGCACGAACGGCGGCGCCTTGGTGCCGGCCGCTTCGCCGAACGACCACCAGTCGAGCGACTGCTGGTCAGGGCCGGCGACCCACTGCTGCAGCGCCACCGACCGCGTCGGTCCGGCGATCGTCGCCAGCGCCGGGGTGCCGTCCGCCAGTCGCGCCGGGAACACGCTGCGCAGGTCGTCGATGCCGGCGATGCGCCACGGACCGAAGCCGCCGGGCTGGCCGCTGCGCAGCCGCAGGTTCATGTTGCTGCCCGGCGCCACGGCGACGAGGTCGAGCAGGCGATCGCCGTCGACATCGGCCAGGTGGAACGAGAACGCGTTCTCCTCGAGCGGTTCGACCGGCGACAGTTCGGGCTCGGTGCCGACCTTGGTGATCCAGCGCATGCTGCCGCGCGCGATGGCGACCAGGTCCTGTTTGCCGTCGCCGTCGAGGTCGCCGGCGAGCAACGACACGCCGCGGCCGCCGAGGCCCAGGTCCAGCGGCGGGCCGCTCGGTTCGGCGCCGGGATGGCGGATCGTCAACCGGCCGCGGCCGTCGACCAGCAGCAGGTCGGGTTTGCCGTCGCCATGCACGTCGGCGACCGTGTAGCCACCGATCTGGCCGTTGGTCGGCACCGGCTCGAGCACGGCGGCGCCGTTCTTGACCCGCACCACGGCGAGTCGGCCGCGCCGCGCATCGACGGCCACCGCTTCGACCTTGCCGTCGCCGTCGACGTCGAGGACCTGCAGGTTGCCGACGCCGTCGCCGACCTTGACCACCAGCGGGCCGTCGAAGCCGAACCGGGCGCGCAGCTCGGTCGGGATCGGCGGCGGTCCGCCCTGGGCGAGGCCTTCGGCGACGGCGACGATGCAGAACAGGACAGCAGGTACCTTGGCGAGCATCCGGCCGGCAATCTATGGTTCCGTAGATGCTCGCCGCAACGCTCGCGCTGCTGTTCTCCTGGCAGGATCCCGTTCCCCAGCCCGCGCCGGTGCCGATGCCGGTCGACGCGCCGGTGGCCGCCGAACTGGTCGAGGTGCTCGAACTCGGCGGCGGCTGCCGGATCCAGGGCCGTGTGCTGCGTTCGACCGAGCAGACGATCTTCGTCGACGTCGGCTACGACGTGCTGAAGGTGCCGACGGCGTCGGTGCTGCGCCGCACGAACGTCGACGGGGCGCGCACCGGCGGCATCGTGCGCGAGAAGCTGTGGGCGCGCGCCGAGCTGCCCGAGCGTTCGGTCGCCGAGGGCGCCAAGGTGATGGGGGAGGCGGTGGTCAAGATCGAGGCCGCCGGTGGGCAGGGCTCGGGCTTCATCACGCAACAGGACGGCTGGGTCGTCACCAACTTCCACGTCGTCGAACGCGAGGTCGAGGTCGACGTCGTCGTGTACTCGCTCGGCAAGAACGGCTTCGAGCCGCGCACGGTGCGCAAGTGCAAGGTGGCGGCGATCAACCCCGACATGGACCTCGCTCTGGTCAAGATGGAGGCGCCCGCGGACCTGCAGCTGAAGACGATCTATCTCGGCGACAGCGACGGCATGCAGGTCGGTGACACGGTGTACGCGATCGGCGCGCCGATCGGCCTCGATCGCACGGTGTCGAGCGGCATCATCAGTGTGACCAATCGCACGTTCGAGGGCCGCTGCCACTTCCAGATCACGACGCCGATCAACCCGGGCAACTCGGGCGGGCCGCTGTTCAACCTGCGCGGCGAGGTGGTGGGGGTCAACAGCGCCGGCTACCGCGGCTTCCAGGGGCTGAACTTCGCGATCCCGTCGAAGTACGTGATCGACTTCCTGAACAACCGCGACGCGTTCGCGCTCGACACGACGCGCAGCGAGAACGGCGTGCACTACCTGCCGGCGCCGAAGAAGCCGCGGCCGGGCAAGTGAGGTCGGGGCGGGGGTGAGTGCCGAGCAACGACTCCTGATCGAACGCGCCCGCGCCGAGCACTCGTGCCGGCCCGGCGCCAGTGCCGACGCGCTCGCCGCCGCCGAGGCGCGTCTCGGCATGGCGCTGCCGCCGTCGTTGCGCGAGCTGCTCGGCGCGTGCAACGGCATCGACTTCTGGCGCGACGGGGACTACCCGTGCCGGCTGCTGTCGGCCGAGGAGATCGCGCCGGCGCGGCTACTGCTGCACGTCGGCGATGGTCCGGCGGGGCTGCTCGCGGTGCTCGACAACCAAGGCGCCTACGTGGCGCTCGACGTCGATCCTTCGAGCCGCAGCCACGGCCGGTTGATCGATTGTCACCACGAGACCTTTCCGTTCGAGTTGCCCGGCATCTGCGACTCGGTGTGGGAGCTGTTGCGGCTGGTGCTCGACAGCAACGGTGAGGACTGGTCGTGGCCGGCAGTACTGCGCTATGGCGTCGACTTCGCCGATCCCGGGAACGGTGCCTGAATGTGCCGTTGCAGGGCCGGATCCGAGCGCCCTGCCACTTCCGGCGCGTCGCCGCGCGTCCTCCCTCGGCTATCGTCCGCGGTATGTTCGCCGCCCGCCTCGTCGCCCTCGCGTTCGTACCGTGCCTGCTGCCGGCGCAAGAGCCCGCCACCAAGTCGCCGGCTTCGCGGCGCCCGTCCTGGCAGAGCACGCTCGACCTGCCGCGCGACCTGTGGCGCGACGTCACTGCCGAGACCATCGGCAAGACCGCCGAGTGGACCAACAAGGTCGAACTGGCCGACGTCGACGGCGACGGCCGCGTCGACGTGCTGTTCGCCAACGGCGGCGACTACGAACGCGCCGGCACGCCGGTGCCGAGTCGCGTGTTCCGCAACGTCGCGAGCGGCATGTGGCCCGAGCTCACCACGCAGGTGTTCGGCGACGCGCTGTTCCTCGCGCGCGTGATCAAGGTGCGCGACATCGACGGCGACGGCCACGCCGACGTGTTCGTCGGTGCGACGTTCCAGACCCAGAGCCGCTTGTTCCGCGGGCTGGGCACCGGGCGCTTCGCCGACGCGACCGCGACGCACCTGCCGGCCACCCCGCGTTCGATCGGTGACGCCGAGTTCGGCGACGTCGACGGCGACGGCGACCTGGACCTCGTGCTGGCCGACTGGGGCCCGGGTTCGCCGATGCAGAACGAAGGGGCGCCGCCGCTGCTGTGGCGCAACGACGGCGGGTGCTTCGTCGACGCGGGCGCGGCGGCGATGCCGGCGTGGGCGGTGCGCTTCTGTTGGGAGCTCGAACTGCTCGACGTCGACGGCGACCTCGATCTCGATCTGCTGGTCAGCAGCAAGCGCAGCAAGGGTTCGTTCCTCGCCCACAACGACGGCAACGGTCGCTTCGTCGACGCCAGCGCGCAGCTGCCGCAGTTCACCAACAACTACGAGTTCGAGGCGATGGACCTCGACGGCGATGCCGTGCTCGACGTGGTGACGATCAACGACGGCCAGGGCGAGCAGCGCTTCGCCGAGCACGTGTTCCGCGGCGACGGCAAGGGCGGCTTCGTCGACGTCACCGCCGACTGGTGGCCGGTCGCCGACAACCCGCGCTGCGACGACAACATGGTCGCGTTCCTCGACCACGACAGCGACGGCGACGCCGACTTCCTGATCGGCTCGCTCGACGGTCCCGATCGTCTGCTGGTCAATGACGGCAAGGGCCGTCTGCGCGCGGCCGCCCCGGTGTTCGCCGGCGACCCGACCCGCGGCACGCTCGGCATCGCGCTGGCGGACCTCGACGGCGACGGCCGCCTCGATTGCGTGCACGCGCAGGGCGAAGTGGCGAACGCGCTCGCCGACGTCGTCTGCTTCGGCCGCGCCATCGCGAAGGACACCGCGCCGCCGGCGATCGGCGCGTTCGTGCTGCCGGCCGAGGCCGCGGTCGGCGCGCCCGTCGTCGTGCGGCTGCGGGTGCACGACCGCAAGAGCCCGTGCATGCCGCACGACTGGGAGCGGGTGGTGCTGCGCTGCCGGGCTGGTGAACAGGAACAGATCGTGCCGCTGCAGTGGTACGGCGAGTTCCTGTGGCGCGGCAGCGTGCCGACCGCGGTGGCCGGTACGGTCGAAGTGAGCGTGGAGGCCGTGGACGCCGCCGGCAATGTTGCCCGGTCGCCGGCGCAGACGCTGCGCGTGCGTTGACCTGCAGGTCGCACGAAGTGCCCGCCCGGCGCGCAGCTGGTCTAGGATGGCAGGGCCATGCCCCCGGTGCCTCGTCCGCGTTCGCGCGTCGGTTCGTTCCTCGCCGCATACCGGCTGCTCGCCAGTGCGTCACTGCTGGTCGCGCTTGCGCACGGCCAGCACGAAGGGGTGGTGCCGAAGCCCGTGCCGACCACGATCGACTTCTCGCGTCAGGTGCAGCCGATCCTGGCCCAGCACTGCTACACGTGCCACGGGCCCGATGACAAGAAGCGCAAAGCCGACCTGCGGCTCGATCGGCGCGCCGATGCGTTCGCGGCGCGCGATGGCGGCGCTGCGTTCGTCGCCGGTGATCCCGATGCGTCGCTCGCGCTGCGCCACATCACGTCGACCGATCCCGACGAACGCATGCCGCCGCCGGACGCCGGTGAGGCGCTGAAGCCGGCGGAGGTCGCGACGCTGCGCGCGTGGCTCGCGGCCGGCGCACCGTGGAGCGAGCACTGGGCGTTCGTGCCGCCGGTGCGGCCGGTGCCGCCGACCGTGCGCGAAGCGACGTGGCCGAAGAACGACGTCGATCGCTTCGTGCTGGGCCGGCTCGAGCAGGAAGGCCTGCGGCCGAGCGCCGAGGCCGAGCGGACGGCGTGGCTGCGGCGCGTGACTTTCGACCTGATCGGCCTGCCGCCGACGCCGGCCGAGCTCGATGCGTTCGTCGCCGACCGCGCCGCCGACGCGCACGAGAAGGTCGTCGATCGTCTGCTCGCCGATCCCCGCTACGGCGAACGCATGGCCAGCGACTGGCTCGACCTCGCGCGCTACGCCGATTCGAGCGGCTACCAGCGCGACACGCCGCGCCAGGCGTGGAAGTGGCGCGACTGGGTCATCGAGTCGCTGAACGCGAACCTGCCGTTCGACCAGTTCACGATCGAACAGCTCGCCGGCGACCTGCTGCCGAACCCGACGCTGAGCCAGCGCATCGCGACGGGCTTCAACCGCAACCATCCGGTCAACACCGAGGCCGGCGAGGAACTCGACGAGTACCGCAGCGCCTACGTGATCGACCGCGTGCACACGACGGCGACCACGTGGCTCGGCCTGTCGGTCGGCTGCGCGCAGTGCCACGACCACAAGTACGACCCGATCAGCCAGCGCGAGTTCTACGGCTTCTACGACTTCTTCAACCACGTCAAGGAGAAGGACAACGGCTTCGGCCGCAACCCGAAGCCGGCGATCCCGGCGCCCGGGCCCGACGACGAGCCGCGCCTCGCCGATCTGACGCGGCGCATCGAGACCCTGAAGAAGCGCCTCGACCGCGACGACCCGCTCGCCGACGAAGCGCAGCGCGAGTGGGAGACCACGATGATCGCCCGCATCGGCGCGCCGCTGCAGTGGACGCCGATGACGCCGACCGAGCGCATGGCGAAGCACGGCTCGCGGCTGCAACCGCTCGACGACGGCTCGATCCTCGCCACCGGACCAACCCCGGCGCGCGACACCTACGAACTCGTGTTCGTGCCGGGCAAGCGCACCATCCACGCGCTGCGGCTCGAGGTGTTGCCCGACCCGTCGTTGCCGCACGGCGCCTCGGGCCGCGCCGACGACGGCCGGTTCATCCTCGGCAAGATCGAGGCGCGGCTCGCCAGCGTCGCCGACAGCCGCGACCCGCCGGCGATCGTGTTCGCCGTCGCGCAGGCCGACGTCAACCAGAAGAGCGACGAGGACGAGCACTACCTCACCGCGATCGAGCCGGGCTCGATCGGTGGCGCGGTCGGCATCGTCGAGGAACGCGACGGCGACGAGGAGGAGGAGTCGTTCAAGTTCGGCTTCGGCGGCGGCTGGACCGTCGCCGGCGACGAACGCAAGGAACCGCGCGAAGCGGTGCTGATCCCCGGCGAGCCGCTGGTCTGCAACGAGACCACGCTGCTGCGCGTGTCGCTGACGATGGGCTCGGCGGCGAAGTTCAAGAGCCTGATCGGCCGCTTCCGCATCTCGTGCGGCGAAGAGGCGCGGGTGCGCTCGCTGCTGCTGCCGCTGCAGACCTCGACCTGGCAGGCGCTGGGGCCGTTCCCGGCGGCCGATGTCGACACCGCGCTGGCGACCGCGTTCGCACCCGAGAGCGACCTCGCGACCGCGCAGTGGAAGAAGAAGTACGAGGCGCCGAAGCCGCCGAAGGTGGAGCCGAAGCCGAGCAAGGATGCCGGCAAGGGCGAAGCAACCGGCAAGGATGCAGCCGAGAACAAGGACGGCAAGCCGGCGCCGCAGGCCGACGCTGCCGCGAAACCGGCGGTCGCTGCCGAACCCGCCGCGGGCGACGCCGAGGGCCCGGCCGACGAAGCCGGCCCACGCGAAGCCGCGGGCGACGAGAACAACGGTGACGAGGACGGCGAGAAGAAGCTGCCGCCGAAACCGAAGCGCCTCGCCTGGCAGGAGCAGAAGGAGTGGCGCGACGGCCGCAGTGGCCAGCTGCCGGTCGACGGACCGGCAGGCGCCTGGTATGTGGCCCGCAAGGTCAAGAGCGAGACCGCGCGCACGATGACGCTCGAGTTCGACGGCGGCGCCGCCGCCAGAGTCTGGCTCAACGGCAACGTGGTCGGGGAATACGAAGCACAGCCCGAGCTGTCGGCCGAAGCCGCCGCCGCGAAGGCCAAGCTCGCCGAGAAGAAGAAGAAGGAGGCGGCGCAGGACGCGAACGAGGACGACTTCTTCGCGATGCGCTTCCGCCGTGAGGAGCGTGAACCACGGCGCCTGCGCCTCGGCCTGCGCGCCGGCGACAACTACGTCGTCATCAAGCTGTGCGCCAAGGGCACGGGCAAGACGGCCCCGGCGTCGCGCGAGCTGCCGCCAGGCGCCGACTTCTTCGCGGCGATGGGGATGGGCGACGACGGCGAGGACGGCAACGGACAGGAGTTGCTCGGAGCGATGATGGACCGGCGCGGCGGCGGCGGCGGGCTGTCGTTCTCGAGCCGGTTCCGCCCGGAGGGCGACGATCTGCTCGACTACGCGACGATGCAGGCGCTGCACGCTCTCGCCATCGAGAAGGCGACCGCCGGCACCCGCACCCACGCCAGCAACCAGGTCGCGCCGGCGGCGCTGCTGACCCCGCGGGCGGGCACTACCGACGAGCAGAAGCCGAAGACTCCGGCCGAACGCCGCAACGCCGCCGTGCGGCGCTGGTATCGCACCCGCATCGACATCGCCGGTCGCGTGCTGTTCGACGAACTCGTGCGCCTGCGCGGCGAGAAGGGTCGCGTCGAGGCGAAGCTGCCGTCGGCGCTGGTCATGGAGGAGCTCAAGACGCCGCGCCAGACGCACCTCTTCGTCCGCGGCGACTACCGCAAGAAGGGCGAGCCGGTCAGCGCCCACACGCCGGCGGCGCTGCTGCCGATGGCCAAGGACCTGCCCAGGAACCGCCTCGGCCTCGCCCGCTGGCTGGTCGCGCCCGACCACCCGCTCACCGCGCGCGTGGCCGTGAATCGCGCCTGGCAGCAGTTCTTCGGCCTCGGCCTGGTGCGCACCGCCGACGACTTCGGCATCCGCGGCACACCACCTAGCCATCCCGAACTGCTCGACTGGCTCGCCACCGAGTTCGTGCGCACCGGCTGGAACCAGAAGCAGCTGCACCGTCTGCTGGTGCTGTCGGCAACCTACCGGCAGAGCAGCACGATCGCGCCGGAGCTGCTGGCGAAGGACCCGGACAACGTGCTGCTGGCGCGCGGCCCGCGCCAGCGCCTGGCCGCCGAGATGCTGCGCGACCAGGCCCTGTTCGCGTCGGGGCTCCTGGTGCAGAAGCTCGGCGGCCCGAGTGTGAAGCCGTTCCAGCCGGCCGGGCTGTGGCAGTCGATGCTCGGCTCCGGCGCCTGGCAGAACGACCAGGGCGATGCGACCCATCGGCGCGGCCTCTACACCTATTGGAAGCGCGGCGTGCCATACCCGTCGTTCACGATCTACGACGCCGCCAAGCGCGAGACCTGCGCGGTGACCCGCACGCGCACCACCACGCCGCTGCAGGCGCTGGTGACGCTGAACGATCCGGTCTACGTCGAGGCCGGGCGCGCGCTCGGCCTGCGCATGCATCACGAGGGCGGCAAGGACGACGATGCGCGGCTCGCGTTCGGCTTCCGGCTGGTGACGTCGCGCGCGCCGGACGCCGACGAACTGGCGATCCTCCGCAGTCTGCTCGCCGACCAACGCAAGCACTACGCCGACAAGGTCGAACTCGCCAAAGCGCTGTTCGGCATCAAGAAGCCGAAGCCGAAGGGTGGCAAGGGTACGGCGGCGAAGGAGCCTGGCGACGGCGAGCAGCCCGAGCCGAATGCGGATCGGCAGGCCGAACCGAAGGACGGCATGGTTGCCGGCAAGGCACCCACCGCCACCGGCGACGAGCCCAAGTCGGCGCCTGCGAAGCCGGCCGCCGCCGAGCCCGCTGCTGCAGACGGCGACGGCAAGCGGAAGCCGGGAAAGCCGCCGGCGAAAGACCGGCCCACTGCCGCCGCACCGGCCGCGGCCGAACCGTCCAGCATGCCGCCGGCCGCGCCGAAGCCGGCGACCGCACCCAACGCGAAACTCGACCCCAAGCAGTCCCCGGCCGAAGCCGCCGCCTGGGCGCAGATCGGCTGCACCTTGCTCAACCTCGAAGCCGCGATTCGCCGCGGCTGAGCGGTTCGTTCGTTCGTTCGTTCGCAACAACCCTAAGACAGATACAGCGTGGTCCCTCCTCGGCGCCTCGCGGCTCGGCCTGACCTGAACGTGGATCCGGGGACCGTCCTTGCTTGGGCGCCTGGGCGACCTGACAAGAGTGACCATGGCCACCCTAATCCCCGTGATCCGCGCGAGCCTGCAAGCGAGGATGGAGCGCCTCCTCGCCCAGCCTGTCATCGCGAGGATCGAGGGCGAAGCCAGCGATCGGCGGCATGGGACTGGCACACCGACGTCAGTCGATGCGGTGATGGATCTGTTCGCCGACCGCTACGCGAGCCTGGAGTCCCGTTCGTCCGGGCCATGGCAGGAGAACGCAACAGACGGCACAACGACGGTGCGTGTGCAGATCGACTACGACGGGCGCTGGAGTGGAGACCAGGGTGCGCGTGCAGTACTCGACGCCGTCAAGGGTGCGTTGGAAGGGCCGATCGCCTGCCTGACCGAATCTCAGCTCGCCCTCTTGCAGCGAGCACCGCGCGAGTTTCTCGCGAGCACGAACCGGGAGACCATCGATCTCGTGGATTACGACCACGATCGCGTGGGCCGCTACCCGCGCGTGACGGCACTGCGGTTGGCGCGCCTGCCGACCGCAGCGGGTGCATACACCTACCTCGCGATCGTCCCGAACCTCGTGCAACTCCTGCGCCAACTGGCCGCCTTGGACGTGTTGGAGATGCAGGGCCACGAAGAACTGGATCCGTTGCGCGTGCTTGTCGGTGCCACCCCGTCAGACCGCCTCGCAGAAGTTGAGGCCGTGCCCAGGGCGGACGCCCATTCCACTTCTTCCGAGCGACTCGACGAACACCAGCGCGACTGCGCAGCGAAGGCGCTCGCGTCGCCGCACTTCACGGTGATCGAAGGTCCGCCGGGCTCTGGCAAGACGACGGTGATCAGCTACATCGTCCGGCGTGCTCTGTCACAAGGGTGGCGCATGCTGATCGCCTCGTCGACGCACGTGGCTGTCGACAACATCATCGAGAAGCTCGCGAGCGCCCAGGAAGACGACGACCTGGCACCCAGCTCGACTCCGGTGCGCTTCGCCTCACGGATGAAGTCGGTGGCGCCGGCGGCATCGGGCTATTGGGTCGGCAGCAAGCAGGAACACCGGGCCCCGACGATCGCGCGACGCCTCGAGGCGATCCTCAGCGCCAAGATGCCGGGAGCGGGCCAGCTGTTCCAAGGTATCGATCCTCGGGCGAGCGGCCTTTCACCCATCACCGCCGCCATCGCCGCGGAAAAGCCCGTCATCTGCGGGACACCGATCGGCATCTTGAGCTGTGAGGAGGTGAGCCAGGCACCACCAGGCTCCTTCGACCTTCTGGTCGTCGACGAAGTGTCGAAGATGACCGTGCCGGAGTTTCTTGCCGTTGCGGTGAAGGCGAGGCGTTGGTGTTTGGTGGGGGATCCATCGCAAATGCCTCCGTTCTGCGACCCCGTAGAGGTCGCCGCAACGTTCACCGAGATCCTCTCGGACGAAGTCGAACTCGTCTGCTCCGTGGGGGCTGCCGTGGAGCGCACCAAGCTGGGTGAACGGTCGGCGCTAGATCTCCTCGTCGTGGCCGAGGAACCCAGGGGCGTCGCACGCGCCATCGATGACCATGCCCGGCAAGTGCAACTGCAGGGGATCCCACCGGTGCAGGTCTACCGCGGTATGCCGGCGGCAAGAGGCATCCTGGTTTGTGCTCCCGAAGACGTGCCGGCCATCCTCGGCGCGTCGACAACCGAAACTGCGCCGCGGTATCGCAAGGTGCTCGTGCAGCATGGGCTCGCCTTTCCAAACGGGGTCGGCGAATCCGAGGTGAAGGAACGGGAACGGGCCAGTGCCGTGTCGATCGATACGACCTACCACACGTACCATGCGCTACCGTGGGCGCGCACACGAAAGCACAAGCTGCCGCTGCTCGGACTCCGGAACGGCCTCGACAAGTACCTGCCGTCGCTCGCGGCGTTGGAAGCACTCGGCACGCCCCCGCAGCGAGGCTCTCACCTGGCTGATCTCGCGGAGTCCGAGTTGGCCATGGCGCAACGCTTCGCGATCCACTGCACGTCGGTGTACGACTGGCTGACCGGCATCCCCACGCAGTGGTTCTCGGACATACCGCTGCTGAGACACCTGACCTCGGTGGTCCCCGATAGGCTCGCACCCAGCGTGCAGCCATTCGTCGGTCGCCTCGCTCGGCAGTACCGTATGCACCCGAGTCTGTCTGCGGTGCCGAGGGACTTGTTCTACTTCAACGAATCGCTGCGCGACGGCATCCCCGACGATACTGCTTGTCGTGTTCGCTTCCTGCAAGTGGTCGGCGAGGCGAGCGACAACGGGGAAGCCAGCACAAGCGAGGTGAATGCGATCGCGGACCTGATGCCAAGTCTGCTCGCGGCGATGCCCGCCGAAGGCTCGATCATGGTGATCACGCCCTACCGCGCCCAGGAACGGGCGTTGCGATACGGGTTGGCGGCGATGGACAAGCGTGTAGAGATCTGCACTCTGGACCGGTGCCAGGGGCGTGAAGCCGACTATGTGTTCATCAGCCTGGTTCGCGACCGCGCAACACCGTTCCTCGACATGCCCAAGCGCTGGAACGTGGCGCTGACGCGCGCGCGCAAGGGACTGTTCTTCGTCGGCAACATCGACAACTATCTGCGCGAGGCGCACAAGGCACGGGCTTCTGTCAGACCTGGTGAACCGACCAAATCGAGCCTGCTGGCGCTCGTGCTGGAGTCCTACGACCGTTTGTTGGAGGCGAGGCGTCCGCGATGAACCCACTGACCACGAGTCCGCGAGGACCTTCCAGGGCCGAAGTCGAGCGGTGGTGCTTGCTGTCTGCGATCGGCGGTGGTTGCTCTTGTGCTGATCTCCCCGCTCGGCTCGGCCTGTCACCGCTCCTGGCCGGTGCACTTCGTGTGGCGGTACTCGACCTCCGTCGCAGTGGCTTCGTCGACGAATCAGACGATCGCATTTCGGTCACGTCCTCGGGCGCGAACTGGCACCGCCAGTTCGCAACGCACCGCCGCGGACCATCCGGCCATCGCATGTCGTAAGATGCGCAGACCGTCCACCTCGCCCCGCGTGCCCATGAACGAACCGACGACACCGCACGACCAACTCTGCCGCCGCGCTTTCCTCGGTCGCTCCGCGTTCGGGCTCGGTGGCCTCGCGGCGACGCTGCTGCACCAACGCTCGCTGGCGGCCAGCTGGCAGGATCCCGTCGCGCGCCCGAGCTGGCAGCTGCCGACCGCGAAGGCCAAGCGCGTCGTCGTCATCTTCTTGTCGGGCGGCCTGTCGCAGCTCGACCTGTTCGACGAGAAGCCGCTGCTGAACGATCGCCGCGGCGAAGAACTGCCACCGTCGGTGCGCAAGGGCGAACGCATCAGCGGACTCACCGAACGCCAGGGTGCACTCCCGGTGGTCGGCAGCAAGTTCGAGTTCCAGGCCCACGGCAAATGCAAGCTGCGCATGTCGGAGCTGCTGCCGCACCTCGGTGAGGTCGCCGACGACCTGCTGCTGATCCGTTCGCTGCAGACCGACCACGTGCTGCACGAAGCGGCGATGACGATCCTGTTCACCGGCACGCCGCTGCTCGGCCGGCCGTCGTGGGGGGCGTGGACCTCGTACGCGCTCGGTGACGGCAAGGGCAACCTGCCGGAGTTCGTGGTGCTGCTGTCCAATCCCGACCCGTCGACGCCGCTGCATCCGCGGCTGTGGCACAACGGGTTCCTGGCCGGCCGGCACCAGGGGGTGCCGTTCCGCGGTGGCAAGGAACCCGTGCTGTTCGTCGACAATCCGCCCGGCTTCGACCAGAAGGCGCGCGAACGGCAACTGCAGGCGCTGCGCGAGCTCAACGAACGCGAGAGCAAGCGCACCGGCGATCCGGACGCCGAAGCGCGGCTCGCCGCCTACGAGACGGCAGCGCGCATGCAGACCAGCGTGCCCGAGCTCGCCGACCTGAAGCAGGAGCCGGCGGAACTGCTCGAGGAGTACGGCGCCGAGATCGGCCGTCCGAGCTTCGCCAACAACTGCGTGCTGGCGCGGCGGCTGCTCGAGCGCGGCGTGCGCTTCGTGCAGCTTTGCGACGCCGGCTGGGACCACCACTACAACATCCCGCGCGCGCTGCCGAACAAGACCGAACAGGTCGACAAGCCGACCGCGGCGCTGCTGCGCGACCTCAAGCGCCGCGGCATGCTCGACGACACGATCGTCGTGTTCGCCGGTGAGTTCGGGCGCACGCCGTACTGCGAAGGGCCGCTGGCGTTCGACACCTACGGGCGCGACCACAACGCGCTGGCGAGCTCGGTGCTGGTCGCCGGCGGCGGCTTCAAGGCTGGCCACGCGCACGGCAAGACCGACGACTGGGGCTGGTCGGCGAGCGAGGACATCGTGCACGTGCACGACCTGCACGCGACGATCCTGCACCAGCTCGGCATCGACCACACGAAGCTGACGGTGCGCGCGCAGGGCCGCGACTTCCGGCTGACGGACGTCGCCGGCAAGGTGCTGCCGCCGCTGCTGGCCTGAGCGCGCTGCGCGCCGCCGTTCACCGACTTCGACCTCCATGCCAGGCGCTGCGCCTCGATGCCGCCCATGTTCGCTCGCCACCTCGTCCTTCTCGCCGTTGCGCTGCCCGTCGGCGCGCAGGCCGCGGTGCAGCGGGTCGCCGACACGGACGCGCTGCGCAAGGCACTCGCCGAGGCGAAGCCCGGCGCGACGATCCTGGTCGCGGCGGGGGACTAC
>JALORC010000099.1 GCA_025459175.1 Planctomycetota bacterium | reverse complement strand
GCGCGCATTCAGCGGCGTGAAGACCAGTTCGCCGTCGTGGCCCTCGGGCACGACCTCGCCGGTGACCGGGTCGATGACCTCGAAGATCGCGAGATCCGGGTACAGGTGGTAGCCGGTGTAGTCGTTGGCGGCGGTCGGGCACTCGGCGAACGCCATGCGCGCCTCGGTGAAGCCGTAGGTGCCGAACACGCGCACGTCCTTGGCGCCGCACTCGCCGAGCAGCTGCACGATCTTGGTCTTCATGCCCGGCGGCACGCGTTCGGCGCCGAGCACGACGCAGCGGATCGAGCTCAGGTCCATGCGTTCGGCGGCGGCGCGCCGCAGCAGGTGGTAGACGTAGCCCGGCACGCCGATCAGGGCGTCGGCCTTCAGCCGGCTCATCGCGCGCAGGTCGCCGCTGCTGCCCATGACCTTGCCGCCGCCGGTCGACAGCACCATCATGCCGGTCGACTGCCCGGCGAAGAACACCTGCCAGAAGGCGAGGTGCGGTGCGTACGGGAACACGTTGGCGACCCGGAAGTCGCGCTCGAGGCCCATCACGTCGACCAGCCGCGCCCCGGTGTCGTGCAGGTTGCGGATGTCGTGCGGCGAGTAGAAGAACGGCACCGGCTCGGCCGACCGCCCGGTGGTGAAGGTCATGAAGCACGGCGCGAACTCGCCGCGCATGCGGTCGCGCACCGACTCGGCGCCCTTGGTCCACTTCTGCCACAGCAGCGGCAGCTTCTTGGCGAGCGGCCACGCCGCGCGCACCTTCTGCGCGTCCGGCTGCAGGATGAACTTCTTGAACCGCTGCGGGTCGTCGGCGGTGGGCAGCAGGTCGCGCTTCTGCGACAGCGGCAGGCGGCGCAGGTCGTCGACGGTCCGGATCTGTTCGGGGCGCACGCCGGCGCGGTCGAACTGGTCGCGGTAGAACGGCGAGAACGGATACAGGTACTCGCGGACGTAGCGCTGCAGCAGGCTGTCCTGCAGCTTGCGCTGCTCGGTTCGCGACATCCGTTGCAGTCGTTGCCAGTTGCTCATGGTGCGCAGTCCTCCCGGCTGTCCGTGTACTAGGTTGTCGGCTGCGTGTGGTTGCGGCCTTCAGGCAACATCCCGACATGGTCGATCTAGGGACATCCGACGGCCCTCGGTCCCGCTGTGGGGCCCCGGTCCGTGACCCACCTTGAGAATCCCGCCGGCGAGTCCCAGTGCGCTCCGCGACGGTTCGTCGCCGCAGCCGGCCCGGCCCGACGGCCGGTTGCCGGAGCACCGTCCACGCAAGGTCGTGCTCGTGCTCGGCGGCGGCGGCATGCGCGGCTTCTGCCACATCGGCATCGTGCGCGCGCTCGAGCGGCTCGGGCTGGTCGTCGACGAGGTGGTCGGCACCAGCATGGGTGCGGTGATGGGCGGCCTCTACGCGGCAGGCAACGACAGTCGGGCGATGGAGCAGGCCGCCGCCGAGATCTCGCTGAAGGACTACTTCCGGCTCAACCTGCTGAAGTTCCTGGTGCGCGGCTACCGGCACGCTTCGGTCTACAAGGGCCACACCTTCCACGCGCTGCTGAAGAAGTGGCTGCCGCACGAGTCGTTCGCGGCAATGGCGCGGCCGTTCTTCTGCAACGCGCTGTCGCTGACCACCGGGGCGTCGCGGTTCTTCGGCCTGCCCGGCGCCGACACGCTGCCGGTCGCCGACGCGGTCTACGCGAGCGCCTGCCTGCCGACGATCTTCGAGCCGCTCGAGATCGCCGGCGACCACTTCGTCGACGGTGGCATGACCGAGACGCTCGGGCTGCGCATCGCGCGGGCGCGCGCCGCCGACCTGGTGATCGCGGTGGACCTGTCGCACCGCGATCAGCACGTGAAGACGCCGTTCCGCGCCACGCTGCCGCACATCCTGTTCCAGACCTACGAGGTGATGGGGCAGGCGCTCAACGAGCACAACCTGCACCGCTTCGTCGACGACAAGACGGTGCTGATCAAGCCGAAGGTGTCGCACCTGCCGCTGCTCGACATGCCCGATGTCACCGAGGTGGTGCGACTCGGCGAACGCGAGGCGCTCGAGGTGCTGACTACGCACCCGCTGACGCGCTACCTGTGCGACCCGGCGGTGGTGGCGGAGGAGGATCGCATGGTGGCGCGGCCGCGCGACCACGTGCGGCTCGAGGTCGACATGAACGCCTGCATCCACTGCGGCATCTGCGCCGCGACCTGCGCGACGCAGGGTTATGCGGCTGTGCCGATCGGCGACGTGGTGCGCAAGCTGCACAACTACGAGTGCACGCGCGACATGGCCTGCGAGCGCAACTGCCCGACCGGGGCGATCCGGCTGCAGAACCTGTAGCTGTCCTCGTCGGCTTCAGGCGTGGACGGGAACCTCGTGCACGCTGATCCGCCCGTGCCGCAGCCAGCCTTCGGTGAGCAACCAGGTGCGGGCGTCGGTCACCGGCCGCACGATCGCCTCGATGCCCTTCACCACGATGCGTTCGCGGAAGCCGGCGAACCACGGCGCCGACGTGAAGGTGTCGATCGCCTGCGGTACGTCGACCTCGCGGCCTTCGGCAGCGTGTTTCTTGCCGTTCCCGAAGAGGTAGCGCAGCGCGTTGCGGACCTCGCGCGGCGACTTCAAGATGTGATCGTGGTAGCGGTCGGCGAACACGCTGCCGCGGCGTGACCACAGCTTGTTGAGCGCCCTGGCGATGCGGATCAGCAATCCCTGCAGACCGCGGCTGAGTGCCTGCCGGCCCTCGGCCTCGCAGATCAGGTGCAGGTGGTCGTTCAGGACGGCATAGTGACAGAGGCGGAACGCACCGCCGAGGTTGCGGGCGCAGCCGGCCGCGAACGCCGCGCGCAGCGCGTCGTAAGCGGGTTTGCTGCGCAGTCGGGGCAGGCCGCTGCGCAGTTTGATCGTGACGTGCACCGGAAACCGCTTCGCGAGCGGTGCGCGCTGGCGGTGTTCGACGCCGGGGCGACCGGGGATCTTCGGCTTGCGACCAGCACCGGGCCGGGCACCGCCATGGCCGGGTCGGAACGGCAGCAATGGGGCGTGGCGTTCGCCGGCAGCGCGTCCCTTCGGACTGCTGTTCGGTTGCCCGGTCCGGACGCGTTGCCTGGAGGAGATCGCCATCTCGATAAGGCAGATACATGGTTCGTCCATCCCGGACGCAAGTGGGGGCGTCGAGGATGTCGCGCTCGGCAGCCGTCAGTTCACCGTGTCAGCGACCCGTTGGGATCGTCGAACCGAGCAGCCGGGTAGCCACCTCGCGGAAGCGGCACATGCCGTTCGCCATCCGCATCTGCTCGGGGGTCTTCACCTCGGCCGCGAACAGCTGCGGGCTCGCGACCATCACGAACGCACCGCTGGCGCGGCTGGTGGCGACGTTCAGGCGGTGCGGGTCGTACAGGAAACCGAGCCCGCGCGGCGCGTCGGTCGCGCTCGAGCTGGTGCACGAGTACAGCACCACCGGCGCCTCCTGGCCCTGGAACTTGTCGACGGTGCCGACCTTGGTGATGCCGAGCGGCTGCAGCGCGCGGCGCAACGCGCCGACCTGCGCGTTGTAGGGCGCTATCACCAGCACGTGCTCGACGCCGAGCGGGACGGTGGTGCCATCGCGGTCGGTCCACATCGCCCCGGGGCGCAGGATCGTGTGCACCAGTGCCACCACGGCTTCGACCTCCTCGGGCGAGCTGGCCTGGTTGCCGGTGTGGGGCACCTCGAGCAGCCAGAGGCCGGTGCCCGCCTCGCCGAGGCCGGTGCCGGACAGGCGCTGGCGTTCGGCGCCGGCGACCGGTTGCAGGCGGTTCTGGTAGTAGAGCTCCGACGTGAACGCGCAGATCGACGGTGGCAGCCGCCAGGTCGCGGCGAGGAACAGGCCCTGGTCCGCGCGCAGGGTCGGCGCGCCGGCGAGCAGGTGCGTCAGCGCGGCGACGTCGGCGCCGTCGGGGTGCGCGCCCTTGTGCGGCTGCTCGAGTTGCTGCGGATCGCCGAGCAGGATCAGGTTCTTCGCCGCGCGCGCGAACGCGAGCACCTGCGCCAGCGACATCTGCCCGGCTTCGTCGACGAACAGGTAGTCGAGTTTGGCTTCGGCAGGCAGCTTGACCCAGAAGTACGCCGTGCCGCCGACGACCGTGCGTCGGGAGATCGCGGCGATTGCCGCCTTCTCGTTCTTCGCACGTGGTACTCGGTCGTCGTTCTTCTTGTCCACGTGGAGAACCGGAACGTCGTTGGCGTTGCGCGAGACGGCCACCAACAGGTTGTCGATCACCTTGTGGCTGACGGCGACCACGCCAACCCGTCTGCCAGCCTTGATCAGCGCGGTGATGGCATGGGCTCCCGTGAACGTCTTGCCGGTCCCAGGCGGTCCCTGAACCGGCAGTACGCCGCCATCGAGAGCCAGGCAAAGCCGCACCAGCGCTTCCGCTGCCGTTTCGCCGGGCATCTGCATGGGTTCACTACGCGTCAATCGCGGCGGCTTCCGCAGCAGCAGGTCGATGGCTGCTCCGCGCTCGGCCCGATCGAACCCATGGTCTCGGACCTGTTCTGCGAACTCGGTCATTCCGTTCTGGATCGAATCGGGCGGCAGGAACGGCTTGCGGAGCATTGCGGTCGGCAAACGGCCCTTCACATGGTCAGGCAGGGAGATCGTGATTTCCCCACGAGCAAGGTCGAGGTCGTCGATCTGTCCCGACGTCATGCCTCCTTCTGGGTGAACGTCCTCGAGCTCGGTGCAGAAGAGCGTGTCGTTGTCCTCGATCGCGGTTTCCTGAGGCGGAAAGTGGAACACGTAGCGATCGCGTTCCTGTCGCCCTTGTCGGGGGATGGTCCGGATCGGGACCAGTCCCGCCAGCATGCCGCGGTCGTCTAGGTGCCCCTCGGGAGGGAGTTCGCGCAGCCGGAACACCTCCCACCAGGCACTCTTCACCTCCCGCGCGAAGTAGCCGACCAGATCGCCGAGCAGAGCCAGCGCCTTGTGCTCCTCGGAACGCTGCTCGACCGCCGGCAGATCCTGCGTCAGCGCCGTGCGCAGCGCCAGCAGCCGCAGTTCGTGCGCTCGCAGCTCTTCCTTCGCCTCGGGCACCCCGAGCGGCGGCCGCGGAATGTCCGCACCACCGGCGAGCGCGTCCGCGAGCTGCCGTTCGAGCCAGTCGCGCAGGTGCAGCGTGGCCCGGCAGTCGTCGCGGTTGTAGTCGGCGACCAGCTGACGCCGTTCCGCGGTCAACTGCTCCGGCCGGTCGAGTTCGAGCGCGAGTTCGAGATCGCGCCGCGCGATGCCGGCGGTGCGCAGATCGAGCTGGCGCGGGAAACCGATCACCGCCTCCAGCGGCTTGAGCCCGTAGCTGTCGACGCCGATGCGGAACGCTTCGCGCACGATCGTGTGCAGGTCGACGAAGCGCTTGCCGCGCAGCAGTTCGTCGAGCACCGGGCCGTGCGTGTCGTGGCGCGCGCACATCCGCCGCAGCGCCGCCGGTTCGTAGGGCGCGAAGTGGTAGATGTGCAGGTCCTGGTGCTGCGCGCGTCGCGCCGCCACGAAGTCGAGGAACGTCACCAGCGCCCGTTTCTCCTCGGTGGCGTCGAGCGCCCACAGCGACTGCTGCACGAGCTCGCCGCGGTCGTCGCGGTAGCAGTAGCCGGTCAGGTACTCGAGCCCACCGCTGCCGACGAACGGGTCGCCCTCGAAGTCGAGGAACACGTCGCCCGGCGACGGCTTCGGCAGTCGGAACAGTCCACGGCCCGGCTCCAGCGGCAGCGCGTCGACCGGGATCGCGCCGCTGGTCGTCGCCGCCAGTTGCAGGCGCGCCTGGTGGGCGAGCTGCGCGTAGGTCTCGGTGCGGCCGCGCAACGGCGGCGCCGGCAGGCCGCCCGCCGCGGCGAACGCCGTCAGCGTCGGCAGCTGCTGGCGCTGCAGCTCGCGCACGTGCCCACGCTGGGCACCGGCGATCCGCGACGGGTGGTCGTCTGCCAGCCGCTGCCGGTCGCAGTGCTGCCAGTAGGCGCACACATCGCAGTGCGGCACCGGCTCCGGATACGTGCTCGGCCGCGGCTCGGCGCTGGCGGCATCGCGCAGGTGATCGCGGATCACGCGGAAGTAGGCGGAGTAGTCGGCGGTGCGGTATTCCTCCGGCTGCGCCATCGTGTGCGGCGTCACCACGTAGAACCGCTCCGGCAGCGTGCCCTGCAGCTCGGCGAGCAGTTCGCAGTAGGTCAACAGCTGCAGCAGTGCGCCGGCCTTGGTCTCGGCGGCGAGCTTGGTGTCGACCGGCTCGTAGCTGTAGTTGCCGAGGGCCGACGGTCGGTCGCAGCGCCGCAGCACGTCGGCGACACCGGCGAACGTGTCGTTGCCGAGCGGTGCTTGCACCAGCACATCGGCGCCGGCTTGCATCGCCGCCCGCGTGCGCGCGGGATCGCGCGGACCATTGAGATCGACGAGCCGCAGGCCGGCCCTTTGCAGCTGCTCGAGGTAGGCGCGTTCGTGGGCGAGGCCACGCTCGATCATCGCCTCGAGCCGCGCATCGGGCGTGAACGTGCCCGGCAGCGTGCCCTCGTGCCGCCGCCGCTGCAGCTGCGTGCGGTGCTGGCAGGCGAGGTGGTGGGCGACGTCGGTCGGGGAGAGCGTTCTTCCTGCGGCGCGCGGCATGCGCACAGTGTGGCGACCGGGGTGCGGCGAGACGAGGGTTCCCGAGCACCGGGGCTGCTGCCGTCACTTCGGCGCGATCGCCGGCACGAAGCGAGCCACCGCCGCGTCCCAGCGCAGGCGTCGGTCATTGGCTGCGACCCACTCGGCCCACGGCCCGGGCGGCAGGATCGTGGTGGCCGGCACCAGGTCGACTTCCCCGTCGAGCGGTTGCGCGCGGATCCACTGCAGCCAGCGTTGCTCGAGATCGGCGAGGTCCGCACCCCATACCGCGGCCAGGGTCCGCATGCCGTCGTGGTCCGCCGTCGCCGTGCGCAGCGCCTGCACGAACGGCACGAACTTGCCGTGCCGGTCGAGGAACAGCATCAGGGCCGCCGCGGCGCTGGTCGGATCCTGCTTGAGATCGCACAGTCCGCTCAGGCGGACCCGTCCGGCGGCAACTTCGGCGGCCAGCCGCGGGAACCGCCAGTTGCTGAAGTAGCCGAACGAAGCCTCTAGCTGGCTGCCGTCGAGGCAACCGAGGCACTTCTCGTGGTAGGCCGCGAGCCCTTCGTTGCACCACAGTGGTGGCAGCGGTCGGAAGGACTGGTAGACGAACGCGTGCACGAGTTCATGCAGCATCGTGCCGAGGCCGGAGGACAGATCGACGACGAGGATCGGGGTGCCGTTGTCGAGCTCGGCGAAGTAGCCGACGGACGGCCGGCCGCCGATGCGCTCGCCGAAGGCGACGAAGTCCGTCCTGGTCGAGAACAGGTAGACCGCCAACGGCGCCGCTGGTGCGGGCTCGAAGTAGCGCGTTGCGAACCAGCTGCGGAAGGCTTCGAGCAAGCGACCATGGAAGTCGCGGGCCTCGGGCGCGAGATCGTTGTGCACGACGAAGTGTGCGGTGCGGACCAGATGGGCGAGCACGGCGGGTGGTGCCGGTGCTCCGCGACGGTCCCCTTCGCAGCCGGCCAGCAGCAGCGGCAGCAACACTGCGAAGGCGAGACCCTTCATCCAGGTATCGCAGCGCCGCGACGGCCCATGGACAAGGCAGTGGCCTTGGTGGCGCACACCGCACCGAATAGCCTGCTCTGCGTGAGAAGGGGTCACCGCTCACGCGTCCGCCAGCAACCCGAGGCTTCCTCCATGGCCATTTCACAGGCTCGAGTCGTCCGTCCTACGTGGTTCGTCTGTATCACCGCCGTCGCCGCACCTGCCATCGCGCAGTGCGAACTGCTGCCCGAGAACGGCCCCGGCTGCATCGGGCCGGTCGGGAGCATCGCCGCGATGCTGCGTTGGGATCCCGACGGGGCCGGGCCGACGGCGCCGCTCGTCGTGATGGCCGGCGACTTCCGCGCCGCGGGCAACACGCTGTCGCGCGGCGTGGTCGGCTTCGATCCCGCGTCCGGCGAGTTCGTGTCACTCGGCGGTGGCGTGACCGGCAGCGCCAGCTGCCTCGCCGTGGCGGCCAACGGTGATCTGCTCGTGGGTGGCCTGTTCACCGCGGCCGGCGGCACCGCCGCGCTGAACGTGGCGCGTTGGAACGGCAGCAGCTGGTCCGCACTCGGCGGCGGCGTCGCTTCGACGGCCCAGGGGCTGCGCGCGATCGTCGGCATGCCGAACGGCGATGTCGTCGTCGCTGGCTTGCCGATCACGACCGGCAACGGACTCACCCGCTGGAACGGCACCGCGTGGACCGCGATCCCGGGCCCGGCCCCGTCGTTGATCACATCGCTGGTCGCGCAACCGAACGGCGACCTGTTCGTCGGTGGTTGGTTCGGCGCTCCCGGCGATCCGACGGCGACCACGGTCGCGCGCTGGGACGGCACCAGTTGGCATCCGCTCGGCAGCGGCATCGCGGGCCCGGGCGCCAATGCGGGGCAGGTGCGCACCATGGTGCGGATGCCGGATGGTGCGCTCGTGGTCGGCGGTCAGTTCACGACGGCCGGCGGCGCGCCGGCCAACAGCATCGCGCGTTGGGACGGCACGCAGTGGACGAGTCTCGGCAGCGGCCTGACCGGAGTCATCGCGTTCGCGGCGTCGATGGCCGTGCTGCCGGATGGTGACCTGATCGTCAGTGGACTGTTCACGCAGGCTGGCGGCCAGCCCGCGAACCGCTACGCGCGCTGGAACGGCAGCGCGTGGTCGCCGTTCGGCGCCGGCGCCGTCAACGGCGCCGGGCTGCTGGTCGCGTTGGCCGACGACGACGTGATCACCAGCGGCGGCTTCGAGCTGCCCGGTCCGCGCCGTTGGGACGGCACCGCGTGGCGCGTGCTGCGCAGCGGGTTCGCGACGGAGTGGGCCGGTGGTGCTATGCCGCTGCTGCGGCTGCGCGACGGCCGCATGCTGGTCGCCACGCAGTATCTGACGCCGAACGCCGCCGCGGCGCGTGGCCTGTTCGTGCACGACGGCAGCAACTGGGCGCCGTTCGGTGGCGGCGTCAACGGCTACGTGAACTGCGCCATCGAGCTCGCCAACGGTCACGTCGTCGTCGGTGGGTTGTTCACCGAGGCCGGTGGGGTGACGGTCGCGAACGTCGCGCGCTTCGATGGCACGACCTGGTCGGCACTCGGCGCGCCGGTCTGCAACGGTTACCTGACCAGGCTCGATCGGTTGCCCACCGGCGACCTCGTCGCCAGTGGTGTGTTCACGACCATCGGCGGCACCGCCGCGAACCGGATCGGCCGCTGGGACGGCAGCAGCTGGCAACCGCTCGGCGCCGGCCTGAACAACTCGGCGATGAACCTGCGCACGATGCCGAACGGCGACGTGGTGGCGGTCGGTTTGTTCACGAATGCCGGTGGCGTGGCCTGCAACCGCATCGCCCGCTGGAACGGCGTCGCGTGGTCGCCGCTCGGCGCCGGGCTGAACAACGCCGCCTACGATCTGCAGCTGCTGCCGGATGGCGAGCTGGTGGTGTCCGGCCGGTTCACGACCGCCGGTGGTGTCGCCGCACAATCGGTGGCGCGCTGGAACGGCACCAGCTGGTCGGCCTTCGCGCCGGGCTTCGACGGGCCGGTCGAAGCGCTGGCCGTGCTGCCCGATGGCCAGCTCTGCGTCGGCGGCCGGTTCGGCACTGCCGGTGGCCAGCCGGCGTCGCGGCTCGCGCGCTGGAGCGGGACCGGCTGGTTGCCGCTCACCGCGAGCACGTTCGCGGTAGGCGACGTGGTCAGCTCGCTGTTGGCGCTGCCGGACGGCCAGCTGCTGGTCGGGGGCAGCATGACCTCGTTCGGCGCGGCGCCGGCGATCTCCTACCTGCGTCTCACCACGCCGTGCCCGGCCGTGGCCCAGGCGTGGGGCGTCGGCTGCGCTGGCAGCGGCGGCCCGGCCCGGCTCGAGGCGACGTCGCTGCCGTGGCTCGGCACCACCGCGACCGCGACCGCCAGTGCGCTGGCTGGAACCGAGCTCGCGCTGGCGGTGACCGGGTTCGGCACGCAGTCGCTGCCGCTGCAGAACGTGCTGCCGGCGGCCCCGCCGGGCTGCACGCTGCGGGTCACCGCGGATCTGCTCGACGCTCTGGTGGTCAGCAATGACGCCGTCGCGACCGCGCTGCCGATCCCGGGCAGCCCGGCCCTGGTCGGCATCACGTTGCAGCAGCAGATCGTCGCCGTGAACCTCGGCCTCTCGACGGTGACTGCGAGCAACCGTCTGTCGTGGACGATCGGGCAGTTCTGAACCGTCGCGCGGCACCGTTTACCGAGCGCTGACCTCGACAGCGCCGCGCGCGCTATGGTGCGGCGATGGTGTGCCGCATCGCCGTCCTGCGGTTGCTGTCGCTGCTGCTCGTCCTCGGCCCGGCGCTGCTGGTCGGACAGGAGGCCGCCGCCGATCCCCAACCGGTCACGCAGCGCTTCCTGGTGCGCGAAGCCGCGTCCGGCCAGGTGCTGCCGGGTGTCGCCATCCGCTTGACGTCCGCGGTGCGCGAGGAGCCGCACGTGATCGATGGCTGGCTGCTGCGCTTCGGGCGGCGGCCGGGGGCCACGCGGCTGGTGCGCAGCGACCCCGATGGCCGCATCACCTACACCGGGCCGTTGCTGCGCGCGCCGGTCGAACTCGCCGCCGGCTTCCGGTTGGTCGAGGAACGGCAGGAGGAGGACGTGCGCGTGCTGCTGGTGGAACGAAGCGAGCATCGGGCCGTGCAGGTCGTCGATGCGGCCGGCAAGGTCGTGCCGGGCTTCGGCGTCATTCGCCAGCGGACCGGGGAGATCGTGCGGACCGACGACTTCGGGGTCGCGCGCTTCCCGCTGCTCGCGGACGGCGAGGACCGGTTCGTGCCATCGCACTGGCTCGGCTCGCAGCCGGCCCCGTCCTGTCAGGTGGTCGGCGCGGCGCCGGGCCTGCTGCGCATGGCGCTGCCCGCGTGTGGCACGCTGCGCCTCCGCTTCGTGCAGCGCGGTTTGCCGGCGATGGTCGCGGTCGATGCCGCGTGGTTGACGGCACCGATCGAGCAGTCGTTGTGGGCCATCGATCCCGGCAAGATGCCACCGCAGGCGGCAGCGCTGCGGACGCGCCTCGAGCCGGCGACGTGTCGCGGCATCGAGGTCGGGCCGATCGCGTGGACCGGCGCACTGCGCGGCGAGGTGATGATCGGGCGCTTGCGGTTGCCGTTCACCGCGACCACGTCGGCGCGCACCGGCGCCGTGCTCGAACTCGCGCTCGAGACCGATCCGCCGCGGCCGCGGCTGCACGGCACGCTGCGCGCGCAAGGCGGGGTGATGCCGCAGCGGGTGCGGGTCACCGCGGTCACCGAGGACGGGGTGTTCGAGAACGAGGTCGCGGTCGGCGCCGATGGTGGGCTGCGGGCGTCGTTCGACGACCGCTGGCTCACCGGTGCGACCCTGCAGCGAATCGTGATCGACGGGCTGGATGCCGCGGTCGGCGCGACAGCGAGCCGCGAGCCCGCATTGCCGCTGCAGAACGCCGTGCTCGAGCTCGGCGAGTTCGTGCTGGAGCCGCATGCCCCGGTGGTGCGCGGTCGGGTGCTCGATGCGCGTGGTCAGCCGTTGGCGGCGGCGCAGGTCGTGGTGCACGGCGCGGAGCACGGTGGGCGGCGGCACGAGGTCGCGCTGGCGACCGATCGCGACGGGCGCTTCGTGCTCGCGGGGCCGTGGTTCCGCGATGCGCGCGGCGAGCCGGTGGCGATGGAGGCCGCGGCGAGCATCCCGCCGGCAGGGGACGGTCGGTGGCGATCCGAGGTGGAGCCGTTCCGTTCGCCGACTTCGGCGCCGATCGCGCCCGGTGGCGACGTCGAACTGGTGGTGCCGGACCTGGCCACCGGCCGGTTCGCGGTGGTGGTGCGGGGCGCCGTGCAGCCGTGGTTGGGGCAGCTGCAGGCGAGTCTGGTCCACGGCGATCGCAGTGCCCTGCTGCACGAGCAGCGTGTGCAGACGTCTGCCGAGCCCGGCAGTTGGCACCGCGGTTCGGCGGCGGCGCCGGTCGGTCGGTGCCGGGTGCGGCTCGGCAACTTCAACCACGTGCTCCACGAGCAGGAGATCACGATCGAACCGTCGCGGCCGGACCGACCGGTGCACGTGCAGGTGCACGCCGTCGACTTCACGGCGATCGTGCGCCGCCGCGCGGTCGTCGCGGTCGACGAAGCGGGGCAGGTGCTGCCTGCCGCGCGGCTGCATCTGCGCACCGCCGGCCACAAGTCCGGCGCGATGCCCGATGAGTGCGGGGAGTTCGTGTGGCTCGAACCGCTGCAGCTGCCGCATGCGGCGTTCCTGGTCGCGCCGGGCAAGCAGATCGTTGCCCTCGGTGCTGACGCGAGCGGCAAGGTGACGATGGTGCCGGATGTGCCGATGACGTTGCGGCTGCAGAGTGCTGGTGGTGAGCCGCTCGACGGCGAGTGGACCGTGATGCTGGATCCGGATGACGCGAACGGTCTCGCGGTCTACGGGCAGGTGCGCGAAGGTGCCGCGAGCTGTCCCGGGCCCACCGCGGGGCGGTATGGCGTCGCGCTGATGGTGCGCTTCGAGCAGTTCGAGCGGCGCGTGCTGATCGGTGCGATCGACATCGCCGAGCGCCGCGCGGTGCCGGAGGTGCTGACGATCGAGGCTGCGGCGATGGAGTCTTTGCGCGCGCTGCAGAGGGAGCCGGCGCCGAAGAAGTGAGTTGCTACCTCGCCGCGTCGACAGACCGAATCACGGCGCGATCACCAGCGTCGCCGGGCCACCGACGACCTCGCACAGCCCACCGGCGTCGAGGATCTGGCCCACGAACGTGAAGCGGAAGCCGGCCAGGGCCGGGGCTATGCCGGCGGGCAGCGCGAAGCCGGGGTTGGCGTTGCCGGCGGCATCGAGCACGCCAGCCGTGTTCGGCAGCAGCGCGGTGTTCACCAGCGCGAGTCCGATCCCGGTGAGGGCATCGAAGTTCAGCGGCACCTGTACACCGTTCTGCAGGAAGCCCGGCGCCTCGCCGGACGCACCGATCTGGACCAGGTAGTTCTGGCCCGCACGCAGCGCCCCGCCGCGCAGCTGCATCGGGTGGGCGAAGCCGGCGGCGGCCGAGACCTGGGCGATGCGTGGCAGCAGCGCGGCGCGGTAGGGTCGCATCGGCAGATCGACGAAGTTGTTGTTGGCCGGGCCGATCAGCAGTCGCGTCGTCGTGCTCTCGAAGTACGGCACGATGCGGATGCGGCGGAAGCCGGGGCCGCGGATGTCGGCGACGTTGGTGATCCGCAGCACGAGGCGGTTGCCGGCCGGCACGATCTGACCGACGTCGACCATGTCGATCGACAGCTGGGACATGCCGGCGACCCCGCTGCGGTTGCCGTTGGTGCCGGCGGTGATCCAGTGCACGACGCCGGCGGGATCCTGGTGCGCGAGCACGGCCGTCAGCTGGTAGAGGCCGGTGCTGTCGTTGACGGTGAGGTTCACGGTCGGGCGACCGAGGATCTCGATCGCCTCGGTCAGCGGCAGCGTCGTGAAGGTCTCGGTGCTCGGCACGATGTTGGCCGTGACTGCCGCAGGGGCGAGGCCGGCGCCGCCAGTCACGTAGTCGTCGACGTCATAGCCGGCCGGGACGACGTGGTTGACCACGTTGGTGAGATTGACGGCGGCGGGCGGCACATCGCTCAGACCTTGCGTGCCGACCATGTGGAAGCGCGTGCTGGCGAGGGCCGGCGGCCACGCGGTGTCGCTGCGGTGTTCCCAGATCGTCGCCGTGTTGAGGTGCAGCGGCGTGCTGGTCGGCTGCATGCCGACCTCGACCATGGGTTCGAGCTCGACGCCGTTCAGGATGCCTTTCAGGTAGCGGTCGAACCAGCGCCGGCGCAGATCCTGCTGGAACGCCCGTTCCATCCCGTTGTGGACCGTCGAATGGCCGCCCGTCGACTGGTAGAGGCGCTTGGGACCCTGCGTCAGGTTGACGAACGCATCGATCGACGGGTTGTTGGTGATCTTGAAGTCCTGCATCGCGAACATTGCGAACACCGGCACCGTCGAAGTGGCGAGGTTGGCGAGCAGGCTCTGGTTGAACGGCGTGTCCAGCAGCGTCTGCAGGCCGGCGTAGTTGCCCGCGTGGATCTCGAGCAGCCACGGATGACCGATCGGCTTGTCGATGATGACGCTGTCACTGACCATCACGCCGCCTGGCACGCTGTTCTCGGTGGAGTCGAGCGTTGCGAACTCCGAGGCGACCGCGAGCACCACCGGGTGGTGGGTCACGAAGCCGGCCAGCGGCAACGGCCGACCCGACCACGCCGCGGCCGAGTACGACTTGCGGCCGCCGCCCGAGAACCCGGTGACCGCGAGGCGCGCCGGGTCGATCGTGGTGCCGACCACGAGCGCCTGGGCGAACCCGTGCGACTCGGCGCTGTCGAGCAGGTCGCGCTCCTGCGTGTTGCGGTTGGGCCCCGTGTACGCGTAGGTGACGTAGCCGGCGGCAGCGAGGTAGTTCGCGGCGGCGGTCACATCGGGCAGGTTCTTGGTGCCATCGGCACCGTGCATGACCAGCACGCCGGGCCAGCCGGTCGGTCCGGCCACCGCGACGGGCGTGTAGATGTCCATGCCGGTCGAGATGCCGTCCGAGAACGTGATCATCACGGTGTTGACGGCGACGGCGAATCCTCCGGGGGGCGTCGGCGGGTCCTGCGCCAGCAGCGCGGCGGTGAAGACGGAGAGCAGCAGGGAGCGGGTCGGTGTGTTCATGGTTGGTCCTGCCGTGGAAAGCCCGATTCGGCGCGAGCGCACGCGCCGCAGTCGAGGAATCTCCGGCGGGCCCCAGCCTTCACCGCTCCGTCACGGCGCGTGCCGCACGGACCCCGATGTGGAGATGATGCAGGTCGCCGTTGCGGGTGGCCCGGGTGCCCGTGCGGCCCTGGGCCGGACCGGCGGTGAACGCGCCACCACGAACCGGCCGGCTGCGCGCGACGTTGGCGAACGCGTCGCCGCGAGAGCCGGACCGCTGCTGCGGGTCGTGGCACCATTCCGCCACGTTGCCGGCGACATGGTGCAGGCCGAAGCCGTTCGCGCGCAGTGAGTGGACCGGCGCGGTCAGCAGGAAGCCGTCCTTGCCGTCGTCGCGGAAGTTCGCTGCGCCCTGCATGCTCGCGGCGTCGCTCCCGGTCCAGAACGGCGTCGTGCTGCCGCCGCGGGCGGCGAACTCCCACTGCGCTTCGCTCGGCAGCGCGAGGCCGTGGCGCGCGAGGATGGTCTTCGCCTCGGACCAGGACACCTCGGTCACGGGATGCAGGTCGGCGTCGGCACCGAGGACCTCGTCCGAGAACAGTGACGGATCCCCACCGCCGAGGCGCCGCCACTGGGCGCGCGTCAGCTCGTGCTTGCCGATCAGGAACCAGTCGACATCGACGGCGCGCGCCGGATCCGCTGCGGTCTCGATGCCCGGCAGAGGTGCGTTCGCGCGCGGCGCGCCAGTCGGTATCAGCACGAACACCGGCGCGCTCGCGGCCGACAGCACGAGCTGGCCCGTCGCGTCGCGCTCCGGCACGGCGCCGCCACCGGCGAACGCGAACTCCTGGCAGCTGGTGACGGGATCGGGGCCCAACGGCACGAAGCCGAGCTGCGGCACGAGCCGGCGTTCGCCGTGGCGTGGATCGACGTGGACCTCGGCGGCCGCGCGCTGCCAGGCCTCGACCCGCTCGTGCACGGTCACCCGCTCCATGTCGCGCGACCAGGCCAGTCGGGCCGCGATGGCGGGGAACGTGCCATCGGCGCCGACGAACTGCTCCAGGCGCTCGACCAGCAGTGCGAGGTGGCGATGTCGGAACGCCAGGTCCGGGTCGTCGAAGACGAAGCGGGGGCGTGCGAGCGGCGCTTCCGCTGCCGCGATCTGACGGTCGATGCGGGCCAGCCGCGCCTGGAGCATCGCCTTGGCCTGGCTGATGCCGGCGCGCGTCTCGGCTTCCAGGTTGCGCTGCAACTCCTCGCGGCGTTCGCGCATCTCCGCGCTGCGGCGGGCTGCCTCGGGTGGTTCGGGATCCGGTTCGGTGCCCGCGGTCGCGACCGCCTCGCGGCGCAGCGCTTGCAGTTCGCTCCGGTGCCGTGGCAACCGTTCGACGAGCGGGCGCGCCAGCTGCTCGAGCCAGGCTTCGAACGCGGCGCGATGCTCGGGTGCAGCCGGCGGCAGGCGCTCGGCTTGCCGCTCGACATCGGCGAGCCGCTCGAGGTCCGACAGCGACAGCCAATCGGAGTGCGCCGACTTCGCTTCGAGGTAGAGCCACGAACTCACCGCGGTGCCGCCGAGCAACGAGACTGCGGCGAGTGCGAGGCTGGCCGCCAGTCCGGGGTGGCATCGGCTCCAACGCCACAGACGGTGCAGCGGGCCGATCGCCCGCGCCAGCAGTGGCTCGTTCGTGAGCAGCCGCCGCAGGTCCTCGGCGAAGGCGGCCGCGCTCGCGTAGCGGTGGTCGCGGTTCTTCGCCAGCGCGGTCGCCAGCACGACGGTCAGGTCGCGCGGGAGCTCGGGCCGCCACCGGCGTGGATCGGGTGCGGTCGTGGTCAGGATCTGCTGCATCAGCGCCTGTTGCGTCGGCGCCTCGAACGGCCGCCGCAAGGTCAGGCATTCGAACAGCGTCACCCCGAGCGCGTAGACGTCGGTGCGGGCGTCGACCGGGAACCGGCCGCCGTGCAGCTGCTCGGGCGACATGTAGGCCGGCGTGCCGAGCAGGTCGCCGGTCTGCGTCAGGTCGTTCGCCTCGCCGTCGTCGCGAGCGAGCCCGAAATCGAGCACGACCGGTGCGTCGTCGGCGGCGACCATCAGGTTGCCGGGCTTGATGTCGCGGTGCACCAGACCGGCGTCGTGGGCCGCCTGCAGCGCGCGCGCGGTCCGTTCGACGAAGCGCAGCACGAAGTCGAGCGACAGTGGTTCCCCCGTCGTGCGCGCGGTCGCGAGCCGTTCCTCCAGCGTACTGCCTTCGACGTACTGCATCGCGATGAACGCCGTGCCCTGGTGTTCGCCGGTCTCGAACACCGTGCAGATCGAAGGGTGCTGCAGGCGCGAGGCCAGCTCGGCTTCGCGGCGGAAGCGGCTCCTGGCCTGCTCGCGGACCAGCCGCTGCCTCGGCAACAGCTTCAGCGCGACGGTGCGGCCGAGACGGGTGTCTTCGGCGAGGTGCACGGTGCCCTGCGCGCCCTGGCCCAGCGCTCGTATCAGCACGAACGGGCCGAAGCGCTCGCCGGCCGGCGAGGCGCGGCCCACGGCGCCCGTCGCGACGAGCTGCTGCCACCAGCGGCGCAGGGTCGCCGCGTGCTCGGGGTGCACGGCGAACAGCTCCGCCTCGGGATCACCACCGACCTCGTGGTAGCGCTCGAGGTAGGCCGCGAGCAATGCCTCGGCGCGGTCCTCGGCCGAGGTTGCGCCATCGGTGCACGTCACGATGCACCGCCGGTGTCGAGCATGCGCGCGAGTCGCGCCTGGGCCCGCGACAGCAATGCCCGCGCAGCGCCCGGGGTCGGCAGCGACAGTTCGAATTGGAGCTCGGCGGTGGGGGCCTCGAGATAGCGGGACAGCAGCAGCACGGTGCGCTCCCGTTCCGGCAGGCGTTCGAGGCAGGCCTGCACCTGCGCCTCGAGTTCGTCGTGGATCGCGACCTCGGACGGCGACGCGTCGGGGCTGCGTGGTTCGCCGACCTGGCTCCACGTGGTGTGGCGGCCGGCGCGTTTGGTCGCGTTGGCGGCGCGTTGGCGATGCAGCAGTTCGTGCTTCGCGGTCTGCAGCAGCCAGGCCAGGAACGAGCCTTCGCCGCGGTACTCGAAGCGGCCGATGCCACGCAGCGCGGCCAGGATGGCGTCCTGCACGATGTCCTCGGTGTCGATCGCGAGGGTCGCGGCCGACGATGCGACCATGCGGTGCAGGGCGCGGCGCAGGCGGTGGCGATAGCGATCGAACAGCGAGTCCGCGGCCGCGGCATCGGCGGCCTGCGCGCGCGCCACCAGAATTTTGGTCAGCTCCTGCATCGGTCCCCGGATGGTAGCGCGCCGTGGTGCCGAACACTGCGGCGCGCTGCCGCAGTGCGGGCTGCAGACCGGGCGCGGGGTTCGGTGCATTGCGACCGGGAATCGGCCACTTACGTACCGAAATCGCACGCCGCCATGCCTGCGTTGTCATTACGTAACATGGTTGGCGCAGGATCGACCTGCCTCATTGGCAATGGCTCGAGGGATGACATGTTGGTAGGCCCTGTGTCGTTGCTCGGCCGGTGTGGGGGAATGTGCGATTACGTACCAAGATGATCTGATTGTGTCTTGGTGATCAGGACCGGTGGACTCACACAATTCCGGGAATTCGCCGTGGATTGGGAGTGCGATGACACTCGCGTGACCTACATTCGCGGGTCGCAGGCGATTCGGCGCCGACCATACCTCGATCGTCGATCGGGCCGTCTGCACTTCCTCAAAGGAGTCAGAGATGACCGTTCTCGTTTCTCGTTTCCCCATGTCGATTGCCAGTGCGATCGTCATTGCGCTGGCGTTCGCGAGTCCGCTGGCTGCGCAGCAGCAGCATGTCGCCGGGCTGGTGGGTGACATGCCCCCGGATCTCGGCAACTGGCCTGCTCCCGCGTCGCCGGACGGCAACAAGTTCGTTCGCAGCACCGCGCCCGCCGGTGCGATCGCCCGCCGCGACCGGCAGGCTGCCCTCGGCAAGGCGATGTTCTGGGACGAGCAGTGCTCGTCCAACAACACCATCGCCTGTGGCACGTGCCACCTGTCCGAGGCCGGTGGCACCGACAATCGGCCCGGTGCCGTGTTCCTCGATCCGACGAGTCCCGACCACCAGAACTTCGGTGCCTTCGGCGTCATTCGTCAGTCGTTCAACGGTCTCACCAGCCGCATCGACTACGGCTTCCAGGTCGCGCCGTCGACGAGCATCGACCGGCTCGTGACGCCGGTGGCGGCCCCGACGATGATCGGTGCCTATCTGTTCGAGCGGTTGTTCTGGGACATGCGCGCCGGGCCGCAGTTCCACGACAACGCCGGGTTCGTGATCCCGAACTTCACCGACTGGGCGGCCCTCGAGGACCTCGCGGTCGAGCCAGCCCAGTCCCCGGTGGAGATGGCGCACGAGACCGCCAACTGGGCCAGCGGGTTCCTGCGGAACAAGCTGAATCGCACGGTGCCGCTCGCGCTGGTCAACCCGGCGACGATCCCGCCCGACGTCGCGGCCTTCCTGGCCACGTTCCCGCCCAACACCAGCTATGCGACGATCTTCGATTCGGTGTTCGGTGGTCACCCGCAGTTCGGCGGCGCGGTCGGTGTCACCCGCGAACGGTTCGCGCTGGCGATCGCTCACTACCATCGCAAGCTGATCCCCGACCAGGCGCCGATCGACCGGGGCACGATGACGCTGAACCAGGTCGCCGGCTTCAACTTCCTGAAGACCAACTCGTCCTGCTTCGCCTGCCACTCGGTGTCCGGCAATCCGACGTTGACGCTGCCCGGCGGTGTGCTCGCGAATCCGTTCGACAACCTGTTCTCCGACGGCCGCTTCCACCAGATCGGAGTGACGCCTACCAGCCCGCCGCGAAAGACCCCGACGCTGCGGAACATCGGTCTGCACCGGAAGTTCTTCAGCACCGGCCACGGCGGCGACGGCATCACGAAGGTGTTCGTGACCAACTTCGCGGAGCTGGTCAAGTTCTACGATCTCCAGCCCGGCTTCCTCGGCATCAACGGTTCCGGCCCCGGTGGCACGATGACGGCGGCGGAGACGAACATGGTCACCGACTTCCTGTCGCGTGCGCTGACCGACCCACGCGTTGCCAGTCGGACGTTCCCGTTCGATCGACCGACGCTCCGGAGCGAGGCCGTGGCGTTCGAGAGCAACGAGTACGGTGTGGGCACGGCCGGGCCGAGTGCGCTCGTGCCGGAGATCATCGCCAACGTGCCCGAGAAGATCGTCGCGCCCGGCATGGGGCAGTGGTTCAAGATCGGCGTCGGCCGGGCCCCGGCGAACCGCGCGGCGAAGCTGCTCATCGGCACGGCCGCGGCAGGCGGCCCGGTGCTCGTCGGCGGTGGGTTCACCTCGCTGGTCACGCAGCCGACCAACGCCCAGGGCATCACGACGGTGCACGTGCCGTTCCCGCTGACGGCGGTGATGATCGGGATCCCGGTGTTCACGCAGTGGGTGGTCGATGACTTCGGTGTCTCGGCGTTCTCGGATGCCGCCAGGTTCGTGCCCTACTGACTGATCCGGCTCGGGATCTGGCCGCCCGGTTTCAGGGGCCGATCTCCGCGGCTGCAGCGAAGAACTTGCCCGGCGTCGTCCCGAACACCGCGCCGAACGCGGCGATGAACGCCGAGGCACTCTGATAGCCCGCGGCCTCGGCCGTCGTCGCGATCGACTTGCCAGCCGCGAGCCGCCGCAGTGCGAACTGCAGCCGCGCGTGCCGCCGCCAGGCGCCGATGCTGATGCCGGTCTCGCTCACGAACAGCCGTTCCAGCGTGCGGCTGCTGATGCCGGCGGTGGCGGCGAGCTCGTCGATGTCGGTGAGCACACCGGGGGCGTCGAGGATGCGTTCGGCGATCGACTGCAGCCGCGGTGAGCTCGGCAGCGCCAGCGTCAGTTCCGGGTGCGAGTGGTCCGGCAGCTCGCTGCGCAGCAGTTGGTCGATGGCGCGGTGCGCCGACTGCCGGCGGTCGAGCATGCCGATCGCTGCCGTGCGTGCGATCAGCGCTGCCAGCAGTTCGCCGACGGCGATCACGCGGCTGTCGGCGACGAGGTCACGCCGCGGCCGCAGGTAGAGCGCCGTGTAGCGACAGTCGCCGTGGAACGCGAGTGCATGGTCGGTGCCCGCCTGCGCCCAGACCGCCCAGCGCGTCGGCACCAACCACGTGCCGCGGTCGGTGCGCACGGTCAGCGCGCCCGCCCGCACATGGAGCAGCTGGTGCCATGCGTGCCGGTGCGGGGCGGTGTGGGCGCCGTTCGCCATGCCGGCGGCGAGGCTGCGCACCACGAAGAACGGCTCGTCCTCGGGCGAGTGGCGGATTCTCGACACTCCGTGACGATACATCGCGATGGTTCGTGGCGGCGCGTTTCGGCATCGTGCCGCGCATGAGCAAACCGCATGGCAACAACCTGGCTGCGTTCTCGCTGCACGTCGACGACGTCGACCGGGCCCGCGCGTTCTACACCGCGGTGTTCGGCTGGAAGTTCTCGCCGTGGGGGCCGCCGGGTTTCTACCTGATCCAGACCGGCCCCGACGAGAACCCGGGCGTGATGGGCCTCATGCATCCGCGGCAGGTGCCGCGCACCGGCACCGGACTGAACGGCCTCGAGCCGACCTTCGCGGTGCTCGACGTCGATGCGATCGCCCGGCTGGTCGGCAAGCACGGCGGCAAGGTGATCGTGCCGAAGGCGCGCATCCCGACCGTCGGCGAGTTGATCCGGTTCCTCGACCCCGAGGGCAACGACATCGGGGCGATGCGCTACGAGACGCCGCCGCGGGGCTGAGAGCCCGCGGCAGCATCGCTGGTGGGCGGGCTACTGCACCACCAACAGCGCCGCATTGCCGGCGGCGAAGCCGAGCGCCGAGCCGTCCAGCACCGCGGCTTGACCGACGACCAGCGTGCCCGGGAACCCCGCCGGTAGCAGCAGCGCGCTGCTGGCCGCACCACCGGCATCGGTGACGAACGCGTCGCCCGGGATCAGCGTGCCACCGAGCGGCAGGTGCAGCCGGCAGGCGGGGGCGAGCAGCGTGCCGGCCGCGTCCAGCGCCAACGCATAGAAGGTGACGCCGATCGCGCCGGGCGGGGCGCTGGACTGCTGCACGGCGATCGGGGCGCCACCTTGTGGCGTGCCGACGAACGCCGTCTGCAGCGGCCCACCGACCAGCGGGCAACCGGTGCCGAAGGTGCCCGTCTGACCCGGCAGCAGCCACTGCACGCGCAGCTGCGGCGGCGACCCGGTGCTCTCGCGCGACTCGAGCCGGCGCGCACGATCGACGCTGCTCGCTTCCGCGGTCTTCAGCAGCCAACCGAGGTTGGTGCTCGGCTGGTCGAGCCACTGCTGCACTTCGCCGGCGTCGACGAAGCCGCGCACGGTGCCTGCGACCGGCAGCTCGAGGATCGCACTCGGCGGTATCGCGAAGTCACCGCCAGCCGTGGTCCACGGCAGGACCGGGTCGATCGCGTGCGTCCACGTCGCATCGCCCGGCGTCGTCGGCGCGCCCTGCCCACCGCCACCGGCGGTCGCGTAGGAGCTGCTTTCGCCCCACGGCAGCAGCGGTCGGTGCAAGAACAGCTGCGTCGCCGACAGCGCGGGTGAGAACACGATCTCCATGCGCAGCTCGGCGGCGATCACGCGGGCGCCGGCCGGCAGTGCCGCGGCGACGTCGAACCAGAGCAGCGCGCGCCGAAGCCGCCCTTGGGCGGTGACGCCGACGAACACGCTCTCACCGAGCGCGTTGCTGAACGCGCCGGTCGAGCTCTCGTACAGCGTGTTGTCGCGGCCGCAGGGAAGGACCGTGGTGGTCTGGGCGGCGGCGGCAGCAGTGAGGGTCAGCAAGACTGCGACGGTCGTGGTGTGTTTCGGGTGCATGAATCGGGCCTCCGCTGCCGCGAGCAGCGACAGCGAGGCGCAGCGTCGCGGTCGATTCGTGAACCTTGATGAAGACAGTTCGCGAATCGACACGCGGAAAACCCGTCGCTTCTTCATCGCGTGCTCGCAGCGAATTGCCGCGCGCCTGCACAAAGGTTGCACCGGAGTGCCGGAGAGCGCTCCGAGCGAGAACGACAACCACCCGAGAGGCAGATCGAGAAGACCACATGTCCAACAACCACACCTTCCGTTCGTCGCGCGCCATCGTCGCGCTGTCGGCGTTGATCGCGGCCCTGGCGCCGAGCGTCGGCGCCCAGACCGTCGTGCAGGGGCCAAGCTCCTCGCGAACCCCGTATCTCGTGCCGTCGGCACCGAACGCCGGCGTCGTGCGCAACATCACGTCGCTCGTCACGACGCTCGACCTGGTGCCGCTGACGGGCGCGCCGGCGACGCCGTTCGAGATCTGCGGCATCCTCGACGGTCTCGGCGCCTATGACAACGGCGACGGCACGGTGACCGTGCTCGCCAACCACGAGATCAACACCACGGTCGGAGCCGTGCGGCGCCACGGCGCGCGTGGCACGTTCGTCACCGAGCTGATCGTCGACAAGCAGACCCTTGCGGTCGTCTCGGCGCAGGACCTGATCCACACGTTCGTCCTCAACGGCGTCGATCGCAACGTCGTCAACGGCAACCCGATCGCCCTCGGCCGCTTCTGCTCGTCGGACCTGCCGGAACTCTCGGCGTTCTTCAACAGCGCCTCGGGCCTCGGCACGACGTCGCGCATCTACCTGACGGGCGAGGAAGGCCCGGCGACCGGCTACGCCGTCGCCGCGGTCGCGACCGGCACGGAAAAGGGCCGCGCCTACATTCTGCCGAAGTTCAACGTCGCCACGTCGGGCGTCGGCGGCACTGCCGTCGGTGGCTGGGAGAACATGCTGGCGTCGCCGTTCGCGCAGGACCTCACGGTCGTCGCGTCGACCAACGACGGCGGCACCGGCACGATGAACAACACGGTGAACATCTACATCGGCCAGAAGCAGGCCGCCGGCAACGAGGTCGAGCGCGCCGGTTTGACGAACGGCACCAGCTACTTCGTCGAGGTGGTCGGCAACCCGAACGAGATCGTCAACACGACCACCCGCGCCACCAACATCACCAGCGGCACGCGCTTCAACCTGGTCGCGTTCTCGGCGACGTCGACCGGCACGCGCTTCTCGCGTCCCGAGGACGGCGCCTGGGATCCGACCAGCCCGCGCGACTTCTACTTCGTCACCACCGATCGCCTCGACACCACGACGGCGACCGGCTTCAACCAGACCACCGGCGCCTCGGGCTCGGTGCAGACCGGCATGTCGCGCCTGTGGCGGATGCGCTTCGACGACATCACGAACCCGCTCGCGGGCGGTGTGATCGACCTGGTGATCAACGGCAGCAAGAACAACCAGAAGGTCAACATGCTCGACAACATGGCCGTCGGCGGCGACGGCATGGTCTACCTGACGGAGGACCCGGGTAACTCGACCTACCTCGGCAAGAGCTGGGCCTACGACCCGGCCACCGACACGCTGGTGCAGCTGGCGAAGTTCGACAGCGCGCGCTGGGGTGAGCTGGCGGTGAACGGCGGCACGCCGGGCGCCCTCGCTCCCTACACGAACGACAAGGAGATCTCGGGCGTCATCGACGTCACCAGCATGTTCCCGCACGCCGCCGACGAGCAGGTGCTGCTGATCGACGTGCAGGATCACTCGACCAACCCGGGCGTCGCCAACCCCAACACCGTCGAAGGCGGCCAGCTGCTGCTGTTCCGCGTCTCGCTGCGCGCTCGCACCGAGGCCTTCGGCGCCGCGTGCGGCCTCGGCCTCGCCAGCGCCGCGTCCTCGCGGCCGGTGCTCGGCGGCTCGCTGACGTCGGACGTCACCGGGATCGCCACCGGTGCGGTCGCGTTCATGATGGTCGGCGGCTCGAACACGACCTTCCTCGGCGCGCCGCTGCCGCTGGACCTCGGCATCCTCGGTGTGCCGGGCTGCTTCCTGCTGCAGGACCTGGCTCTCGAGGGCGCGGGTGGCCTGACGGTGACCGGTGCGGGCACTGCCAGCTACGCGCTGCCGATCCCGTCCTCGTTCTCGTTCACCGGCTTCACGGTCTACCTGCAGGCCTGGAGCTCGGCGACGCAGCTCAGCAACGGCCTCAAGGTCGTGCTCGGTCTGTGAGTGATCTGTGAGTGAATCGGGCGCGGCGCTCTGCCGCGTCCGCGGT
>JALORC010000098.1 GCA_025459175.1 Planctomycetota bacterium | reverse complement strand
AGTGAGAAACAATCGGTTTCGAACTCTCTGCGTGGCCGCGCAGGCGGCCACCAGGAGCATCTGAGAGGCTGTATCCTGATTTTCTCTCAGCCTCTCAGACGTCCTCGAGTCGCCGGCTCTGCGCCGCGCGCTGCATCGCCAGCGCCGCCCGCAGATCGGCCAGCGCGGTCTCGGCCGGGCACGGGAAGTCGTCGCAGTCCTCGAGCCAGCGGCAGAAGCGGCCCAGCGGTTCGTGGGCCGCGGCCTGCGCCTGCAGCGCCGGCGCGAGCTCGCTGCGCGACAGCACCAGCTCGCCGAGGCCCGCCGGGTAGTCGAACAGCTGGCCCCGGAACTCGCGGCGACCGCGCAGCCAGATGCGGTCGTCGGCGATGCGCACGCCGCCGTCGGTGCCGTGGATCGCGAGGCCGCGACCGGCGAACGCGTGGCTGGCGGTGAACGTCGCCAGCACGTTGCCGCGCAGCAAGGCGGTGGCGACACCGGTGTCGGGCTCGCTCGGCGCGATCACGCGCGTCAGCTGCGCGCCGACCCGCACCGCGGCGCGGCCGGTCAGCCACGACACCAGCTGCAGCTGGTGCGTGGTGTGCTGCACGAACGGCGGCAGCAGCGACGCCGGGCCGGCGCGCAGCGCCAGCGGTTCGCCGGCGAGCGCCTGCACCGCGACCACGCCGCCGAGCCAGTCGGCGGCGATCATGCGGCGCAGCTGTTCGAGCAGCGGATCGTCCTGGCCCGGCACCAGCACCCCGCACTGCACTTCGGCGGCATCCGTGGCGGCCACGATCGCTGTCGCGGTCTCGAGGTCGCCGGCCAACGGACCTTCGAGCAGCACCGGCACCACCTGCTCGGCGGCGCTGCGGACCCGCGCGAGCCGTGGCTCGGAGCCTTCGGTCAACACGACGAAGTCGACCCCGCTGCCGAGCAGCGCCGCGAAGTCGGGCGCGGCGAAGCCGATGCCGGCGTCGGCGCAGAAGCGCGCGAGCCGCGCGGCATCGTCGTCGTGGGCGGCCACGACGCGGCAGTGGCCGTGTTCGTGCGCGGCTCGCACCAGAGCGAGCGCGTTGGCCGTGCAGCCCGACAATCCGACGCGCAGTACCTTCACCCGTCCAGGCTAGCCCGCTGCCGCAGCAGGTCCAACTGCCCCGTCAACACCGCCACCGCGGTCTCGGTGCGCAGCGGGTGCGGCCCGCAGTGGATCGCGGCGAAACCGCGCCGCGTCAGCTGCTCGACCTCGTACGGCAGGAACCCACCCTCGGGTCCGATCGCCAGCGCGAACGGCGCTCGTGGCAGCGGGCCGAGGTCGGCGGTGCCGGTCGCAGCGGTCGGATGCGCGACGAAGCGCTGCGGCGGCAGCCCCAGACCGTCGAGGGCGTCCTCGACCATCGGCTTGAACAGCGGGAAGAAGTGCACCGCCGGCACCCGGGTGCGCCCGGCCTGTTCGAGTCCGGCCAGCAGCTGCTGCCGCTGCAGTTCCGGGCCGAGCGCCTGGCTCTGCAGGTGGCTCTTCTCGACCCGCCAACTGCGGAACAACACCAGCGTGCCGAAGCCGAGCGCGGCGGCGTGCGCGTAGAGGCGCTGCAGCACCTTGGGCCGCGGCACCGCCAGCAGCAGCACGTCGGCGGCCGGGGCCGGCGCCCGGTCGAAGCGGGTCGCGACCTCGACCCGGTCCGGCTCGATCGAACGCACCTCGGCGGTGCCGAGCAGGCCGTCGACGAGGCCCGCGCGCAGCACCTGGCCGACCTCGGCGCGCAGCACCGTGCGCACGTGCTCGGCGCGGCGCCCGTGCAGCAGGGCGCGCCCCTCGGCATCGACTTCGCCCGGGTGCAACAACAGGAAGTTCACGGCGCGATGGTAGCCGGAACCACCGCGCGGGCCCTACCATGCCGACCTCGATGACCGCTCCCCGCCTCGAGGACGTTCCGGTGCTGCGGCCGAAGAGCCGCCTGCGCCGTCTGCAGGAAGTGCCGGTGCTGCCGAGCATCATCACGCTCGGCAACCTGTTCTTCGGCTTCCTGGCGATCGCCAAGGTCGCCGACGCCCTGCGGCAGACGACCCCCGGCGCGCAGTTCAGCACCGTGGTAGGGTTCTTCGAACTGGCGGTGATCCTGGTGTTCGTGGCGATGGTGTTCGACGCGCTCGACGGCCGCGTCGCGCGCATGACCGGGCAGACCACGCCGTTCGGTGCCCAGCTCGACAGCATGGCCGACATGGTCACCTTCGGCGTGACGCCGGCGTTCCTGGCCAAGGTGCTGGTCGACTGGCACGCGCAGAGCGACGGCAATCGGTTGCTGCCGCTGCACCCGCGGTTGTTCTACGCCGCCGCCGCCGTCTACGTGTCCTGCGCGGCGCTGCGGCTCGCGCGCTTCAACGTCGAGACCGGCGCCGACGAGGAGGACCATCGCGAGTTCAAGGGCCTGCCGTCGCCGGCCGCGGCCGCGGTGATCTGTTCGTGGGTGGCGCTGTTCTGCACCCGCGACGACCCGGGCGCCGAGCTCGGCCATCGCCTGTTCGCGCCCCATCACTTCGACTGGATCGTCATGGCGATGCCGATCGGCCTGGTCGTGGTCGGTCTGCTGATGGTGAGCCGGGTGCCGTATCCGCACGCGCTGCACACGCTGCTGAAGGGGCGCCACAGCATGCCGTTCCTCGCCGGGGTGGTGGTGCTGATCATCATCGCCGCGCTCGAGTGGCAGCTGGCGCTGGCGTTCTGCACGCTCGGCTACGTGGTCTGGGGGCTGTTGCGCGGTTTGATTCGCCTGGTGCTGCGACGCGGCGGCGGCGACGACGACGACGGGGATGGCGAGGTGCCGCCCCGGGTCCTGCCGAGTCGCAACTGAGGACCACACATCTCGCGTCAGCACATCGCGCCATGGCTCCGGTCACCGTCCACATCGCTCTCGGCAGCAATCTCGGCGATCGCACCGCGCACCTCGAGACCGCGCTGCAGCGGCTCGCGCAGGTGCCGGGCATCGAACTCGTGCGGCGTTCGGCGTGGCGCGAGTCGGCGCTGCAGGGCGATGGTCCGCCGCAGGGCGCCTTCTGCAACGGGGTCGCCGAACTGCGCACCACGCTGCCGCCGCTGGCCCTGCTCGGCGTGCTGAAGGAGCTCGAACGGCAGGCCGGCCGCGTGCTGCCGGCGCCGCGCAACCATCCGCGCCCGCTCGATCTCGACCTCGTGTTCTACGGCGACTTCACGATCGACAGTCGCGAGCTGGTGGTGCCGCACCCGCGCTGGCACGAACGCGCGTTCGTCGTCGAGCCGCTGCAGGAACTCGGCGTCGAGATCGCGGCGCGGCCGCGCCGGGCCACCCCGGTCGTGATCGGACCGCCGGCCGAACTGGCCGCCCAGTGCAGCCAGTGGCTCGCCGGCGGCTGTGTGCTCGGGCTGGTGCCGACCATGGGCAGCCTGCACCCGGGCCATCGCAGCCTGATGGAGATCGCCCGCGCCGAGTGCGACCGGGTGGTCGCCACGATCTTCGTCAACCCGCTGCAGTTCGGGCCCGGTGAGGACTTCGCCGCGTATCCCCGCAGCCTCGAACGGGACGTGGAGCTCTGCCGCAGCGCCGGGGTCGACGCCGTGTTCGCGCCGTCGGTGGCGCAGATGTACGACCCGGAGTTCGCGAGCCACGTGGCGGTCGGCGCGGCCGCGGACGGCATGGAAGGGGCGCTGCGGCCGGGTCACTTCGCCGGCGTCGCGACGGTGGTCGCCCGGCTGTTCGCGATCAGCCGCCCGCACCGCGCCTACTTCGGCGAGAAGGACGCGCAGCAGCTGGCGGTGATCCGGCGCCTGCAGCGGGATCTCGGCTTCCCGCTGCAAATCGTCGGTTGTCCGATCGTGCGCGAAGGTGACGGGCTGGCGATGTCGAGCCGCAACGTCTACCTGGGGCCCGCGGACCGGGCGGCGGCGTCGATCCTGGTGCGGTCGCTGCGCAGCGCCGCGCACGCATTCCAGCGCGGCGAGACCGACCGCGACCGACTGGTGGCGCGGGCCCGGACGGTGCTGGCGACCGAGCCGCGGGCCGCCGTCGACTACGTCGAACTGCGGCGCGAGGGCGACCTGGCCCTGTTGCCGCCGGGCAAGGTCGCCGGCGGTCGCATGCTGATCGCGGCCCGGTTCCGCGACGGCGTGCGGCCGGTGCGGCTGCTCGACAACATGTCGCTGCACGAAGTGGTCGACGCATGAGCGACCCGGGGCCACTGTGGTTGCCGGCGCGCGCCAAGTTGAACCTGGTGCTGCGGGTGGTCGGTCGCCGCGCCGACGGCTATCACCTGCTCGAGACCCTGTTCCACGCGCTCGAACTGCACGATGACCTGACGTTGGAACGCACCGGCGCCGGCGTCGAGCTCGAGCTGACCGCGGACGATCCGGCGCTGGTGGTGTCGGCCGGTCCCGACAACCTGGTGCAGCGGGCGCTGCAGCGCTTTCTCGCCGCGGCCGGCGTCGGCGGCGGGTTCCGCGCCCGCTTGCACAAGCGCATCCCACACGGGGGCGGACTCGGGGGTGGCAGCAGCGACGCCGCCGCCGCGCTGCGGCTCGCCAACGCGCTGCATGGAGCACCACTGGCGGAGCCCGAGTTGCTGCGGCTGTGCAGCACCCTCGGCGCCGACGTGGCGTTCTTCGTGCGCAGTGGCAGCCAATGGGGGCGTGGCATCGGCGACGAACTGTCGCCGGCGCTGGTGCCGCCGCAGCACTTCGTGCTGTTGCTGCCGCCGTTCGGTTGCCCGACGGTCGACGTGTACAAATCCCACGCCGCGCTCTGGCAGCGCGCCCCGTATCCGGCTACCGTATTGCCTATTACGGTTCCCGAGACCGGGAATGCCGCCGTGCGCATCACTCTACACAATGACCTGGAGCCGGCTGCGGAGCTCGTTCGGCCGGAACTGGCAGAACTGCGGCGGGCCGTCGTCCGCGCCGGGTATCCGGAAGTGCGCATGACCGGCAGCGGCTCGACGTTGTTCGTCGCGGCCGCCGATGCAGCGGCGGCGGCGCGCGTCGAGGCGGCGTTGGCCGCGGTGTTGCCGGGCGAAGTGCGGCGATTGGTCACGGCGAGCGGGCCGTCCGCGCCGGATCAGCCGCGGTCGCCACACGGCGACCGGTAGCGGGAGCCGAGGCCGGGTGGTGGTCGAACTGGGAGGTGGTGATGCAGGATGAACACAACAATGGAGCGGTCCGGTTCCATGTCACGGAAGTTCGCATCAAGCTGACCGACGATCCCCGCAACAAGCTGAAGGCCTACGCCAGCGTCACCATCGACGACGCCTTCGTGGTGCGCGATCTGAAGATCATCGACGGCAACAAGGGGCCGTTCGTGGCGATGCCGAGTCGCAAGCTCGCCGACCACTGCAGCCGCTGTCATCACAAGAACCACCTGCGGGCGGCGTTCTGCAACCAGTGCGGCGGCAAGCTGGACCCGGATCGGGCGCCGAAGGATCCCCGCGGCCGCTCGCGGCTGCACGCCGACCTCGCGCACCCGATCAACAGCGCGACCCGCATCGAACTGCACAAGGCCGTGGTGCGCGCGTATGCCGAGGAGATCGAACACGCGCAGCGCGCCGGCGAGAGCTATCGGCCGAAGGACTTCGACGACCTCGACGAGTTGAACGAGATCCTCGACGCGGAGTACATCGACGAACTCGAACGCCGGCAGGAAGAGCGGGTGCGGCGGCGGCGCGAGGCGCCGACGACGGCGGCCGCCGACAACGTCGCCGGCGAGGCCGCGGCCGGCGGCGCCGGGTAGACTGCGCGGGCTTGTTGCGCATCCTCATCATCGGGCCGGGCCGCGTCGGCCGTGCGTTCGCGCACCGCTGGTCGGCGGCCGGCTACGCGATGCCCTGGTTGTGCGGTCGCGATGCCGGCCGCACCGCGGCGGTGGTGGCCTCGCTGCCCGGCGCCGAGTCGCGCTCGCTGGCGGCAGTGGCGCAGGCGCACGTGGTCGTGTTCGCGGTCGGGGATCCCGAGCTGCCGGCGGTGGTGGCGGCGGCGGCGGCCGCGGCGGTCCCGCGCCGCTGCTCGCTGTGGCTGCACACCAGCGGGCGGCACGGTCTGGAGGTGTTCGCGCCGGTGGCGACGGCCGGCGTGCGGCTCGGGGCGCTGCATCCGGTGGCGCCGTTCGCCGCGGCCGATCCGCACGGTGCCGCGCTGCAGGGCGCGCCGGCGGTGCTCGAAGGGCCACCGCCGAGCCTGCGGTTGCTGCGCCGCCTGGCGGCCTCGCTCGGGCTGGTCCCGGTCGAGCTGCCGCCCGGTGCGGACCGCGTGCTCTACCACGCTGCGTGTGCGCTCGCGGCGAACGGTGCGACGGCGCTGCGCGCGCTGGTCGACCGGGCCTTCGTCGCCAGTGGCCTGCCCGCTGCGGCGGGCGCGCGGCTCGGCGATGCGTTGCTGCAGGCGGCGATCACCGGTTGCCGCGAGCACGGTCCGGTCGCGGCCTTGTCGGGGCCGGTGCGGCGCGGGGATGCCGAGACCGTGCGCCGCCACCTCGGGCGGCTCGATCGCCGCGCGCCCGAGGTCGCCGCGGCCTATCGCGTGCTGATGCAGCAGGCGCTCGAGCTGGCGTGCGAAGGTGGGCTGTCGATCGCGTCGGCCGTCGCCGTGGCGGCGGCGCTGCGGCCGCCGGCTGGTTGACCGCGAGGCGGTCGAGGACCCTGTTGCCCGCGGCGCTCGATCCGGCGACGCTGTGACTGCCCATGGCCCAGATCATCGCCAGCTTGTTCGCCACCTCGCGCGAGCAAGTCGTGCAGAAGGCGCAGCGGGCGGCGATGGCCGGCGCCGACTGGCTCGAACTGCGGCTCGATCGCTGGCCGCGCGGCGAATCGCTGGCGCCGGTGCTGGCGGCGGTGCGGTTGCCGGTGCTGGTCGCCTGTCGCACGCCCGAGGAGGGCGGCCACTTCCGCGGCACGCTGGCGGAAGCGCGCGAACTGCTGACGCACGCGCTCGACAGCGGCGCGCAGGGCCTCGACCAGGACCAGGCCGAGGCGTGGTCGCCGCCGGCCGGCCGCACCGGTTTGCGGCTGCGCATCCGGTCGTTCCACAGCTACACCGGCGTGCCGAAGGAACTGGCGGCGATCCGCGATCGGCTGCTGCAGCACGGCGGCATCGCCAAGATCGTGGTCACCGCGCACGACCTCGCCGACGCGGCCCCGGTGCTCGATCTGCTGCAGAGCACCGACCAGCGGGAGCAACCGACCATCGCGTTCGCGATGGGGCGGACCGCGTGGCCGACCCGCGTGCTCGCGTGCGCGATGGGGTCGCCGTTCGTCTACGGCAGCATCGAGCCGGGTGAGGAGACGGCGCCGGGCCAGCTGCCGGTCGGCATGCTGCGCGAGCTCTACCGCGTGCATTCGCTGGGCGCCGCGACCTCGATCTACGGCCTGCTCGGCAATCCGGCGCTGCACTCGCTGGGGCCGTGGTTGCACAACCGCGTGTTCCGGCGCCTCGGTCTCGACGCGATCTATCTGCCGTTCGAGACCTCGCGGCCCGAGCAGGTGGTGGCGATGCTGCCCCGGCGCTCGCTGCGCGGGCTGTCGGTGACGGCGCCGTGGAAGGCAGCGGCGGCCGCCCTGTGCCATCATCTCGCCGACGAGGCGAAGGCGGCGGCGGTCGTCAACACGATCACCGCCGAGGCGCACGGCCTGCTGGTCGGCCACAACACCGACCAGGCCGGAGTGCGTTCGGCGTTGGCGCGCGCCGGCCTCGGTGCCGGCGATGGCCGGGTCGGCGTGGTGCTCGGCACCGGCGGCGCGGCGCGGGCCGGCGCACTGGCGCTGCGCGAGCTCGGCTGTCGCGTGACGATGCTCGGCCGCAGCCTGGAGCCGGTGCGTGAGTTCGCGCGGCTGCACGGCATCCGGCTCGGCAGCCTGTCGGTGCCGCTGCTCGACGAACTGGCGCCAGCGGTGGTGGTGCAGGCGACGCCGGTCGGCAGCCTCGGTCGCGATCAGGACGAACGGCTGGTGCCGGCGTGGCGACCGCGCCCCGGGACCTACGTGCTCGACATGGTCTACCAGCCGCGGTTGACCCGGCTGTTGCGCGACGCCGCGGCGGCCGGTGCGGTGGTGGTGCCCGGCGTCGAGATGTTCCTGTGCCAGGCCCAGGCGCAGTGCAAACGGTTCACTGGCATCGAGCTCGCGGTCGAGGAACTGCGATCGCTGCTGGCGGGCACGGCCGCCGGGGTCGCCGGCTGAGGCCGGCGCCGCAACGCGTGGATGTCGGGAGCCTTGGTCCCCTCGGCCGGGCCGGCGGATAAGGTGCGGTGGATGGAACGCTCCGAAGACGAACTCGAACAAGCGCTGCGGGCCGGTGACGACGCGGCGATGGCGACCCTGATCGAGCGCTATCGGGAGCGCCTGCAGCGCATGGTGCACTTCCGGCTCGATCCGCGCCTGGTCGGGCGCCTCGACGCCGAGGACGTGCTGCAGGAGTCGTTCCTCGAGGCCGAGAAGCGGCTGCAGGCGTTCCGTGATGACCAGAAGCCGTTCCTGGTCTGGATCCGGTTGATCACGCAACAGACGATGATCGACCTGCACCGCAAGCACCTCGGCGCGAAGATGCGTTCCGCCGGCCGCGAGATCGGGGCGCCGGCGAGCGGCACCTTGTCGGGCTTCTTCGTCGCTCACGTGACCTCGCCGAGCGGCGCGGTGATGCGCGAGGAGCTGCGGCAGAAGATCGAGCAGGCGCTCGCCAGCATGGACGAGATCGACCGCGAGGTGCTGTTGCTGCGCCACTTCGAGGAGCTGTCCAACAAGGAGGCCGCGGCGGTGCTCGGCATCCAGGAGAACGCGGCCAGCAACCGCTACGTGCGCGCGCTCGGTCGGCTGAAGGGCTTCCTCGGCGATCTGGCGGAACCATGAGCGCGGCCGGCGGCGACGAACGCGATCCGCTCGACACGCTGGTCGAGGCGTTCCAGCAGCGGCGTCGCGCCGAGCCGGGCCTCGGCGTCGAGGCGTTCGCCGCCGAGCACCCGCAGCACGCCGAGGCGCTGCGCGAACTGCTGCCGACGGTGCTGGCGCTGGAGGGCATCAAGCGCCATCGCGCCAGCTCCGGCAGCGGCCAGCGCAAGGTCTCGATGCCGGCGATCGACCGGCTCGGCGACTTCAAGATCGTGCGTGAACTCGGCCGCGGCGGCATGGGCGTGGTGTTCGAGGCGGTGCAGGAGTCGCTCGGTCGCAAGGTGGCGCTCAAGGTGTTGCCGCAGGCGTCGCTGCTGACCGGCAACCAGCTCGAACGCTTCCGCCGTGAGGCGCAGATCGCCGCGCAGTTGCACCACAGCAACATCGTGCCGGTGTTCGGCAGCGGCGAGAGCGACGGCTACCACTGGTATGCGATGCAGTACATCGCCGGCCAGGGGCTCGATCGCTGGCGCGAACTGCAGGCCGAGGCGCCGCCGGGCAGCAGCGGGGCGTGGCGCAACCGCGCCCGGTTCCTGGCGCGGCTCGGCGTGCAGGCGGCAGCGGCACTGCACTACGCGCACGGGCAGGGCACGCTGCACCGCGACATCAAGCCGGCCAACCTGCTGCTCGAGGTCAACGACCAGCTGTGGGTCACCGACTTCGGCCTGGCCAAGGCGCTGGAGTCGGAGGGACTCACGCACTCCGGCGACGTGCTCGGCACGCTGCAGTACATGGCGCCGGAACAGTTCAGCGGTCAGTACGACGCGCGCAGTGAGGTCTACGCGCTCGGCGTCACGCTGTACGAACTGGTCACGCTGCGCCCGGCGTTCGCCGGCGGTTCGCGCAGCGAACTGATGGAACGCATCCGCACCCAGCGGCCGGCGAGCCTGCGCGCGCAGTGCCCGGAGTTGCCCGAGGACCTGGCGGTCGTCATCGAGACCGCGATGGCCCGCGATCCGGCCGATCGCTACGCCACCGCCGAGGCGCTGCGCAGCGACCTGCAGGCGTTCCTCGACGACCGGCCGATCGCGGCCCGGCGGCTGTCGACGTTCGGCGTGGTGCTGCGCTGGTGCCGGCGCAACCGCGCGATGGCGGCGCTGGCGGCCAGCACCGCGCTGGCGGTGGTCGGTGCCGGCGTGATCGGCTGGATCGGCTACGCATCGACCAGCGACGCGCTGCGGCAGGCGCGCGCCCAGGAGCTCGAGAAGACGCGGCAGTCGGAGAAGGCCACCGGCAACCTGGACCTCGCGCTGCTCGCGTTCGGTCGCTTCTTCGACGCGCTGGTCGGCCCCGATCCGCTGCTGGCGATCGACGAGGACGCCGACACCGGCGAGCAGGTGGTCGCCGTGCGCACGCGCGTCGAGCCCGGCCACGTGGCGCTGCTGCAGGAGATCCTGCGCTTCTACGATCGCTTCGCCGCCAAGAACGCCGACAGCACGTCGCTGCGGCTCGAGACCGCACGCGCGTGGCGCCGGGTCGGCGCGATCCAGGTGCGGCTCGGTGATCTGGTCGCCGCCGAGAAGGCCTACCAGCAGGCGCTCGAACGGCTCGCCGCGATCGGCACGGACACCGAACGCGAGGTCGCCGCCGTCGAGCTCGCGCTCGGCCAGATCGATCACCAGCGCGGTCGGATCCCCAGCGCCGAACAGCGCTACCGCAAGGCGCTCGGCCTGCTGGCGGCGAGCCCCGAGGCGGCTACCGCCGCGGTGCGCTACGAGCGCGCGGTGCTGCACTTCGAGTTGGCGCGCAGTCTGGTGCCGCAAGGTCGAACCGGCGGCGGCCCGGGTGGCCCGGGTGGTTTCGGCGGTGGGCGCTCCGGCGCGGAACGGGTGCGTGAGCGCATCAAGGTAGGACGCGAGCAACTGCAGCTGACCTTGCAGCTGGTCGAGGGCCTGCTGGCCGAGGATCCGGCGGCCGCCGAGCCGCTGGCGCTGAAGGCGCGTTGCCTGTTGTTCGCGGCCGGCCCGCAGCGTCGGCGCGGCGACGCCGGTGGCGCGCAGGCCGAAGGCGACCGGCGCCAGCGGGAAACCACCGCGATCGAGATTCTGCGGCTGCTGATCCGCACTCACCCCGACGTCGCTTCGCACCGGATCGAGTTGTGCGAGGCGCTGCTGCAGACCCAGGCCCGCGACGAACCAGGCCCGCGGCGGTCGGTCGCCGACCCGGCGGTGTTGCGCGAGGCAGTGGCGCTCGCCGACAGCCTGCTGGACGAGCAGCCGAAGTTCCACGAGTACCGGCACCTGCGCGCCCGAGCCGGGTTCGAGCTGGCGCGCGCGCTGCGGGACGCGCAGGTCGCCGACGACGAGCTGCGCACGGCCTTTCGCCGTGAGGCCGAGACCCAGCTGCACAAGGTCGCGCACATCGACAGCGGCCTCGCCGCGGGGGATGGCGCGTTGGATCGCCGCTTCGTGCGACAGTTCGTCGACACCCGACGGGTGCTGGCAGGCATGCTCGACACGGCGGCGCAGCGCGACGAGGCGGTGGCGTTGGCGCGCGAGGTGCTGGTGTTGCTCGAACGCCTGGTGCAGGCCGAGCAGCTGTGGGACGGATTCCTCGGCGAACGCTTCCCGGGCGCGATCGAGCACCGCTTGCTGGAGAGCGTCGCCGATTGGGTGGAACCCCTCGCCGATGCGGCGATGCACGAACAACTGCGGCAGCTGCGCGAGGCGCTGCCGCCGCGCGACGGGCCCGAACGCGGCGACGGTCCGCCCGAACGGCGCGGGCGCTAGCGTCGGGATCGGTGCCGCCTGCGTCGACCCGCTGGACGAGGCGATGTGGCGCCGGCAGCATGCTGCGATGGGTATTCGGGACCGTCGATCTTCTGGAGAAGTCGCAGGTGGTCGCGCGCTTCGTGCCAGGGCGCGGGGCGGCAAAACGACCGTCGCCGCGCGCAGCGCGGTGTCGATCTGGCTCGCCGCTGGCATGGCCCTGAGCCAGACCTATGTCGTCGACGCGGCGGGTGGTCCTGGTTCGCAGTTCCAGAGCATCGCCGCAGCGGCAGCGGCGGTGCCGAGTGGGGCCGTCTTGCTGGTTCGGCCGGGCACCTACGGTTCGTTCACCATCGACGCGAAGTCGCTGTCCATCTTCGCCGACCCGGGCGTGCAGATTCTGGACTTGTCCGTGCAGATCACGGTGCGCAACCTCGCGCCTGGCGAGGCCGTGGTCCTGCACGGCATGCAGATCAGCGGGCAGCTCGCGTCCGCGACGATCACGCTGCAGAACAACCTCGGCCCCGTGCTGCTCCAGAGGTGCACCACCAGCCTGACCCTGTCCGGGGCATCGCTCGGTGTCTTCGGGTGCGCGGACGTGCGCGCCGTCGACTGTTCGTTCGAGGCGACGCAGCCGGCCGTGGTCTCGGCGGTCGGCAGCCAGGTGGAGTTCTCACGGACGGCGATCACCTCCACAAGCGGTTTCGTCGGTGGCGTGAGGGTGTCCGGGGCTCGGGTCCATTTCGCGGACTGTTCCCTGCTCGGGGCCGGGCTCACCGCGAGCGTTCCGGTGTTGCAGCTGGATGCTGCCAGCACGGCGTACCTGGCGGGCGCCACGACGGTCGGGGCGTTCGGCACGGCGCAGACCTGGGGCATCGGTCCGGTCGGTACCGTGTGGCTCGATCCCGGAGTGCAGGTGACGACGGCGGTGCCGGTCGCTGCGGGAGTGGCGCTGACCGTGCAGGGGCTGCCCGTGGTGACCGCGCCGGCGGTGGCGTGGGGTGCACAGTCGACCGCGACCCTGCGGGTGCCGGCCGGCGGCATCGGCGGCCTGTTCGCGGGTCTGCCCGTGGCGAGCAGCGTGGTGCCGCCCTTCGCCACGCCGTTGGGTCTTGATCCGACGATGCTGGTGGCCTGTGCCGGCGGCACCGGTCCGCTGTTGGTCGGCGGTATCGCCTTGCCGCCGGGGCCGGCGCTGCGCGGACTGCGGTTCGGCTGGCAGGGGTGGTCGTACGACCCGGCGGGCGGCTGGCAGGCTGGCAATACCGTGGTGCTCGCGCCCTGGTGAATCGCGGTGTCGCCGGCGGCGCCGCCGCGGGCGGGCGGGGAACTCAGAGAGTGAGAGCCTCTCAGGCAAGGATCGCGCGCGCGACCTTGCCCTCGACGTCGGTGAGTCGGAAGTCGCGGCCGGCGTGGCGCCAGGTCAACCGTTCGTGGTCGAGGCCGAGCAGGTGCAGGATCGTCGCGTGCAGGTCGTGCACGTGCATCTTCTGGTCTTGGGTGTAGTAGCCGTAGTCGTCGGTGACGCCGTACGAGAACCCCTGCCGCACGCCGCCGCCGGCGAGGAAGTGCGTGAACGCGTGCGGATTGTGGTCGCGGCCGGTGCCACCTTCGCTGACCGGCGTGCGGCCGAACTCGCCGCCCCACCAGACCAGCGTGTCCTCGAGCAGACCGCGCTGCTGCAGATCGGTCAGCAAGCCGGCGATCGGTTGGTCGACCTCGTTGGCGTTCTTGCGGTGATCGACTTCGAGATTGTTGTGCTGGTCCCACTTGTAGCTGTGGGTGCACTGCACGAAGCGCACGCCGGACTCGAGCAGGCGGCGCGCCATCAGGCACTGGCGGCCGAAGTTCTGCGTCGCCGGGCGCTCGAGGCCGTAGAGGCGCTTGGTCGCGTCGCTCTCGGCATCGACGTCGAGCACGGTCGGCGCCTCCATCTGCATGCGGAACGCGAGCTCGAAGCTCTGGATGCGCGCCTGCAGGATGTCGTCGCCCTGCCGCTGCGCCTGGTGTTCGGCGTTGAGCTGCTGCACCAGGTCGAGCTGCGCGCGCTGCAGCGGCCGGCTCAGTTCGCCGTGCAGGTGCCGCACCGCCGCCTGCTCGGCCGGCACGCTGGCGTTGCCGAGCGGCGTGCCCTGGTAGACCGCCGGCAGGAACGCCGAGCTCCAGTTGTTGACGCCGCCGTGGCCGAGCGTCGGGCAGATCGTCACGAAGCCGGGCAGGTTCTGGTTCTCGGTGCCGAGCCCGTACAGCGCCCAGCTGCCGATCGACGGTCGCACGAACGTGTCGCTGCCGGTGTGGATCTTCAGCAGCGCGCCACCGTGCGCGTCGTTGCTGCCGTGCAGCGCCTTCAGGAAGCACAGCTGGTCGACGCAGCGCGCGAGGTGGGGGAACAGTTCGCTGACCCATTGCCCCGACTGGCCGTGCTGCGCGAAGCGGAACGGCGAACCCATCAGGTTGCCGGTCTCGGCGAACGTCACGCGCGGCTTGGCGAACGGCAGCGGCTTGCCGTGGTCGCGCTGCAGCAGCGGCTTGTAGTCGAAGGTGTCGACCTGCGACGGGCCGCCGTGCATGAACAGGAACACCATGCGCTTGGCCCGCGGCGCGAAGTGTGGCTGACGCGGCCGGATGTCGTCGCCGCCGCCGAGGGATGTCGACGCCGCGGTCGGGCCGAGCAGCGAGCGCAGCGCCAGCGAACCGAACCCACAGGCCGACTGCTGCAACAGTGCGCGCCGGGACAGCAAGGATGGGATCATGATGGCGCTCAATCGAGGTAGGCGAACTCGGTGCTGGCGAACAGGGCCTGGCACAGGCCCGGCCACGCGCGGTCGGCCTCGCCGCTGGCGGCGGCCTGTTGCAACCACGCCTTGGTCGCGGCGCGTTCCGCTGCCGATGGCGTGCGGGCGAACGCCTCGCGGAACGCGACCGTGATGCGCTCGTCGTCGCCGGTGGCGGCGGCCAGCACGCGGGCGGCGAACGCACGCGCCTGCTCGCGCACGAACGGTGCGTTCAGCAGGTAGAGCGCCTGCGGCGCCACCGCGGTCTGCGGCCGCTGTTCGAGGTGCACGCTCGGATCGGCGTAGTCGAACGCGGTGAACAGATCGAACATCGCGTTGCGGATGATCGGCAGGTACAGCGAGCGGCGCGGGCTGTCGTAGTTGGCCGCGTCGCCGCTCTGGTCGTTGGTCACGTAGCCGCGGTCGCCGGTGCCGAGCAGCGTGCCACCGAGCGTGCGGTCGAGGTTGCCACCGACCTGCAGCATCGCATCGCGGATCGCCTCGGCCGGCAGGCGCTGGCGCTGCATGCGGCCGTGCCAGCGGTTGTCGGGGTCGCGTTCGTGCGCCGCCCCGGCGACCGGCACACTCTGCTGCCAGGTCCGGGTCAGCAGCAGGCGTCTCCAGAACTGCTTCTGCGACCAGCCGTCCGCGCGCAGCGCAGCGGCCAGCAGATCGAGCAGGTCGCGGTGGTTCGGCACATCGCCGCGGCGGCCGAAGTTCGATGGCGAACGCACCAGGCCCTGGCCGAACGCGCGTTGCCAGATCCGGTTCGCGTGCACGCGCGCCGCCAGCGGTTGCTCGGCCGCGATCATCCAGCGGGCCAGCTCGAGCCGGCCGCTGCGGTCGTTCGGCAACGACGGGGCCGGTACGAACGACGCGAACACCGCCGGCACGCCGCGCGGCACCGCGTCGGGTGCGAGCGTCAGGTGGTTGCCGCGGTAGTGCACCGGCAGGTCGCGCACGGTGTCCTCGGCGACGCAGATCGCTTGCGGGGCCGGCTTCGGCACCGCCGCGGCGAGTGCGTCGCGGTTCTGTTCGAGCCCGGTCAGCTCCGCGGCGATCTTGGCCGGCAGCCACGGACGCAGCAGCTCGTCGGGTGCGGCCAGCATGCCGTCGCGATCGAGCAGCAGCGCGCGCGCGGCTTCGAGCCGTGGGTCGGCGAGCGTGATCTTCGCGGCGTCCTCCGGCTTGCCCTTCTTCGCTTTCCCGCCGCCAGGCGCCATGCCGCGCGAGGCCGCGGCGGCGCTGGCGAAGAACGTCTGCAGGCGCGCCGCCAGCTCGGTCGGATTGGCTGGGGGCAGCCCACCGAGCAGGATCGCACTGAGCCCGCCCTTGCCCTGCATCGCCGCCGCGCGCGCGCCGAACTGCTCCGGCGCGCCGTCGACGAGCTGGCGCCAGAACGCGACGATCGGATCACTGCGCCGCTGCGCCAGCACCGCGGCGACCTGCTGCAGCACCGGCGGCAGCAGATCGCCGGGGGCATCGACGGCGACCGGCAGCAGCAACAGCGCATCGAGGTGCACGGTGTGCGGGTCGATCGCGTCGAGCCGCAGCGTGTGTTCGCCAGGTGCCAGTTCGAACTCGCCAGCGGGGTGCCATTGTTGGTTCGCCGGCAACCAGCCACCGGTCACCGCCGCCAGGACCGGTTCGGCCTGCGCCACGCCGTCGATCGACAACCGCATCGGCCGCGACTCGGCCGCTGCATAGCGCACCAGCAAACGATGTTTGCCGGCGCCAGCGACCGTCACCGACCACGCCGCGAACTGCGCGCCGCCCTGATAGGTGTGCAGCACCGTGGTGGAGGCATTGCCCCAGTGGTCGGCATCGGCACGCAGGCTCGTCTCGCGGGCCGCTTCGGCTTCGACGAAGGCGCCGCGCGCCAGCAGCTGTTCGCCGCCGAGCAGATAGCGGCCGACGTCGGCGACCAGGCGCTCGCGTTGCGCCGCGATCGCCTGCTGCGTGCGTTCGGCGAGTTCGGCCGTGGCCCGTTCGAGCTGCTGCTCGGCGGCCTTGCGGGCCTTGATCGCCGCCTCGGTCGCCAGTTCGCGATCGAACCACGTCGACACGTGGCCGAGTTCGTGGAACGACTTCGCGCTGCGGAAGATGCCGGCCAGCGCGTAGTAGTCGCGCTGCGAGATCGGGTCGAACTTGTGGTCGTGGCAGCGCGCGCAGCCGAGCGTCAGGCCGAGGAACGTGCGGCCGACCAGGTCGAGCTGCTCGTCGACGGTGTCGAGCACCAGCTTCTCCTTGTCCTGTTCGGCCAGCATGCGCGGGCCCAGCGCGAGGAAGCCGGTGGCGACGTGGCCGTCCATGCCGACGTCGGGCTGCGCGGCGAGCAGGTCGCCGGCGATCTGCAGCTGCAGGAAGCGGTCGTACGGCAGGTCCTGGTTGTGCGCCTGCACCACCCAGTCGCGGTAGCGGAACGCGTTGGCGAACGCGAGGTTCTCGTCGAGGCCGTTGCTGTCGCTGTAGCGCGCGAGATCGAGCCACGCGCGGGCCTGGTGCTCGCCGTAGTGTGGCGAAGCGAGCAGGCGGTCGACGACGGTCGCGAACGCAGCGGGGGACGGGTCGGCGACGAACGCATCGACCTCGGCAGGGGTCGGCGGCAGGCCGGTCAGCACGAAGCTGGCGCGGCGGATCAGGGTGCGGCGGTCGGCGGGTGGGGCGGGTTCGAGGCCGTTCTGCTGCAGGCCGGCGAAGATCGCGCGATCGATCGGGTTGCCGTTCCACTCGGCGGGCGCGACGGCGGCCGGTTCGACGACGCGCAGCGGTTGGAAGGCCCAGTCGGTCGGCGGCAGGTCCTGCGCGATCGCGCCGGGGGAGCACAACGCGGCCAGCAACAGCGACGGCGGCAGCGACAGCGGCAGGGGACTTCGCATGGCGGTGTGGCAGCGGGCCGCGGGCAAGGCGGGCTCGGACGCTGGTGCGAGACGATACTGCGGGGTGGTCGATGCCATAGCCCCCGTGCGCAAAGTCCCGGCGTCGCGACGCCGGGCGCTCGGCTGGGGAAGGAGGTGCCGCCCAAGGCAATGGTGATCGCAGATCCGTCGAATCCGTCAGGTGTCACCGAGCGGGTTCTGGGATCCACCTATTCCGCCGAAGAGCGCGAGGCGCGATCGCGCGCCGTCGAACGCCATCGCGGCGTTGCAGCGGCCCGGCGGGGAGACGGGTGGCGACAGGTGTGTCCACGTGGTGCCGTTCCAAATGCGGGTGCTGGCGTCGACGAAAGGAAGCTGGGACCCGCCGAACGCGACGGTGAAGCCGCGTGCCCGGTCGAAGGCGAAGGCCGAGGTTCATCACCCCGCAGATCATCCGCAGCGCCGAGGAGGTGGAGCAGCAGGTGAACCGGGTCCTGCAGGAGCGCATCCAGGACCACGGCTCGGACCCGTCGAGGCAGCGCTAGCGATCTTCGGCGACCAGGTCGCCTGGCTGGCGCCGCAGCCAGCTACGCCACCAATAGAACGAGCCGGTGGCGATGCCCCTCGCCTCGGCGAACCGCCGGATGCTCAACCCACTTCGCTCCTGGTCCCGGAGCAGAGATCGCCACTTCGTCCGTGTCTTCGTCATGCCGGCCGATCGTCGGCCGGCGCAGAGAGTCCGCCAGATGGTTGGACCGGGCGCTTACGGTGGCACCGCGCCCGGTTGCCGATCGAGCACCATTCCTACAGATGGCCTGTCGACGGATCCGGCGAAGGTCCCAGCACCGCGTTCGTACGCGGCGATCGCCGCCGAGGCGCGGTTCAGATGCTGCCGATGCGGCCGTGCATGCCGTTCGAGGTGATCGCCCCGAACGGATTGGGCGGCGTGCTCGGGAACACCACGGTCGTCGAGAAGAGGTCGAGGCCGTTCAGCGACGGGTCGACCGGGATCGCCAGGGAGTAGGCATGCGTCGAACCGGTGATCGAGAACCCGATCAGCACGTCGAGCGACGCCCGAGTGCCACAGCCGGCCATGCCGATCGCGAGCAGGTCGTCGATTCCGGGGTCGCTGCTACCGAACACCTCGATGCCGAGCAGCGACGTCGGGTTGATGCCGCTGCAGGCGAGGCTCCAGTTCTGGCCGAGCAGCGGGCGGCTGGTCGCGGCGAGCGAGAGATTGTTGCAACCGGCGCCGAGCCCGGTGTTCTTCGCCATCGGTCCGACCGATCCGTCGTAGGCGGCGTACAGGCCGAGCCCGTTCTTCGTCACGAGGACCTGCGCGCCGGCGCCCGCGTTCGCGGTAAACGAAATCGAGTTGCCGTTGAAGTGGTACAGCGAGCTGACGCCCGCGAAGATCGGGTGCGGGCTGCTGATCGGCCACGTCCCCACGAAGGGATTGACGGGGCCGAAGGTCATCCCGAACTGCTCGAGGAACGGGTTGAGGTTGGCGGGTGACGCACTCGTGCCCGCGGCGACGTAGACGTTGCCGCCGTTCGCGACATACTGCGCGAGGACGTTGGCGTTCACCGGGTTGCCGACCACGAACACGCCGTCGTACTGCTGCAGGTTGGCGAGCGTGAAGCTCCCGGTCGACGATGCCGTCCACGTGTGGCCTGCGGCGGTCATCGCGTTCGATACCGAAGTGTTGGCGAGGAACGTGCTGGTGGTCCACGCGCGGAAGTTGCCGGGCTGCCCGCCGTGGAACCAGGCGGCGACGTTCTGCACGAACTGCGCGGCGCTCGGAGCATTGGTGAATCCCTGGGTCCCGAGCGTCCAGTCGTCGTGCGCGACGACGATCTTGCCCTGGGCGAGCAGGGCGGAGGACAGCAGGGCGGGAAGGAGGATGCGGATGGGAGTCATGGGGAATCGGGTCTCGTCCGGCGGGCCGCGCTGCGGTCCGGCGCTCGGGCCAGCGCGAACGGCGCGATCAGGGCTGGAACGAGCAGCGGAAGGGGCGGGCGCGAGGTGTCCACGAGTGGCGGGAAGGGACCGCGGCCGACCGGGGCATTCCCGGATCGCACCCGGTCCACGCCCCGACGCGGGCCGGCAGCTGGCAGCCGAGAGCGCGACGGGACAGAGGACGAATCACCGGCAGGCGGCACGCCGTGACGCAGATCGTGCGAAATCATCGGGTCGAGCCACAGCGGATCCAGGGCGCCTCGAACCGCCGTCAACTGCCCCGGCAGGCCGGCGGCGATCGCGTAGCCGCTGCCGAGTGCGCCGTGACGTTGCTCCGACAGCACACCGCCGGGCCCGGCCGCCGCGTGCGACCGTGCGATCGGCGATGGTGTCTGATGGCCGCCGGACCGCGAGAAGGCGCACTGGCTGCGGCGGCGGCACGGACTCGCCGCGTCGCACCCGGCGGCTCACGCGCTGGCCGCACGCGAGCACGGCTTCCGGTTCGATGCCGTTCGTCGGTTCGTTGCCGCGCCTGCTATGGTGCGCAAGGATCACTTGGTGCCACGCAATACTGCGATGTCAAACGCCGAAGACTCTGCGCTCCGGGTTGCCCGCGACAGGGTAGTCGAGGAGATCGAGCTGGCGTTTTCGAACGTCGAACTCGGTAGTGGGGTCACCCTGCATGAAGCCGATCTGGAGCACGCGGGCACCGTGGCCGAGGTCGTGGCTGCGCGTCACATGGACCCGGAGCGTCGTTGGCAGGACGTCTCGGACGAAAAGCTCGAGCGGCTGTGCCCTCTCCCGTTTCTTGATCCGGAAGGGTGGCGGTTCTATGTCCCGGCCTTCATGCGTTGGTCGATCCGTTTCTACGATGAGTCGGACTCGGTCACCAGCGACTGGACGATCTACACATTCTCGGTGATGGGTGCGATGCGCGACCGGGCGAAGCGGCGATGGGCAATGCTCGACGTGGCGCAGTGTCGAGCTGTGTGCTCCTACTTGCGTTTCATGGTCGAGCACGGCGACGGCTATGTCGACTCGGGCGAGGCCGCGAAGGCGCTGCGCAGGGATTGGCGTGGCTACTGTTGAAGGGGGGCAGCGTCGACATTGCTTGTGCCCCGCCATCGCGCTCACCCGCGCAGCTCCGCGTCGATCTGGGCGCTCTTCTCACGCACCTTGCCGAGGAACTTGCCTTCGGCGCACAGGGGAAACGAGCTGCGGTCCCTGACGAAGCGGGATCCCGGCCCGCCATCCTTCCGATTGCACACGCCCCCGCCCAGCGGGTCCCGGTAGCGCGATTCTGCCGCGATTGCGCCACGTTCGTTCGCGGCGTTCGATCACAACAGTCCCGACACCAGCAACAGCCCGTTAGAGCTGTTCCTCGACAGGGTGGCTCCGAGCGCTGCCCGCGGCCATTTCATGCTGATGTCGGGACTGGATCTGGTGTGCCCGGTGGGGAGCCCAGCAGCCGGGCAAGCCGACCGGCAGCAACGGCCACCAGATCCGGGCCGTGCGGCTCACCTGGGACGGCAGCACGATGACCGCGCCCTACGGCACGGTGGTGGTGCAGAGCAATGCCGACGCGCGGCTGGAGCTGGAGGGACTGGGCGTCGACAGCGGGGGGGCACTCTACGGGCTGCTGTTCCGCAGCACGGTGACGCAGAACCTTTTCTTCCGCACGCTCGGATTTCGTGGCCAGCAGCTGCGGGCCGAGACCCTGTTCACGCCCGTCGGTTCCGACACCACGGTCGGCGGCGGCGTCGGCAGCTCGTTCGGCGGCTCGTTCGCGATCGCCTACGCCAACAACGGCAACAGCCCCGTCAGTCGCATCACGTTCGATCGCTACGAGTTCCCGGCCGCGGCACCGCCGGTGGCGTCCGGGGCCGGTTGCAGCCCGACGCCCCTGATCTGGTTCGGGCGCCAGCAGATCGGCTCCGAGAACAACTTCGTCGTCGCCAGCGGGGCGACTTTCGACTCGGCACTCACGGCATGCGGATCGCGAGCCCGCCGCGGAAGGGGGATCGGTGGGTTCGCGGGACGCGAACGGTCAGCGCTGGAGCCAGCCGTCCTTCGCCAACTGCGTGACCATCGCGTCGACCGTCTGCTGCAGGTCGCCGCGCCGCGCCGCCAACTGCACGAGCCCGATCGGCAGCAGCGGCAGCCACATGAGGAACTTGGCGCTCGTCCGTACGCGGTAGCTGCACGACTGCCTGCCGGGCGCGCTCACGTTCGCGGTCAGCAAGTACTCGTCGTAGGCGCATTCCGGGATCAACCCGAGGGTCAGCGCGAAAAACACGCCGCCGCCGAACGTTCCCGGGGTCGAACGCAGCTCGAACGCGCAGTGCAGCCCGTCCACCGCCTGCGTGCGGGTGATCGAGCCGAAGGTCCCGGTGCCCTCCAGCGCCGCTCGGAAGATCGCGGTCTCTTCCGCGAGGTCCTCGCCGTCGCGCTTCTCGCACCACTCGACGTCGACATCCGGAACGAGGAGCCGTGGATCCCTGATGACGCGGAGGTCGAACCCGAGCGCCGGACGCGCGGACCGCTCGGGCACCAGGTCGAGGTCGGGCTCGGGATCGACGTTCGCCCACATACAGCCCGGGGCGGCAAGCAAGACCAACAGGGCGGTGATGCGCATGCAGCAGGAGGAACTCATGGCCGTGCTCCCATGGCGTCGAGCCACCCGTCCACGGCCATCTGGGAGACGAGGGCTCGGGCGAGTTCGTTTTCGGGACCACACAACGAGTTCGCGCGCCGCGTGTGCGCGGAGTCGAGGACTGCGTCGGTCGTGATGCGTCCTTCGAGGTGGTACTTGGAAGGCTCGCGTCCCGGCCGCGAGACCACGGCCTCGATGCGAACGATCTCACGCTGCTCGTGCGAGAGCTGGCCGAAGGTCAGCAAGATCGAGAGCAGGAGTCTCCCGGTGCGCGCGGGCTCGCGGCCTGACACCACGTTCAGCGCGCAATGCAGGCCCTGCCCAGGGTCGCCTGCCGCCACCGCCTCGAACTGCTGCGTCGCGAGCAGCGCGAGGCGGTAGCGATGGAGGTCCTGCTGGCCGAGCTTGCTGTCGCGCGGGTAGCGGTCCGTCGTCGACAGGTCGCCGTCGAGGTACGGCGCATAGGTCGACTGCACGGTGATCGTGAGCGGTACCCGCTGCGACGCATCGCGCGTCGGCAGATCGACCGGCGGCGGTTCGATGGCGATGCGGTAGGTCGCGCACCCAGCAGTGAGCGCGGCGAGCAGCAACGGAACGCAGATTGGGCGCATGGGAGACGTCCTTCGGGAGCACGAGAGTAGCAGACCGGAGGCCGCGCACCCAGGCAGCGGCGACCTGCCGTGTTGCGCTGACCCTGTTGCTCGGGAGGCCGCCGGAAGCTGGCGGCGATCCACGATGCGGCTACCGCCTCGACGCGCGGTGGCGGCGCGACCACCTGGCGGGTCGGCTCGCTCAACGCGAACGGAGTTCATCCCCAGGCCGGTAGACCCGCTCGGTGTGTTCGGCGAGCTGGCGGGCCGAGAAGTGGACCGGCCGCAGTTCCCCGCGCGCATATCGATCGGCCTGGTCGTTGAAGTGCTTTGCCCCCGGCCTGCTGTCGAGCCCGCCCGCGGTCACCGCTCGCGCCGTGACCTCGGCGCCGAACTCGACCACCGCGACGAAGCTGTTGCCGCTGGTGCCGTACTGGCGCCTGGTGCCCGGATACCGGCGCGCCTCGAACGCCGCCAGCGAGCCGAGGTGAAGCCGACTGGTACGCTCGGCGCCTCGTCCGAGAACGGTTGCACGAGTTCGCCATCGAGGCGCTGGAAGCGGTTGACGTCGCCCCAGGGGACCTGCCACGAGCCGAAGTCGCGCGTCAGGGCCGCTACCGCAGAGGCGAGGGCTGCGAGCCATTGCTCGGCTGGCAACAGCGTCGCCATCTGTTCGACGAGGCGCGTGCCTTCGGCGTGCGGCGCGGCCGCGGCGCGCTGCCACAGCAGCTCACCCCAGAACACCGCCAGCGTCGTCGCCGTCGAGGTCGCCGACCAGCGGCGGTCCCACTCGCGCAGCAGTGCGACCGGCGCCGCGAGCGCCGCCTTCCGTGCATCGCCGTCGGGCAGGTCGGCCCAATGGCGCGCCAGCACCGGGAGCAGCGGGTCGAAGGCGATCAGATGCGGGTCGTAGGCGGCAGCGACCAGCTTGTCGAGGTCGAAGCGCTTCTCGCGCGACAGCACCTCGATCGCATGCAGGCCGCGCGAGTTCTCCCCTTCGCCGACGTCGAAGTAGCGCGGGTAGCGCCCCGGCGCCGGGCTCTCGTCGCCGGCCGCGGAGAACGGCCAGTTGTTGGTGTTCTGGATCCAGCCGCAGACGGGATTGAACACGTTCGGGCTCTCGTCGATCGAGTGCACGCCCTGCCAGTCGGTCGCCGGGTCGTTGCCGTCGACCGGCTGCGACCAGTCGAAGCGCGCATCACGACGCGGCACGAAGTTGGCGTGCCAGTAGGCGATGTTGCCCTTGGCGTCGGCGAACACCGTGTTGTTCGACGAGTTGGTGTGCAGTTCCATCGTCTGCCGGAACGCGGCGAGGTTGCGCGCCTTGGTGCGCAGGAACGACTGCATGAGCGCCTTGACCGGCTCTTGCATCAGCCGCACCGCGATCCAGCGATCGGCAGCGGCTCGCACCACGGGCCCGTGATGGGTGGCGAGCCCCAGGAAGGTGCGCTCGGCGCGGCCTGCGGGCGTCCGGTACGCGATTCGGATCGGGCGCGTCTGCACGGGCCGGGTCGCGGCGCCGTGGGCATACGTCCAGCCGGACGCGCCCTTCGCGACCGCGACCGCGAACTCGTCGATCGAGTCGTTGGTGCTCGAGGTGTGCATCCAGCCGGCGGTGGCATTGAAGCCCTGGTAGACGAAGAACTGCCCCCAAGTGACCGCGCCGTAGGCATCGAGCCCTTCGTCGCTCGTCATCTGCAGCTCCTCGCGGAAGAAGAACGAGGTGTGCGGATTGATCAGCAGCAGCGCCTTGCCCGACGCGCTGCGATGCGGCGCGATCGCGAACCCGTTCGATCCCGACGGCGCGCGCGGGGCGGGCGGCAGCGCGGCCAGCTTCGTCGTGCCGCCGTAGAACTGCTCGAGGCCGGCCAGCGAGACGCTCTCGACATCGCCGCCGATGCTGCCTTCGCTGAAGGCGAGGGCCATCCACGGCTCGAAGCGGGTTAGCACGCGCGCTGGTTGGTCGGGATGCGTGTGCAGGTAGTAGTTGAGGCCGTCCGCCCACGCGTCCATCAAGCCGCGCAGCCAGGCCGGACTCGCCGCGTAGGCCGCCGGCAGGGTGGTGGGGTCGAGGAACAGCCTGGCCCGCAGGTCGCTCCAGATTGCCGCCTCGCCTTCGGCCTCGGCCAGGCGCCCGAGCGCGGTCAGGTAGTTCCACTCGATGCGATGGAAGTCGTCCTCGGCCTGCGCGTAGATCATGCCGAACACCGCGTCGGCATCGGTCGTGCCCTTGACGTGCGGGATGCCCCAGTCGTCGCGCGTGATGGTGACGCGGGCCGCTCGGGCCTGCCAGGCGGCCAGCTCCGGAGGGAGGAGCGCGGTCGACTGGCAGCCGAGGAGCAGGAAGCCGATGGCGAGCAGGGTGGAGCGAGGCATGGTGGGGTCGAGAGCGGTCGCACGATACGCCGGTGACCGCGGGTGCCAGCGGCGGTACTTGTCTTCCTGCGTGGCGGGCCGGTTGAAGGCCGCTTGGTTTGGAGTTAGCTTCGACTTCCACGGAGCGCCCGAGAGAGAGTTCGGCCCCGAAGGGCAAGGTCGAC
>JALORC010000097.1 GCA_025459175.1 Planctomycetota bacterium | reverse complement strand
CACGCCGTCTTCGTCGACCAGCACGATGGCAAGATCCGCGTGGTGCACCGCCGCCAGCTGCAGCAGCCTGCGCAGGTTCTTCGGGTCGTGCAGGTCGCTGCCAGTGACCTTCTTGGCCTTGATGCGAGCGGGCGCCTGGAACTGGATGGCCTACTGCCGCCAGCACGCGGAGCGAGCCGAATGCGTTCGGGGCGGCTACGCTGGCGGCGGCTGCTGCTGCGCCGACCATGGCTCACGACCTGGAATGAACACCGGCTCGGATTCGGGCTCGCGACTGCTCGCCGGGACCTTCGGCTTGGCCATGGTAGTCGAGCAGGTTGCGGATGCCCACGTGCAGCGAATCTGCCGCGAAGGGGTCATCGAGCTGCTCGTCAAGGTGCCGCATCACGGTGGCACGCTGGATTGGCTCGATGCACTGCCGGATCTCGTGGGGTTGTGCCTGTCCGCGACGCGGTGCGTCGTCGACGGCGTGGAACGGCGGCGGGTCTTCGGGGCCCCGGAATGGAACTGCATCCGTGGTCTGCGGAACTTGCGCTACCTCCGGCTGGTCGGTGATGCGACCGATGAGCTGGACCTCGGAGTGTTCCCGCATCTGCTGAGCTACTCCGGCCCGTGGTGGCCCGGCCTCCGTGGTCTGGATGTCCATCCGCCCGCCGAGGTGATCCTCATGCACCCGAGTGCGAGGAAGGGCTTCCAGGTCCGCGGCGACAACCTGCGAAGGCTCTGGGTGCATGCCCCGGACATGCCCGACCTCGCTTGGCTGAAAGGCTGCAGCGGGCTGCGGGAGCTGGCGGTGCTCGGCGTCTCGAAGATGGCGAGCACGAATGGTGTCGAGCAGCTCCGCTCGATCGAGGCGGTCGGTCTGTTCGGCCTCACCAAGCTCGTTGACGTGTCTGCCTTGGCGGCGCTGCCGCAGCTGGTCAGGCTGCGCATCGACGATTGTCCGCGCCTTGCGAGCTTTCGGTTGGCGGCGGATGCGCCGCTGCAAGTGCTGCAGCTGGTAGGGCGCACGTCCGTGGCGGATGGCCAACTCCGATGGCTGCTGTCCCTGCCGCACCTGCGGGAGGTCGCGCTGGCTGGCAAGCGCCACTACGACGTGTCGAAGGCGGACTTGCCTCGCGCTGCGGAACCAGGTGATGGGTTCTTCAGCACGGGTGGGCTCGTGCTACCCATGGTGCCGCTGGCGGACCTCCAATCAGGCAAGGTCGCTCCCCGGGCTTGGATGCATGGAGCGGGGGGCTGATGCGCCGGTCAGCGCCGTGGGTGGCAGGCACGCGCAGACGACCCGCTACAGCTTGAACGCGTCGTCGGTCGGCCGACAGACCCGCTTCAGATGCAGCGGCCGCCGCAGTCCACCGGTGCCGAACTCACCCGCCGGCCGCGCCTTCGCGAGCCACTCCTCGAACACCGCCATCGACTTCTTGGTGTCGCAGTAGACGTCACCGTAGCGATCGCCGGCCTCGGCCTTCGTCACCACGACCTGCTGGTGCCAGCAGTGCATGCCCGAGATCGGGTCCGGCTGCACCGGGAACGTCATGTTCTGGTGCACCCCGCCCGACGACCACCACAACTTGTCGCTGTCCTTGTCGCTGCTGCCGAACTTGCCGACCGGCTTCGTGCGCCGCATCAGCCACGCCGTGTCGCTGACCTTGCGCAGATCGACGTCGTGCAGCTGCCAGTGGTTGCCCGACACCTGGTCGCCCTGCACCGCCCAGCGGCCCATGTGGTGGCTGCACGCGATCACGCCGGGGCGCACGCCCTCGGTGACCCAGACCGCGTTCACGTAGTAGCCGATCCGCGTCGAGACGCGGACCAGATCGCCCATCTCGACGCCGATGCGCTGCGCGTCGCTCGGATGGATCCACACCGGATTGGTGTTCGACAGCTCGGTCAGCCACTTGCTGTTGGCGCTGCGCGTGTGGATCAGCGTCGGCAGCCGGAACGTCGCGACGAGCACCATCTCGCCCTTGCTGCGGTCGAGCTTCTGTTCGTCGACGTGGCTCTTCACGTAGGCGGGGGCGGCATACTCGGGCCAGCCCCAGTCGACCATCGTCGGCGAGTGCAGCTCGAGCTTCTTGGAGGGCGTCGGGAAGCCGACCCGCGCCTTGCCGCCGGCGAACACGCCCGCGAGCTTGCCGTTCTGCGTGACGATGCCGCGCTCGGCGTCGACGTCGAACTGGCCCTTCAGCTCGGCTTCGTGCGTCTTGTAGACCTGGTCCTGCACCAGGAAGCAGCCGTGCCGCTGCATGTACTCGAGCGGCGCCACTCCTTCCTTCGCCGCTGCTGCCGGCAGGCCCGGCACCGAGTTCTCGAAGATCCAGCGGTAGTACTCGGTGATCGTGATCCGCTCGCCCTTGCGGTACGGCGACTCGAAGTGCTGGCGGATGCCGAGCGAGCCGTCGGGGTCGACCTGCCAGCTCAGCGCGATCCAGAACTCGTCCTCCTCCCAGACCTGGCCCGGGTTGACCTCGTAGGTCCAGGTCACCTGCTTGCCCTGGCGCTCGGCGAGCACGCGGTGCACCGGCTGGCGGAAACCGATCCACGTCGCCGCGTGCGTCTCCTGCGACATCAGGTCGTGGCGCTCGGTCGCGTGGCCCATCGGCAGCACGAAGTCGGCCCAGCGCGCGGTCTCGTTCCAGGTCGGTGACAGCACCGCGTGGCAGCCGACCGCGTTCTCGTCGGCGAGCATGTCGATCCACATCGCCCCGTCCGGATTGGTCCACACCGGGTTGTAGACGCGCGTGAAATAGGTGTCGATGCGACCGCGGCCGCTCTTCACCAGGTGCGGCAGCAGGTAGCTGAGTTCGTGGTGCGCGAGCGGCCACTCGTGCGGATACAGCAGTTCGCTCCAGACGTCCTGTGGCCGCGGCTTGCTGAACGGCGCCGGCACGAACTTGTTGGTGCCTGAGCCGGCGGTGCCGCCGACGGTCGCCACGGCGCCGACCAGCACCGACACGAACTGCAGGTTGCGCGCGGTCGACCAGCCACCTTCGTTGCCGGCTGCGGTGTTGCGCCACACGTGCGACGCGAACGCGCTGCCGGCCTGACCGATCTCGCGGCCGACCCGTTCGACCAGCGCCGCCTCGAGCCCGCAGACCTCGGCCACATGGGCCGGCGTCGCGAACGCGTAGTCGGCGACCAGGTCGCGCTGGAACGCCGCGAACTGCTCGGGGCGGCCCTTGGCCTTTTGGTAGGCGCGCCACTCGACCCAGTCGCGGACGAAGTTCCAGTCGACGAGGTTGTCGCGGAGGATCACGTGCGCGAAGCCGAGCAGCATCAGCGGCTCGGTGCCCGGCCGCGGCGCCAGCCAGTAGTCACCCATGCTGGCGGTGTTCGACAGCCGGATGTCGCAGACGGCGAGTTTGCCGCCCTTCATCTTGCTGTCGATGATGCGCTGCGCGTGCGGGTTGAAGTAGTGGCCGGTCTCGAGGTGGCTGCTGATCAGCAGCGTGAACTTCGCGTTCTCGTAGTCGGGCGACGGCCGGTCGTAGCCGCTCCACAGCGTGTAGCCGAGCCGCGCGGCGGCGCTGCAGACATTGGTGTGGCTGTTGTGGCCGTCGACGCCCCAGGCCTGCAGCACGCGCTCGACGTAGCCGTCGTGGCCCGGTCGTCCGACGTGGTACATCACCTCGGTCCTGCGGTTCTCGACGATCGCCTTGCGGATCCGCGCGCCGAGCGTCTGCAGCACCTCGTCCCAGGTCACCCGTTCGAAGCGGCCGCTGCCGCGCGGGCCGACGCGCTTCAGCGGGTAGAGGATCCGCTCGGTGTCGTGCACCTGGTTGATCGTCGCCGGCCCCTTGGCGCAGTTGCGGCCGCGCGAGCCGGGGTGGTACGGGTTGCCCTCGACCTTGCGGATGCTGCCGTCCTGCTTGTCGACGTAGGCGACCAGGCCGCACGCGGCTTCGCAGTTGAAGCAGATCGTCGGCACCAGTGAGTACTGCTTGGTGACCCGGCGCGGCCAGGCCTTGGCGTCGAGTTCTTCCCAGTGGTCCCATTGTTCGGGGGGCGGGAAGTTCTCGAGCGGCGTGGTGCGCAGCGTGGCGTGGTCCATGGCGTGGTGGCTACGATAGGCCCGCCGGGGAGCAGGTGCCATGGTCCGCGCCGAGAGCTTCCGTGGCTGCAGTGGCGTGGGCGGCCTAGCGCGGTCAGAACGACGCGCCGAGCCGCTGCGCCATGTGGTCCTGCAGCTTCTCGTAGTTGCTCTTCGGCCGCGACCGGTAGAGCTGCTGCAGCAGCTTCAGCACGTCGCCGCGCGAGACGATGCCGAGCAGCCGTCGGTGGCCGTCGACGACCGGCACCCGGCGGATCGGCTGCTCGCGGAACAGCGACGCCACCTCGTAGATGTCGGTGGTCGGCCCGACCACGGCGAAGTCGCGGCGCATGTGCTGCGCGACCGTGCCCGGCGGCTCGTCCTCGTAGTGCGCCGAGGCGATCGCGGTCAGCGCATCGCGCTCGGAGAACACTCCGACCAGCCGGCCGTTCTCGACGACGGGCGCGCCGGAATAGCCCCGCTGCAACAGATCTCGTACGGCGTCGAGAACCGGCACGGTCGGGGCGAGGACGAAGACGTTCCGATGCATGGCGTGCTCGGCCGTAAGCACGATTCGGTGCGTGTCCATGCCCCGACGCTAGATCGGGGGCGTGGGATTGGGCAGTCCCGGGCCTTCGGGCGGTGTCACGCCGAGCGCCCGACGGGCAAGGTCGACGACCAGCCCGAGACGCTGCACACACGGGTCGCAATGGCTGCCGCAGCACCATCGCCAGCTGCCATCGGGCTGCTCGAGATGCCGGGCCACGAACGCCTGGTAGCTGGCGTCGACGCCGTGCTCGGCGAGCAGTCGGTGGATCGTCGCGGCGGCTTCGGGCGTGAGGGAAGTCGGATCCATGAACGGCGCACCTGGATACCGCAACTCCAGGTGTGGGCAAGGCCTGGGTGGCTGCCGCAGCGTGGGAAGCGCGTTAGCCTGCGGGGATGGAACGAACGTCGATCCGATCGCAGTGGGGGTGTGCGGCGCGGCTCTGGCTGCTGAGCGGCTGGGTCGGGCTGTTGGCACAGAGTCCGGTCGCGGAGACACCGGCGGGAGCGCCGGAAGCCGGGGGCCCGACCGGCCTGTCGGTCGAGCAGGCGCTCGGTCTGCGCACGGTCACCAACCCGCAGCTCGGTGACGATTTCGTTGCGTTCACGCTGGTGGTGCCGCGGCCCATCGCCGACGGACCGGGAGGATCCTACTTGCACCTCGGCGTCATCGACGGGCTGTCGAAGCTGGTGCCCGGCACGTTGCCGCCGGTGCAGTGGTTGGTGTCCGGCAAGGACAGCGCGGTCTCGATGCAGGTGCGGCCGCGGCATCGCGAGGTGTCGTTCCTGCGCGCCCGCGACGGCGCCATGCAGCTGATGGTGCTGCCGATCGGTGGTGGGGATGCGGTGCCATTCGCCACCACCGCGTCGATCGCTTCCTATCGCTGGCGGCCGGATGGGGCGGCGATCGCGTTCACGGCGCTGGAACCGATGCCGGCCATGCGGCAGGCGGCGCGCGACCGCGGCTTCCAACCGACGGTCGTCGACGAAGAGGCGCGCCACCTCTCGCTGTGGATGGTGGCTGGCGATGGTGCGCCGCGGCAGCTGACGCGCGACGTCACCGTGTTCGCTTGCGAGTGGTCGCCCGATGGCCAGCTGCTCGCCTGTGCGTGTGCACCGCAGAACACCGTCGACGACGAGATGATGCTCCAGCGGCTGCGCGTGCTCGCGGCCGCGGACGGCAGTGAGCGCTGCCGGATCGACAATCCAGGCAAGCTCGGGGCGTTCGCATGGTCGCCGGCCGGCGACAAGATCGCGTTCGTCACCGCGACCGATCGCAATGACCCACACGCCGGGACCCTGGCGCTCGCCGAGGTCGCCAGCGGCAAGTGGCAGTTGCTGCCCTCTCGCGAGCGCGAGTCGATGATCGCCGACGTGAAGTGGGTCGAGGAGCAGCCGGAGTTCCTGGCGCACCTCGGCATCTCGAGCCACGTCGGGGGCGGCGAGAGCGACCCGTTCTACACCACCATGAATCGTCATCTGTTGCGGGAGCAGGTCACTGCCTTCGCCAGGGCCAAGGGCCGGCTCGTGCGCGTGGTCGGCACGGGCAAGCACCCGCCGGAGCTGTTCCTCGACGGGTTCGGTCGCCTGACCGACAGCAACCCGCAGCTGGCCTCGATCGCGTTGGGCGAACAGAGCATCGAGGTCGTGCCGGCCCGCGACGGCCTCCGGATCGAGGGCCTGTTGATCAAGCCGGTCGGCTTCGTGCAGGGCCGGAAGTACCCGTTTGTGATCGTCGTGCACGGCGGCCCCGAGGCGCACTTCAGCGATGGCTGGCTGACCAGCTACGCCAACTGGGGCCAGCTGCTGGCCGCCCGCGGCTACGTGTCGTGGTACCCGAACTACCGCAGTTCGACCGGCTACGGCACCGCGTTCGCGAAGCACGACCACGGCGATCCGATGGGCAAGGAGTTCCTCGATCACCTCGATGCGATCGCCCACTTCGACCGCCAGGAACTGATCGATCGCGACCGGGTCGGCATCGGCGGCGGCAGCTACGGCGGCTACACCGCGGCGTGGGCCGCTACCCGCCACAGCGAGCACTTCGCGGCAGCGGTCAGCTTCGTGCCGTTCGTCGACCTGCGCACCAAGTGGCTGACCAGCGACATCCCGCGTGAGTTCTACTTCGTGCACTACCAGGAGCAGTGGCCGTGGCAGCAGCCCGGGCTGATGGCCGATCGCAGTCCGCTCTCGTGGGCCGAACGCTGCCGCACGCCGCTGTTGCTGCTCGGCGGCACCGCCGATCCGCGGGTGCACGTGAGCCAGCCCTTCATGCTCTACCGCGCCGTGAAGTTCGCGACCGACACCCCGGTGCGCTACGTGCAGTATCCGGGCGAGGGCCACGGCAATCGCAGCAACGTCTACCAGCTCGACTACGCGCTGCGCACGCTGCAGTGGTTCGACCACTACCTCCAGGGCCCGGAGGCCGGCCGCCAGCGGCCGCTGCCGCCACGCGACCTCGACTACCCGCGGTGAGGCGCGGCGCGGCTCACGACAGCGGCGGCAGCTGCGCGGCGCGCACGTAGGCGCGTTCGTAGAGGAACAAGCCGACCCACGCGAGCACCGCGCACAGCGCCAGCGCCACCGGCTGCGCGGTCGCGGTCACCAGCAGCAGCATGCCCAGCAGCCCGGCGATCGTCGTCGTCGCCATGCCGAGGTGGAATGCGGACCAGCGCGTGCCGGGCCACGCCGGCACGGTCGGCAGCAGCGCCGCCGCCATCTTCGCGTTGTGCGTCTCGTGATGACCGAAGCGCTCGAGCAGGCCGAGCCCGTGGTGCAGCAACGCGAGCACCGCGACCGCGATCGCGAGCTTGCTGTCGGGCACGAACGGCAGCAGCGCGGCGCCGCCCATGCCGAGCGCCTGGATCAGCAGGTGCGGCAGCAGCACGCCGGTGTGCTGCCACAGGTCGCGACCTTCGCACTGCGCGAACAGGAACGCGGTGTAGGCCGCGGCCATCGAGCCCGCGATCAGGTTGGTCCAGCGCAGGCCGTCGGCGAGGCCGTCGAAGCCGAAGAAGCGCGCCACCATGATCGCACTGGTGAGCCCGCCGAACGCCATCAGCACCCACGCGCCCTTGACCAGCCAGCTGCGCGTGTTCGGCCGCAGCAGGATCGACAGGAACTGCTTCGGGCGCTTGAGGTCGGCGACCAGCAGCAGGTTGGTCAGGCCGAGGAACAGCAGCGCCAGCAGCTCCGGCAGGTAGTCGCGGGCGAAGCCCTGCGCACTCGGCATGAAGGCGACGAACGGCGCCCACAGCGCGGCGCCGGCGGCGATGCCCTTGGTCACCAGGTAGGCGGCGACCTTCCAGCCCCAGTGCACCTTGTGGTCGACGTCGAGGGCGACGCGCGCATCGGGCCGGGTCAGGCGGGCTTCGTCGCTCTCCGGCAGCGGCGGCTTCGGCAGGCGGCGGTCGCTCCACAGATACATGTCCTCCTCGCGCGCGGTGCCGGGCTCGAGCGAGGCCGGGTGCGAGCCGAGGTAGAACACGTTCGGGCCGGTGCCCTGCTCGGGCCTCCGCACCACCGCGCCGGGCACCTCGGCCAGCAGCTTGCTGACCGGGCTCTGCGGATCGTGCAGGTCGCCGCTGATGATCGCCGTCTCCGGGCAGACCACTTCGCAGGCCGGCTTCAGCCCCTGTTCGACGCGGTGGGCGCAGAAGTGGCACTTCTCGGCGCCGCCGGACTCCTCGTTCAGGTAGAGCGCGTCGTACGGGCAGGCCTGCATGCAGGCCTTGCAGCCGATGCAGATGTCCTTCGCCAGATCGACGATGCCATCGGGCCGTTTGTCGAGGGCGGTGACCGGGCAGATGGTCACGCACGGCGCGTCGGTGCACTGGTTGCACCGCAGCACCGCGAAGTGGCGGCGCACCTGGGGAAAGCTGCCGACCTCGGTGTACTTGACCCAGGTCCGGAAGTCGCCGAGCGGCACCTCGTTCTCGGACTTGCAGGCCACCGTGCAGGCGTGGCAACCGATGCACCGCCGTTGGTCGAGGACGAAACCGTATTGCATGCGATCGCGGAGGGGGCGCCGCACCATAGCGAGCCGGCCCGGCGGTGCTACCTCCCTCTGCTCGAGCCCGGGAGAACCCCGAGGAAATTCGAGCCGCGACTTGCGCCGGAACAGGTCGATGCGCATGGTTCCGGGCGTCTGCGACCTTGTTGGGTATGTCTTGGTTGGTCTGCTGTGCCGATCGATCGGGGAGCCCCTGCAGAGCTCGCGCTTTTCAGTTCGTGCGGCATCGACGGGCTTTATCCCTTTGACCATCGATGCGCTTTGGTTGGCAAAGGGAGAAGTGATCGAGAGACTCGATGGGTACGAGACTGTACGTTGGCAACCTCTCCTTTCAGACCACCGAAGAGTCGCTGCGCGCGGCGTTCGGCGGCGATGGCCGCCAGGTGACGGAGGTCAAGATCATGCTCGACCGGGACACCGGTCGGTCGCGCGGCTTCGCCTTCGTCGAGATGGCGAACGACCAGGACGCGCAGGGCGCGATCCAGGCCATGAACGGCTATGACCTCGATGGTCGGCCGCTCCGCGTCAACGAGGCCCAGCCCCGCCAGGAAGGTGGTGGCGGCGGCCGCGGTGGCTTCGGCGGTGGCGGCGGCGGTCGCGGCGGCTACGGAGGCGGCGGCGGCGGTGGCCGCGGCGGCTACGGTGGTGGTGGCGGCGGCGGCGGTGGTCGCGGCGGCTACGGCGGTGGTGGTGGCGGCCGTGGCGGTGGTGGTGGTGGCGGCCGCGGTGGTTACGGCGGCGGCGGCGGTGGCGGTCGGCGCGGCGGTGGCCGCGATGACGGCGGTGGTGGTGGCGGTGGTGGCGGCGACGAGTGGTAGTCGCCGAGTGGTAGCCGACGCCGGGCGGTCTCGAACCGCCCAGCCGGCAGGCCGCCATTGCAGCGCCCGCGCTGTCTCCTTGGACAGCACCGCTTGCAGTGGCAGCACGGCTCGAAGCTACCCACTGCCTGAAGTGACAACCTGAAGTGACAACGCCCCCTGCATCCTCCTCGGATGGTGCAGGGGGCGTTCGCATGTTGCGGCAAGAGCTACGGCGCGACCGCGTTGTCGCCGCGAGCCGCTACTGCCGCATGGGGCTACTGCCGCATGGGGCTACTGCCGCATGGGGCTACTGCCGCATGGGGTTACTGCCGCGGGATGTTCGCGTAGTCGACGTAGAGCTGCAGGTCGAGGGTCTTCGCCAGCACGGCAAAGAACGCGATCAGGCCGATGCCGAGGGCGAAGCCGATCACGGCGGGGAACAGTTCCTTCGGGTCGATCAGGGGCTTGGTCATGTGCGGGAGCAGAAAGCTAGAGCCGACCATCGACCAACGCGAGCCCGGGGCCGCGGATTTCCTGGCCCCTTCACTCAGGATTTGGTCCACCCGAGCATCGCATCGAGCGTGCGCTGGCTGACGGCGTGGTAGCGCGGCCGCGCTTTCTGGTAGATCGCCATGGCGCGCGCCTTGCCGTCCGGCGCCGCCAGCAGCGCGTCGTAGATCGGCTTCAGGAACTTGCGCCGCCCGACCGTCATCAAGAACAGCTCGAGCCGGCGATCGACCGCGCGGTAGTCGGCGCGCACCGCCAGCACCAGCCAGCTGCACAGGATCTCGCTGTTGCCGCTGCGGGTGAACGCGAACTGCTGGTCCAGCGTCTGCAGCTGCGCCGCCGTCGGCGTGCCGAGTCCGGCGAGGAACCGCAGCCACTGCTGGGTGACCCAGCCGCCGGTCGGCAGCTCCTTCGCTGCCGTGCCCTGGCGCCAACCCTGCAGCGCCGTATCGACGGCGGTGAACAGGCTGCTGTCCGGCACCGGGGCATCGCTCGGCAGACCGGTGCCGCGCACCCAGCGGTCGACGTCGATGCCGCTGCGGGCCTCCGGATGCTGGCTCAGCAGTTCGCGGTCGAGGAAGGCGAGGAAGGTGTCGGTGGTCACGCTCTGGAACGCGTGCTGGTCGAACCACGCCTGCAAGAACGCGTCGAGCGCCGGCCGCCCGACCAGCTGCTCGAGACGGCGCAGGAAGGCCGCGCCCTTCTGGTAGGGCACGCCGGTCATGCCGTCGTCGGGGTTGCGGCCGGCGAGGTCGATGTGCAGCACCTGGTCGGCGGCCGGCAGTTCCTTCAATTCATCGGCGAGCTCCTGCATGCCGAGCACCTGCTCCATCGCCGCGCGCTCGTCGCCGAACACGGTCGCCATGATCCGGTTCTCGAGGTAGACGGTGAAGCCCTCGTTGAGCCAGAAGTCGCGCCAGGTGGCGTTGGTGACCAGATTGCCGGACCAGCTGTGCGCCAGCTCGTGCGCGATCAGCGACACCAGCGAGCGGTCGCCGGCGAGAATGGTCGGCGTGGCGAAGGTCAGGCAGGGGTTCTCCATGCCGCCGAACGGGAAGCTCGGCGGCAGCACCAGCACGTCGTAGCGGCCCCACCGATACGGACCGAACTCGCGCTCGCACGCCGCGATCATCGCCTCGGTATCGCCGAGCTCCTTGGCGGCGAGTTCGATCGTCGATGGTTCGGCCCACACCGCGCAGCGCGGCCCGATCTCGCGCCGTTCGAGGTCGCCGCAGGCCAGCGCGATCAGGTAGCTCGGCACCGGCTTGTCCATCACGAACCGCACCACGGCACCGTCCTGCTGGCGTTCGGTGGCGCTCATCACCGTCACCATGCCGGACGGGGCGGCGACCTCGGCGGTCCAGGTGATCCGCACCGCCGGCGTGTCCTGCAGCGGGATCCAGGTCCGGGTCAGGATCGCCTGGCCCTGGGTGAACAGGAACGGTGCCTTGCCGCCGTTGGTCTGTTCCGGGTGCAGCCACTGCATCGCCTCGGCGTCCGGCGCACTGCGATAGTCGATCGCGACCTTGGTGGTGGCGCCGCGCAGGCCGATCCGCAGCGGCGTGCCGAGGTGTTCGTCCTTCGGGCCGAACCAGTGCGGCAGCCAGTTGCCGGCTTCGTCGCGCACCGCCTGGATCTCGAGCCCGTGGGTGTCGACGACGAACACGGCGGCGTCGAAGGCGCGGGCGATGGTGTGGGTCGCGGTGCCGGTGACCCGCTGCGCGTCGAAGTCGAGCACCAGGCGCAGGTCGAGGTGGGTGCTGCGCACCTCGTTCGGACAGGCGGCGCTGTGCAGGTCGGCGGCGGCGGTCGGCAGGTGGTTCGGCATCGGCGAGGGCGGGGTCTGGCACGCGGCGACGAACAGGAGGGGGAGCAGCGGGCGCATCGACCCCTTGTAGCCGCGGCGGCGCGGCAGGGCCAAGGCGCGGCCGGCGGTGGTGCGTTCCGGGTCGAGTCGGCCGCTGGGCGGTGGGGCCGATTTTTTGTCGTTCCGGCGGCAGCGGCCGCCGTCTGGTCGTTGCGGATCGAGGCGAGGGCCAATAGCCTTGGCAGCGGTCCGTGCGCGGAGTCCCCGCGCCACCAAGCACTACCCTCGCAACCGAGGAGTCCGTCTCACGTGATGTTGTCCAAGAGGATTCATGTCCGGCAGGCCTGATTCGCGGCGTCCCGTTTCCCAAGATCGTGGCCCGCGTATCAACCACCAGATCCGCATCCGCCAGGTCCGCGTCATCGACGAGGACAACAAGCAGCTCGGCATCATGGAGACTGCCGACGCGCTTGCGCTGGCGCTGCACAAGCAGCTCGACCTCGTCGAGATCGCCCCGAACCAGCGGCCGCCCGTGTGCCGCATCATGGACTTCGGGAAGTACAAGTACGAGGAGAAGAAGAAGGAGCAGGCCAGCCGCCGCAAGCAGCACCAGGTCCAGATCAAGGAGCTGCGCGTGCGCCCCGGCACCGGCGAGCACGACCTGCAGGTGAAGATCCGCCAGGCGCGGCAGTTCTTCGCCGACGGCGACAAGGTGCTCGTCTGCTGTCTGTTCCGCGGCCGCCAGATCGCCCACAAGGATGTCGGCGAACAGGTGATCCAGGAAGTCGTCAAGGAGCTCGCCGACATCGCCAAGGTCGAGGCCGGCATCCGCGTCGAAGGCAAGCGCATGGTCTTGCTGCTCAGCAAGAAATAGTGCTGGCCGCGCGCTGCGCGCCATCGTGGGCCCGCCGACGCGAGCCCGGCCGAGGAGGCCTCGCCCGCGGAGGCCTCGCCCGCGCCAGTTCCCCGGCGGCATCGCCGCCGCCGCCACGATCCTTGCTCGACGCAGGCGCCGTGGCGTCCCATTCCGTATGTTGCCCAACGGCCGTCCGGCGCGGCCCAATCGCTCATGCACCGTCCTGATTTCGAAGAAGTGTTCGGCCTCAACGCGGCCTACGCGGAGAAGGTCTACGGCGACTACCTGCAGGCTCCCGAATCGGTGCCTGCCGAATGGCGCAGCTGGTTCGACACGGCGCTGCCGCCCGAACAGCGCGCCAGCGCGGTTGCGGTCAAGGCGCGGCCCGCCGCGGCTGCGGCCGCGGCCCAGGGCAGCACCGGCGGCAGCACCCTCGGGAGCACCGACGAGCTGCAAGCGCTGGTCGGCGTCGCCGGCAAGATCGTCAAGAACATGGCCGAGAGCCTGTCGGTGCCGACCGCGACGTCGACCCGCGAGATCCCGGTCAAGGTGCTCGAGGAGAACCGGCACGCGATCAACCGCCATCAGCAGGGCCTCTACCTGCCGAAGGTCAGCTTCACGCACCTGATCGCGTGGGCGATGGTGCAGGCGATCGTGCGGGTGCCGGCGATGGCGGCGCAGTTCGTCGATCAGGACGGCAAGCCGTTCCGGCGCCTCGGGCGTTCGCTGAACCTCGGCATCGCCGTCGACCTGCCCGGCAAGGACGGCCGCCGCAGCCTCGTGGTGCCGAACATCAAGGACTGCGGGCAGCTCGACTTCGCCGGTTTCTTCGCCGGCTTCAACGCGCAGATCGACAAGGCGCGCACCGGCAAGCTCGGGCCCGACGACTTCGCCGGCACCACCTGCACGCTGACCAACCCGGGCACCATCGGCACCGTCAGCTCGCTGCCGCGGCTGATGACCGGCCAGAGCTTCATCATGGCGACCGGCGCGATCGGCGTGCCGGGGGCGTTCCAGGGCGCGTCGGCGGAGACGCTGACCGAGCTCGGCGTGTCGCGCGTGATGATGCTGACCAGCACCTATGACCACCGCGTGATCCAGGGCGCGGAGTCGGGCCAGTTCCTCGACTGGATGCACCGCCTGCTGCTCGGCGAGGAGCAGTTCTACGAGGGCATCTTCAAGTCGCTGCAGGTGCCGTATCGGCCGGTCGCCAACTCGATCGACAAGCGGCCGCCGCTCGGCAGCAGCCTGCGCGAGGCCGAGAACCTCGAGCGCGCGGCGGGGCTGATGACCTACATCCGCAGCTACCGCGTGCGCGGCCACGTGCTGGCCAACCTCGACCCGCTGAAGTTCGAGCCGGGCGACTGGCCCGAGCTCGACATGTCGACCTACGGGCTGACGATCTGGGACAAGGAACGCACGTTCTACAGCGACGGCGTGACCAAGAAGCCGCTGGCGACGCTGCGCGAGATCCAGGAGACGCTGCATCTCACGTACTGCCGTCACGTCGGCGCCGAGTTCATGCACATCGCCGACCAGGAGCAGCGCCACTGGTTGCGCGAGCGCATGGAAGGCAACCGCAACGAGGAGCCGCTGAGCCGCGAGGCCCAGCTGCAGATCCTCGACAAGCTGGTCGAGGCCGAGGCGTTCGAGCAGTTCCTGCACACGCGCTTCGTCGGCCACAAGCGGTTCTCGCTGGAGGGCGGCGACACCTTGATCCCGGTGCTCGACGCGCTGCTCGATCGCGCCGCCGAACACGGCGTGCAGCGCGCGGTGCTCGGCATGGCGCACCGCGGTCGGCTCAACGTGCTGGCGCACGTGCTGCAGAAGCCGTTCACGAAGATCTTCGGCGAGTTCGAGGGCTTCCTCGACCCGTCGATGACGCAGGGCTCCGGCGACGTGAAGTACCACCTCGGCGCGTCGGCCGACTACCCGACCGCCGGCGGCCGCACGGTCGCCGTCGAACTGGCCTGCAACCCGAGCCACCTCGAGGCCGTCGATCCGGTCGTCGAGGGCATGGCGCGGGCGCGGCAGGAACAGCTGCCGCACGACGCCGCGCACAGCGCCTGGCAGCGCGTGCTGCCGGTGCTGATCCACGGCGATGCCGCGTTCGCCGGCCAGGGTGTCGTGTTCGAGACGCTGCAGATGTCGCAGCTGCACGGCTATCGCACCGGCGGCACCATCCACGTGGTCGTCAACAACCAGATCGGCTACACGACCTCGCCGCACGATTCGCGCAGCACCCCGTTCTGCAGCGATGTCGCCAAGGCGATCCAGGCGCCGGTGTTCCACGTCAACGGCGACGACCCGCTGGCCGCGGTGCGCATGATCCGGCTGGCGATGGACTACCGCTCGCGCTTCCAGCGCGACGTCGTGCTCGACATCGTCTGCTACCGCCGGCACGGCCACAACGAGGGCGACGAGCCGAGCTACACGCAGCCGCTGCTGTACCGCCAGATCGAGCAGCACCCGACGGTGCGCAAGATCTACCAGAACTACCTGGTCCGCGCCGGCGTCATCAAGGAAGCCGAGCTGGCCGGTTACGACGACAAGGTGCAGCAGCACCTGAAGCAGGCGCTCGACACCGTGCGCGCCACCGAGCCGCCGAAGGTCGTGCTGCCGGCCGATGCCGAGGACCACGAATGGCAACCGCAGGTGCCGGCCGTGGCGCTCGAGGAGCTGCAGCGGCTGAACACGAAGCTGCTCGACTGGCCGGCCGACTTCACGCCGCACCCGAAGGTCAAGGGCGTGCTGCAGCGCCGCGCCGAGATGCTGACCGGCAAGCAGCCGGTCGACTTCGCGACCGCCGAGACGCTGGCGTTCGCCAGTCTCGTGACCTCCGGCGTGCCGGTGCGGCTCGCCGGCCAGGACTGCGGCCGCGGCACCTTCAGCCAGCGCCACGCGGCGCTCTACGACGCCAGCAATGCGAACCGCTATGTGGCGCTGAACCACCTGCAGCCGGGCCAGGCGCCGTTCGTGGTGGTCGACTCACTGCTCAGTGAGGAAGCCGCGCTCGGCTTCGAGTACGGTTACAGCGTCACCACGCCGCACGGGCTCACGCTGTGGGAGGCGCAGTTCGGGGACTTCTGCAACGGCGCGCAGATCCAGATCGACCAGTTCCTCGCCGCCGGCGAGGCGAAGTGGACCCAGCAGAGCGGCCTCGTGATGCTGCTGCCGCACGGCTACGACGGCCAGGGGCCCGAGCACAGCAGTGCGCGGCTCGAGCGCTTCCTGCAGCTGTGCGCCGAGAACAACCTGCGGGTCGCCAACCCGTCGTGTGCGGCGAGCTACTTCGATCTGCTGCGCGCGCAGGCGGTCGATCCCGACAAGAAGCCGCTGATCGTGATGACGCCGAAGAGCCTGCTGCGGCAGAAGGAGGCCGGGTCGGCGGCCAACGAGCTCGCGGCCGGGGGCTTCCGGCCGGTGCGCGACGACGCGTCGATCGCCGATGCGGCGAAGGTCCGCACCGTGGTCTGCTGCAGCGGCAAGGTCTACTACGACCTCGCCGAGGCGCGCGGCTCTGACCCGACCGTCGCGCTGGTGCGCGTCGAACTGCTCTATCCGTGGCCGGCCTCGGCGATGACCGCGCTGCGGGCGAAGTATCGCGCCGCCGCGTTCGTGTGGTGCCAGGAGGAGCCGGCCAACATGGGCGCCTGGACCTTCGTGCGCGATCGCTTCGACTGGCAGCGCCACGCCACGCGGCGCGCCGCCGCCAGCCCGGCGACCGGCTCGTCGCCCAAACACAAGGCCGAGCAAGCCGCGGTGGTGGCGGCCGCATTGGGGCGCTGAGCGATGCCCCCGGGCCTCGCGTTCGGGATCGGCCTCGCGGTCGCCGTCATCGGCGGCATCGCCCTGTGGCCGAGCCAGAACCACGCGGCGCTGGCTGCCCCGCGGCCGGCGATCGCGGCCGCGGCCCCTCGCTGCGGGCCGCCCGGCAGCGAGGAGGTGCTGGCCCGGGCGCTGTTGGCGTTGTTGCCGGACGACCAGCAGCGACTCGCCGTGGTCGGGCGCGAGGCGGGGACGGAGCCGTGTCTCGGTCGCAGCGTGCCGCCGAGTGCAATCACCACCGGGCGCGGCATTCTGGCCGCGGAGCTTGGCCCGGCCGGGCGCGAGGTGCTGTGGCGGCTGTTGGAACACTGCAGCGCCGCCAGTCACGCCGAGCGTGCGCCAACCGAACTGGAGCGCGTTCGGCGCGCGTGGCCCGGCGACATCGCGTTCGCGTTCGCCGGCGGTCCGGCACTCGGCGACCCGTGCTACGTGCGGGTGCACGGCACGCACTTCGTCGTCGAGTGGGTGCGCACGGCCGCGGGGCAGGTTGCGCAGTGCTGGCGGGATTTCGAACGCGACGCCCACGAGCCGTGGTTGCGCGACCGCTTGCAGGCACCAGCGCCGGCGCCGTCACCGCGCTGAGGCCGGACGCATCCGGTCCGGTTGCCTTGTCCACCGGCCTGCTTCCTGCTTCCATCGTGCTCCCGCATGCTGCCTCGTCCCAACGGAGTCGTCACCCTGCTCACCGACTACGGCCTGCGGGATCCCTACGTCGGCATCCTGAAGGGTGCGTTGCTGCGCAGTTCGCCGAAGGTGCAGTGGGTCGACATCAGCCATGACGTGCCGGCCCACGATGTCGCGACCGGCAGCTTCCTGCTGCACACGCTGGTCGGCCGGTTCCCGAGCGGCACCGTGCACCTCGCCGTCGTCGACCCCGGCGTCGGCACGGCGCGGCGGCTGCTGGCGGTCGCGGCCCACGACTGCTACTGGCTGGCGCCCGACAACGGCCTGCTGGCGCCGATGCTGGCCGGCGACGCGGCGATCGACGTGCGCGCCATCGATGTCGAACACCTCGGCCTGCACGCGGAGTCGCGCACCTTCCACGGCCGCGACCTGCTCGGCCCGGTGGCGGCCTGGCTCGCCGCCGGTCGCTACGGCTTCTCGGCGCTCGGCCCGCGCGTGCACGATCCGGTCCGCAGCGAGGACCCGTTCGCCGGTGTGCCGCGGGTCGTGCACGTCGACCGCTTCGGCAACCTGGTGACCAACGTCCAGGCCGCCGCGTTCGCCGGGGCCAGGGGGCTGCGCATCGCCGGCCGGGACCTGCCGCCGCACGCGACCTACGGCGAGGTAGCCCCGGGCGAACTGCTAGCGTATGTCGGCTCGTTCGGGCTGGTCGAAGTCGCCCGCAACGGCGGCAGCGCGGCGGCTTTGCTCGAAGTGGGACGCGGTGCATCGGTCGAGCTGCTGCCGGCGTAGACTGGGCGCCCCGCATGAGCTCGATTCCCGCTTCGCAGAAGACCGTTCGTCTGGTCGGTGTGCCGATGGATCTCGGCGCCGGTCGGCGCGGTGTCGACATGGGGCCGTCGGCGATCCGCATCGCCGGCGTCGCCGCCGGCCTGCGCCACCTCGGCTTCCACGTCGAGGACGACGGCGACGTCGGCGTGCCGGCGCCCGAGACGCGCGACCCGGGCAGCCCGAACGCCCGCTACCTCGAGCCGATCTACCACGTCTGCAACCGGCTGCGGCTGCGCGTGCGCCGTTCGCTGGACCAGGGCGAGATCCCGATCGTGCTCGGTGGTGACCACAGCATCGCGATCGGCACCGTCAGCGGCGTCAGCGAGCACTTCCGCAGCCGCGGCCATAAGCTCGGCTTGATCTGGGTCGACGCGCACGGCGACATGAACACGCCGGAGAGCTCGCCGACCGGCAACATCCACGGCATGCCGCTGGCAACACTGTGCGGCATGGGCCACCCGCGGCTGGTCGAGATGGGCGGGTTCTGGCCGAAGGTCGAGCGCAAGAACGTCTGCCTGATCGGCATCCGCGACATCGACGAGGTCGAGCGCAAGATCGTCAAGGAGTCGGGCATCCACGCCTACACGATGCGCGACGTCGACGAGCGCGGCATGCGCGCGATCATCCAGGAGTCGATCGGCTTCGCGTCGGACGGCACCGCCGGCTTCCACGTGTCGTTCGATCTCGACGGCATGGATCCGCGTGACGTGCCCGGCACCGGCACCCCGGTCAAGGGCGGCATCAGCTGGCGCGAGGCCAACCTGCTGATGGAGATGGTCAGCGACACCGGGCGCATGACCAGCCTCGAGATCACCGAGCTGAACCCGATCCTCGACGTCAAGAACCAGTCCGGCGAGGTCGCCGTCGACGTGATCCTCAGCGCGTTCGGCAAGCGCATCCTGTGAGGCGCGGAACGCTCGGCAGTCGCTGATGCAGCTACCCGCGTCGGTGCGGCGTGAGGACGCCCTCCGGCCGACGCAGCGGGGCTGAGGGCGCGAGCTTCGCGGAAGTTGCTCCCCGCGTTGCGATGGCGCTAGAACGCCCTTCGCACGACGCAGCGGGGCTGAGGGCGCGAGCTTCGCGGATGTTGCTTCCCGCGTTGCGATGGCGCTAGAACGCCTTTCGCACGACGCAGCGGGGCTGAGGGCTAAGGCTTCGCGGATGTTGCTTCCCGCGTTGCGGCGTGCTCAGAAATTGATCCCGAGCATGATCTCGGCGTAGACGCCCTGGTCGAGCGCACCCTCGACGACGTTGAAGCCGTTGGCGCCGGTGGTCAGCTTGTAGTCGCCGGCGACCGTCATGCCGCCGCGGAACTCGAACGACAGATACTCATTCATCCGCTGCACGAGGCCGAGGTAGACGATGGCTTCCTGGACCCGCAGGTCGGCGCGCTGGTTCAGCACCTCGGCGGTGTGCACGTGGTACTCGGCACCGGTGACATAGCCACCGAGCAGGAAGCCGGTGCTGCTGGTCGGCCACCACGACATCTCGATCGACTCGGGCGCGAGCACATCGAGCCGGAAGCCATCGACGATCTCCCAGCTGAAGCCGAGGATCGGCAGCCACGGCGCTTCCTCGAACACCTGGTTGTAGCGGGCGCCGAACTTGAAGAAGAAGCTGTCCAGCGCGCGGACGGTGAACATCGCCGACGACGGGAAGTCGAAGTCCTCGTGGTGCAGCGTGTCGTCGAGGTCGCTCCACGCGCCCGGCGCGGTCTGCGCCTCGAACAGCCAGTTGTCGCTGAGGAACACGCCGAAGCCGAACTTCAGGCCGGCGCCGACCAGCGTCTCGTCGCCGAAACTGCGCTGGTCGGGGAGGGCGCCGGAGTTGCCGGCCGAGCCGAACGCGCTCGAGGTCAGGTAGCGGCGGCCCTTGTAGTAGGCGCCGAAGGTCAGGTAGCCCTCGGTCGACACCAGCGTCGGGATGTCCGCATCGAAGTCGTAACCGAGCATGTCGAAGCTGCCCGGCTCGTCGTTGACCCGGGCGTTCGGCAGCGCGCGGGCACGCAGCTCGATCTGCGGGTTGAAGCGTTCGCGCCGGTCCATGAACTCGCCATGGTTGATGCGGAACTGGCCGTACAGCGTGTAGTCGGGATCCTGCGACTCGTAGAGCCGGTCGCCGACCTGGCGATCCCCGAGCAGCGAGGCGCGACCGAGGTCGTCGTAGCCCGCGGTGCCGTAACCGGCATTGCTGGCATCCGCCGCTTCGCGAGTGAACGTCGATCCCGGGAGCGGAACCGTGCGAGGTTGGGGAACTGGTGCCTGCGCCGCGGCTGACGCGACGAGAAGGCACGCACCGAGAACGACACGTGCGGTGTGGTAGCGCATACGCCCTGACTGACCGTTGTTGACCGGCCGCCGATCGTCACCGGCGGGGGGGCGGATTCAAGCCCAAAGATCGGTGGGACCGGACTCGGCAGGCCGCCTGCCGCGGCGGCGTCAGCGCTGGAAGATCGGCAGGTACTGCTTGGGCATCTGCAGCAGGATGCAGGCGATCGCCGTGCCCATCTCGTCGCCCGGCCCGGTGCGGTTCACCCAGCGGCCGTCGGGCTGCTGGCTCTGCAGCAGGTCGTCGCTGAGGCGCGCGAAGAACCGCCGCAGTGGGGCGCCGCCGTGCTGGTAGAAGGCCTGGGCCGCGTAGTAGTTGCCGTACCAGTAGTAGAAGTGGGTCCGGTAGTAGTCGACCAGCGTCGCGTACTCGCGGTCGAGGAAGTTCAGCACCGGGTCGCGTATGTCGTCGTCGTGGATGCCGGCACTGCTGAGGGCGGTCAGCGCCGCGGCGTTGATCGCATACTCGTCGGGCTTGGTGTAGGCGCCGCGGCCGTGGATCTTGTAGTAGAACAGGCCGCGGTGGCGCCCGGCCTCGACGCGGCTCTGCTGCACGTAGGCCAGCGCCTGGTCGATGGTCTCCTTCGGCACGCGGATGCCGATGTTGCGCGCCGCGCGCAGCGCCTGCATCTGGCACACGGTCACCGACAGATCGGTCTCGCGGTCGAACGCGTTGTAGCGCCAGCCGCCGTGCTGGTTCTGGCTGTCGACGATCAGGTTGACGGCGCGCTCGAGCGTGCTCTTGGCGGTCTCGTGCGCCGCCATGCCGTAGACCTCGGCCAGGAACAGCGTCGCGAACGCGTGCCCGTACATGCGTTCGCCGGAGTCGGTCAGCAGGCCGTTCTCCTGCGCGGTGCGGCAGATGTAGGCGACCGTGCGGTCGACGACCTCGGCGTGGCGGCCGCGGTCGGGCAGGTTGCCGCCGGCGAGGAACGCCATGCCGCACAATGCGGTGACGCCCGGGTGGCCCCGATCGAGGCGCCGCTGGTCCTCGGGCTGCAGCGCCTGGCCGAGCAGTTCGTAGTCGTCCTGCATCTTGTGCCCGACGTAGCCGGTCCAGCAGCCGGCCGGCAGTTGCCGCAGCGCGAGCCACTGCAGGCCGCGTTCGGCGGCCGCGGCACACGCGGCGGCCTGCTCGGGCCGGAACCAGACGTCGTCGGTTGATGCCACGGTCGCCGGCGTCGACGCCGCCACCGACCGCGTGGTGGCGGCAGGTTGTTGCGGCGAGAGTGCGAGCAGCGCGAGCAGTGCGAACATGGGCGCCTCGGCGCGGGGGCTCCGCGCCGCGGCATTGTCACCGAAGCACCGCGCGGCGCCAGGGGGCGCTCACCATTGGTCGGCGTGCCACAGCCCGAGCGCCGCTTCCGCCTCGGGCTTGCTCGGACTGCACTCGACGCCGACGAAGCCGCGGTAGCCGAGCGCCTGCAGTTCCTTCAGCACCCGCGGATAGTGGATCTCGCCGGTGCCGGGCTCGGTGCGGCCCGGGTGATCGGCGAGCTGCACGTAGCCGAGCTGGTCGAAACCGTCGCGCAGGTGGCCGCAGAGGTCGCCCTCGCTGATGTGGCAGTGGTAGAGGTCCCAGTTGATCTTGACCATCGGCGAGCCGACCGCGCGGCAGATCTTCACCGCCGCCTCGCTGCCGTAGAGGCAGTGGCCCTTGTGGTCGACGCGGATGTTCATCGGCTCGAGGATCAGCATGATGCCCTCGCGCTCGGCGATGGGCGCCGCGAGCTTCAGGCCGGCGATGATCTGGTCGTGCATCTCCGCCTGGGTCATGCCCTTCACGTCGTTGCCGCCGACGACGGTCATCATCTTGCAGTCGAGCTGCTTGGCGGCCGCGCACGAGGCCTCGATCTCGGCCACGAACTGGGCGTGATGCTTCTGTTGGTTGAGGCCCGGCGAGAAGCCCCACGCGGTGAACTGTGCTGTGGTGATGCCGAGTTCCTTGGTCAGCGCCGCGATCGCGGCGAGGTCCTTGCCGCGCCACGGCCAGAACTCGATGGCCGGGAAGCCGAGCGCGTGCGCCTGCTTGATGCGATCGAGGAACGGCAGGCCGCCCCACCACATCTCGACGTTGGCGGCGAACTTCGTCTTAGGCGTCGCGGCGGGCTTCGCCGGCCGGTTGCCGGCCGGGTCCTGGCCGGTGGGGCGCGCGATGCGGGACAGCGACAGGCCACCGACGGCGGCCGCGGGAGTGGAGGCGAGCAGGGAGCGGCGGGAGAGCATCGGCGCGTTCTACCCGATGCGGGCGGTGCGGTTCACGCCAGCAGGCCCTTCTGCACCGTGCCGTAGACGTCGGTGAGCCGCAGGTCGCGGCCGCCGAAGCGGTAGGTGAAGCGCTCGTGATCGATGCCGAGCTGCCACAGCAGCGTCGCGTGCAGGTCGTGGATCGTCACCGGATCGACCGCGGCCCGGTAGCCGAACTCGTCGGTCGCACCATGGCTGTGGCCGGCGCGGAAGCCGCCGCCGCACATCCACATCGTGAAGCCGAACGGGTTGTGGTCGCGGCCCGAGCTGCCTTGCGCGAACGGCGTGCGACCGAACTCGCCGCCCCACAGCACGATGGTCTCGTCGAGCAGCCCGCGCGCCGACAGGTCCGCGAGCAGCGCGGCGATCGGGCGGTCGACCATGCGGCAGTTGTCGCGCAGGCCGACGGCGAGGTTGTTGTGCTGGTCCCAGCGATCGTGCCCGGTGTCGGGGCAGGTCAGCTGCACGAAGCGCACGCCGCGTTCGACCAGCCGCCGCGCCAGCATGCACTGCCGCGCGAACGTGCGGGTCGGTTCGTAGTCGTCGTCGCAACCGTAGAGGGTCCGCAGCCGCGCCGCTTCGCCGTCGAGCGCGAGCAGCTCCGGCACCGCCGCCTGCATGCGGAACGCGAGTTCGTGGTTGCGGATCGCGGCGTCGAGCGCCGGCTCGGCGCCGAGCCGCGCGCGCTGGTGGGCGTCGAGCGCGCGCGCGAGCTCGAGCTGGCGCCGCTGGCGCGAGGGATCGGCTTCGCGCGGCGCGATGTTGGCGACCGCTTCGCCGCGCATCCGGAACACCGAGCCCTGCGCGTGTGCGGGCAGGAAGCCGGCGCCGAAGTTGTCGATGCCGCCCGGCGGCACCAGGCCGCCGTTCAGCACCACGTAGGCGGGCAGGTCGGCGGCGTCGCTGCCGAGCCCGTAGCCGATCCAGGTCCCGAAGCTCGGCCGGCCCTGCAGACCGTGGCCGGTGTGCAGGAAGTAGTTGGCGTTGGTGTGCTCGCTGAAGTCGGCGACCATCGAGCGCACCACACACAAGCGGTCGGCCTGCCCCGCGAGGTGCGGCAGCAGGTCGCTGATCCACTGGCCGCTGTCGCCGTGCTGGCGGAACGTCGCACACGGCCCGGTGGTGTTGCCGTCGTCGTTGAACTGCGTCGGCGCCTTCGGCAGCGCGAACGGCTTGCCGTGGTCGGCGACCAGCCGCGGCTTGTGGTCGAACAGGTCCTGCGCGCTCGGCCCGCCGTCCATGTAGAGGAAGATCACCGACCGTGCGCGGGGCGCGTGGTGACGCACCAGGGCGCCATCGCCGGTGCGGGCCAGGTGCGCGAGCGGCAGCATGGCGAAGCCGTTGGCGGCGCGCTGCAGGAACTGGCGCCGCGTCGGGTGCGCACTGCCACCTGGTTCGATCGAGGGCCGCGTCATCGCAGGTACAGGAACTCGGTGGTGTTGACGAGCGCGTGCAGCAGACCGGCCCAATCGCTGTCACCGTCGCCGTCGCCACCGGTCATCAGACCGCGGCACAGCGCCAGTTCCTCGACATCGGGGGCGCGGCCGAAAAGCTGCCAGTAGGCGAGCGCGAGGCGCGGCTCGGGGTCGTCGGCCGGCAACTCGCGCTGCAGCCGGTCGGCCCAGCGTGCGCACTCGGCGTGCACGAACGGGTCGTTCGCCAATGCCAGCGCCTGCGCCGGCACGTTCGACAGATTGCGGGCGCCGACGGTCGCGAACGGCAACGGCAGGTCGAACGCGAGCAGGAACGGCGACAGGAAGTTGCGCCGCACGGCGAGATAGATGCTGCGGCGGCCCTCGCCGTCGAGCGGGCCGCTGCGGGGCGGTCGCCCGCGCGCGTCGATCAACGTGTCGAGCGGCAGGTCGACCGGCGCGCCGAAGCGGCGCGGATCGAGGCGGCCGCTGTGCGCCAGCAGGCTGTCGCGCACCGCTTCGGCGTCGAGTCGGCGCACGTTCTGGCGATGCAGCAGCAGGTTGTTCGGATCGATGCGCTCGGCATCGTCGCGGCGGCGACTGTCCTGGCGGTAGGCGGCCGAGGTGACGAGCGTGCGCACGATGTGCCTGGTCGACCAACCGTTCGCGATCGCCGCGCCAGCGAGCCAGTCGAGCAGTTCGGCATGGCTCGGCGGCTCACCGAGCGCGCCGAGGTTGTCGACGGTGCGCACGAGGCCGCGGCCGAACCGATGGTGCCAGAGGCGATTGACGAACACGCGCGCCAGCAGCGGGTTGTCGGCCGCCAGCAGCGCGTCGGCGAGCGCGAGCCGGCCGCTGCCGGGACCGGTCGGCAGCGGCGCGTCGCCGGCGAGCGCTTGCAGGAAGCGACGTGGTGCGGGGGCGCCGGGCCGCCGGTGGTCGCCGCGCACGAACACGTGGCTGTCGTGCCCGCTGCCATCGGCCAGTGCCGGCAACGTCGGCGACACCGGCAGCGCATCGACCGCGGTGCGCAAGGCGTCCAGGGCCAGTCTGACCGAGTTCGGCAACGTGCTCCAGCCCGGCGGTGGCAGCGGCGCTAAATCGCGGCAGCGCGGCGCGTCCGGGTGCGGCGACAGCACCACGCTCTGCACTGCGAGCCACGCGTCGGCGGCATGCTGCGAACGTTCGCGGTGCGGGTCGGCGAGGTCGGGCGTGCGCTGGTCGAGGCACTGCAGGTATGCCGGTTTGCCGAGCCAGGTCTGCAGGTCGAACGTGACCCAGTGCGCGTTCGGGTCGTCGATCGTGCGGTGCAGGCGGCCGTAGATCGGTTCGCGCACCAGGTGGAAGCCGTCGACGATCACCTTCAGGCGGCCGCCGCGGCCGGCGGTGCGCACGTGCAGGTAGCGCTGTGCGATCGGGAAGGTCCGCGTCGACAGCACGCCGTCG
>JALORC010000096.1 GCA_025459175.1 Planctomycetota bacterium | reverse complement strand
GGCTTCCCGATGGCGCCGAAGCCCTGGGCCGCCGAAGTGCTCGCGAAGCTCGCCGCGGCCAAGCCGGCCTGAGGGCCGGCGCCGCGGTCAACCGATGACTGCCCGGAATGCGCACGGCCGCCCCGGTGCCCGCCGGAGCAGCGGTCAGATCAGCGAATAGATGCCCAGCGCGACCCCGGCGATGCCGAGCGGGATCTGGACGGTGGTCAACTTGGCGCGCAGCTGCTCGCCCTTGGCAATGGCCTCGGGGCTCTTGCCGCCGAGCAACTTGCCGATCAGGCCGAAGCTCTGCAGGAACCCGAGCAGGATCGCGAGCACGCAGGTCAACAGCCCGATCAGTCCGAGCAGGGTGGCGTACTTGATCAGGTGGAGCACGCCGAGCCCCAGCAGCACGAGGCCGAGAATGCCGGCGAACGGCGCCACCATGTCGAAGAGCGCCTTGGCGTCGGGGCGCTTGGCGATGATGAGGTTGGAAGCTGCCAGCAGGCCGCAGGTGATCAGCAGGAGGGCGAAGAGCATGGCAGAGATGCTCGCCTCGCTCCGCCAGTGAGCAAGGGCAAACCAACACCGCGTCACCTTCCTGCATAGTGTCGGCATGCGACGACTCCTGCTCCCGTGTCTGCTGCTCGCGAGTCCATCGGTGGCCCAGGTCACCCCCGAACTCAGCACCGCCGTCGACACCTTCCTGCTCGACCGCTGGTCGAACACCGACCCCGCTCCGTTGGTCGCCGAACTGCGCGCCGCGAACCTCGACGCCACCGCCCTCGAGACGATCCTGCGCGCCGGCCGCCCCACCTACCCGCCGGTCGCCGAGCCGCGCGGCAGACTCAGCGCCCGCCTGCCGCTGCCGAGCGACCACTTCGACCACACCACCGAACACTACGTCTACGTGCCGAAGTCGTACGACCCGGCCAAACCGACTCCGCTGGTCGTCATCGCCCACGGCGGCAGCGCGGCGCGCGACCTCGACTTCGGCGCCAAGGCCGCACTCGGCGGCATGCGACCGTTCTGGCTCGAGGCGGCCGAACGCCACGGCTTCCTGCTGGTCGCACCGCTCAGCGACCGCGGCTGGATGCAGCTCGGCACCTCGCTGCTGTTCTCGGCGATCGCGCGCATGCAGCGCGACTTCCACATCGACCCGGACCGCATCTTCCTGACCGGCCACTCGATGGGCGGCCATGCGACGTGGCGCAGCGCGTTCTGGTTCACCGATCGCTGGGCGGCGGTCAGCCCGATGTCGGGCGGCTACGACTACGTGAAGTCGCAGGACGTGTGGAACCTGATCAACACCAAGGGCTACACGACGTTCGGCAAGGACGAGCCCTACCAGATCAACGAGTTCAACCGCATCATCGCCGCGCACCTGCAGGAACGGCGCTACCCGTGGATCTGCCGCGAGAAGGACGGCGGCCACGAGATCTTCGCCGATGAGGTCGAGAAGGTCGGTGAGTTCTTCGCCGGCGCGCGCCGCGACCTCTACCGCAAGCAGGTCTGGGCGCGCATCGGCGGCCTGCAGTTCGCGAGCGCGGAGAAGAACGAGCGCTGGGGCCAGGAACACAGCTGGCGGCCGGAGCGGCCGATCGAGCTGTCGACGATGTTCTGGTTGCGCTTCTTCGCCCCGGCCGCCGACGTGCCGGCCGAGCGCCGCGTGCAGAAGGCGTTCGCCGCCGTGCAGCCCGGCAACCGCATCGAGCTGGTCACCGAGAACGCGCGGCGGCTGCGCATCCTGCTGCACCCGAGCATGGTCGACTTCGGCAAGGACGTGACGATCACCGCCAACGACAAGGTCGTGTTCCAGGGCAAGGTGACAGCGGATCTCGGCGCGATGTTGACCCTGGTGCGCGAGTTCGACGACCGCGGCCGCGTGTTCCATGCCGCGGTCGACGTCACCATCGACGGCGATCGCACGGTGCCGGAGCCGCGCGGCCAGGGTTGAGGCAGGATCCGGATCGACCGACGATTCCGCACACTGGCCTGCCCCCGCGCAGCCCGTAGGATCCTCGCCCCGCACCATGAGCACGAAGAGCCTGCTGGTCGAACTGTCGGTCGAAGAGCTGCCGCCGAAGTCGCTGAAGAAGCTCGGCGACGCGTTCGGCGCCGTGCTGCACGAGAGCCTGAAGGCCCAGGGCCTGTGCGCCGGCACCTCGGTGGCGACCACGTTCGCATCGCCGCGGCGGCTCGCCGTGCATCTCACGCAGGTGGCCGCGCGTGCCGCCGACAAGGCCGTGCAGGTGAAGCTGGTGCCGGTCAGCGTCGGACTCGACGCCACCGGCCAGCCGACGCCGGTGCTGCTGAAGAAGCTGGCCGCGGTCGGCGCCGACGCCAGCGCGGTGCCGGGCCTGAAGCGCGCCGTCGACGGCAAGGCCGAGACGCTGTTCCTCGACAAGATCGAACCGGGCACCACGCTCGCCACGGGCCTGCAGAAGGCACTCGACGACTCACTGGCGAAGCTGCCGACCCCGAAGGTGATGACCTACCAGCTCGCCGATGGCTGGAGCAACGTCACGTTCGTGCGCCCGGCGCACGGCCTGCTGGCGCTGCACGGCAGCGACGTCGTGCCGATCCAGGCGCTCGGCCTGCAGTCGGGCCGCCTCACGCGCGGCCACCGCTTCGAGAGCAAGCAGCCGGAAGTGAGCGTGCGCGAGGCCGACAGCTACGCGACCCAGCTCGAACAGGAGGGCGCCGTGCTGCCGTCGTTCGCGGCGCGGCGGGCCGAGGTCGAACGGCAGCTGCAGAGCAAGGCGCGCGAGCAGGGCCTGGTGCCGATCGACGATGCCGCCCTGCTCGACGAAGTCACCGCGCTGGTCGAGCGACCCAACGTGCTGCTGTGCCGCTTCGAGCCCGAGTTCCTCGCGGTGCCGCAGGAATGCCTCATCCTGACGATGAAGCAGAACCAGAAGTACTTCCCGCTGCTCGATGCCAACGGCAAGTTGACCGACCGCTTCCTGGTGGTCAGCAACATCCGTCCGGCCGACCCGAGCGCGGTGATCGGCGGCAACGAACGCGTGGTGCGCCCGCGCCTCGCCGACGCGAAGTTCTTCTTCGACCAGGACCGGAAGAAGACGTTGCGCGACCGCCTGCCCGGCCTCGCCAAGGTCGTCTACCACAACAAGCTCGGCAGCCAGGGCGAACGTTCCGAACGCGTGCGCACGATCGCGCGCGAGCTCGGCGCACGCCTCGGCGGCGACGCGCTGGCGCAGCTGGCCGAACGCGCGGCGACGCTGGCGAAGGCCGACCTGCTGACCGAGATGGTCGGCGAGTTCCCCGAGCTGCAGGGGGTGATGGGCAACTACTACGCGCGGCACGACAGCGAGCCGGCGGCGATCGCCGAGGCGATCGAGGACCACTACCGGCCGCGCTTCGCCGGCGACGCGCTGCCGCGTTCGGCGGTCGGCGTCTGCGTGGCGCTGGCCGACAAGCTGGAGACGCTGGTCGGCCTGTTCGGCATCGGCCAGGTGCCGACCGGCGACAAGGATCCGTTCGCGCTGCGGCGGCACGCGCTCGGCGTGGTGCGCATGATGCTCGAGAAGCAGCTGCCGCTCCGACTCGACGCGGCGATCGCGCTGGCGGTGCCGGCGTTCGGCGCCCTGATCCAGGACCCGAGCCAGGCCCTGCAGGAGTTCGTGTTCGACCGGCTCGGCTCGGTGCTGAAGGACCAGGGCTACAAGCCGCAGGAGATCGATGCGGTGGTGAGCCTGCGGCCGCAGCTGCTCGCCGACGTGCCGCAGCGGCTCGCGGCGGTGCGCGCGTTCGCGGCACTGCCGGAGGCGCAGGCGCTGGCGGCCGCCAACAAGCGGATCGGCAACATCCTGCGCAAGGTCGAGGGTGCGCTGCCGACCACGGTGCGGCCCGAGCTGCTGCAGGAGAGCGCGGAGCAGGAACTGCATCGGGCGCTCGGCGCGGTGACCGCGGTGGCGGGGCCGAAGTTCGACGCCGGCGACCATCAGGGTGGACTGATCGCTTGCGCGGCATTGCGCACGCCGGTCGATGCGTTCTTCGATCAGGTGATGGTCAACGCCGAGGATGTGGCGCTGCGCAACAACCGGCTGGCGTTGCTGGGGCAGCTGCAGGCGCTGATGAACCGCATCGCGGATCTGTCGAAGCTCGCGGTGTGAGGCGGCGGCGAGGCCGAGCCGCACGCAACGAACGCGGCACGAGCACGAGCGACACGGGCTACGAAGCCGGGAACCCGCGCCCCATCGCACTCTCCGGCAACTCCCGCGCCAGCCACACCCGCGCGAACCGCCAGTCCTCGCTGATCGTGCTGTCCGCGACGCCGAGCGTGCGCGCCGCCTCCTCGATCGACAGTCCGCCGAACACGCGCAACTCGACGACCCTCGCCGCGCGCGGATGGCGGTGCGCGAACCGCTGCAGCACGTCGTCGAGCTCGACCAGACTGCCCGCCTTGCTCTCGACGATGTCGAGGTGGTCGTCGAGCGGCACGCGCGCCACGTCGCCGCCGCGCTTCTGGGCGCGCCGTTCGCGGGCGTGGTTGACCAGCACCTGGCGCATCGCCGTCGCTGCCACCGCCAGGAAGTGCTCGCGATCGCGCAGTTGGCCACCACCACCTGCCGCACGGTCGATCTTGAGCCATGCCTCGTGCACGAGCGCCGTCGGCTGCAGCGTGTGCCCCGGGCGCCCGACGCGCATCATCTGGCCGGCGATCGCGCGCAACTCGCCGTAGACGAGTGGCAACAGTTCCCCGGCCGCGGCGGGATCGCCGTCGCGCATGCGCTGCAGGCAGAGGGTGATCGAATGCGGGGCCGAACTCACGAGGGGCAAGATCCTAGAGGATGCCGAAGCCCGGGCGTAGGGCGGCATTCCCGGCGCCCTGGCTCACCGGCGCTTGTCGCGGATCGCGTCGATGCGGGCGCGCACTGCATCCGCCTCGTCGCCACGCCCCATCTGGCCCAGCAAGGTCGCGATGCGCTCGAGGATGTCCACCACCTCCCTACCACCATTGCCATCGCGGCCTTCGCGGATCGCGAGCGCCTGCTGCCACAGCAGCAGCGCATCCTCGAACCGCCCGGCCATCGCCCGCACGTTGCCCAGGTTGACACAGGCATTGGCGACCCCGTCGTCGAAACGAGCATCCACGCCCTTGCCGAGCGCCACCGCCCGCTCGAGCAGCGGTTCCGCCTCGGCGACGCGACCGGTCTGCCCCAGGACGCCGGCCAGGTTGCAGAGGCGCCGGATCAACACCGGATGGTCCGGGCCGAGCTGTTGTTCGCCGAGCTGGAGCGCGCGGCGGAACTGCTCCTCGGCTTCGACGACTCGTCCCTGGGCAACGCGCAGGTTGCCCAGACTCGTCGCCACGGTCGCTCGCTGCAGCGGATCGTCGGCCGTCTGCAGCAGCGCGTCGGCCCGCTCGAACAGGGCCTCGGCCTGCGGCAGGTGCCGCTGCATCTGCTGCAGGTTCGCTTGCTGCACCAGCAGGTCGGCGAGGTCGGCGGTGGTCGCCACGCCGTCGGCGATCGCGAACGCGGTCTCGAACTCGGTCTGGGCGGTGGCGAAGTCGCGGCGCTCGAACGCGCAGATGCCGCACCCCTGGTGCAGCTTGGCCACGATCCGGCTCTTCGGCAACGCGAGACGATCGGCCATCTGCACGCCCTCGTGGAAACTCTGCGTGGCGGCATCGAGCTTGCCGAGCATCAACTGCACACGACCGAAGTCGTAGAGCGCAGCGACCACACGCTCGTCGTCGCCCTTGCACTCGGCGCGCCGGACGGCGAGGGCATCGGCGAGCATCGGCTCGGCGGTGGCGTGATCGCCGAGTTCGGAGAGCACGGTACCGAGCAGCCCTTCGAGCCTGGCCCGCAGTACCGGCTCGTCGGCGAGATCGCGGCCGATGTTGCGACTGCCCTCGGCGACGAGATCCCGGGCCGTGATCGTCTGGCCGAGGGCGACGCGGGGCGCGGCGGCGGCGAACAGTCGCCGCACGAACTCGACGGTGCGGTTGGCGACCAGCGTCTCGGCCCTGGCTTGCCGTTCGGCGGCGTCGGCGCGCATCGCCCAGGCGACCGACACGGCCGTGCCGCCGATCAGCGCCAGGGTCGCCAACACACCGCCCGCGACGAGGCCTCGATGCCGCCGTGCGAAGCGCTGCACCACGTAGAACGTCGTCGCCGGCCGCGCCTGGATCGGCTCGTGGGCGAGGAACCGCCGCAGATCGTCGGCCAGGGCCTGCGCCGAGCCGTAGCGGCGTTCGGGCTCCTTGCGCAGCGCCATCGCGAAGATCGTCTCGAGGTCACCACGCCAGCGGCGATCGTGCTCGCCGAGCCGGCGCGGGTCGGCTTCGCACAGGCGCCGCACCGCCGTGGTCCACGGCGTACCGGCGACGTCGATCGGCAGGGCACCGGTGAGCAGCTCGTAGCCGAGCACGCCGAGCGCGTAGACATCGGTGCGCACATCGACCCGTTCGTGCTGGCCGATGGCCTGCTCGGGGCTCATGTACGCGAGCGTGCCGAGCACCTGCCCCGTCATCGTCTGCAGCGTGCGCGATCGGTCGTCGTCGACGAACCGGGCGATGCCGAAGTCCAGCACCTTGGCGCGGCCCGCGCGGTCCACGATCACGTTGCCGGGTTTGAGATCACGGTGGATCAGACCCTTCTCGTGCGCGTGCTGCACTGCCGCGCACAGCTCGATCAGGAGCTGCAGGCGCGCTCGCACCGTCGGCTGCGCGCGCGCCACCCAGTCGGGCAGCGGCTCGCCGTCGACCAGCTCCATCGCCAGGAACGGCTGCTCGCCCAGCGGCGACGCATAGGTGCCCGCCTGCAGGATCTGCGCGATGCCCGGGTGCTGCAGGCGCCCCAGCGCCTCGGCCTCGAGCGCGAACCGTGCTTGCGCGGCGGGCCCACCGAGCCCCGGCGCCAGCACCTTGAGGGCCACCTGCCGCGGCGGGTTCTGCTGTTCGGCGCGGTAGACCACGCCCATGCCGCCGCTGCCGAGCACCGCGAGGATGCGGTAGCCGGCGATCTGCGCGGGCAGCGGCGCCGGCGCGGCCAGCGGGCCGCGCAACGCCAGCAGATCGTCCTCGCCGAGGAACGGCGTGTCGGCGTCGAGCTGCAGCAGTTCCTCCACTTCGGCGCGCAGCGCGCGATCGCCGCCGCACCCGTCGTCGAGCAGGCGGCGCCGCTCCTCACCAGCCATCTTGCAGGCCGCGAGGAACAGACGCTGCACGAGTTCGGTGCGATCCGGCATTGGGCGGCGGATGGTAGCGTGTTGCCGGGGAGCAGGAGGAGTTCCGGGCGCGGATCACTCGGCGATCGAGAACGCGATCGCCGGCGACAGCGACAGCGTGTTCAGCGCCGGGCAGACGTTCTGCACGCTGCCGATCGTGGCGGCCTGGGCCTGGAGCGGGAAACCGATCAGCGACTGGTCGCACGGCAGCGCCAGCGGGTAGCTGGTCGCACCACCCGACAGCACCGCGAGGTTGGTCACCACCGGATTCACGATCAGGCACGTGCCGCACGGCAGGAGCGGCGTCGAGAGGCCGATGCCGAGCACGAACCCGCCGATCGCAGCCTGTGGGTCGGTGGTCGACATCGAGAAGCCGAACGTCGTGTTGCCGATGCCGGGCGCGCCGACCAGCGACAGCGTCATCGGGTGGCCGCAACCCGCCGACAGCACGGTCGGGGTCACCGGCGTGTATGCGTTCCACTGGCAGCCATACACGTCCCCCGAGGGCGGGAACAACTGCGCCGCCGCCGTGACCCCGAGCAACGCCATGTTGTTGCTGGCCCCGCTGGCGTAGGTGCTCGCGAGTGTCGGCTGGGCCATCGACCCGGACAACGGCACGGTCACCTGCGCGCCGCACTCGATGCAACCGGTGCGCGAGAAGTTGCGGCACTGCACGATGCTGCTGAGGAAGCCGATCGTCTGTTGCCAGGCGATCGCGTACTTCGGACCCAGCAAGGCCACGGTCGGCGCGCCCTCGTCGGTGCCGATCATCTGGCCCACGGCGGCCGTCGCCACGGGCGCGCCCCAGCTGGAGCCGTTCCAGTTCCACTCCGCGATCGACACGTCGCGATCGCCCAGGCCGCGCTGGTACTCGAACGCCATCATGAAGCGCGTGCCATCGCCATCGATGTCGGGCTGGTGCAGATCGGGGCCATCGAGGTTGCCGATCGCGGCGGGCGAACCGAGCAGGTTGCCGAGGCCCGAGACCGCCTGGACATAGACGTACGAGTAGTTGCCCGGCTTCTGCTCGTAGGTGACGGCGATCGCCGTGGGCGACGACTTCGCCACGCGCGGCCGCACGGCCGTGGCGTTGATCGTCAGCGCTCGTTCGATGCCGATCGTCGGCACGCCCGTGGCACCCAGAGTGTAGTTGCGCAGGAACAGACCGCTGGAGAGGCTCTGCCGCGCGTAGGCGATGATGCCCTGGCCATTGCCACTCGGGTCGCCGGAGAGGTCGGGCGTGAAGTAGTGGGCCGCCCCGACGGTGACCGTGAACGGCGTGATCGTCGTGGCGAGGCCGTCGATGACGGCGCCCATGATCGTGTTCAGCGCGAACTCCGAGTCGCCCTGCTGGTAGACCACGATGCAGCGGTTGCTACCGGTGTGGTAGGCGATGCGCGGCGCCCGCGAGAACGAGCCCGCGACGCTGGCGACGGGCAGCAGCGAGCCGAGGGAGCCGTTCGGCGCCAACGGGCGGATCATCACGTCCTTCTGCGTCGCCGACACCGCGCGCTCGAAGACGCACAGCCAGCGCTGCAGTTGCGCGTGCCAGACCATGTGCGGCGCGCTGTCGTTCGGCGTGACCACGGCGATGCCCTGGGCCCCGCTGACGAACGGGTCGAGCACCAACGGCAACGCCGCGCGATCGACGAACGAGGCCGGCAGGGACAGTTCGACGTGGTCGCCGACGCGGCGGATCGCACCGCGCGCTCGCGCACCGTTGGCGTCGATACCGGTCACCGTGCCCATGTGCGCGAGGCGCTGGCCGTCGCGCACGAAGTCGAGACCGCCGTCCTCGGCAACCACCGCCGACTCGCCGAGACCGCCGAGGCGACAGCGCACGACGAGATCGCCGCGGCCGGGCAGCGTGTCGAACACGAACGACTGCTCCATCCCGTCGTCGCGCAGTTCGTAGCGTTCGCGGATCACCGGCGAACGGTCGTAGACGGCCGTGTCACCGTCCAGCGCCGGCGCATCCTGCAGGTCGCAGGGCAGCGGCGTCGTGCCGCGATGGATCGATTGCAGCGCGAGCTGCAGCGGCGCCACCGCTGGCGCATTCATGCCCAGAACCGGCGTGAAGTGCGCGCCATTGCCATCGAAGCGCACGAGGTAGTCGTTGCCGCAGCCGAGCAGGCCATCGCCATCGGCGCGCAGGCCGTGGCCTTGGCGCATGCCGGCCGAAGCAGTGACGGGAACAGAGGAGATCGGCGACTGCGCGAAGCCGAGCGCACTGACGAGTGCGAGCGCCGACAGGCCGGGGAGCGGGTTCCTTGGGGAGTTCATGGCGGGGCTCACTGGATGGTGACTTGCAGGGCGTTGGAGAGGTCGAACAGGAAGGTGGAGCAACCGGGCGTGGCGAAGTCCTGCACCAGCCACTGCTGGTAGTAGGAGAGGCCGATCAGTTGGCTGCCGCCGGCGATCGGGATGCTGAAGGCGGCGTTGCCATAGTCGTCGGTGCTCGTGATGCCGAGGACGAACGCGGTGGCGAGGTCGGGCACCAGCACGCAGGTGCCGCAGCCGCTCGCGTCGCGGCGGGTGAAGCCCAGCACGAGCCAGCAGAGGCCGTTGGGCGGCGCGTTCTGCAGGATCGACATGTGGTGGCTGCCCAGGTGGCTCGAGCACTCGTCTACGGCCGTCGCGGTGAGACCACCGCAGCCAGGTGCCACCGTGGTCGCGATGCCGTCGGCGGGCGTCCAACGCTGGGCCTGCACTGCACTCGTCGTGCCGGTGTCGCCCTGCCAGACGATCAGCGCGTCGTCGCGCGTACTGCCGGTCTCGCCGCCGCTCGCCTGCGAGGCGAGGCACGCGACCAGCTGCTGGCCGGTGACGCCCGGCTGCACCGTGATCACGGGTTCGCACGGCAGACACAGGCTCTGGCCGAACGTGCGCAGACCGAGCGCCTGCGTCGTGGAGCCCTGCGTCCACGCGACCACCGCATTGCGGCCGCTCATCGCCACCGTCGGCCGGAAGTCCTGCAAACCGGTGATGGCCGAGACCACGCCGGTGTTCTGCAGGTCGCGCTGGTTGGTCAGGTTGTTCCAGCCGAACGTCATCGCGGTGATGTCGTTCAGCGTCGTCGAACCTTCTTCGAGCATCTGCGCGGCGAGGAACCAGTTCTCGCCGTCGCCGTCGAGCGCGAAGCCCGAATAGGCGCGCACACCGCCCAGGGTGTTGCCGGTGCCGACCTGCGTCGTGCCGACGTAGGTGCGCGTGCCGATCGTGCCCGCGGCGGTGAGCCAGCCGAGCATGCAGCGGTTGGCGGCGCCACCGCTGCGCGGCAGGCGCACGGCGGTGTTGGTGCCAGCGCCACTGGCCGTCACCATCGCGCCAGGCGTGAAGCCGAGGCTCGCCGACATGCTGACGGTGGTGAGCATGACGTCGCCGTCGGTGAGCCATGCGCACAGCACCGTCGAACTGCTCTCGGTGGCGTTGCCGGCCATCTCGAGGCCGTTCTCGTCGCTCACCGAGGGCGCGATCGGCACCGTCGCCCCGAGCGCCGTCGGCGAAACGCCGCGCACGAACAGATCGCGGTGCGTCGGCAACGGCGCCAACGTCACGGTGTCCTGCCAGCCGACCACGAACGCATTGCGCACGCTGCAGTCGGCGACCCGCGCGCGCTGCGAGTTCGCGCCGCTGCGGATCACGACCGAGCTGCCCGACAGGTCGGCACCGGCGGTGGTCTCGCGGTTGACGAACTGCCCGTAGATGTCGCCGGTGCTGGCCGACAGGCGCCGCCACCAGACGACCAGGTACTTGCCGAGGCCCGCGTCATAGGCCACCTGCGGATCGAGGTTGCGGCCGGTCGCGTTGACCGTGAACACGGCACCGACCATCGGATCGAGCACCAGCGGCAGCGCCGCGTGGTCGACGAACGCCGCCGGCAGCCGGAGCAGCAGCTGGTCGCCTTCGTAGGACATGCTGCCCGCGCAGGTGGAGCCGCGCGCGTCGATGCCGAGCACCGAGGTGATCCTCACACCGCCGAACTCGTTGCCGAACGACACCGCGTCGTCACCCTGCGCCTGCAGCGCGAGCTGCGTCGCCACCTGGACCGCGACCACGAGATCGCCCTCCCCGGCCGGCCGTTCGTCGAACACGAAGGACTGCTTCAGCCCGGTCGGCCGCACCTCGTACGTCTCGTCGACCGCGCCGCGGCGGAACGACACCGTGCGGTCGCGGAAGGTCGGCTCGACCGCGTCCAGCGACTGCCTTGCCGCCCCACGCCCGAAGGCCACGCCGCGCAGAGTCACCGGGAACTCGATCGGCGCCTGTTCGCCGAGGGCCGGCGTGAACTGGGCTCCGTCGCGGTCGAAGCGCGCGCGATAGTCGACGCCCGCCCCGACCAGCCGGCCTTCGTCGTGCTGCAGCGCGGCGAACTGCCGGAACGCCTGGTCGAGGACCGGCGTCGGGGTGGATTGGGCCGGGGGCTGCTGGCCCAGCAGGAGGCCGTGCCAGAGAGGCGCGGCGAGAAGGAACGGGAGCAGTGGAGATCGGGTCATGGGAAGGCGGTGTGCGGGCGCCGGCGGGCGCCTCGACCCCATCCACACCGTTCCGCCCCGGACTGTCCGACGGATTTTCAGGCGGCATCAAGATCGGCGCCTGGCGCCTGAGGTTCGCGAACCACCGGTTCGCAGCCTGCGCGGATCGCTGATTGGCGACCCATGCCTGCAGTTGGCGCAGATCCTCCACCGCCCCTTCGGTCAACCGCACTACGAACTTCGTTTGCGCTTGCGCACACCAGCGACTGCCTCGGCCCGTTCGACGATGGCCAGCAGCCGTTCGTAGGCGGCAGCATGCTGCACGACGATCTCACCGCGACCATCGATCGCGAGCACGTCGGGCTGCCCAGTCGCGCGCAGCCGCTTCACGAACTCCGGGGTGCTCCGCTTGCACTCGGTGATCGGATGAACGTCGGTAGGCTTCAGCATCATTGCAGCATCTTGAACGCATCGCTCCATGTGCCGGCAAGCCTTGCCGGTAGTCGCCGCGATCCAGTCGCGCACCAGCCCCGCCAACGCCGACCGCGCCGCGGCCACCTCCTCGACACTGCGGAACGTCGCGATACCGCGATCATGGGCCGCCCACTCGAGCAAGCCGTGATCCTCGACGTCGACCCGCCCCGCACCCGCCGCCCGCTTCTTGGCGCCGCAGTGGAACACGACCCGCACGCGGTCCTTCGCACTCAGGTTGGTAGTGATCCGGTCGTCGCCACCGCTCGCGAAGCTCGGCGCGTTCCACTTGATGCCTTCCTGCAGCTGCGGTGCCGCGGCGCGGATCGCCGCGCGCAGGGCCTCCAACACCGGCAGCAGCGGATGCCGGCAGTCGGCGACGAAGGCATCGACCTCGCCGCCAGCGGTTCCCCGTGCGGGTTTGCTGGCCGGGCGAGGCTTGCTGGACGGGCTGGCTTTCCTGCCTCGGCGGGGCTGACTGGATTCACTCACGGCGGGTCGGGACCGCCACGAACCCTCGCGAACGGCGCGGCGCATCGAAGCAGAGACGACGATCTCGTGACAGCAGCAACCACCGCTCGACCGCCCCGCCGCGGGACGAGGCACCTACACTCCTCCCTCCCGAGACCACCCATGCACACCCGTCACCTGCTGCTTCTCGCCATCCCCCTCTCCCTCGCCACCGGCCTCGCCGCCCAGGTGCAGACCAATGATGTCGGCATGGTCGGCTTCTCGACCAATGCGTTCGGCATCGCCACCGGCGGCACCGTGACGCCGTACACCACCGCCGGCTTCCAGGGCACCAGCGCCGCGACCTCGCAGTCGATCCTGCACGACCCGCTGGCGCCGAACGACTTCATCGTCGGCGGCTTCGGCTTCGTCGGCCGCGCCACGATCACCGGCCCGGGCGCCGTCAACTACACGTTGATCACCAACGGCATCAACACCGCTGCCCAGATGAGCTGGGACTTCGTCGGCAACATCGTCGTCGCCGACGCCGGCACCGACCAGGTGCGCCAGGTCACGCTCGGCGGCGTCGTCACCGACCTGTCCACGGGCGCGCAGCCGTGGGGCACCAGCGTCAATGCCGGCGCCTACCAGGCGACCACCGGCGACGTCATCGTCGGCGGCAACGGCGGCCTGTTCCGTCTCGCGGTCGGCACCACCACCGGCGTGCCGATCGCCACCGGCCTCGGCGGCTTCGTGTCCTGGATCACGTTCGATCCGTGCAACGGGGACATCCTCGCCGCGGTGCTGACCGCCAACCGCCTGATCCGTGTCGACAGCGCCGGCAACGTCACCGACCTCGCCCCGCCCGGCACCGTCGCGGGCCCGAACGCGCTCGACATCGACCGCGACGGCAACCTGCTGGTCGGCGGCACCGCCGGCCGCCTGTTCCGCGTCGACTACGACGGCACCGCCACGCTGGTCGCGACCAACGCCTCGCCGACCACCAACGTCGCCGGCCTCGCGGTGGCCAAGGCGAGCGGCTTCGCGATGCCGTTCGGCACCCGCTGTAATGCGACCTCCGGCCTCGCGACGCTGTCGGCGACCGGTCCGTACGCGGCCGGCGCGCCGTTCTCGACCACCTCGATCCGCCACGCGCCGTCGTCGATCGGCCTGTGGATCGCCGGCCTCAGCAACACCAGCTACAACGGCCTGCCGCTGCCGCTGTCGCTGGACGCCCTGCTCGGCACCAGCGGCTGCTTCCTGAACGTCAGCGCCGACGTCACCGTGGTCGCCCTCGCCGACGCCGCCGGCACCATGACGTTCCCCCTGACCGCCCCGGCGTCGTTCGCCGGCCAGCGCCTGTTCGTGCAGCACACCGCGCTCGAGCCGGTGCCGGGCGGCTTCTCGTTCTCGAACGGCGTCTGCCTGCAGTTCTGATCAGTGCTTTGGCTTGGCCAAGGTGCGCACATACAGCTGCTCGACCTTGGCCCGCGCCCACGGCACCCGGCGCAGGAACTTCAGCGACGACGTGATGCTCGGCTCGATCAGGAAGCAGTTGACCGGCACCGCCTTCGCCATCGCCTCCCAGCCGAGCGTGGCGACCAGATGATCGAGGATCGCGGCCAGCGTGACGCCGTGCAGCGGGTTGTTGGGTTGCTGGTTCACGCGGTCACCGACGCACAGTGTGGCACGCCGACACGAAAGTGTCTTGCTGCCCACTTGATGATCGTGCGCTCACCGCGCAATCTGTTGCGCGTCGCGAGCGCGACCGCGTCCGGCACGAGCCGCACGACGCCCACCAAACCCTACGATCGAACGATCCCGAGGAGGCGACCATGGCCAAGGGCCAAAACGCAAAGAAGACCGAGAAGAAGAAGCCCGAGAAGACCCTGAAGGAAAAGCGCGCCGAGAAGGCCGCGAAGAAGGCGATGAAGGGCTGAGGCCCCCATCCGTCTGACCACTGCGCGCCCCGTGCCGAGTTCGCTCCGCACGGGGCGCGCGCCATTCCGGGGCAGCTTCTCGGCGTCGCGCGACCGGCGGTTCAGCCGAGCAGCAGCACCACCAGACCGACCACCAGCACCAGCACCGTCGCCGGCACCACGAAGCGACCGAGGTGCCGCCCCATGCCGGCCGCCATGCCGGCCTTCACGACCGTGTTGCTGGCGCTCGCGACCGCGATCGCGATGACCGCGAGCCCGGCATCGGCCGGCAGCAGCCGCGCCCGTTCGGCCATCGACAGCGTCACCGCATCGACGTCGGTGAGCCCCGCCAGCGCCGCCACCGCGTAGATGCCGCTCTGCGGCAGGTATTCCTGACCGAGCTTCAGCAGCAGCTGCACCACCGCGAACAGCAGCGCGAACTTGCCCGCCGCCAGCAGCGAGAACGGGTTCTTCATCGGCACCGCCCCGGCGTTGCCGACCGCGGCGCGGTGGCGCCACAGCAGCCACAGCGCGATCAGCCCGCACACGGTCGCCATCGCGACGAACGGCAGCCACATGCTGGCCAGCAGCGCCGGCGTGACGATCGTCGCCGTGACCAGCACGCGCCCGAACATGATCGACCACGCCAGCAGGATGCCACCCGCCAGCTGCCCCGGTACCGCACCCTCGTCGCGGCTCTGCTTGACGAACGCCAACGTCACCGCGGTCGAACTCACCAGCCCACCGGTCGCCGCCGTGACCGCGGTGCCGTGCCCGCGGCCGAACCACCGGGTCGCGACGTAGCCGATCAACGACAGCCCGGAGATCAGCAGCACCAGCAGCCACAGCTTGTAGGGGTTGATCGCCCCCCACGGATCGACGGCCCGATCGGGCAGCAGCGGCAGCACGATGAACGTCGCCAGCAGCAGGCGCAGCCCGACCAGCACGTCGTCCCAGCCGAGCTTGCCGACCAGTTCGTGCAACGGCTGCTTGTAGGCGAGCAAGGCCGCGGTGCCGACCCCGAGCCCGACCGCCAGTTCGCGATGGCCGGTGGTCGCCAGCGCGCCGAGCAGGCAGGTGACGATCGCCGCCAGTTCGGTGGTGAGCCCGACCGCCTTCGGCCGCACCTGGAGGCTGGCCTGATAGCCGGCGATGACGACCGCGGCCGCGGCCAGCACCACGGCCGGCAACAGCCACGGCTGGCTCATCTTCAGCCCGAGGAAGCCACCGACCGCGCCGAGCTGGGCCAGCATCACGAAGCTGCGCAGGCCGGCGTTGCCGAAGCCTTCGCGCATGTTGCGCTTCTCGCGCTCGATGCCGAGCAGCGCGCCGAGCAACAGAGCAGTGCCGAAGTCCTGCGCCAGGCCGAGGTCGAACGCGTTGGTCACGGCCGCAGTCTAGTCGCGGCGCCGGCGCGCGCGACTCAGCGGTTGAACGGGAAATCCTGCACCCAGTGGAAGCCGCGCGACAGCAGCAGACGCTGCTCGCGCGGCCGTTCGCGCAACGTCGCTCGCACCGCGGTCCCGCCGACGTCGCCCTCGACCCGGAAGCCGCGGCTCGCGGCGCCGTCGCCGCTGTTCGCGATCGACTCGATCCGGAACGGCGACGGACTCGGTGGTCCGGCGACCCCGGCCGGCAGCGGCACGTGCAGCGTCAGGCGGCCGTCGCCGTCGTCGACGCTGGCGTCGAACCGCCCCAGCCGCTGCCCGCGCAGATCGACCAGCCACACGGTCACACTGCGGCTCGGGCCCATACGGTCCTGCACGACCACCTGCCCCCAGCGTCCGGCCGCGGTGAGCAGCGGCGGGACCTCGACGCCGTCGCGCGCGAACGACTCGACCTCGTAGGTGCCGTGCAGCGGACCGAACGCGCGGCGATGGTCGTGCCAGTTCGCGAGCAGCTGTCGGCCCGCGCCGAACAGCAGCCAGCCGACCACCGCCAGCTTGACCAGCCGGACCGGCCAGAACCACCACCACGGCGCCGGCAACCGCAGCGGAGCGGCGGCCACTGCCCGATGGTGCCACAGCACGGCGAGCAATCGCCCGACGTCGCGCCAGGCGATCACGATCGCCATCAACAGCAGATGCGTCGAGTACAGCTTGACCGGCACGTCGTAGCAGAAGTTCAGCAGCACGACGTGGCTCATGACACCGGCCGTCAGCAACGCGCCGAGCAGGGCCGTGCGCCGCCACAACAGCAGCAGCCCGCCGAGGCACTCGGCGAGACCGGCGGCGGCGGTGTAGGCCGCCGACGCACCCAGGAAGCGCCACAGCACGCCCATCGGCGAACACTCGCCCCACGGCGTCGCGAGCTGATCGCCGCGGATCGCCGGGAACTGGCCATCGAGGAACTTCTCGGTGCCGTAGCCGAGCATCGTCAACGCCACCAGGTAGCGCAGATACGTTCGCAGCAGGTCGTACAGGCGCGGGTGCGCACGTCGCCGGTCGAACAGCGACCACACCACCGTGGTGACCGCGGCGGCCGCGAGCAACAGCGCGCACCACAGCCATTCCCGCAGCGTGTCGCCGCTGCCGGTGAACACCGGCAGCAGTCGCTCGGTGCTCAGCTGCAGCTGCTCGCCGGCGCGCAGCAGCAGCCAGTCCTGCGCCTCGCGGAAGCGCTGTGCCAGAGGTTCGGTGCGCGGGATCCAGCCGAGCGGCCACGGCAGGTTGTAGAGCACGAAGTAGACCCAGACGAACCGGAACACGAACGTGCGCAGCAGCACTCCGTCGGGGGCAGGGCCCGCGGGCGAGGACGCCAACGACGGGGCGCGGCCGCGGGCATGCGAGACGACGATGGCTTCCATGGCGGCGACCATGCTATGCGCCGATGGCTGCGGCGCCGCGTGGCATGTCACCCGACCTTCGGCGCGGCCCGCGCGGCGAACGCTCACGGCCGGCGGATGCACTGCGTAGACTCGCCCCATGCGACCGATAGCCATCCCCGCGCTCCTGCTGGCCGCCATCGTTGCCAGCCTCGCACCCACCGCCGCCCAACAACCGATGCCAACGGCCACGCTGCCCCAGGACAATCCGTTCGCCACCCCGAGTTCGCTGCCGTACTCGACGCCGGCGTTCGACCGGATCCGCGACGTGCACTACCTGCCGGCCCTGGTCGAGGGCATGCGGCTGCACCGCGACGAAGTGCGCGCGATCGCCACCGACCAGAACGCGCCGACGTTCGCCAACACGATCGAAGCGCTGGAGCGTTCGGGCGCCCTGCTGACGCGGGTCAGCAAGGTGTTCTTCAACCTGACCGAGTCGACCACCAACCCGACCATCCAGCAGATCCAGGCCGAGGTGGCGCCGAAGCTCGCCGCGCACCAGGACGCGATCTGGCTCGACGCGCAGCTGTTCGCTCGGGTCGAGGCCGTGCACGCGGCGCGTGAATCGCTCGAGCCGGAACAGAAGCGGCTGGTCGAACGCTACCTGACCGCGTTCGTGCGCAACGGCGCGCGCCTGCTGCCGGATGCCCAGCAGCGGCTGCGCGCGATCAACGAGGAGATGTCGTCGCTGACGACGAAGTTCCAGGAGCACCTGCTGGCCGACACCAAGGCGCTGGCGGTGCTGGTCGACACCAAGGAGGAACTCGCGGGCCTCGACGACAGCGCGATCTCGGCCGCCGCCGGCGCCGCCAAGGAGGCGGGCAAGGACGGCAAGTTCCTGCTGACGCTGCAGCTGCCGACCTCGCAGGGCATCCTGTCGCAGCTCGCGCATCGCCCGACGCGGCAGCGCGTGTTCGAGGCGTCGATGACGCGCTGCAGCCGCGGCAACCAACACGACACGCAGGGCATGGTGCGCAAGCTCGCCGCGCTGCGCGCCGAACGCGCGAAGCTGCTCGGCTTCGCGAGCCACGCCGACCACGTACTCGCCGACCAGATGGCCGGCAGCGCCAAGGCGGTCAACGAGATGCTGTCCGGCATGGCGCCGCAGATCGTCCAGAAGACCAAGGCCGAGGCGGCGGAACTGCAGGCCTGGCTCGACCGCAACCAGAAGGGCCAGCAGCTCGCGGCATGGGACTGGAGCTGGGTCGCCGAGCAGGTGCGCAAGGAGCGCTACGCGTTCGACGAAGGCGCGGTGAAGCAGTACTTCGAGCTCGAGTCGGTGCTGCAGAACGGCATGTTCTTCATGGCCAAGACGCTCTACGGCTGCGAGCTGCGCGAGCGCAAGGACCTGCCGGTCTACCACCCGGACGTGCGCGTGTTCGAGGTGTTCGACGGCGACGGCAGCAAGATCGGCCTGTTCTACGCCGACTACTACGCGCGGCCGAGCAAGCGCGGCGGCGCCTGGATGGACAACTTCGTCGACCAGAGCGGCCTGCTCGACCAGCAGCCGGTCGTGCTCAACGTGATGAACATCCAGAAGCCCGGCGCCGGCCAGCCGACGCTGCTGAGCTTCGACGAGGTCACCACGCTGTTCCACGAGTTCGGCCACGGCGTGCACGGCTTGTTCAGCCGGGTGAAGTACCCGCTGCTGTCGGGCACCGCGGTGCCGCGCGACTTCGTCGAGTTCCCGTCGCAGTTCCACGAGGACTTCGCGTTCGACGACGCGGTGCTGACTCGCTGCGCCAAGCACTGGCAGAGCGGTGAGGCACTGCCGAAGGAGCTGGTCGGCAAGATCAAGGCCGCGCGCACGTTCGGCCAGGGCTTCGCGTCGCTCGAGTACATCGCCGCCGCGCTGCTCGACATGGCGTGGCACTCGATCCCGGCCGGCACCGAGATCGGTGATGTCGCCGCGTTCGAGCAGCAGGCGCTCGAGAAGGCCGGCGTGTGGTTCCCGCTGGTGCCGCCGCGCTATCGCTCGACCTACTTCGCGCACGTGTGGCCGGGTGGCTACTCGGCGGGCTACTACGCGTACCTGTGGAGCGAGGCGCTGGCCGCCGACGCGTTCGCCGGCGTGATGGAGAACGGCGGCATGACGGCCGCGAACGGCGCGCGCTTCCGGCAGGCGGTGCTGCAGCGCGGCATGACGCAGGAGCCGATGGCGATGTTCGCCGCGTTCCGCGGGCGCGCACTCGACACCAAGGCGCTGCTGAAGCGTCGCGGGCTGCTGTAGGCGAACCGGCGACCCGTTGGCCCGGGGGGAGCCGAGACGGCGCGCAGCGGCTACAAGTCCTCCATGCGCCACCCGCCCCTGCTCGTGTCCGCGTTCGCGTTCGCCGCGTCGGCGTCGGCGCAGTCGTTCGCAAGGGTGGCGGAGTCGCCGTTCCTGGCGCTGCCCTTGCTGCAGCGATTCGTCGCCGCCGACTTCGACGGTGATGGCGATCGCGATGTGGTCGGTCACCAGCTCCTGGGCCAACTGGCGTTCCATCGCAATCAGGGCGAAGGCCGCTTCGTCACCGAGGCAACGACCTACGCGGTGATCACCTCCGCGACGCAGCGAGTCACCAACCTGGATGCCGCCGATCTCGACGGGGACGGCGACCTGGACGTCCTGGTCGGACTCGGCCAAACCAGCCCCTGCGGACTGCCAGACCGGTGGCTGCGCAACGACGGCAGCGGCCTCTTCACCTTGCAAACAGTCGCCGCGGTCCAGGACAACACCCGCCAGCTGCTCCCCTTCGACTTCGACAACGACGGCGACAGCGACCTGCTGCAGGTCAACTTCCACGGCGGTCTGTTCTGCAGCCCGCGGTCGACGCGGGTGTTCGAGAACCTCGGCGCCGGCACGTTCGCGGACGTCACTTCGATCCGGATGCCCGGGGCGCCGTTCCTGCGCAGCGGTGCGGCGATCCTCGATGTGCAGCCCGACGGTTGGCTGGATGTGGCGTTCGACGACGGCAGTTTGTTCCTGAACAACGGCACACAGTTGGTGGCATCGACGATCGTGCTGCCCGCGTTGGCGTCGGTGAGCAGCGCCGATGTCGACGGGGATCTCGATGTCGATCTGTACGGCTTCGCGGCTGGCGGGCTCCGGATCGCGCGCAACGACGGTGGCGGGGTGTTCACGGTGTGGAACGGGCCGACCATCGCGGGCCTGACCGGCCTGCTGGCCGCGGGCGACATCGACGGCGACGGCGATCTCGACATGCTGCTGACGAGCAGCGGCGCCCTCACCCTGCTGCGGCAGGATCCGGTTCTGGCATTCGTCGACGTCACGGCGACGCAGCTGCCGGTCCTCGCCAGCGCGGTGCCGACCGCGGGGTTCTTCGACAGCGACGACGACGGCGATCAGGACCTGCTGGTGGCCGACTTCGGCATCCTGCACAACATCGGCGGTGGCTCCTTCGTGCGTTGGGACGCACCCACCGCGACGGGGCCGGGGCGCCTGTTGGATGTCGACGCGGACGGCAACCTCGATCTGGTCGGGCGGCTCGACCAAGGCCCCAACGTCTCGCTCGGCTACTGGCGCAACCTCGCGAATGGCCGCTTCCGGTTCGCGGCCACGCTCGCTACCGGCAGCATCGGCTACGAACCCGGCCTCGTGCTGTTCGACGCGGATGCGGACGGCGACCAGGACCTGTTCGTCAGTCGCGACCGCGAGATCCTGCTGCGCAACGACGGCGGCGCCATCTTCACCGACCGCACCGCGGCGGCGCTGCCGCCACCGGGGGCGCCGCCGGCCTTCCGCACGGTACGACGAGCAGTGGCCGCCGATTTCGACGGCGATGGCGACATCGACCTGTTCCTGGCCCGCGGCCCGCAGACGCCGGCCAGCCCCCAGGACTCGCTGTATCGCAACGACGGCGCGGGGGTGTTCACCGACGTCGGGCCGACCCACTTCGTCGACACCGGCGACACGACGGATGCCGCCGGCCTCGACTTCGACCGGGACGGCGACCTGGACCTCTGCGTGCTCGACTCCACCACCGGAGTGCGGTTGTTCGCGAACGACGGCAGCGGGCTCTTCACCGACGTCACGGCGGGCCTGATGCCCGTCGTCAGCTTCCCCGCGGAACTGTTGGTCGTCGATGTCGACGGCGATCAGGATCCGGACGTCGTGGTCGGCCGCGGTGCCAACGCCGCGGTGTTGTTGCGCAACAGCAACGGCGTGTTCGCCATCTCGCCGGGTCTGGCTCCGCACCAGTACTCGACCAGTCCGGTCGCGGTCGACTTCGATGTCGACGGCGACGCCGATCTGCTGCTCGATGGCCTGTGGCAGCGCAACGACGGCACCGGCACGTTCACGGCGATCGTGCAACCGCAGCTCGCCGCGTCGTCACCGCAGGACCAGCATCGCTTCGCCGACGCGGATGGCGACGGCGATCCGGACCTGGTCTGGAGCCTGGTCAACCAGCACCGGCAGCTGCAGAACGCGGTCCCGCCGCGACTCGGGCTGCATGGCGAACTGCGGTTGCACGCGCAGAGCAACTCCCCGGGCTGGTCGAGCCTGGGCATGCTGTTCCTCGGCGCGCTGGCGCCGGCGCCGCTGCCGCTCGGCAGCCTCGGCGCGTTCCGCCTCGATCCCGGCACGGCGCTGCTGCACTCGGCCTCGACGATCCCCGCCGGTGGTCCGGCCGTGGTGAGGTATCTGTGCCCGAACCAACCCGCGCTGCTCGGCAGCGTGCTGTGGGCACAGGCCCTGTTCCTGCAAAGCGCGGATCCGGCCTCGTGGCGCCTCGGCAACACGGCGGCGCTGCGCGTGCAGTGGTGAGACGCGTTCCCGTCACTGCCAGTGGGCGCAGTGATCCTGCGCATACTGCGCGAAGCGGATCGGCGGCCTTCCGGTCACCGTCTGCACGGCGTCGGTGATGCGCTCGCTGTAGCCAGCCTTGAAGAAGCCGAGGATCAGCACCAGGAAGTCGGCATAGGCCACCGGCACACCCGCCGCGACCAGACCGTCGCGCATCGCTGCCGGCGGAATGTCCTGGTAGGTGATGGTGCGCCCGGCCGCCCGCGACAGCAGCACCGCGGCCTGGTCGTGGTCGAGCGCCTCGCTGCCGGTGAGGTCGAACGCGCGGTCGTCGCGATCGCTGCGCAGCAGCAGCTCCGCCGCCACGGCGGCGATGTCGCGCGCGTCGATGAAGCTGCCCTTCGCGTTGCCGACCGGCAGCAGGATCTTGCCCTGCTCACGGATGCCGGTGAGCCAGAACGTGTGGAAGTTCTGCATGAACCAGTTGGGCCGGATCGTGTTCCACCGCAGGCCGGACTGCTCGAGGTGCAGCTCGGCGCGGCGCAGCGGCGCGTTCGGATCGGCGTCGGCGCCCATCGCCGACATCAACACGACCTTGCGCAGGCCGTGCCGCTTCGCCTGGTCGACGAACGGCGCGATCAGCGCGTGCTGGTCGACGTGGCCGGGCGGCGCGAACACGAACGCGGCCGAGGCGCGCGCCACCGCTTCGGCGACGCCGGTGCCACGCACCAGATCGAGCTGCACCTGGTCGGGCCGGGTCGGGGCGCGGCTGGTGCCGGAGAGCACGTTCTGGCCGCGCGCGCGCAGCAGACGGACGACTTCGGAAGCGACGGTGCCATTGGCGCCGACGACGAGGATGGGTTTCATGCGGGAGTCCGGTTCGGAAATGAGGATCGCAATCTAGGCTCCTGCGCAGGACGCAGAATGCGCCCGCGTCCTGATTTCATGTCCTGGCGTCTGCTACCCTGGAGGCTCCTGCCATGGACATCCTGTCCGATGTACTCCGCCAGGCCGGCCTGCAGCGCCGCCTGCTCGACCTCCGCGCGCTGCCCGAACACGGCGCGCTGCGCTTCCCGTGCGATCGCAGCATCGGCTTCCACGTGGCACTTGGCACCCCGCTGTTCGTGCACGGCCCGGATCTCGAACGTCCGCTGCCGCTTGCCGCCGGCGACCTCGTGCTGATGGCGCGCGGTTGCGAGCACGTGGTGGCGACGAGCGCCAAGCGCCCGCGTGGTTCGATCCCCGCGGCCGACACCGCCACCGCCGCCGGCGCGTCGGCGGCGCCGACGGTCGGCCTGGTCAGCGGCGCCTACCAGCTGTGGAACGCACCGCTGCACCCGCTCTTTGCCGAGCTGCCGCGTTGGAGCGTGGTGCGCGCCGCCGATCTCGGTCGCCTGTCGCCGTTGGCGTTGACGGTCGAACTGCTGCGCAACGAGGTGCAGCGCCGCGAACTCGGCAGCGGCGACCTCGTGTCGGGCCTGATGGACGTCACCTTCACGTACTTGCTGCGGGTGATCGTCGAACGCGTCGGCGCGTCGACGACCAGCTGGTCCGGCGCGCTGCGCGATCGCGCGGTGCGGGCAGCACTGGAGCTGCTGCACGGCGACGTCGGCTTCGGCTGGACGCTGGACGAACTGGCGCGCCGCGTCGGCGTGTCACGTTCGGTGCTGGCGGCGCGGTTCCGGGCCGCGGTCGGCGACACCCCGCTCAACCATCTGCGCACACTGCGCATGCAGGCGGCGATGCGTTTGCTGACGGAGACCGACGAACGGCTCGATGCGGTGGCGACCGCCGTCGGCTACCAGGACGCGTTCGGGTTCAGCAAGGTGTTCAAGAAGGTCGTCGGCACGTCGCCGCGTGAGTTCCGTCGCCGGCAAGCCGAGGATCTCGCGTCGCCGTGGCGCTTCCGGCCGCTCGTGCACGGTCGCTGAGTTCGCAGCCGGGGGCGACCACCGGACGGCGCATCGGCCTGCACTGGACGGCCGTTCGCCCCCGCGTCACCATGGCGCCCCACCCCGGAGGAGTCATGGCGCGTCTCGTGCTCGCGATCGGAGTCGTCATTCTGCTGGCCATGGGCGCCTGGCTCGCGTTCGCCGCCGACCCGGTCACCGCGTTGGCCCCACCGTCAGCGCCAGCACCCGAGGCCACGACAGCCAGCGCGACCACACCCGTCGAAGCGACGGCCGTCACCGCCGCCGCGCTGGCCGAACCGGATCCCGCGCGTTCCGACGCACCCGCACTCGCGGACGCCGAACTGCCGCCGATCCCCGCCGATGCCAGGTGGGCCGATGTGCTCGTGCTCGACAAGGCGACCAAGCAGCCGGTCGAGGGCGCCGAGGCGGCGTGGTGGGACGAGACCGCCTACGAGCAGATCGGCAAGCTGCCCGAAGCCGAACGCGACGCGTTCTACACCGACGAGGACCGAGTCGCGCAGCGCTGGGGTCGCCGTGGCCGCAGCGACCGGGACGGCAAGCTGCGCGTGCACATCGGCAAGCAGTGGACGGTGGTGCAAGCCCGGCATGGCGGGCGCTACGGGGCCACGTCGCTGCAGGCCGACGGCAAGCCACCGAAGGACGGCCACCGTGTGCTGCTCGAGCTGGACTGCACCGTGCGCGTGCACGTCGTCGACGCCAGCGGGCAGCCAGCGGTGGGCGTTGCGCTGTCGCTGGAGAACCACGACCCGGACCGGGATCAGGCCATGTACTTCGGCGGCGAACTGCGCACCGATGCGGACGGCATGGCGACGTTCACGCACGTGCAAGATCAGCGCACGGTGCAGTGGGGATCGAAGGCGGGTCAGCAGATCACGCAGTGGCGCCTGTTCGTGCTGATCCCGGGCCTCGAGATGCCGCCGATCCTGATCGACGCCGTGCAGGTGCCGAGCGCACCGATCGAGGTGCAACTGCCGCCGACCGGGCGCCTGCGCGCGAAGGCGACGATGGGCGGAAAGCCGCTGCCCGGCCTGCAGCTGGGGTATAGCGTGCGCCCGAAGGATGACGCGATGGCCAGCATGCGCGTCGCGAACGCCCCCATCGACCCGGACGGCTGGGCACGGTTTCGCCATGTGGCGCTCGGCAAGACCCTGTTCGTGGTGGCGCAGCAGAGCGCTCAGTCGGTGACCCGCGAACTGCCGGGGCCGACGCTGCCGGGGCAGGAAGTGGAGCTCGCGTTCGACCTCGCCGACGAGAGCATCGTGATCACCGGGCGCCTGCTGGGCGATGACGGC
>JALORC010000095.1 GCA_025459175.1 Planctomycetota bacterium | reverse complement strand
GGTGCGGTGCCCGGAGGCACCATGCAGCCAGCGGTCGTCCATGCGATCGACGGTGAGCCCGGCGAGCCGGTCGATATCGAACCGGCTGGCGATCGATCGGTGTTCGTCGGCTTCCACGGCGCGGGTGTCGAACGCTGGACCCTTGCCGCTGTCAGTGCGGCACCGCAACGGGAGACCGTGCGCAGCGCGACCTGGCAGACCGGCCACGACTCCGCGGGCAGCAAGTTCTCCTTCGCCATCACCCCACCCGGCGGCTGGCTGCTCGGTGGCCGCGGCCCGGACCGCTGCCTCGTGCGCAACACGCCAACCGGCAGCGATGCCGAGGCCGAGACGCTGTGGACGCGCTCGTCGAACGGCACCTGGCAGGCAGCGCCGCACCCGCTGGTCAACGAACCGAAGGCGCGGCGGCAGCGCTGGGATGGTGACAGCGAGCTGCTGCCGTGGGACGAAGTTGCCCATGGCTTGATGCTGTCGCAGCGGCGCGACCAGACGGCGCACGGCGCCGTGGCGGAGTTCATCGCCGTGACGCGCGACGCGGTGCGCAACCTCGGTCCGGCCCATGCGCCGACCTCGCGCTACATGCACGGATTCTCGCCGGACGGTGCGTTCTACGCGTGCGTGGGTCCGGGGCACCGGCTGCTGGTGCGGGTAGCGGGTCCCTGAGCGCGCCGCATCAGGCCCCGTCGGCTGCGATCGCGTTCGGTGGCCGGCGCACAAGCAAGCCGACCGCGCCGATCACGATCGCCGGCAGCCATAACCACACGACCTCGCTGACGAGCACTTCGAGCCCCCACTGCGAGAAGAACGCCCGGATGCCGAATGGTGCGACCTCGATCGGCTGCCACGGCCAGAACAGCCGCGCGTCGGAGAACGGCCACAGCAGCGCGATGCCGAGTGCGCCGTTGGTGGCCATGTCGACGATGCCGTGCGACGCCATCGCCACGGCGAGGAACGCGGCGACGCGCGCCCGCGGCACCTGGTTGCGACGCGCGAGCCACGGGGCCAGCCCGGCGCCAATCACGGCGGCGAACAGCAGCGAGTGTGTGCAGCCGCGGTGGCCGCACCAGGAACGGTACGGCACCCCGGCGAGGTAACCGATCAGGTCGAGGTCGGGCGCCGCCGACAGGAACGACGCCGCGAGCAGCAGCGACGGCCGCCGCAGGGAGGGGAACCAGCACGCGATCGCCAGCGGCACGGCCGGGTGGGAGAAGCAGGTTGCCATGGAGGTGCAGGTAGGCCCAGGGGAGCCGCGGATCGTCCGGCCGGACGGCGACCGGTGGCACTACTCGTTGCCGGATTTTCCGACCGCGGTCGGAACCTGCGATCATCCAGCACCACGATGACCGACGTCGCCCCCGACACGACCAGCCCGGAGCCGCCCGCACGGCCGGCGCCGAGCTTCGGCGAAGAGCTGATCCGCGCCCATCAGGCGGCGCTGTGGCGGTGGCTGCGGGTACTCGGCGCCCGCGCCGAGGAGGCCGAGGACCTGGCGCAGGAGACGTTCGTGGTGCTGCTGCGCACGCCGTTCGTCGCCGAGGCCGACGGCGCCCTGCGCGCGTGGCTGCGAACGACCGCGCGCAACCTGTTCCTCGCCCACTGCCGCCGCCAGCGCCGCACGCCGATCGCACTCGATGCCGAGGCGGTCGAGCGGGCGTTCGCGGCCTACGAACGCGACGACGACGGCGCCGGCTATCGCGAGGCGCTCGCGCGCTGCCTCGAGACGCTGCCACCGCGCCAGCACGAACTGCTCGAGGCCGCGCTGCACGGCGAGGAACCGCTGGCGGCGATCGCGGGCCGCCTCGCCCTCGGCGTCGAAGCACTGCGTTCGTTGCTGCGCCGCAGCAAGCAAGCGTTGCGTGACTGTGTGCAGAGGAGATTGCAACGATGAGCACTGCCGACGATGACGTTCTCGCCACCGACGGTGGCCCCGACGATGCGAACGCGCGCGCCGAGCTCGCGGTGCTCGACATGGCGCTCAGCGAACGGTTCGGCGATCGCGCAACGCGGGATCTATGGCCGGGCACCGCGGCGCGGCTTATGCGCGCACGGACCACGGCACAGGGTCGGATGCAGCCGTGGCTGCTCGCCGCCGGCATGGTGCTCGGGCTCGGCGTGGTGACGGCGATGGCGCTGTGGCGACCGGGGTCCTCGCCGGAAGCACCGACGACCTCACGACAGGGCCCACACGATCCGTCCACCAGCCTGCCGAACGGCCCGAGCAATCTCGCCGAGCTGCAGGCGCGCGTCGCGGCAGCAACGGAGATCCGCATGCTAATGCGCGGGGTCTGGTCCGCCGAACTCGGTCGCTGGGTCACGATCCCGCGCCACGCCCTGGACAACTTGTTCCAGCCCACGCTCCACCCGGCCCTCGAACCCGACCTCGTCGAGCGCGTGAAGACGGCGATCGCCGAATCAAGCCAGGCTCCTGGCAGGGCCAGCGGTGCCACGATGCCGGTCTGGTCGCATCACCTGGCGTTGGCGAATCCGCTGCGCGCCATCCTGGTCCTTCGCATCGGCGGCGACGCGCCTTCCCAGTTGGGGTTCCTCACTCCGACCGGAGCCGAGTTGCTGCACGCCCCCGACTTCCCGTTCGCCGAACTCACGCCCGTGGCCGAACGCACGACCGCGGCGACGATCCCTGGCCTCGGCCTCGTCATCGGCCCCGGCGGATTCGCGGCGGTCCCCACCACCAAGAGGAACTTGCGGTTGTTCGACGTGCCGGCGACCGCCGTCGGCGAACTGCAACGCTACCCGTCGCTGCGTTCGCTCGACCTGACTGCAGCGCCTGCCTTCCACGATGCCGGGGTGCTACGTGCCCTGTCGGCCTTGCCCATCGAAGAACTGACGCTGGCGCCACATCGACTCGACGCGGCCGCGTTCCAGACACTCGGCGCCATGCGTACGTTGCACGAGCTCTTCCTGGTCGATTTCCATCCGCTGCACGTTCTGATGGATCGACGCCCGACGACCGCCGCTCCGAAGCTCGACGATGCAGCACTGCGCGGGCTCGGCGAACTCACCCAGTTGCGCGAGCTGACGCTCGCCGGTGGGTCCTTCACGGATGCAGGCCTGCAATCGCTCGCGACGCTGCCGATCCGGTCCCTGAACCTGTTCGATTGCGGCGCACTACGGGGCGAGTCGTTGGCAATGCTGTCGCAGGTGCGCAGCCTGCTCGTCCGCGGTGGCCAACTGGGCCCAGCGGCCGCATCCCAGCTGGCTGCGATGCCGAACCTGGGCAAGCTGTATCTGATGGACGCTGCGGCCGGAGTTCCGCTCGGCCCGCTGGCAACGGCTGGACAACTGAAGGAGCTCGTATTGCTGGGTCCACTCGCACGGAACGAGCTGCCTGGACTCACTGCACTGACGTCGCTGCGCAGTCTGGGGCTGGGACCGGAGCCGCCGTTCACAGACGAGCAGTTGACCTTGCTGCACGGCCTGAGGCAGTTGCAGCGGTTGAGAGTCTTGGCCATCAGCGCGACGCAGCGCACGGCCCTGGGCCACGCGCTACCCGGCGTGAATATCAGCGACGAGTTCTGACGACTCGATCGATCGACGGCCTCCGGCGCGGATCGATCCCACTACTCGCCGAACAAGCTGTCGAGGAAGCCGAGGTCGTTGAACTTCGCCTTCGCGCCGGTGCGCCCGAAGCGCACCACCAGCATCTTCTGCGACGGCATCAGATACAGCTTCTGGTCGTACATGCCCGCCGCCGTCACGGTATCGGCCGGGATGCGTTCGTTGTGCCGGTGCGCCCGCGCACCGATCAACCAGAAGTTGAGCCCGTACTCCGGATTCGCCTTGCTGCCGACGAAGCACTCGGCGAACGGCTCCTTCGGCACGATCTGCTTGCCGTCGTGCTTGCCGCCGTCCAGCACCAGCAACCCGAACTTGCCCCACTCGCGTGCGGTAAGGAACGCGCCGTACGGCAGCGCCGGGTTGCCCTCGGCATCGCGGAGCCACGACGCGAACTTGCAGTCGATCGGATCGAGCACACGCGCCTGCAGGTAGCCGACGAAGTCCTTCGGCAACGGCTTCGCCTCGGTCCCCGCCTTCGCGAGTTTGCGCCGCATCACCTCGCCGAACACCATCAGGTGGTTGGAGCCGTACTGGAAGCGATGCCCCGGCGCCGTCTTGCCCTCGCACGCGACCGACGCCGCATACTTGTCGCGCGTCTTCGCCGAGTGCAGCGCGTCGTCGATGTTCTGCAGCCCGCTGGTGAAGTTCAGCAGGTGCCGGATCGTGATGCGCTCGCGGTTCTTGTCGCCCTGCCACTCGGTGATCGTGTCGCACACCTTCTCGTCGAGCTGCAGCAGCCCTTCCTGCTGCGCGACCAGTGCGACGATCGGGGCGAACGACTTGGTGCCGCTGAAGATGTGCTGCGGCGTCTCCGGCCGGTGGCCGTTCTGGTACTGCTCGAACACCAGCTTGCCCTCGACGTAGACCAGCACCGCGAGGCCGGCGTTGTCGGCCGAGTACCTGGCGGCGGTCTCGAAGTCCGGCTGCTGCGCGCGCAGCAGCGCAGGCAGCAGCATCGCGGCGAGCAGAACGGCGGCGGGACCAGGGGCGCGCATGGCACGCATCATGCCATCGGCGTCAGGTCGCCGTGGGCCTTTCCGGCCTGCCGCGCAGCCCGAGCCCCTTCTCGATCAGCCGGCGCGCCCATTCGTAGTGGCTGCACGTGGCCGAGATCAGGTAGGCGCCGAGCGACGTGCTGCCGGTCCACGGATAGCGCCGCTTGGTGAACAGTTGCGCCTCGGTGTGCCGTTCGATCAGCGCCATCACGTCGACGTGCGAACGCTGCCAGCGCCCCAGCACCGTGCGGAGCGCCATGGTCTGGTATCGCGCGTGGATGCTGCGGTTGAGCTGCCGGGTCGTGGACCAGGTGTGGCCGGCAGCCGGCATCTCGGGCTGGCCGCCCTGCATGCCCACCGCGTACCACCCGAGCAGCAGCGTGTGCCAGTGGTGCAGGTGGCCGAGCACGTCCCGGACGTTGCGATTCATGGTCCCCGGCGCGAACTCGCGACCACGATCCGCCGGCGACAAGCCGAGCAGCAGCACCTCGAGTGCCGCGTGGCTGGCTCGGCTCTGCGCCAGCAAATCCCGCTTGGTGGCAGGTCGGGGCATGCGACCGCACATGCTATCCCGGTCGGCGGCGTCGTCGCCACGGACGTGCTCCACCACCTTCGCTAGACTCCCCGATCGCGTGAACCCCGAGCTCCTGCCCACCACGTCCCGCCGCCCCCGACGGCACCCACTGCGCGCGGCGATCGTCACGCTGCTGTTCACCTGGTTCGCCCCCACAGCAGCACTGGCGCAGGACGCCACCGACCAGAGCCGAGCCGGCATCGATGGTCCATACGTGCGCCGCACCACCGACGGCAGCCTCACGAGCACCCGCATTGTCGCCGACCAGAGCGATGCGCTGCGCACGGAGACGACGACGCTGCCGGCCGACGCGCCGAGCTTCGAACTCGAGCTGCTGCCGAAAGTGCCGCCGCTGCGCGTCACGATCCGCGCCCCCGCCGAACCACCGCCGTGCCGCCGCCCGCGGCCGGACCAACTGTTCGTGCTGTCCGACATCGAAGGCAACCTGCCGGCCCTGCTCGGCCTGCTGCGCGCCGGCGGGGTGATCGACGAACGCTGCCACTGGACCTTCGGCAAGGGCCATCTGGTGTTCCTAGGCGACCTGTTCGACCGCGGCCTGCAGGTCACCGAGTGTCTGTGGTTGCTCTACGAACTCGAGGCCCGCGCCCGCGCCGGTGGCGGCGAGCTGCACTTCGTGCTCGGCAACCACGAGGTGATGAACTTCACCGGCGACGTGCGCTACGTGCGCCGGAAGTACCACGAGAACGCCGCCCGGCTCGGCACGACCCCCGACCAGCTGCATGCGCGCGACACCGTGCTGGGCCAGTGGCTGCGCACCCGCCCCGTCGCGCTGCAGCTCGGCGACGAACTGTTCGTGCACGGCGGCATGAGCCCGGCGGTGGTCGCGGCGGGTCTGCAGATCGAGCGGCTCAACGCGGCGCTGCACACCGCCCTCGCCGGCGACGGCAAGGCCGAACCGGTCGATCGCGCGCTGGAACTCGCCGCCGGCTCGGCCGACGGCCTGATCTGGTATCGCGGTTACCTGCAGGCGCCGGTGGTCGGCGATGCCGAGCTCGACGCGATCCGGAAGCACTTCGGCGTGGCCCGCATCGTCGTCGGCCACACGCTGGTCGCGAACATCGGCTTCGTGCTGGGGCGACGCGTGCTCGCGGTCGACGTGCAGCATGCCAAGGGCAACAGCCAGGCGGCGCTGCGCATCGGCGACGACTGGTATCGGCTCGGGCTCGACGGCGTTCGCACGCGGCTGTGAACGCGAACCGATGGAACCAGGGAGCCCTCACCGGCACCCGGTCAGCATGCGCAGCATCCCCCTCGTCGCTTCTGTTCTGCTGTTGTCGGTAGGGTGCGGCGGGGCCGCGGCGGCCGTCGACGTCGCCGGCACCTGGGCCGAGACCGGCGGCGCCGAGCACGGCCACGTGCTCGAGTTCGACCGCAAGAGCAACAAGTTCCTGCTGCACGGCCCCGGACCCGGTGGCCACCACGACCACGATCACTTCGAGGGCTCGTATCGGGTCGAAGCCGGCGCCGTCGTTCTGACTGGCGCCTGGGAGAGCAACCACAAGGCGGAGGTGGTGCGCGCCGCGATCGACGGCGGCACGCTGCGCCTCGACCTCGGCGGCAAGATCGTGCCGTTGGCGAAGAGGCCTTGAGCCAGCGGTGATCCGCGTGCGGACGCGCCGCCGTGCCGCCCCCTGCGACCACGAACCAGCTCCGAGATGCCATGGCCAATCCAGCCTCTGAACGTCTGCCGGTGACGGTGTTGTCCGGCTTCCTCGGCGCCGGCAAGACGACCTTGCTGAACCACGTCCTGAACAACCGTCAGGGCATGCGGGTCGCCGTGATCGTCAACGACATGAGCGAGGTCAACATCGACGCGGCGTTGGTCCGTGATGGTGCGGCTCTGAACCGGACCGAGGAACAGCTGGTCGAGATGACCAATGGCTGCATCTGCTGCACGCTGCGCGAGGATCTGCTGGTGGCGGTGCGCGATCTGGCCCGACAAGGCCGATTCGACTATCTGCTGATCGAATCGACCGGCGTCGGCGAGCCGATGCCGGTCGCGGCGACCTTCGACTTCCGCACCGCCGAGGGTGAGTGCCTCGGCGACGTGGCCCGGCTCGACACCATGGTCACGGTGGTCGATGCGGCGCAGCTGCTCTCCAACTACACGTCGCAGGACTTCCTCCGCGACCGTGGCCAGGCGGTCGGCCCCGACGACACCCGGGCGCTGGTGGCGCTGCTCGCCGACCAGATCGAGTTCGCCGACGTGGTCGTGCTCAACAAACTGGACGTCGCGACCCCCGCCCAGGTGGCCGCCGCCTACTCGGTGGTGCGGTCGCTCAACGCTCGCGCCGAGATCGTCGAGTCGGAGTTCGGTCGCGTGCCGCTCGATCGTGTGCTCGGCACCGGGCGCTTCGACCACCGGCAAGCCCAACAGCATCCGCTCTGGTTCCGGGAACTGAACGGTTTCGCCGACCATCGGCCCGAGACCGACCAGTACGGCATCCGCAGCTTCGTGTATCGCCAGCGGCGACCCTTCCACCCACAGCGCTTCCATCAGTTCTTGAACTCCGACTGGCCGGGGGTGCTGCGGGCGAAGGGTCGCTTCTGGATTGCGTCGCGACCGTCCTTCGTCGGTCAACTCAGCCAGGCAGGTGCCTTGGTGCGCCACGAGGCCGGCGGCTTCTGGTGGGCAAGCGTGCCACGCGAGCGCTGGCCACAGGATGCCGAGTGGCGGAGCTGGTGCGAGTCGGTATGGCATCCGGTGTTCGGCGATCGCCGTCAGGAACTGGTGTTCATTGGCATCGGCGTGCACGAGGCGACCCTGCAGCACAGGCTCGATGACTGCCTGTTGACCAAGGCCGAGGTCCGGCAGCTGCGCGATCAACCGCGGCTGCGGTTGCCGGATCCGTTCCCGGCCTGGCGAGAAGCGGAGTCGTCGGACAGGGCCGGAGCCCCGCATGCCGCAGCGAACGCTGCTGCCAAGGACGCCTCGGCGGAGGCAGCCTCATGATCGTGCCTGCCGACATCGAGGACGATACCGGTGGCGTGACGCGCCCGGCGCGCATCGCGCCGGGGGTCACCTGCACCCGGCGGCGCGCAATCGGCAGCATGGTCGGAGCCTTCGGACTCTGGTTCGCCGGCTGTCGCAGTGCGACGGTGGCGAACGGCGAGCAAGGCATCGGGGCACAGGGCATCGGCCTGGAGCAACTGCTGATGCAGCTGCGGCCGCGCGCGCGCGAGCTGTTGGCACTGCCGGGCGGTGGATCGGCAGCGCAGGAAGAAGACTACCTGCGCCTCGTCGCCAACTGCATGTCGCAGCTGCGGCCGGAGTCCGAATGGACCCACGACCGCGACCGGCCGATCACCATGGCGGCTCGCGCCTATGTGCCACCGATGATGCTCTACGAGCTGGTGCTGGCGCCCGGCGCTCGGCTCGAGCTGCACGATCACCGCGACTACGACGGTGTGTTGGCAACGATCGAAGGGCAGGTCGCGGTCGACAGCTATCACTATGCGACCGCGTCCGGTGGCCACCGCAGTGTGCTCGGCAGCGGCGTGCCGACCGAGGCCTCGTTCCTGGTGCGCCGGACCGCCCGTCAGCAGCTGCAGCGCGGCGATTGTGCGTCGCTGGCGCGCGATCGCGACAACTTGCATGAGTTGGTCGCCGGGCCGGCGGGCTGTCGCTTGCTCGACTGCTTCACCCACTTCCGGGACGGAGCCGGGTCGCACGAGTTGGTGCTGGAACCGGTGCCGGTGGATGCGGCCAGCGGATTGTTCCGGGCGGCCTGGAAGGGCTGATCGGCTCGAGCGCCAGGGCAGGCCCTGGCCGCGCTCTCGGCCGGATCGGCGACCTTCCTCGTTGGTCAGCAGGCGTCCTCGGCGCGATGATGCCCTGATGGCTACCTGGCGCACCTCGCTCGGCAAGTTGGCGTTCGAGTTGTCGATGGTCTTCATCGCCGTGATCGCCGCACTGCTGACCAATGCGTGGTGGCAGGAACGGCGCGACCGCTCCGCCGCCGGTGCGGCGCTGACCGCGTTCGTGGCGGAGATGCAGAGCAATCGCAAGGAGATCGCCGGGCGGGTGGAACACCACGTCCTGGTCGTCACCAACGCGAAGACCCTGACCGCCGAGATCCTGCGCGGCGACCTGCCGCCGGCCGACATCGACGCGCTGCGCGGACGGCTGACCCAGGGCAAGGGCTTCAACCTGCCGCTGGTGTCGCGAGCCGCCTGGGACACCGCGCTCGCCACCGGTGTGGTCGGTCACCTGCCGCTGCCGACGGTGCAGATGCTGGCCTCGGTCTACGAGTCGCAGAAGCGGCTCGAGTCGCTGCTCGATCGGATCATCGCCAGCTGGCTGTCCCCCGATCTCTACGACGTTCGGGCCGCGGCGCCGGCGGCGACCTCGTTCCTGGTCACGTTCGGCCTGCTGGTCGAGCTCGAGAACAACCAGCTGCAGGTGTATGAACAGGCGGGGAAGGCACTGGCCGTGCGCTGAGCGGTTCGTGTGTGCGCCGATGGCGTTCGACGGCCCGCGCCATCACGGCGGCAGCAGGCGGGCGGCGCGGCATCCCATGTTGCCGGTGCGCAGCGTGTCGGCGTTCTTCGCGCGGTAGGAGACGCGCGCCGTCGTCGCCACGCCCATGAAGCTGCCGCCGCGGTTGCTGCGATGGTCTTTCGGGGTGTTGTTCGCTTGCACTGTCGAGTCGCGGGTCCACTCGACGACGTTGCCGATGGTGCCGAACAGGCCGAACGGGTTGGCAGGCAGCGCGTCGACCGGCGCGTGCAACAAATGGCCGTCGTCGAACGACTCGCCGGCCCCCCAGATCGATTGCAACCGCGACGCCGTCGCGTCCTTCAGGTTGACGCGCGCAGCCAGGTCGCTCGCGTGCCCGCACCAGTACGGGGTCGAGGTGCCGCCGCGCGCGGCGTATTCCCACTGCTCCTCGGTCGGCAGCACCATGCCGTGCCAACCGAGCAGACGATCGCACATCAGCGCGTCGACGTTCTCGGCAGGATGCGCCAACGTGATCCGATCTCCGATCTGGTTGTTCGAACCGGCTGGATAGCGGCTCGGGCTGCGCAGCGTCGCGTCGTGGGTCCACAACCGTTGCCACTGGGCCTGCGTCAGCTCGTGCCGGGCGATCAAGAACGGGGCCAGTTCGACGACGGCCACCGCCTCGGCGGGTTCCGCCTGTGCGTCGTAGTTCGGCCCCTGCGGATCGGTCGCCTGGGCACCGACGGTCACCGTGCCGCCCGGCAGCAGCACGAACACGATGCCGGTGTCGGCGGTGACCGCGATCGAGCCATCGGCGGCGTGGGTCGGGATCGGCAGCTCGGCGGCGGCGACCGTGCCGTTCCACGCACTGCGCAGGTCGTAGAACTCCCACAGCTTCGTCACCGGGTTCATGCCGATCGGCACGAGGCCATGCACGTGGTCGGCAGCGAGATCGATCGGGCGGTCGCGGTAGCTCGCACTCGCGACCACACCGTCGGCGCGCGCGATCGCCGCGCGCGCGTCGTTCCAGCGAGCCTGGAACTGTGGGGCGGCGGCGAGGCGCTGCAGGCCTTCCGCCCACTGCCGCCGTTGCTGGACGTCGGCCACGGTGCGTTGCAGCGGCTCATGCTGCTGCATGGCGCGAACTCCAGCTTCGTGGTCGAGGCTTAGATCGTCGGCCACGTCCTCGTTGGGACCATGGAAGTCGAATGTTCGCCGCTGACCGATCTCGATGGCCAAGACTGCAAGCTGCGCCTCCGCATCCCGGAGGTTCGGTGCCGCGGTATCGATGGCCGAATGCAGCTGCTCCTGCCACTGCAAGAACTGACCCCGCTCGCCGATCGCTGCCGCATCGCATGCATGCTGCATCACGGTGCGAGCTTCTGCATCCTGGCCGTTTGCCAGCAGCGCGAAGGCCAGCGTGTTCAACGCAAACTGCTGACCGGCCAGGCCGCGCATGCGCGCGGCGAGTGCCCGCGCCATCGCCAATCCGAGCGCTGCTTCGCCGGGCACGGTGCGTGCGCCTGCTTCCATGGCCACGCGAGCGATTGCCATCGCATTCAGCGCATTTGCGTTGATCGAAGCCCATTCAGGATCCGCTGGTGGCTCCTGAAGCGCCCGCGTGCCGGACCGGATCGCCGTGGCGTATTGGAGCGCCGCGACGAACTGTTGCTGACGCAGCCATTCCGCGTAGCGAGGGTGGCTCTCGCGGTCGCGGCGCTGTTGCACGTCGGTCCACGGCAGCGCCTTGGACGCGACGCTCGCGAGATCCGACGCCAAGCCTCCCCGCAGCAACTCCACTGCCGGCCAATCCCTGTCGAGCCATTGGCACAGCTCCGGCAGCTTGCTCGGCCACGGCGGATGCAATTGTTCGGCTCGCTGCAGCAGACGCTCGGTGCGCAACACGGCGCGCGAACGCTGCCGCAGCAGGTCCCGTTCGCCAGCGAGCGCACTGTTGTCGCCGAGCAGCAGCGCCGCGTAGGTGCCCAGCACGCCGGCCGTCACCATGGTGGCGGCGGCGCCGATCGCGAACGCGCGGTGCCGACGCACCAGCTTGCGCAGGCGATAGAGCGCGCTCGGTGGAGCTGCCAATACCGGGTCCCCGGTCAGATGCCGTTCGACATCGGCGGCGAGGCCGTCGACCGAGGCGTAGCGGCGGCCCCGCTCCTTGTCGAGCGCGGTCATCACGATCCAGTCGAGGTCGCCGCGCAGCTCGCGCGTCAATTGACGGCGCAGGCTCGGGGCGAGCGCCAGCTCCGGTGCGGTGGCCACGCACACACTCGGCAGCACCGGCTCGGTCTCGCACAGCACACGCAGGCGCTCGAGCGGGCTCGATCCGGTCGAACTCGACAGACGATGCGGAGTGCAGCCGGTCAGCAGTTCGTACAGCAGTGCCCCGAGCGAATAGACATCGGTGCGGGTGTCGAGGTCGGTGACGCCCTTGGCTTGCTCCGGGCTCATGTAGTCGAGCGTGCCGATCGCTGCCGCGCCGCCGATCGTCGTCGCATTCGAACGAGATGTGCCATGCGCCCTGGCGATGCCGAAGTCGATGACCTTGGCCAGCGCTTCGCCTTCGACCTCGGTGACCAGCACGTTGCCGGGTTTGAGGTCGCGGTGGATGAGCCCGCGGCCGTGCGCGTGCTGCACCGCGCGACAGATCTGCACGAACAGTTGCAAGCGTTCGGCGACCGGCAGGCGCCGGCGGCGGCAGTGGTCGGTCACCGTCTCACCGGCGATGCACTCCATGACGAAGAACGGGCGGCCGTCCGCCGTGGTGCCGGCGTCGTAGAACTGGGCGATGTTGGGGTGCTGCATGCGCGCGAGCGCCTGCCGTTCGCGCGCGAAGTCGGCGGCCACCGCCGCGTTGCTCGGGTCGCGGTGCAGCACCTTGATGGCGACCTGCCGCTGCACCGGGGTGTGTTGTTGCGCCGCCCAGACCGTGCCGAAGCCCCCCTGCCCCAGGTGTCGCAGCAGCGTGTAACCGGCGAGCTGCGCGCCGGGTTCGAGCCGGAGCTCCGGGCCGCTCGGGCGAGGCTGCGGGACCAGCTCGCCCAATGGCGCCCCGGTGGCCAGGAACCGCTTCGGCGCGCCGTCGTGCGCCGCCAGCAGGGCCAGCACCTCGGCCTGCAGCTCGGGTTCGTCGCGGCAAGCGGCTGCGAGCCACTGCGGGCGGGCAGCGGGATCCTGGTGCAGGGCCTGTTCGAACAACTGCTTCAGTCGATCGATCGGATGGTGCATGGCGACGAGGCGAGCCTGGGTCAGCATCGGCCGGCCGTCACCGCTTGGCAACGGCATGCGATCGGTACCGCGGTCGGGTGCGGGCGCGGCTCAACGCAGCCCGAGCTCGGCCTCGATGCCGTTGCTGGTCAACGCGCCGAGCGGATTCAGCGCGCCTGGGTGGAAGACGAGCGCCTGCTGGTAGATCGACAAGCCAGCGACCGCTGGGTTGAGCGGCAGCGTGGTGGTCACGACGGCACTGCCCTGGTGGAACACAGCGTTCAGGAGGTCGGGGCTCACCAGTGCATCGCACGCCGGCATACCGAGCAGCGTCAGATCGAGCGGCAGCGGCAAGCCGTTCCAGAACTGGTTCGACAGTCCGGTCACCAGCACGCAGATGCCGGACGGTGGCAGGCCGCCGATGCGCAGTCCGTAGCTGTCGCCGAGCCACGGGCGGGTGTGGTCGGCAGCGGTGAGGGTCGGGGCGGGCACGCTGCCGACGCAGCCCTGGCCGAACGGGACGAGGCGGGCCGGGGTGGCCGACTGGAACGCCCACAGGCTGTTGAAGTGCGTGCTGGTCAGGTTGCCGCCGAACATCACGCCGCGATCGCGCACCGGGTCGTAGACAAAACCCGTGCTGGCGCGCGGTGACGGCACCACACCTGGCAGCACCTGTGTCCAACTCGTGCCGTCCCAGTACCAGGTATCACCGAGATAGTTGCCAGCCGTGGCCGTCGGGCCGCCGACCCCGCCGAACATGACGATGCGATCGAGCCCCGCGTGATATGCCATGGCGGCGCCGGCGCGACCGGGAGGGTTGTTGGCCGCGGGAGTCACATTGGTCCAAACCGCGCCGTCCCACTCGAGCGTGCCCTGCAACCAGCTGTTGTTGACGCGCCCGCCGAAGATCACCGTGCGCTGGCGGACCGGGTCGTAGGCGATCGCGCTGTTGCTGCGCAGGGGGAACGGCGACGGGATCGTCGTCGCACGCTGGATCCAGTTGTTCCCGTTCCATTCCCAGGTGTCGGACGTCGTCGCGCTGAGGCCCCCTCCGAACAGCACGATCACACCGCGGTTGGTGTCGAACACCGTGGAATGCAGGAAGCGCGCCGCCGGGGCCTGCGCCGGCGCCAGCGGCACCCAGGTGTTGCCCCGGAAAGCCCAGGTCTCGTTGTTCAAGGGGCCGTTGCCGTTGAACAGCAGCCCACCGAACAGGATCACCTCGTTGCGCACCGGGTCATAGGTCAGCGAGTGGCCGTAGCGGGGTTGCGGTGCTGGCCCACCGGTGATCTGGGTCCAGGTGCCGGTGCTGCACTGGAGCACGTGGGTGTCGTTGAGATAGATGCCGTTCGTCGGTGAACCGCCGAACAGCACGATGCGATCGTTGACGGTGTCGAACGCGGTGAAGCGCGCCGACTGCCGCGCCGAAGGCGGCGTCGAGTGCGTCAGCTGCGACCACTGTGCCTGCGCGGCAGCGGACGTCGCCAGGATGCCGAGCAGCAGCAAGGTCGGGAGCGAGGAGCAACGCGGCACGAACGGACGCGGGTGACAGTGGTCGGTCATGCCCCGTCACGCGACAGAACGCGGCGGCGCGTGCAGAGATTTTCCGGAGCCATCACCTCGAGACGGCGCGAGCAAGCCCGCCGTCGCCGACGGCGTCAGTTGGCGCCGATGACGAGATCGAGACGCTGGGTCGAGGTGACGCCGGTGATGGCGAGCGACGGATCGAGTTCGAGCCCGAGCATCTGGTGATGCAGCACGGCACCGACCAAGGTCAGGGCGTTCGGAACCACGATGGTCGACCGCGCACCGCCGCTCGCGACCACGATCGCTTCCAGCAAGTCCGGCGCGACCAGCAGGTCGCAGCCGACGACGCCCTGAGGCAGCAACGTCGACAGCGGCGACGCCCCCGGTGCGATCGGGGTGAACGATGTCGCCGCGATCGCGATCGACAGCGACGGGAAGCCGGAACCGGCCGCGCGGAACGTCGCACCAATCCACGGCAGGTCGATGGCCGCCAACGAAGTCGGCCCGGCGGCGCCATTGCAACCAGCGCCAACCACCGCAACGCTCGGCGGGCAGAGGCTCGTGCGCCGCGCGACGAACGGCTGCAGGGTGCCGTCCAGCAGCGTGAACGGGCCGCCGACCAGCAGTTCGCCGTTCGGTCGCGCCGCCGCGGCAAACACATCGGCGTTGGTGCCGCTGCCCAGGCCCGACCACGCGGTGCCGTTCCAGACCGCGAGGCTGCGCGACGCTCCCGGGATCAGCGGAACGAACGCACCCCCGGCGACGAGCCGCCGGTCCGGCAGTTCGGCCAGCGCGTACACGGGCCAGAGGGTGCCAGTCCCGAACATGGACCAGCCCGTACCGTTCCACGCCCCCACGAACTGCGGGATACCGCTGACGCTGGCGCCGAGGAAACCGGCGACGACGATGTCGCCGTTCTGGCGGCGCAGCAGCGCCGCGACCTGGCTGACCGACACCTGGCTGCTGCCGGCCAAAGCGGACCACGCCGACCCGTTCCACTGTGCGAGTCCGACTGCCGGCACCCCGCCGGCAACCGTGAAGCTGCCGCCGACCAGCACATTGTCGTTCGGCAGCGCCAACAGAGCGGTCGCTGGCAGGTCCAGCCCCGCGCCCATCGCCGACCAGCTGTTGCCGTTCCAGCGAGCCACGAAGTTGACGGCGGCGCCGCCGGCCAGGGAGAAGCTACCGCCGGCAACGATCTGGCCGTTGGACAGGGCCGCGATGGCGCGCACGACCGCGTTGGTGCCGGTGCCGAGCCCGCTCCACGTAGTGCCGTTCCAACGGGCGATGTTCGCTGCGGGCCCACCACCGGCTCGCTGGAACTCGCCAGCGACGATCACATCGCCGTTGGCGGCGAAGTCGATCGCGAGCACGCGGCCGTTCGCATCGTCGATGCCCGATCCCAACGGGCTCCACGTGCTGCCGTTCCAACGAGCGACGCGGTTGGCCACGGTGGTCCCGATCTGGGTGAACAGGCCGCCGGCGATCACGTCGCCGTTGGGCATCGTGCGCAGCACTTGGATCTGGCTGTTGCAGCCCGCGCCGAGCGTCTGCCAGGATGCGCCGTTCCAGCGTCGCAACGACATCAACGTGCCCGATTGGCTCCACGGACCAAGACTGTCGATGACGACATCGCCGTTCGGGATCACGAGCAGCGCCCGACCGTTCGCTCCGGCGCCGGTACCGAGCGCCGACCAGGTCAACCCATTCCACTGCGCGAAGCGGGCGATCGCCTGCCCCCCGATGTTCAGGAACGTGCCGGTAGCCAGAAGATTGCCGTTGGGCAGCACGCCGGCCGCCAGCACCGGCGCGTCCGCCCCGAGGCCGAGCCCGGTCCAAGAGACGCCATCCCAACGGGCGATGTGGGATAAAGGGACGGCGCCGGAATTCTGGAAGTCGCCGCCGGCAATCAGGCTGCCGTCGGGCATGGTCGCGAGCGTGCTCACGGTGTTGTCGAGGCCGAGGCCGAGCGACATCCACGAGGTGCCGTTCCAAGCAGCGACGCGATTGGCGGCACTGCCGCCGGCCGCAGTGAAAGTGCCCCCGACGAGCAGGTCCCCGTTCGGACGGCTGGCGAGACAGAACACGATGCTGTTGCAGCCGCTGCCGACCGCCGACCAGGTGCTGCCGTTCCAACGCGCGACACGATTGGCACTGACACCGCCGGCACTGGTGAAGGCACCGCCGGCGATCAGATCGCCATTCGGCAACACGTGTAGACAGTACACCGGATCCGGAATGCCACTGCCGAGGGCAGCCCAACTACTGCCGGTCCAGCGAGCGATGCGGCTGATGGATGCGCCGCCAGCCTGACTGAACAGGCCAGCAGCGACGAGCGTGCCGTTCGGCAGCACGGCCAGGGCTTGGATCGGTTGGTTGGTGCCGGTTCCGAGCAAAGCCCAAGCACCGGTCACCGGATCGTAGGACACGATGTTGTTGGCGTTGCTGCTCAGGTTGCCGGCCTGGCGGAAGGTGCCGGCCACGACGATGCGGGGCGACAGCGGGCCCGGACCGTCGGGATCCCACCAGACCATGGCGTGGATCGCGGGTGGATTGGGAGGGTTGCCGAGCAAGCCCGGGAAGCCCTGGTTGGCCTGCCACTGGACGCACTGGGCCATCAAGGCGGGAGGGTCGATGCTGACGACGGCAGCCGACAGAGCGAGCGCGAGGGAACGCAGCAACAAGGCTTGTTTCATGGCTGCCGACGAGCGACATCGGCGGCTGGCAGGGGCAACGAAACATCCTGCTGCGGCCCCGCTGTTGGCCGGCGAGCGCCGTTCGCGACGGTCGCCGGGCGGATCACCGCGCGCAGCTCATCCCCCCTTGTCCAGCGAACGCGCGAGCCACGCCCGCGCGAACGCCCAGTCGCCCTTGATCGTGCGTTCGCTGACGCCGAGCAACGCCGCGGTCTCGGCGACCGACAGGCCGGCGAAGAAGCGCAGCTGCACGACCTTCGCCATGCGCGGGTCGTGCTTCTCGAGGCGCTGGATCGCCTCGTCGATGTTCAGGTAGTCGTCCATGTTCTCGTCGCTGCCGAGGTCGAGCGGGGTGTCGAGGTTGATCGGCTGCTGCCCACCACCGCGCTTCTTGCGCCCGCGCGTCCTGGAGTGGTCGAGCAGGATCTGGCGCATCGCCTCGACCGCCGCGGCATAGAAGTGCGCGCGGTTGGCGAACGGCACATCGCGCGGTGGCGAAAGGCGAAGCCAGGCCTCGTGCACGAGCGCCGTGGCGGAGAGCGTGTGGTTGTGGCGCTCGTTCGCCATCTGCTGCTGCGCGGCGGCGCGCAGTTGGCTGTAGAGCTGGGCCAGCAGGGATTGAGGGGAGTTCGTGTCGGACATTCGGTAGCGCCTGTCTATCGACAATAGTTGCTGGATTGTGGCCCGTCGATTCGAGCGGGATAGACACATCACTTAGCGTCGGGCTGCTTCTCGATAGGAGTTTCGAGGTCTTGCTTGCCGGCGCGCGCATTGTGAAGCCAGAGCTTCAGGGTGCGTGCACGAGGATGGCGCGGACTCGTCGACGAGAACTGGTCGACGAGCTGCGCTGCGTATTCGATGTCTAGGGGATCGCGCAATCGGATCAGGGAGGCGGCTGCGCAAAACCGGTGGATATCCTCGAGATCATTCCTGTCGAGAAGGGTGGCACAACAGGATCGAAGCAGCCACGGCTGATTGAGCACGCTGATTGCCTCCGTCAGCACGGCCAGATAGTTCGTGCTCATGCTGGCCACATCCGCGGACATGTGCCTGCCTATCGAGGTGATCGCCTCGATCAATGCCTTGTCTCCGCCGAGACGTACGTCGGATGCCGCCCGAAAGGCAGCGAAGCCGATGCCCGCCACCGCGAACTCCCGCATGCCCTGACGGTCGCACCACAGGTCTTCTTCTGCATCCAGACCACGCTGCAGAAGTCGCAGCCCGCGTTGGATTTCGCCGGACTTGCACTCCGCGACACCCTGTAGCACGAGCAACGTGGGTGCTGGATAGCGCTCCGTCGCTTCGTCGGTTATGGCCTTCGTGCGACCCGCCAACGAAACAGTCACGACGCGAAGCATCGATGGGCCGAGATCCATGACGATCGGATGCACTCTCGTGACCCGGGACATCGTGCTGCCCTGGAACCCAAGATCGACGAAGGTCAAGGCGTCGCCGAGAAGGGCGAGCAACGACGCACTGGGACTCGAGAACCCGAACGCCTGCTGGCGGCCTCGGTCGACCGCCGAACGGATCTTCCGGATCCAGGCCAAGAGCTCGGTGACGGATTGCCGGCTCTCGGGCCCCAACTTCCCCAGGTAGTGCTCGGCGAGGTCATGGTTGCCGACGACTTTGTGGCAAGCGGCCGCCACTCGATAGCCGTAGTCGTCCCTCGGCCACAACAGCACGAAGTGCTCCGCAAGTCGGATCGCCTGTGCCGGACCGCGCAACAGCATTGTCAACCACAAACGCATCTCGGCCGCGCGGCGGTGGCGAGGATCTGCCGCCAGTGTGACTTCGAGGTGTCGCAGCGCGTCGGGCGCCGATTCGGCAAGCAAGGCGCGTGCGTAGTGCTGCCAGGCGGCCGGCAGGCGATCTCGTTCCAGCGCCTGCCGAACGCGCGCCTCCGCGTCGGCATCCGGCTTGTCGCTCGTGCGGACGCGGCTCGGGTCCCACCACAGCAGATGCACGATGTCCTGCATCTCGGGCGACGACGTCGAGCCCCGCAGTCTCGTGATCGCGGCATCCGCCGATTCGTGGTCGCCGGTCGCCTCGAACACGTCCAGCATCAGTCGGTCGACGGTCTCCTTGCCGACACCCAGGGATTCAGCGTGAGCCGCAGCGTGCCGTGCTTTGTCCCAGTCGCCGATCTCGACATAGGCCCGTGCCGTGGCCAGGGCATCGGACTGCGCGGATTCCCTGCTGACGTACGCCAAGGATGCCACGGCGTTCGCTCGCTGGGCATTGAACACGGCGGCCATGGACCCGAGCGCCAGGAACAGCGATGCCGCCCAGACGAAGCGCCGCCGTCGGCGGAGCAGTTTGCCGACTCGATACAGGACACTCGGCGGTGCAGCTTCCACCGCCTCGCCGGCGAGGTGCCGTTCGACATCGAGCGCCAGTTCCTGTGCCGTCGCGTAGCGCCGCGCGCGCTCCTTCTCGAGGCATCGCATCACGATCCAGTCGAGATCGCCCCGCAACATCGAGCCCAGCCGCTGCGCGTCGACCCCGCGCTGGGCGGCGATCGCCGCACTCGTTTCGCCGAGCGCAGCGACCCTGGTGCTCGGCTTCGGCGGCTCGACCTCGCGCAACACCCGCTCCATCTCTGCCCGTCCGGCGCGCACCAACTCGTCGCGCGAGAACGGCGTCGTCCCCGTCAGCAGTTCGTAGAGCAGCACGCCGAGGCTGTAGACATCGCTGCGCGTGTCGACGTCGACGCCGCTGAGGTCGGCCTGTTCCGGACTCATGTAGAGCGGCGTTCCGACCATCGCCTGGTGCTCCGTGAGCAGCGTGCGGTCGATCAGCTTGCCCTGGGTGGCCTTGGCGATGCCGAAGTCGATGACCTTCGGTACGGGCCTGCCGTCGACCACTGCGACCAGGATGTTGCTGGGCTTCAGATCGCGGTGGATCACACCCTTCTGGTGGGCGTGCTGCACGGCCCTGGCCACATCGACGAACAAGCGCAGCCGTGTCGCGGCGTCGAGGCGTTCGCGATCGCAGTGGTCGGCGATGGGTCGGCCGTCGACCATCTCCATCACGAAGTAGGGACGACCACTCGGCGCGCTGCCGGCATCGAACACACGGGCGATGTTGGGATGGTCCATCAACGCCAGGGCCTGACGTTCCTGCTCGAACCGTGCGAGCACGCGCGCACTGTCCATACCCGGCTTCAGGATCTTCAGGGCGACCCGGCGACGAACCGGGGCCTCCTGATCGGCGGCGTAGACGGTGCCGAAGCCACCTTCGCCGAGGACTTCCACCAGCAGGTAGGGACCGACGCGAACGCCAGGGCCCTCGCTGGGAGCATGAGCCGCGACGCCGCCGGCATCGACACGCGGCTCGGGCGTGCGAGTCGGCTGGTGCGCCGCGAGCAACTGCCGCACTTCGACGAGGATGGAGTCTTCGATGTCGGCAGCCGACAACCAGGCCTCGCGTTCGGACTCGGGCAGTTCCAATGCAGCCAGGAACAGCGCCTTGATGCGTTCCCAGGACGACGAGGGCATGGTCATGACGGCGAGGACTCCCGGCTTGTATGCCAGAATCGGGCGCGCTTGCCGTCGGCCGGCGTCCCACGCGATCGACCGCAGGGGGATGGCCGGCGCGAAGGGCACGAGGGCAGCGTGCAGTTCCCTGGCGACGAAGGCCGGAAGCATGCCAAGTCGAGAGCTCGCCGGCCAGCAGGGTCGAGCCCGTTCCTCCCGTTCGGGGTCGGTCGCAGGCCGAGCGCCGCCCGCAGCGGCAGTCAGAAGACGCCGATCGTCAGCGCCAGCGCGTTCGTGCTCGTCACCGCCGTGATGCCCCCCACCGCGTCGAGCTCGAACGGCACGACCTGATGACCGAACGTCTGCGTGGCGAGCGCGACCGTGTTGGGGATCGCAATCGCAGTCGTGACGCTGCCGGCGGTCGGCACCCGGACCTCGAGCAGGTCCGGGCTGACCAGCAGCGTGCACCCGGCGACCCCGGCCGGCAGGATCGCGGGCAGCGGCAGCGACTGCGACGTGAAGCCGGTCACGGCGAGCGCGAGGCCGAGCGACGGCATGCCGGTGGCCACGGCAGTGCACGAAGTGCCGATCCACGGCAGCGACGTCGCGCCGAGCACGTTCGGGCCGCCGGCACCCGCACAGCCGACGCCGGTCGCGACCGCCGTCGCGGGGCAGCTGGTCGCGAGGCGCGGGAAGTACGCCGAGGTGTTGCCGTTGGCCGTCGTGAAGTCGCCGCCCACCATCAGCGTGCCGGCCGCAGTCATCGCCAACGCGTGCACCGGTGCGTTCAAGCCTGCGCCATGGCCGGTCCATGAACTGCCGTTCCAGCGGGCGAGCCGATTGACCACGGTGCCGCCAGCGAGCACGAACGAACCACCCGCGAGGAGGCGGCCGTCGGGCAACAGCGTCAAGGCGCGCACCTCGCCGCTCAGGCCCGTGCCGAACGCCGACCACACAGCACCGTTCCAGCGCGCGACGCAGAGTGCCGCCACGCCGCCCGGTTCGCCGGACGGTGGGTCGAGGGACTGGTCGGTCATCGAGCACAACTCGGCGGGTGCATCCTTGCTTGGGCAGCGGGGTCGCTCTCAGCGAGGGGACACTTCCAGGATCCACTCGTGGGCTTTCTCGGTGTCGTGATGCAGGACGCCGTTCGTGAAGTCGATGCGATACGTGCCGCGCATGACGTTGTCCTTCAGCCGCGCAGTGCCACGTGGGTTCTTCGTCACTACTTTGCCGTCACCGAGGGCGGACACCAGTTCCAGCAGGATCTCTCCGGTCTTCTTGTCGAATCCGGTCCGACGCCAGACCCACTGACGATCCGGGGTCGCCCAACGGCCGCGCTTGGTGAGAAACCTCTCGCGCAGATCGAAGACGATGCGATCCTCGGTGACGCGGGACACCTCGCCGTGGATCGAGCAATCGTCGTTGGCGTTCGGTGAAGTGCCGTTGTTCGTGCGCCAGCCCGCCACGCGGGTGCCGACTGCCCACATGGTCGCCTTGGCGTTGGCGGCCGCGGCAACGGGCTTGCCGACCTTGTCCTTGGTCTCCTGACTGGCGCGACCTTCGGGCTTGTCGCTCACCCCGACATCCTCACCCTCCGATGGCGCAGTCTCGGCCTGCGGCCGCAGGACCAATGGCTTCCACCAGAGATCATCAAGGGTCAGCGTCGCACCACTGTCGGGGATCCGGATGCTGACGGTTTTCGATTCGCCGGCCGCGAAGACACCGGATCCGCGCACTACGCCGAGATCCAGCGCGACCTGGCCTTCGGGGCCGACAGTTACCATGACGTCGAACCTGCCGTCGACGACGGGGACGCGCAGGATGGAGAACTCGCGCTGGGTGTGAGCGAGAGTCAGTTCGACGGCCGCAACGGTCTTGGGCTCGGCACTTCCCCGCACGTGCAGTCGGTAGCCGCTGGACGCCGCTGCCGGCGGCGTCCAGACACGCTCACCCGAGTCCTGCTTCTGCAGGGAGTCGATGACGACCCGGCGCCACGGCAAGGTGTCCTGGATCCGCAGCCACAGCATCTGTTCGAGCAGCAGCTGTTCGAGCAGGAACTGGTCGGCGTCACCCTTGCCCTTCCGCATCAAGGTGTCGGCGCAGACTTCCAAGGCTTCCAAGAGCCGACCGCGGCGCTGCTCTGCCTCCGCGCGAAGGTCCACGAGCAGCGGCAGGTTCAGCTCGCCCCGCTCGAGCAGGGCCTTCAGCGGCGCGAGCTTCTTGGCCGGAGGATCGTCGCCGCGTCGGATCACATCCTCGGCCCGGCGGAGGATGTCCTCCATGCCGGTCTCGTAGCTGGTGCGGGCTTCGCGCAACCGGACCACAGGATCCTGAGCTGGAAGCGGGAAGGAGAGGACGACGACACTCAGCGTCGTGGTGAGGATCCGAGGGTGGTTCTTCGGCATGGTGGTTCGTTGCGCCTGGATCACGAGCGAAGGGTCATCGTTCGGCCGGTTCGGCGCCGCCGGCGCACCGTCAAGCGACGATCCAAGGTCAGCAGGGCAGGGGTTCGCGGGATTTCTCGGCGAAGCGTCGAGGCTCTCCCCCGCCGCTCGGGATCACCAGTCACCGCAAGCCGACCTGCAGGCACACGCCGTCGCTCACTGCGCCGCCGAACGGATTGGGGCGCTGCCGGATGGATGCCTAGCTCGCCGCGCCATCACTTCGGGTTCGAGTTCGGGTTCGGGTTCGGCGGCGCTGTCGCTTCGCGTGCGCGTCGCCGCGCCACGCGCTCGAGCCACGGCACGGTATCCCAGACGCGCACGGCGCCATCGGTGTAGCCGCAGAAGAGGCGTTCGTCGTCGGGAGTGGCGAACAGGCAGCACGGAACGCCATCGAACGCGCGGAAGCCTGGCTTGCCGGGAATGGTGTTGTCGCCGAGGTTCAGCAGTTCGAGGCCGCGCACCGGGTCCCACAACCGCACGAAGCGGTCGGCGCCAGCGGTGAACAGGCGGCTGCCGTCGGAGGACCAAGCGACGGCGAGCACGCCGCCGACATGCGCGGTTGGGATCGGTATCAGGGTGCCATCGCGGTGCAGCAAGTCGACTCGGCCGTCGAGTCGGCCGATTGCCAGCCGATCGCCAGCTCGATCGAATTGTAGGCACGTCGCGGGCATCGTGGCGGCGGTCGGGACTGCGATCTCCTGCAGCTCGGGAAGTGTGAAGAGCCGCAGCGGTCTGCTGCCGGCGGTAACGGCGAGGCGACCCTCGGTGGCAGCGAGACCGAACTGCGGCGACGCACCGCTCGCGGCCGGGAGCGGCACGCGGTGGAGGGTGATCCCAGTGCCGACAGCGAAGGTTGCCAGCAAGAGCGAGCCGTCGGCGGCTTCTGTCAAGGTGGCGACGTGGTCTGCACTCGGGGTGACGGCCACCGCGCGTGTGGTGCCCTCGAGGTTCATGGGTTTCCCGCGATCGATGCCGGTCGTGGTGTCGAAGACGCGCAGCGAAGAACCGCTGACGATCGCCAGAACCGTACCGGCGGCGTTGCTCGCGGCGCCATCGATCTGTTCGGGGCCGCCTTCGATCGGCACGCGGGCAGAGGCCTCGCAGTCGAGGGTGGTGATGCCGCCGGGGTAGATGGCAGCGGGTTGGTTCTGCCACAGGCCGAGGGTTGCGACGGAACGCTCGTCACCGAGCGGGGCAGGCGGGAAGACGTCGGCTGGGCGGTCGGCGACGATTACAATGCCCTCGTGAGGTTGGATCACCGCCAAGCCGCTGCGCAGTGAGGTCTTCTTCGTTCCTGCATAGTGTCGCGGGTGGACTCTCAACTCATGCGTCTCCAGGCACATATCGGACCACCCGCCTTCATAAAGTGCCGAGCCTACAACGCCTGGACCGAAGAACTCCGTACTGCCGATGTTGATGAACAAGGCAGGCTTCCCATCCCACTTCCCCAATGCCACAAGTTCGCCATCGTCACGAAAATGGCATCTGTCGCCTATCAGAGATCTGCGGTCTGCCAAGCTGAATCGGCGCTCCTTTTCCATAGTCAGCATTTCCACGGCCATGGACGATCCATGCTGACCGGCATGGAACCAGCTCAAAGGCCAGAAGTGCCCCTGCTGAGCGGCGCCATTGTCGGATCGGAGAAAGACCGCCGACACCCCGTCGGTATCTTCGGGGGCAGAGTAGTCTTCGAAGCATGCTACCAAGCTGGGGTCGGGCGTGTGGATAATCTTCATTCTTGATGTGGAGCCTAAGCTGCCTTCTTGCATGTCGTCCTCCCGACTGCGAATCAAGGCGGGCTGGGGCCACAACACGCTCCCGTCGGAGACACCTATGGCGATGGCTTCTATTCTGTCAGAGCCATACACAGTCATCATGCGGTCGCCGCCTTCGCCGAGCAAAGCATAGTGAGGATGAGGAGTTTTCTCCGGTAGCCTCCACGCGGTAGACCCGTCACTCCAGCGCTTGGCTGTGATGTGTCCGACGGGGTCCATGACGATGTAGAGGCCGTTCCGCTCGCTTACCGCCACAATCCCCTCCTCCGGGATCGCATCGTAACTTCGCAGCTCTCTAGCCGCGATGTCCAAAGCCGCAACGCGTTGACCAGAAACAGGACCGAACTCGGAGTTCCTCGATTCTGGCGCCAACAAGACGAGCTGCCCATCCTCGCTGATCCACGGCCGGTGCCCGTGCCACGGCGAGCTCCCCCCAAGCACGACCGGAAACTCCCACGCAACGTGAGCGATGCCACTCATGCCGTCCACGACCAGCAATCGGTCGGACGTGTCATACTTTGTAGAATGACTCGGGCCGCCGTTCTCATTCGTCGTGACGACCCTCCGATTCTTCGATTCTGACTTCACCAGGACCAGCCTATCGCCTGAGGTATTGGCTCCCCAGGCGATGACCCTATCCGCCAATCCCCGCAACGCCATCTCCCGATTGCCAGTCAGGCCATTCTCGAGCGCCGAACGGACGGAATTCGCATAGCTGGCGAAGCGAGCCGCTACCCGCTGTTCACCCTCGCGCACTTCCGCGCCCTCAGCTCGAAGTTGCTCGACCTCTCGTTGCCGCCACGACACGGCCACCACGACTGCGCCGACCAAGACTGCGACCAGCACCGCAGCCACCGACCCAACGGCAGCCCGATGCCGCCGAACGAACTTCCGCACCCGGTACCCCACACTCGGCGGCACCGCCATCACCGCATCCCCGACCAAATACCTCTCCACATCCTCCGCCAAACCCTCCGCCGACGCGTACCTCCTCCCCCGCTCCTTCTCGAGCGCCTTCAGCACCACCCAATCCAGATCCCCACGCAGCGCCCCGAACAGCGCCTTCGCGTCCCCCTTCACCACCGCCTGCCCAGGCCCGCCTGCCCACGCCGCGACCCCCTGACTGCTGACCCGCACACTCGGCCGCTGCGGATCCACCTCGCGCAACACCCGCAGCATCTCGCGCAACCCCTGCTCACGAAGCTCGCCGACATCGAACGGTGTCCCGCCCGTCAGCAGCTCGTACAACATCGCCCCGAGCGAGTACACATCACTGCGCGTGTCGACGTCGAGCAGCCCTTCCGCCTGCTCCGGACTCATGTACGCCAACGTCCCGACCATGCCGCGGTGCTCGGTCAGCAGCGTCTTCTCGGTCAACCGCGCCCCGGTCGCCTTGGCGACCCCGAAGTCGATCACCTTCGCCAGCGGCCGCCCATCCGCGGTCGCCACCAGCACGTTGCCGGGCTTCAGATCGCGGTGGATCACACCCTTGCCGTGCGCGTGCTGCACCGCCCGGCAGACCTGTACGAACAGCTCCAACCGCGCCTGCAGCGACAGCCTGTGCTGCCGCACGTAGTCGGTCAGCGGCACCCCCTTGACCAGTTCCATGACGAAGAACGGCCGCCCGTGCTTTGTCGTGCCGGCGTCGAACACCTGCGCGATGTTCGGATGCGCCATCACCGCCAGCGCCTGCCGTTCCTGTTCGAAGCGCGCGACCACCTGGGCGGTGTCCATGCCCGCCTTCAGGATCTTCAGCGCCACCGCGCGCCGCACCGGCTCCCGCTGTTCGGCGACCCAGACCGTGCCGAACGTGCCCTCGCCGATGCGTTCGACCAGCTTGTAGGCGCCGATCGTCTCGCCGGCGCTCTCGGCGACCTCGGCGGCGGCGCCGACCGCGGCCCGCACGGCGCCGCCGGGCTCGGCCAGGAAGCTGCCCGCGTCGTCGTGCGCCGCCAGCAGCTCCAAGAGCTCCGCCAGCATGGCGTCATCACCGGCGCAGGCCCGGGCGAGGAAGGCCGCGCGTTCGCCGGTCGGCAGCTCGATGGCTGCCAAGAACAGTTCCTTGATGCGATCGGGTCGGTTCATCGTGCACCTCGGCCCGTCGAGCGACAGATTGCCGCCGAACGGGCAACGACCGGCTCAGAAGCCGCAAACTACCCGGGGGCCCGCGGCCGCAGGAAGGGCGCCGCGCCAGCGGCATGGGCCTGATGACGACCCGGCCGGCGTCGACAGCATCGCCGCGCGCCGCACCCCTTCGGCGTTCAGCGACCGGCTCGCCAGCGGATCGTCGCCAGCAGCGGGGCATGATCGGAACCGTTCGCCGGCCCGACCACACAGTCATCGACGACGAAATGGTCGTCGACGAGGATCTGGTCGATCGCAAGCCGGAACGGCGCTGCCCACGCGCGGTCCATCGGCCAGGTGCCGGGGCTCTGACCATGCACGTCGTCGCCGGCACTGCGCCAACCGAGCTCGTGCAGGCGGGCGCGCAGAGCGCTGCGCGGCGCCGCGTTGAGGTCGCCGGCGACGATGCGGGGCCGCGGGCTCGTGCGCAGCCAGTCGAGCAGCTGGCGTCGCTGCTCAAACACACCCGCATACTGGAGCGACAGCGGCGGCAGTGGATGCACGGCGTGCACCCAGAACGTGCGCTCCTGCCATACGATCGGCGCGCGCAGCTGTGCGTTGTAGCCTCGCAGCAGGCAGGTCTCGGGCTCACCAGCGAATGGATGCCGCGACCAGATCGCCACCCGCAGCCCATCGGTGTGCGCGCCCCCGGGGTCACTGATCACCCGATGCACGTGATCGCCGACGCTCTGGGCGGCGAGCACCCGTTCCCAGCGCGGCGTGAACTCGAGCAGCACCAGCACATCGCAGTCGAGCTGGCGCAACCCGGTCACCATCGCCGCCTCGTCCTCGCCGAACTCGTTGAGGTTCACGGTCGCGATGCGCAGCGCCGGCCCGGCGCCAGCGCCCGAACCGCCGCGCAGGCCGCGCGGCAGCAGCGACCAGAGCTCCGGCCACAGCGCCAACACGGCCAGCACCACGAACGCGATCGCCGGTCGCCGCCGCCGGCACCACCACGCGGCGATCGCCAGCCCGAGCAAGGCACTACCCAGTGGCCGCCACAACGCGGTGATGGTCTCGGCCCAGTAGCCAAAGCGCCCCGGCAACCCCGGATCGGGCGCGCCGAGCGACGGCGCCAGCAGACCGATCGCCACGACCACCGCGGCACTGCCGGCGAGCAACCACCAACCCGCAGCGCGCAACCGGCCGAGGCAGCCCGAACGCGGCCCGGCCACTGCGTTCACCGCTTCGTCGAGGCCGCCACCAGCCACTGCTGCACCGCCGCCAGCACCACGTCCGGCGCGATCCCGGCCTGGCAGTGCGGCACCTTGTCGCAGCGCGGCAGGTAGCAGCACAGGCAGTCGAAGCCAGGCGGCACCAGCTTGGTGCCGCGCCCGTACAGCTCGATCTCGGCCGCCGAGGTCGGCCCGAACAGCACCACCGCCGGCACCTTGCGCGCCGACGTCACGTGCACCGCCAGCGAATCGCTGGTGACGACGACGCGGCACTGATCGATCAATGCCGCGAAGCGCGAGAACGAGTTGTGGTTGCCGCCGTCGAACACCGGCCGCCCGGCCGCGCCCGCCAGCAGATCGCGGTGCGTGTCGACTTCCTCCGGCCCACCGAGCAGCAGCACGCGCAGCCCGGCATCGGTCGCCCGCTGCAGGAACGTGCGCTGGTGCTCGCGGGTCCAGACCTTGTAGGCCCAGCGGCCGCCGGCACCGGTGTTGAGCCCGATCAGCGGGCCCTGCCCCGGCAGCGCCGCCGCGAACTTCGCCACCTCCGCGCTGTCGCGGCGATGGGGCTCGAGGATCGGCTCGCGCACCGCCGCCGGATCGAGCCCGAGCACCTCGGCGACCAGCTTCTGGTAGGTCTCGGTGTTGGCCTGCTTGCTGCTGTCGCTGAGCCCCATCGCGAGCCAACGTTCGGCGCCGGGCCCGAGCGGCACCACGCGCCCGGCGCCGTCGCGCACGTAGCCGCGCCGCTCCTTGCCCTTCGCCAGCGCCGCCAGCACCGCGGCGTCCGGATCGGCGTCCGGGCACAACACCACGTCGAACGTCTCGGTCTGCAGCCGCGCCGCGGTCACCGCGTCGTCGGTGGTCAGCACCTCGTCGACCAGCGGGTTGCCGTCGAACAGCCCGGCCGCCCCCTTGCGCGTCAGCCAGGTCACCTTCGCCTGCGGCCAGGTGGCGTGGATCGCCGGCAGGAACGCCGTCGTGCGCAGCACATCGCCGGTCGCCGCCAGCTTGACCATCAGCACGCGATGGCGGATCGGCGCGTACTCGTCACAACCAGCGCACACCTTGCCGCGCAGCTTGTGGGGACTGCAGGGACGATCCCACCGCAGGTGGCGGCAATCGTGCTTCAGATCGGATGGCATCGTCGCGTGTATCGGCAGGAACGGCCTCGGGAGCCGCAGCGAAGGTAGCGCCGCGCATCATCGCGCGACAGCCGGGCTTCCCCCGATGGCATCGGCGCCGTGCCCCCGGCGCGAACGGGACGCCGGCGTGACGAACCGGCGCTGTCCGGGCCGGCCCTGGCTCGCTTCCATCGCGCCCATGACCGAGCTCCCTGCGCTGTGGCTGCCGATCCTGCTGTCGGCGGTGTTCGTGTTCGTCGTCAGTGCCGTCGTGCACATGGTGCTGCCGGTGCACAAGGGCGACTTCGGCAAGCTGCCCGACGAGGACGCGACCCTCGCCGCGATGCGCAAGGTCGGGGTCACGCCGGGCCAGTTCATGTTCCCGTATCCGGCGTCGATGCGGGAGATGAACACCCCCGCGATGCAGGCGAAGTACGCCGCCGGTCCGGTCGGCATGCTGATCGTGCGCGAGAACGGCGACCTCGGCATGGGCAAGGCGCTCGGCGCGTGGTTCTTGTTCTGCGTGCTGATCGGCGTGTTCACTGCGTATCTGACCGGCCTGTCGGTGCGGCCCGGCGCCGCGTTCGCGGCCGTGTTCCGGGTCAGTGCGACGGTGGCGTTGCTGGGGCACGCGTTCTGGTCGGTGCACGACTCGATCTGGAAGGGCGTGTCGTGGTCGACGACCGGCAAGTACATGCTCGACGGGCTCGCCTACGCGCTGGTCACCGGTGCCGTGTTCGCGTGGCTGTGGCCGGCGGCGTGAGCGAACGGATCAGGCACGGCGGCCGGGCCGGGCCACCATGCCAAGCATGCAACCGAAGCCGAGCCACGGACCGGCACCGAACCCGATCAGCGGCGCCGGCGTGATGCCCGACAGCGAGACCACGAACAGCACCGCGTAGTAGGCCGGCACGGCGAGCAGCGCGCGGTCGATCCTGGCCAGACGGACGGCGAGCAGCGTGACCGTCGCGAGCGCGGCCAGCGACACGCAGAGCCCGGCCCACGGCGCCCGGGCGAACGCGAGTGCGAACACCAGTTCGACGTGCTCGACCGGCAGCAGCGGGTCGGGACGCGACGCGGCCCACCAGCCTGCGAACGCGAACGGCAACAGCGCCACGACGTCCACCAACCGTCGTTCTCGCCCGAACAGGACGAAGGCAGCCGCAGCGGTGAGTGCCAACACCTGCGCGAAATCGGGCTGCAGCGCCAGCAGCCACGCGAGCACCGCTAGCGCCAGTGGCTGCGGCCCCCGGCCTTCGCGCAATGCGGCGGCAGCGGCCACCAGCGCGACCGGGATCGCGATCGGCGCCACGTAGATGGACAGCGCCCCGAGATGCAGCCAGCGCTGTGGCCCGGGCCCGGTCGTGACCAAGGGCAGCGCCACGAGCGCGAGGCAGCCGAGGGTGATCCCGACGCTGCGGCGCTCGGTCGAGAACGCCGCAACCGATGCGGCGAGCACCGGCGCCAGCGCGATCGCGGCGGCCTGCACGTAACACACCCCGATACCGACCCGGGCGAGCGCGAGCACGATCAGGCTCGCACCGAACACTGGCAGCGCGGTCAGCAGCAGCGGCAGCAACGCAGCCTGTGCTACCGGAGACGCCATCGCAGCCTCGCGCTACCGCGCCACCAACCGCTGCACCACCGCCTCGACCTCGGGGCCGAGCCGATCGGCGGTGAACAGCGCGAGGCTGCGGGTGCGCCCCGCGGCCCCGTGCGCGTCACCGAGGGACGGGTCGGCGAGGTAGCGCCCGATCGCCTGCGCGAGTGCACCGGCATCCCCGCGCGGCACCACGGCGCCGGTGCGGCCGTCCTCGACGATCTCGGCGTTGCCGCCCGCATCGCTGACCACCTGCGGCAGGCCGGCGAAGCTCGCTTCGAGGCACGCATTGCAGAGCCCTTCGTGGAAGCTCGGCATCACGAACACGTCGCTGGCGGCGTAGACATCGAACACCGG
>JALORC010000018.1 GCA_025459175.1 Planctomycetota bacterium | reverse complement strand
GCGACCGCATCGGGGATGACTCCGCTGTCAGCGCTGCCGATACTCCGCCGGTGACCTTCGAACTCACTCCCGATGCGGTGCTGTGGGCGGGGCGGCGTCTGCGGACCGCCGATCGCGCTTCGTTCGTCGTGCTGTCGCATTCGTTCGCTCGCGACCAGGACGCGGTATGGGTGCACGGCAAGCGGTTCCCGGACGGCGATCCGGCGCGCTTGACGGTGCTGGTCGACGGCGACGTCGTCACGGCCTACGCCTGTGACGGCAAGCACGTCTATCGGACCAACCTGCCGCAGGTGATGCGGGGCGTCGACGGCGCGACGTTCCACAAGCTCGACGACCACTACGGCGCCGACGACGAGCGGGTCGTGCACTTCGCGAGCGAGCGGGTGTTGCGCCGCATCGCCCCGTCGGAGTTCGCGGCTCTCGGCGGCGGCTTCGCGCGCCATCGTGACCAGGTGCTGTATCGCGGCGAAGTCGTCGCGACCGCGATCGCCGCTTCGTTCCAATCCCTCGGGGCAGGGTATGGCCGCGATGCCGAGCGCGTCTGGTACGGCGACGAACCGATCGCCGGGGTGTCGCCCGGTGCGAAGCTGGTCGTCGCCGGCGACTACCTGGTCGTCGACGCGCGGACCGTGCACTACCACGGCCGCGAGGTCGTCGGTGCGCGTGGGGCTGTGTTCCGCAGCATCGGGCGGCACTTTGCTGCGGACGACAGGCGCGTGTATCTCGACGGCAAACCGCTCGAGCATGCCGATCCGGACACCTTCGAGGAACTCGATGGTGATCGGCCCCAGGGTCGCGATGCGCTTGCCGACTACCAACGCGGCGAACGCGGCATGGTCCGCGCGGTGCGCGACGCGGCGCGGGGCCGGAGCAAGGCCAGTGGTGAGGCGGTGGTGAACGAGTGGTGGTCGCTGCTCGAGGCGATCGCGTTCCCGGTGTTCGACCGGTTCGATCCGACGGGGCCGTCGTTCGATCTGGACGAGACCCCGAAGCGGCCGAAGTCGGTGCCGCGCACTCGCACCGCGGTCGCTCTCGATCGTGGAAGGTTGCGCGTCGAAGCGAACGGCATGGTCGCGCGTGGTTCGCTGGCCGGGTTCCTGCATCCACTCGCGGCCGCGTGGGCGGCGGCCCGCGGGCTGGTGCTCGACGGCGTGCCGTGCATCCGTCTGGTCGACGAGCGCATCGGCTACATGGGGCCGAACGGGGATCTGTTGCGCCGGCATTGGCTGGCGGCATCGTGTCGCGAGACGTTGGCGGTCGCCGACGTGTTGGCCGGCGACGAGGCCGAGGCCGCCGAGGTCGCACTGGCGCTGGCGCTGCTGCAGCGCCGGAGCAGGTTCCTCGAAGCGACCGTGGCGGATGCCGTCGCGCAGCGGCGGCTGGCGCTCGGGGGCGCCGACGATCCGCGCTTCAGCGTCTCTGCCACCACCAACCTGGCGGCGATCAAGGCGGCGGCGAAGCATGCATGGCTGGCCAGCGGGGATGCCGCCGAGCGGCTGGCAGCGATGGAGTTCCTGCACGCGCGGCTCGGCGACCTGGACACCGGCAAGGCCCGGCACCTGCTGGCCCTCGCCCCGCTGTGGTTGCGGCATCTCGACGATGCAAGCCCTCGCACGGCCGAGGTGGCGCGCGAGAACCTCGACTTCGTCGTGTCGCTGTCCCTGCGAGCTGGCGACGCCGCGGACGAACGGTTGCTGCCGCTGCTCGACGCGCTGGTCACCCGAGGCATCAACCTCGACTGGAACCTGGGGCAGCGCTGGCGGTGCCTCGCGGCGCTCGGCCAGGCCGAGGCTGCCGAGGGCTGTTGGCAACGCCTGGAGTCGCTGGTCGGCGGCAACCGGTTATCGCGGCCGCCGGCTGCCGATGAGCAAGGCTCCTGGTCGGCGTGGCGTCAGCAGTTCGGCGGGTGATTCGAGCGAAGGCCCGCGCGCGATCGTCGACCGCGGCTGCCGCTCGGCCCGCCGCGCCGCGTCACAGCGCCTGCATGTCGATCACGAACCGGTACTTCACGTCGCTCTTCAGCATGCGCTCGTACGCGGTGTTGATCTGGCCCGGCTGGATCAATTCGATGTCCGACGTGATGCCCTTCGCGCCGCAGTAGTCGAGCATCTGCTGCGTCTCGGCGATGCCGCCGATGCCGCTGCCGGCCAGCGAGCGCCGCGCGAAGATCAGGTTGAACACGTTCGGCGACGGGTGCGCGTGTTCCGGCGCACCGACCAGCACCAGCGTGCCGTCGCGGCGCAGCAGGTTGAGGAACGGATCCAGGTCGTGCGACACCGCGACCGTGTTGACGATCAGGTCGAAGCTGCGCACGTGTTTCGCCATCGCGTCGGCGTCGCGGCTGATGACCACCTCGTCGGCGCCGAGGCGCTTGCCGTCGGCGACCTTCGACGCCGAGGTCGTGAACAGCACGGTGTGGGCGCCGAACGCGTGCGCGAACTTGACGCCCATGTGGCCGAGTCCACCGAGGCCGACGATGCCGACCTTCTTGCCGGGGCCCGCCTGCCAGTGCTTCAGCGGCGACCACAGCGTGATGCCGGCGCACAACAGCGGTGCGACGCCGGGCAGCGGCAGGTTGGCCGGCACCTTCAGCACGAAGTGCTCCTTGACGACGATCGACTTCGAGTAGCCGCCGTAGGTCACCGGCGCGGTCTGCTTCGGGTCGGGCGCGTTGTAGGTGAACACCGTGGCGCCGGTGTCGCAGTACTGCTCGAGCCCTTCGCGGCAGCTGCCGCAGGTGCCGCACGAGTCGACCATGCAGCCGGTGGCGGCGAGGTCGCCGGCCTTGAAGCGCTTCACCGCGGCGCCGACCTTGGTGACGCGACCGACGATCTCGTGGCCGGGCACACACGGGTAGACGGTCGGCCAGGCCGACCATTCGTTGCGCACCGTGTGCAGGTCGGAGTGGCAGACGCCGCAGTAGAGGATCTCGAACTCGACGTCGTCGGGGCCGACGGCGCGGCGCGGGATGGTGGACGGGGAGAGCGGGGAGGTGGCGCTGCTGGCGGAGATGGCGCGGACGTTGGTCATGATGGTGGCTGGATGCGGGCGGACGAGTAGTGGTAGCAGCTTGGCATGAGGATCGCGTGAATGCTCGCGATTGGTTCGGGCGGACCGCGGCAACTTGCCACACACGCGAGCCACGGTCCTTGCTTCAATGTCCGCATGATCACCACGAAGTCGTTGTCGGCCGGGTTGGCTCTCGTCGTGTCGGTCGCATCCGCGTTCGTCTGGGTGGTGCCCGGGTCGCCGCAGAAGCCTCCCCAGCGGCCCTACCAGGTCGTCATCAGCAAACAGATCCAGAGTCCCGCGCACCGCGTCGGCACGTCGTACCGCGAGCACGAGGAGCTGACCGAGATGATGAACCAGCTCGACAAGGACGGCCTGCGCCCGTTGATGACCGAGCTGCTCACGCAGACCGCCCCAGGGCTCCCCGACGAGATCCGGATGCTGGTGGTGTGCGTGCCGAAGTAGCGACGGGCGAGCGCGGCGAGGCTGGTTCGGCGATACTGCACGGATGGCATCGTTGCTGTCGGGGATCACAGCCCTCCTGCTGTCCGTCGTCGTCCTTCCTGCCCAGTCCGATCCGGATCGGGACGGGGACGGGTTGAGTGACTTCCAGGAGATCCACAAGTACCGCACCGATCCGGATCGGGCCGACAGCGACGGCGATGGCGTTCCCGATGGCGACTGGCTCGAGCGGCGCGAGTATCAGTACACGGTGCGCACCGTCGTGCAGGTCATGCGGCCGGTGACGATCGGGTTCTTGTGCGACGACCACCAGGACGCGCGGGTGCTCGACGAGACCACGACCCACGTCGAGCTCGAGGTCATCCACTACCCGTTCACGACCGTGTCAGCAGCGATCGTCGCGGACGGCGACTGGCGACGCACCGCGGCCGGCATGAAGCAGTGGACCGAGCCCGGGCCGACCAACGACTGGACCCCGGCGATGCAGGAGCAGCTCGTCGCGGCGCTGCTGAAGGACGGCATCGACTGCCGGCAGCTCGACGACAAGGCGCTGGTCGAGCAGGTGTCGCGCTGGTTGTGCCGCCGCACCAAGGACAGCGGCAGCTTCATGGGCTTCATCACCGCGTTCGACGAACGCGGCCAGCCGTTCGTGCCGCCGGCCTTGCTGGCGCTCACCGATCACGCCCCGGAGTCGCTGGCGAGCAAGTGGTCGCGCGACGTCTCGGCGCGCGGCATGTTCGAGCAGTCCGTGCGCGGCAGCTGCTCGTCCTCGTCGATCTACCTTAACGGTTGCCTGCGGGCGCTCGGCATCCCGACCCGAACCATCTTGACGATCCCGCTGGTCGACGCGAACGACGACCGGGAGCTGCGCATGGTCGAGCGGGGCATCAGCCATCACGGGCTGAAGGCGACGGTGCTGCCGGTGCTGCGGAAGCTGAACGGCTCGTGGGCGTCGCACTCGTTCAACGAGGTGTTCGTCGGCGGCCGCTGGCGGCGGCTCAACTACGACCGGCTCGGTCAGGACATCGTCGATCCGATCCTGTTCGGCATGCTGACGCACGTGGCGACGTTCTCCGACTGGGCCGATGCGCGCATGCCGGACACGATCGGCTGGCGGCAGACCAGGCAAGTAACGGACGATGTGTTTGGCACGTGCAATCCGTATTCGACGATCGCGTTGCGCGACGCGTTCGGCCCGCACTGCAAGATCGACAATCCCGCTCCGCCGCCGGCGCCGCCGCCGCAGGCCAGCATCACCGAGGTGCAGTGGGGCGACGGCGACGCGGTGCCTGCGGACATCCGCGAGTGGTTCGGCAAGCGTCGGGTGTTCGGGTTGGTGGCGCGGGTGGAGGGAATCAGCGGTGACGATGACTTCAGGCGTTGGCTGATCGATGCGGACTGTCGCGTCGTGCTGTCGTGCAAGGACCAGGACACGCTCCATGTCGGCCTCGATGCCCTCGCCTGGTGGCGGCACGGCGACCATTTCTGGATCGTGGTGCCTTTCGACCCGGCCGACCGCCAGGACCTGGTCGCGGGTCAGTTCTACGAGTTCGAATGTCGCAACCGGGGCAAGGGTGGCAAATGGCGCGTGGCGGATGGGGTGCGCGTGCCACTACGCAAGTAGGTCGCGGAAGAGCCGAGGCTGCGGTGGGGCCGGGATGTGGCCGCGGGAACCCTGGGGCTTGCCCGGTCCATTGGTCGATCTAGATTCTGTCTTACCAAAACGGGGTCGATGACCTCGACCACTCTGACCATCTCCTCGAAGTTCCAGATCGTGATCCCCAAGGCGATCCGCGAACTGCTCGGGCTGAAACCGGGCCAGAAGCTGCAGGCGATCCCGATCGGGGGGCGAATCGAGCTGATTCCGGTGCGGAAGCTGAAGGACATGCGGGGCTTCCTCGACGGCATGGCCACCGACGTGCCGCGGGAAGACGATCGGCCGTGAGCGTCGTCGATTCCTCCGGCTGGCTCGAGTACTTGGCCGGTGGCGAGAACGCCGGCTTCTTCGCCGCGGCGGCGCTGGAGGCCGTGGCGCTGATGCGGCAGGGCAAGGTGATCGTCCTCGACGAGCGTCTGGCGCTCGTCGCTGCCGAGATCAGCCTGCAGGAGCGTCTGCCGACCGCCGACAGCATCATCCTCGCCACCGCCAGGGCGCACGAGGCGACGTTGTGGACACAGGACGCCGATTTCGCCGGCAAGCGCGACGTGAAGTACACGGCGTCGCCACGCTGAGGGCCACGGATCCGGGCGAGTTGGCGGAGGCGCGCGGAGCGGCGGATCGAGGCCGCGAGGGTTGACGCACCCCCGGCCCGGCACCGACCCTGCTCCGCCCCGCCCTGTCGCCGACCGCCACCGTGATCATCGTCTACATCGTCGTCCCGCTGCTGCTGCTGGCGGTGGTGCTCGCCGCCGTCTGGCTCGACCGCTTCCGCGTGCCGGTGATCCTGGTCGCGCTGGGCCTCGGCATCCTGATCGGCAGCGACGTGCTGAACCTCTGGCACTTCGACGACATGGCGCTGACCAACGACGTCGCCAACGTCGCGCTGTGCTTCATCCTGTTCCAGGGCGGCCTGGCGACCAAGTTCGCCGACCTGCGTGCGGTGGCGCTGTCCGCCGGTGGTCTCGCCACCTGGGGCGTCGTGCTGACGGCGGCGGCGACGTTCGGCTGTCTGCACGGTCTCCTCGGCTGGCCGGTCGAGAAGGCGCTGCTGCTGGCGGTGATCATCTCGTCGACCGACGCGGCGGCGACGTTCTCGATCCTGCGCCGGCAGTCGTTGCCCAAGCGCCTCGCCTCGACGCTCGAGATCGAGAGTGCGGCCAACGACCCGATGGCGATCCTGTTGACGCTGGTCGTCGTCGAGGCGCTCGCGTCGGGGGAGAGCCGCGGCTGGTTGGTGGTGCCGCTGCTGCTGTGGAAGCTCGTCGCCGGCCCGGTCTGCGGCTGGGTGCTCGCGCGCGGCGCGGTGGCGATCTTCGACCGCCTGAACCCGCAGGATCGCGGCTACTACTACGTGCTGCTGCTCAGCGTCGTGTTGCTGAGCTTCGGCGCGACCGAGCAAGCGCACGGCAGCGGCATGCTGGCGGTGTTCACCGCCGGCCTGGTGATGGGCAACCGCCGGTTCGTCTACCGGCAGGGCATCCGCAACTTCTCCGCGGCGCTGGCGACGATCGCCAACATCGGCGTGTTCGTGCTGCTCGGCGTGCTGGTGTTCCCGCGGCAGTGGGCGGGCGTGTGGCTCGACGGCGTGGTGCTGTTCGTCGCCTTGACGTTCGTCGCGCGGCCGGCCGCGGTGTGGCTCGGCACCGTCGGCATGCGGCTCGGGTTCCGCGAACGGTGGTTCCTGTGTTGGGCCGGGTTGCGCGGGGCGGTGCCGATCGTGCTGGCGACCTATCCGTCGGCGGCCGGGCTGGCGGGCGGCCAGGACATCTTCAACCTGGTGTTCTTCGCCGTGCTGTTGTCGGTGTCGATCCAGGGTTCGACGCTCGGTTGGCTCGCCGCGCGACTGCGCCTGTCGACGCCGTCGCGGCCGCAGCCGCGCTACTCGCTCGACCTGGTGACGATGGCCCACAGCGAACTCGATCTGGTCGTCGTCGACCTGCCGGATCCGAAGGGTTGCCCCGGCCCGCGCATCCGCGACCTGGTGTTGCCGGCGCGGGCGGTGATCACGTTGATCACGCGCGGCAACGAAGTGGTGCCGGCGACCGGCAACACGCGCCTGCTCGGCTGGGACCAGGTCACCGTGCTGGCGCGGCCGGAGGACGAGGCGGCGGTGCGCGAAGCGCTGCTGGGGCGCTTCGCGGCGCCGGTCGAGCCGCTGCTGGCCGAGCTGCCCGACGCACCGCTCACCGAGCCGGTCGACGATGGGCTCGAGGCGAAGTTGCAACCGCTGCGCGATCACGTCGTGCTGCTCGGGCACGGCCGCGTCGGCTCGGTGCTGGCGGCGATGCTGCGCGCGCGGGGCAAGGCGTTCGTCGTCGTCGAACAGGATCGCCTGACCGCCGCCGCACTGTGTCGACGCGGCGACCTCGCCGTCGGTGGCGAGGGTGGTTCGCAGTCGGCGCTCGATCGCGCGCGCATCGCCACCGCCAGGTTGTTGCTGGTGACCACGCCGGATCCTCTGACCGCCCGAGTCGCGGTCGAATACGCGCAGCGCGTCAACCCGGCGATCGAGGCGCTGTGCCGCGTGCACTTCGACGAGCAGCGCGATCTGCTGCATCGCTTCCCGCGCACGCAGTGTGTGCACGGCGAGCAGGAACTCGCCTACGCGATGGCGCGGCTCTTGCTGAAGAGCTTCGGCATCAGCGCGATGGAGAGCGAGGCGGCGATCATCGACGCGCGCCGCGGCGGGCGCGAGCCGGGCCACGGGCGCACCGGCATCGTCGAACTGCACGTGCCGGTGTCGTCGCCGATCGTCGGCCGCAAGCTGGCGAGCCTCGGTCTGCCGCGCGGGGCGCTGGTGGTCACGATCGCGCGGGCGGGGGAGTTCGTGGTGCCGGGCGGCGGCACCGAGATCGCTGCCGACGATGCGCTGCTGCTGTTGGCCGACCACGAGCTGGCGCGCGAGGTCGAACGCATCATCGCCGGTCGGGGGCCGACGGTGCCCTGAGACCGGAGCGGCGGGGACCGCGACTTTCGACGAGTCGATCGACGGGATATCGGGCGCCCCGGCGGGCGCCGCGGCCTGGTGGCACTCGGGCCAGCAGTCGGCGGAGTTCCGCCCGGAGGACAGCTACGAGCCGGTCACGGTCGCGGTCACGCTTCGCCGCCGGGACTGAGCCATCCCCTGGCGCGTAATCTGGATCGCGAAAATCCCTGTCAGGTGCGCGGCGCGTTCTGCGGGAAGCACATCGAGGCGCGAACGCTTCGCCGCCTCCACCCCCGCTTCCCTCCCCGAGCCATGCGCCAACTCCCGCTACCCCTGCCGTTCGTCGTCGTCGTCGTCGCCTGCCTGTGCCCGGCCCTGTCCGCCCAGCGCGTCGTGCGCGAGTTGTTCGGCACCGAGATCGCCGCCGAGTTCGGCAGCCACATCGTCCGCACCCCGGACGGCAACAGCGACGGCCGCGCCGACCTGCTGGTCGGCGTGCCGCGGCTCACCAACGGCTCCCAGCTCAACGCCGGCGGCGCGGTGCTGATCGCCACCTCGACCGGCGCCACGCTCGGCAGCTTCGTCGGCACCAGCGGCGGGGCGCGGCTCGGGACGAGCGTGTGCTGCCCCGGCGATCTCGACGGCGACGGCACGCTCGACGCCGTGCTCGGCGCCCCTCAGGCCAACTCGGCCTCTGGCCTCGTGCGGGCCTTCCGCGGCGACGGCACCACGCTGTGGACGCGCACCGGCATCGCCTGGACCTACCTCGGCGCGGCGCTGGCGCCGCTCGGCGACGTCGATGGCGACGGCCAGCCCGATGTCGCGGTGTCGGCGCCGGGCACGCGGTTCGGGGTCGTCCACGGCGATGTCGGTGCTTGCGCCGGCACGACCGGGGCAGCGCTGACGTCGGTCGGCGGCAGCCCGTTCGGCGAGTGGGGTACCGCCGTGGTCACGCTGTCGGACGTCGATGGCGACGGCCGCGCCGACTTCGCCAGCAGCGAGCCGGACTACGCCGGCGGCATCGGCCGTATCTCGCTGGTGCGCACCGGCGCGTCGGGCGGGCCCGCGGTGTTGTGGACCACCGGGTCCGTGTTCGCCGCCGGCGAGAACGTCGGCGCCGTGATGGGCAACGCCGGCGATCTCACCGGCGACGGCAAGGACGATCTGCTCGCGTCGTCGACGTTCGGTCGTGTGCACGTCATCGACGGCGCCAACGGTGCCCGACTCGGCACCATCGACCACTGGGTCTACGCCAATGCGACGAGCCTCGGGAGCATCGGCGACCAGAACGGCGACGGGCGCCCGGAGATCGCGATCGGGCAGTCGGGCTACAACGCGCTGACGGGCCGCGTCGCGGTGCACGACGGCGCCACCTGGAACCTGCTGTTCCTGATCGACGGCCAGAGTGGTTCGCAGTTCGGCCAGTCGCTGGCGCGGCTCGACGACCTCGACGGCGACGGCCGGCCGGAGTTCGCGATCGGCGCACCGCGGCACTTCCACGCCGGGCAGCAGGTCGGGCGCGTCAGCGTGCACGGCCTCAGCGTGCCGTCGCGGATCGCCAGCTACGGCGCCGGCTGCGGCGGCAGCGCCGGGGTCCTGATGCTGACGGGGAGCGGCCAGCCGATCCCCGGCCAGGGGTTCACGTTCACCGCGACCAACCTGCCGGCGAACTGCCTCGGGCTGTGGTTCTACGGCACGTCGCGCACGAACTCGCCGTTCGGCGTGCTGCCGGTCGACCTCGGCCCGCTCGGCTACTCCGGCTGCTGGCTGCACCAGGACATGGTCGCCAGCGCCGTGTTCGCCACGCTGACCTCGCCGTTGGCCACCAGGGCGACGCCGGTCCCGAACAACCAGTCGCTGGTCGGCTTCGCGCTGTTCGCGCAGGTAGCACTGCTCGATCCGAGCGCTGCCGGCGGGCTTGCGACCAGCAACGGTGTCGAAGTGCGCATCGGCAACCTCTGAGGCCAACGGGCCGCGAACCGACGCCGCTGGCCCGTTGCCTGGTCGTGGCAACCAGCACGTGACAGCCCTTCCGACGAACGCTTCTCGCGATCTTCACGGAGCGTTCACGGGGCCGCGGATGCTCCTGCAATGCACCAGCCCCGACCCGTGCGGCAGTTCGTCGACGACGGCTACCCCGAGGCGCACGACTACGACAGCAACTACGCCGAGCTGCGCCGCGCCTCGCTGGCGTCGCCGGGTGGCCGCAAGCAGCCGGCGGAGCCGTTCGCGGGCTGGCTGCGGCAGGCGCTGCGCGGGCTGCGGCTCGTGCTGGGCCGCACCGCCTGAGCCACGAACGGCTCGCCTACGGACCTCGGCGCAGCGAACCGGTGCCACGCGGCCCTACGATGGCGGCATGAGCACCGAGGGCTTCTCGCACCTGCGCGTCGAATACGGCGACGTGCCGCTGGCGCGCACCGACCTGCCGCCCGACCCGTTCGATCTGTTCCGCCGCTGGCTGCAGGAAGCCGCCGCGGCTGGCGTCAACGAACCGAACGGCATGGCCCTGGCGACCGTCGACGCCGACGGGCAGCCGCACTGCCGCATCCTGCTGTTGAAGACGCTGGACGCGCGCGGCTTCACGTTCTTCACCAACCAGCACAGTGCCAAGGGCGGGCAGCTGGACGCCAATCCGCGCGCGGCGGCGACGTTCTGGTGGCCGCGGCCGCGCAATCGCCAGGTGCGCATCACCGGCACCACCGAGCTGGTCGAGCCGGAAGTCGCCGACGCCTACTTCCAGAGCCGGCCGCGGCGCGCGCAGCTGTGCAGCGCCGCCTCGCCGCAGAGCCGGGTGGTCGCCGATCGCGACGAACTCGAACGGCGGGTCGATGCGCTGGCCCGCACGGTCGGCGACGGCCCGGTGCCGCGGCCCGCACACTGGGGCGGCTACCGGCTGGTGCCGGCGGCGATCGAGTTCTGGCAGGGGCGCGACGGGCGGCTGCACGATCGCTTCCGGTTCCGGCGCGAGGGCGTGGGCTGGGCGGTGGATCGGCTGGCGCCGTGATTGCCGCTGTGCCGTGCCGTGCGTAGCGTCCGCGGGATGAAGCACGGCTCGCTCGTCCTGTTCTCGCTGTTGGTCGCTTGCTCGACCGGGTCGAGCGCGCCCGCCAAGGTCGCGCTGTGGAACGGCCGCGATCTGAGCGGCTGGCACGTCGACGTGCCGGCCGCCGACGGCGGCAAGACGGTCGAGCCGTCGTTCGTCGCCAAGGACGGGCTGCTGATCAGCAAGGGCAGCCCCGAGGGGCATCTGATCACCGACGCGTCGTACGCCGACTACCGGCTGACGGTCGAGTGGCGCTGGCCGGGCGAGCCCGGCAACTGCGGCGTGTTGATCCATGCGTCGAAGCCCCGGCGGCTGTACGGGATGTTCCCGCAGTCGCTCGAGTGCCAGCTGCACCACGGCAACGCCGGCGACTTCTGGTGCATCGGCGAGGACATCGTGGTGCCCGACATGGAGGCGCGGCGCGGGCCGAAGGAGAAGTGGGGCAGCGACGAGCAGCACGCGCGCCGGATCAAGAACCTCACCGACGACAGCGAGAAGCCGCTCGGCGAGTGGAACACGATGGTGATCGAGTGCCGCGGGCGTTCGGTGTCGATCCAGGTGAACGGCACGCTGGTCAACGCCGGCACCGACTGCACGACCGACCGCGGTCAGATCGCGCTGCAGGCGGAAGGGGCGGTGTGCGAGTTCCGCAAGGTCGAGCTCGAGTCGCTGGCGAAGTGATCCGCGCCGACCGCGGCGGCACAATGTGCGGATGCGAGCGCTGACCAGCAGCCCTTCGGCGAACGACTTCGTGCTCGATGCAGCGGGGTTCTGCCTCGGCCTCGGCATCGCCTGGTGGCTCGGCTGGCAGACGCGGGACCTGGTCTGGAGCCTGTGGTTGTCGAGTCTGGTGATCGGTTACGCGACGCTGGTGCTGGCGATCGTCCGCGTCGGCCGCGACGACCCGAGCACACGAGGTGCGGGCGGCTTCGTCGCCAAGCTGTTTCTGCTCGGCTTCTTCACCTTGCACTTCGGTGGGTTCCACTTCGTGCACTCGCTGTTCCTGAACATCTTCTTCCCGGTCCGCGTCGACGGTGCCGGCTCGATGTTCGGCGTCAGCGCGGGTCCCGGCGGTGGCGGCAGGGGCTTCCTCCCGTTCCTGCCTGACTACGGCGCGGTGGTGCGGAACGGCTGGTGGTGGCTGATCGCCGCCGCGATCGCCGAACGGCGTTCGCTGTGGCCGCCGATGTCGGAATCTGGTCCCGCCAACGTCCATGGACCCTACGCGAGCGTGTTCCGTATGCACCTGCTGCTGTTCTTCTTCGCCGCGATGTACTTCGCCGGCCTCGATGGCATCTTGGTCTACGCGATCGTCTACGCGCTCTACTTCTGGCCGTGGCGGCGCACCCTCTCGGTGGCTACTTCGGCCTCGGCCCCGAGCTGAGCACGGGGAGGCTGGCCGGCGCCAGTGCTTCTCAGCCGCGCGGGCGGCGCTTCGGCGGTGCCGCGACCGTCGCCGCCGCCGCGGCCAGTTCGCGCACGCGGTCGCACATCAGCTCGCACAGTCCGAACGTGCGCTCGTCGGCGAGCCCGTAGACGACCCGCACGCCTTCCTTGCGCCGCGTGACCCAGCCGGCCTGGTGCAGGATGCCGAGGTGTTTGCTGACGTTGGCGAGCGACAGGCCGGAGCCGGTGACCAGCTCGCCGACCGTGTGTTCGGCGTCGAACAGCAGATTCATCAGCAGCAGCCGCGACGGTTCGCCGAGCGCGCGGAACTGCTCCGCGACCCGTTCGAGCATCGCCGCCGACATCGTCTCGTGTTTGGCCATCGTGTCATCGCGCGCCGGTCGCGGCCGGCAGTTCCGGGCGCGCGGACCACTCGGTCCACGAGCCGTTGTACCAACGCACGTTCTGATAGCCGAGCAGGTGTCGCAATACGAACCAGGTCTGCGAGGCGCTGTGACCGGTGCGGCAGCTGACGGACAGCTGTGCGTCGAGCGGGAACTCGGCATAAGCCGCGGCGACCTCGGCCCGCGGCCGCAGCGAACGCCCCGTTGCCACCGCGGTGAGATCGTTCGCGAGCGGGCGATTGATCGCGCCGGGGATGTGGCCCGGGCGTGCTTCGGTCGACACCGCACCGGTGAACTGCTGGGTCGGGCGAACGTCGAGCACGGTGGTTGCCTTCGCGGCGACGGCGGCCGCCAGTTCGTCGGTGCTGATGGCGAACGGCTCGGCACCTGGACGCGGCGCATACGGCACCGCGATCGGTGGCGTCGTGTTGGCGAGCAACGGCCGTCGTTCCGCCGCCCAGCGGCGGATGCCGCCGTCGAGGATCGCCAGTCGCTGGTGGCCAAGGCGCAGCATGGCCACCGCGACCAACGTCGCGTCGTGCAGTCGGTCGTCGGCGTAGATCACGACCGGCGTGTCGGCGCCGATGCCGAGCGCGCCGAACGTCGCCGCCAGCTCGGCATCGGGACGCAGCAGCAGATCGCGATCGCCGGCGCGTTGTCGTAGTTCGCTCGGTGGCAGCGAGTGGGCACCGGGCAGGTGCAGCGCCGCGAACTCGGCGCGGCTGCGCGTGTCGAGCGCGATGACTTCGCCGGAGTGCGTTGCGAGCCACGCGGTCGACACCATGGTCGGCTGCGTCAGCGCGTCCGGATCCGTGGCCCAGCCCGAGGCCGCCGGCGCCACCTCGGCGCCGAGCAGGAACGCGCGCTGCAGTTGCCACGCGCTGCTGGCACCGGCAGCGGCGCTCGGCGCCGCGGTGGCGCGCAGCGATGGCGGACACAGCACATGGTCGCGGAACTCGTCCAGGCCGCCGGCCAACACCTTCACGTTGGTGCGCCCTTGCCGCTGCAGCTCGACCCAGGCCTGACCCGGGTGGGCCGGCCCGTTGCTGTACAGCACGACCAGCCGCGGGGAGGTCGCGAACAGCGCCGCACCGGCGGCCCCGCAGAGTTCCGGCACGCCGAGGTTCACGGCGCCGGGCAGGTGCCACGCTGCGAATTCGTCTGCCGGTCGCACGTCGACCAGCAACAGTCCCGGTGAGCCGGTCAGCAGTTCGTGCAGCAACTCGTCGGTTTCGATGTGGTCGGCGCCGGTCTCGATCTGCTGCAGCCACGAAGATGCCGCGGCGGCCGTCGCAGCACGATCTTGGTTCGGCCCAGGCGCCACCAGCAGTGCTGCACCGATCGCGGCCAGCATCGTCGCGATGCCGAGCCAGGCGCTGGTCGACGACGGTGTGCCAACGGCGGCTGCTGGCATGGTCGGGGAGATCGTGTTCATGCGGGGTTCCTCGCTGCCATCCACTTCTCGACGCGCACAGCCAACACGAACGCGCCGAGCGCGATGCCGGCCAGCACCAGCGCGCCGAGTGCCGGCGACACGCCGAGTGCCTGCGGCAGCGAGCCCACCGCGCAGGTGCCGGCTTGCAGCAGTTCGCTCGCCTGCGGTTGGATCGCCGCGAACGCGAGGCTGCCGGCACCGGCGCCGACCAGGAACACCAGCGCGTCGAGCTTGCCGCTGGCGAGGCCGACCATCGCCGTGCCGGGGCACCAACCGCCGATCACGAAGCCGGCGCCGAAGATCAGGCCGCCGAGCGCCTGTGGCCACACGATCGACGGCGGCACGTAGAGCGCGTCGAGGTCGACGTGGCCGAGGGCCGCGAGCGCTTGCAGGCCGAGCGCCGCGGTCGCCATCGCCGCGAACATGACCTTCAGCACCGCGAAGTCGCGCAGGTAGAAGATCGCGGTCAGCTTGCGGCTGCTGCCGAAACCGGCGCGTTCGAGCCAGAAGCCGAAGCCGGTGCCGACCAGCATCGCCAGCAGCAGGCCGAGCGGTGCGTCGAGTTGGCCGTTCTGGTAGAGGTTCATCGCCACTCCTTCTTGACCAGCGGGGCGAGCGCGAACGCGGCGGCGAAGCAGGCGCCGGTGAACACGAAGCTGCCGGTCTGCAGCATCGCGCCGCCGGACAGCGCCTGGCCCGACGTGCAGCCCTGCGCGAAGCGGGCGCCGAGGCCGGCGAGGCCGCCGCCGAACAGTGCGAGCACCAGCCGCAGGCCGATGTGCGCGGTCGGGCCGCGTTCGACGCCGGGGCGCACGCGACCGGCGGCGGCCGCCGACAGGAAGCCGCCGAGCAGCGTGCCGACCAGCATCAGCACCAGGTAGTGCGCGAGGGGGCTGCCAGCGGCGAAGTAGCCGCCGAGGTAGTCGCTGCGTTCGATCGCGGCCGGCGCCACGGTGTGGGCGGCGGTCGCGGCGATGCGCGTGATGCCGCCCGATGCGCCGAGCCCGGTGCCGAGCACGAGGTAGGAGAACAGCAACACCAGGCCGAGACCGATGCCGGCCAGGTACGGGTTCCAGTAGGGACGTGGTTGCATCGTGGGCCTCAGCAGCCGGCGCTGCGCTTCTTGGCGGCGGGCTTGGTCGGAGCGGGGTTGGTGGCGTTGGTGGAAGCCGCGGCCGCTGCCGGTGCGGCCGTGACCGGCAGCGTCGCTTCGGCGCCGGGCGGCAGTTCGCGATGGAACGCGATCAGGCCGCCGTGCAGCACGCGCAGCAGGCGCTGCGGTTGCTGCGCCATCAGCGCGCCGGCCAGCGCGAACGCGTGCGAGCCGTCGCGATCGAGCAGCACGATGCGCGCATCGGCGGGCAGCGCCGCGAGGTGGGCGGCCAGCGCGTCGGCGGGCACGTTCACGGCGCCTGGCAGCGTCCATTCAGCGAACTGCCAGGCCGGCCGCACGTCGATCAGTTGGTAGGCGGTGGGTTGGTCGAGCAGCACCTTGCGCAACATCGCCGCGTCGATCGGCTCCGGCAGCGCCAGCTTGATGCTCGCCATTGCCAGCGCCGGTGTGGGTGCGGAAGCCGCGGCGGCAACGACCGCGCCGGTCGCCTGCCGACCGATCGTCGGCAGACCGGCGGCCAGCCACGCGTCGAGGCCACCGTCGAGCGACGCGACGTCGTGGAAACCGTGCCGTTCGAGCAGGCCGATGGCCATGCTCGAGCGGTATGCCGAGTTGCAGACGGTGACGACCGAGGCGTCCTTGCCGAGCACCTTCGCGAACCGTTCGTGGTCGGTGACCGGGATGTTGCCGACGTCGCCGAGTCGCAGGTCCGCATATTCGTCGGCGGTGCGCACGTCGATGATCAGCGGCTCTTTGCCCTGCAGCATCGCGGCGTGCAGTTGCTGCGGCGTGATCAGCTTGCTGCTGCGCACGGCCAGGCCCGCGGCACGCCAGCTGGCCGGCTCGGCGCCGAGGCGACCGACCTGGTGGTCGTAGCCGATGCGGCGCAGCCGGAACGTGCCCTCCGCGATCGCGGCATCGTCACCGACCAGCACCACGGCCGCCGCGAACGGCACCACGATGCCGGTCCAGGTGTCGAGCCGCCCGCGCAGCGCGACGTTGATCGCGCCCTCGACGTGGGCCGCGGCGTAGGCGGTCTGCTCGCGCAGGTCGACGATCCAGCCACCGTCGGCGAGCACCTTCTGCACCGCCGCGCCGTCGAGCAGGGGCGGCAGCGCGCCGCCGCGTTCGACCAGCGGCGGGCCCTTGCGGTTCAGCTCGACGTTGAAGCCGAAGTACTGCGGGGCAACCGGCTGGTGGCTGATGATGTTGGCGACGAACGACGCCCGGCTCGCGATCTGCAGATACGGGTTGGTGGCCTTCTCGCGGCCGATCGTCGATGTCGTGTCCGGGCTCAGGTGCGCGCCGCACAGCGAGCCAGCGCCGTGGGCCGGCATCACCACGGTGCTGTCGGGCAGCGTCTTCAGTCGCTGCACCGACGCGAACGACTGCGCCGCCAGTTCGGCCGGCGGCACGTCGAGCAGGTCCGGGCGACCGATGCTGCCGACGAACAGCGTGTCGCCGGTCAGCGCGAACGCCGGATTCTGCTCGGCGTCCGGCACGTGCACCAGGAACGTCATCGCGTTCGGCGTGTGGCCCGGCGTCAGCCACGCCTCGAGCGTCACCGGGCCGAGCTGCAGGCGATCGCCGTCCTGCAGCGCGCGGTGCGCGAACCCGGCCTTCGCCAGCGCGCTGACCGCGATGGTCGCCCCGGTGCGGTGCGCCAGCTCGGTGTGGCCGGCGACGAAGTCGGCGTGTGGGTGGGTCAGCCAGACGTCGGTGATGCGAGCGCCGAGCGCCTTCGCATCGGCTTCGTAGTGTTCGACGTCGCGCTGCGGATCGACCACGACCGCGCGGTCGCCGACCACCAGCAGGTAGCTGAGGTGCGACAGGCAGCCGAGCTGGTACTGGCGCAGCAACCAGCCCTGGCCCTTGGCTTCGTGGCTTACTTGCGGCGTCGAGGCGGTGTCGGTGTGCGTGTCCCGTTCGGCGTCCTGGGCTGCGAGCGGTGCCAGCAGCCAGGCCACGACCACGACCAGCCGCGGCAGGGAATGCTTGTTCATATCCTCAACTATAGAGTTGAGGATGGTGGAAGCAAGGGGCTGTGCAGCCCGGATCTTCGCTCAGGCCGGTGTCAGCATGCGTTCGCTGCGGCGGGTCGTCTCGTATTCGGCCAGCTCTTCGGCGGTGCCGGCCACCGCGAGGCGCACGTGCACCAGTTCGATCGCCAGGTCGTCGTGCTCGGTCTGCAGCTGGCGGCAGTGTTCGAGCTGTAGCGGGGCCTCGGGATCGACCAGCCGGGCCCGGCTCGCCTGCCGGTGGCACTCCTCGAGCGCCGCCTCGAGCTGGTCGAGCGCGTGGCGCAGGGTGGCCTCCTCGGCGCGGAACCGGTGCAGCAGTTCGCGCAGGCGGCGGCCGTGCAGGTCGAGGTCAAGCAGATGCAGCATGATCGACCTCCCCGCCGCACGGCAGACCGGCCAGCATGTGCCGGATGTTGCTGACTTCGCGGCGGCGCAGCGTGCCGGCCTTGCGCACCGCGAACGGGATCGGCAAGCCGGTCGCCGCCGCCGATCGGTAGTCGCGCTCGGCCTGCTCTAGGCGGCCGGTCGCGGTCGCCAGTTCGGCCAGCAGGCGGGCGGTCAGATCGGATGCGGCGCAGGCCGCCCCTTCGAACAGCTCGTGGTCCATGCCGACACCATCGGCCGCGACCGTGAACCGGAGGCCAAGCGCCGGCGAAGGTGTCGCCAAGTCTGCCGCGAGCCCGCCCGGCGGGTTTCAGTCGACCCACTCGGCGACGAACAGGTTGGTCTCGCCCTGCTTGCTGCCGTAGCGGTTGCTGGCCCAGACGAGGTACTTGCCGTTCGGCGAGAACATCGGGAACGAGTCGAACTCCTCGCTCTGCGTCACCTGCTCGAGGCCGCTGCCGTCCTCGTTCATCAGGAACAGGTTGAACCGCCGCGCCGCCGCGCGATCGCCGGTCTTCGCCGCCTGTTCGACGCCGCGGAAGTTGCTGGCGAAGATGATGCGCTTGTCGTCGGGCAGCCAGAACGGCGCGAAGTTGGCGGCGCCGTTCCTGGTCAGCTGCGTGAAGCCGCTGCCGTCGCGTTTGCAGACGGTGATCTCCATCAGCGACGGGCGCACGATCTGCTGGTCGAGCAGTTCGGCATCTTCCTTCGCCATCGCGGCGTCCTTCGGGAACGCGGAGCGCAGCACCAGCTTGCTGCCGTCGTGCGAGAAGAACGCGCCGCCGTCGTAGCCGGGGCGGTTGGTGATGCGCTTCACGTCCGTGCCGTCCGGGCTCATCGTGTAGAGCTCGAGGTCGCCGTCGCGGACCGACGTGAACACGATCGTGCCGGTGACCGGGCAGACCGTGGCCTCGGCGTCATAGCCGGGGTTGGTCGTGATCTGCTTGATGTCGCTGCCGTCGACGGCGGCGGTGAACACGTCGTATTCCTGGTGCACCGCCCACTGGTAGCCGCGCCCGGTCATCTTGACGACCGGCGGCTCCTTGCCGGTGTGGTGGGTCGAGCCGTAGACGATGCGGCGGTCGCCCTGCAGGAAGTAGCTGCAGGTGGTGCGGCCGGTGCCGTCGCTGACCATCTTCTGCTCGCCGGTGGCGAGATCGAGCACGTAGATCTGGTCGGCGGGCATGTCGGCGGAGCGGCGCTGGAAGATCAGCTTGCGGCCGTCGTTCGACCAGTAGGCCTCGGCGTTCTCGCCGTCGAACGTCAGCTGGCGCACGTTCTTCAGGTGCGGCTCGTCCGGGCGCGCGGCGACCGGCTTGCCGGCCTGGATCACGAAGTCCGTCGGCGGCACGAGCGGAGTGCCGGACGGAGTCTGGGAAGCGCAGGCAGCGGCCAACGCGAGCGGGAGCAGGGCGACCAACTTCATCCGCGCATGCTCGCGATGCCGGGAGGCGACTGCAATGGGGACGATGTCGGCTCCGTCACGCCGACGTCACCCGCGCCGCCGCGGCTTCAGTCGCCGCCGATCTGGCCGACGGTGCCGGGCTGCGTCTCGGCTAGCCCGAGCAGGCGTCGTTCGGCCGCCGACAGTTCCGGGAACGCCGCCAGGAACTCGACCCGATGCCGCTGCACGAACGTGCGCAGCCGCCGCAGCATGGCATCCGGATCCGGCAGCTGGGTCAGGCCGGCGCGCGACAGCGCCTCGGCGGCGCCGCGGCTGGCGAGCCGGTCCATGTCCTCGGGGATCAGGCGATCGTCGTCGAGCCAGAAGTCGGGCCGGACCTCGAAGAACGTGACCAGGTTGCGCAGGTGGGGCAGCGTGATCGCCGAGCGGCCCTTGCAGATGTCGGTCGCCGTCTGCGGCGACACGCCGAGCGCGCGCGCCAGATCCCGCTTCTTGAGACGCCGCTGCTCGAGCAGAGCAGTGATCTTCTCGTGGATGAGCACCAAGGTTCTTGTCCGCCTCCGAGCGATGGAAACCGAGTAGGGCCGCACGGTAGCGGCGGATCGGCCGCGCACCAAGCAGCAACACGCGAACACGGTGGCGCGGGCCGAGGCGTCCCTCGGTCACGCTGGGCGCTCCGCTACCGACAGGAGTCCGTGGCGACGCCAGCCGATCGTCAGCAGCCACGTGTGGGCCTCGGTGACCGGGCGCACGACAGCCTCCAGGCCGCGCACCACGATCGTCTCGCGGAAGCCATCGAACCACGGGGCCGAGGTGTAGGTGTCGATCGCCTGCGGCACCGCCAGCATGCGGCCCTCGGCCGCATGGTGGTGCGCATTGCCGAGCACGTAGCGCAGCGCGTTCCGCACCTCGCGTGGGGACCGCAGGATGTGGTCGTGGTAACGATCGGCGAACACCCGCCCGCGCCGTTGCCACAGCCGGTTGAGGGTGCGCGCGATGCGGATCAACAGGCCCTGTACGCCGCGCGACAGTGCGGTGCGGCCGCCTGCCTCGACGACGAAGTGCAGGTGGTCGTTCAGCACCGCGTAGTGGATCAACCGGAAGCCCTTGCGGTCGCAGCCGGCGGCGAAGGCCGCGCGCAGCGCGGCGTAGGCATCGCGGCGGCGCAGCGGCGGCAGGTGCTCGCGGAGCTTCACGGTCACGTGGACGGGAAAGCGGGCGGCGAGTGCCTTGCGGGCCTCGTGCGAGACGCCGGCGCGATCGCCGTTCGGTTTACGGCCGGCGCCGGCGCGGCGGCCGCCGTGGGAGGCGCGGAACGGCAGCATCTGGGCGCGTGGTGTCTTGGGCTTCCTGCTGCAGTGCGCTCCCGCCGATGTCGCCATGTTGATTTGGCATTTATAAGATTCTGTGGCGCTGAGCGCAATGTCCGGGTCGCGATCCTGTCCGGATCCACGGCCATCCGAAGGTTGTCGTCCCGGGTCGCGGCCGACTCGTTGGTCGGATCCATGGCCTGGTGCGCGGCGGCAGCCAGGGACACCAGCTGTTCGTTCGGCAGGGAATGCTGCCCTCCCGGATGCGTCTCCATCGACAGGGCCGTGACGAGCGGCCGTCGGCACCGGGTCTGCGAACGATCGGTGCCCCGGATTTCTCGGCTCGTGAGTTTGCCGGGCGTCGGCCCAAACCTAGAGTGGCGGCGTGGTGCGGAGTGCCCATCATCCTTCCGGCCGGAGTTCGCGCGTCCTCGCCGTGCTCGCGGCGGCGACGATCGCGGCCGGTTGTGCCAGTGACGATCTCGCTCCCAGCATCTGGCCGCCGCCGGACTTCGTCTGCATCGTCGAAGAACTGCAGGAGACCGACGGTCTGGTGCAGGTCGTGCGGCGCTTCCGGATCGGGGCCGACGGCATCGTCGTGCACGCGCGGGCGGCGGCGCCGCTGGTCGATGCGGAGACCGGCACCATGCTGCCGGTATGGGACCGCGTGTCGGCCTATCGCCTGGTGCCGAGCAGCCTGCGGGCGTTCGCGCGCCGGCTCGATCGGCTCGGCATCGGCGAGATGGACATCACGCAGGGCGAACGGCGCAGCGACAGCAAGCAGGCGGTCAGCATCAACTGGACCGCGTTCGGCGCCCAGCGGCGCGTGTTCGCGCGCGGCCGCGTGTTCGGGCCGATGGCCGACGTGCTGGCGACGGTGATGGCGCACCTGCCCGACGGCGAGCGGCTCGCCGTGCCCGGGCTCGAAGGGCGGCCGATCGTGCCGGTGCTGCGCGGGGTGCCGAAGCCGGTCGCGGATGTCGACGGCGCGCTGCGGTTGCACCAGCAGCTGCTGGAGGACCGCCCGGAGGACACCGAACTGCTGCTGGCGACGTTCGCGTTGGCGTGTCGGGCCGGTCGCCGCGAACTGGCGCAGGGGCTCGCGCAGCGGTGGCTCGAGGTCGAGCAGAAGCTGCGCGCCGAGGCCAGCTCGGGGGCGTTCCCCGACGGCGGCGACCTGTTGTTGGTCGAGGTCGGGGTGTTGCAGCGGCTGCTGCCGCCGCCGGCCGCGGTGACACCGTCGGCTGATGGCGCCGACGACGTCGGCGGTCGCTGAGGCGTCACCGCACGATGGTTGGCGGACGCTGCAGCCGGGCGAGGTAGCCCGGGCGCATCACGCCGACCGGATCACTTGGTCTCGGCCTTGTGCGGGCTGAGCTGCAGGTCGCCCGACTTGTTGCCGAACGCGACGTAGACGCCCGCGCCCTTCTCGGCGGCGTACAGGCAGAGCATCAGGCGCTTGCTCTCGTGGCCCGAGTCGGCCAGCGCCAGCTTGTGGGTGTGGACCTTCTCGCCGCTCTTGAAGTTGATGCTCCAGTTGAGGTCCTCGTCGATCGTGAAGAACACCTCGTAGGTGCCGGCCGGCAGGTGCAGGTCGCCGCACTTGACGTCGACCGAGCTCGTCATCGAGCCGAGCGGCGCGCTGGCAGCGTTCTCGCTGATGCGCTTGCGCATGCCGGCGCCCTTCTCCTTGTCCATGATGCGGGCCATCGTCTTGCCCTCGGCCCAGGTCACGGCCGTGTAGTTCAGCGACATCTTGCCGGCGCCGGCCTCGATGGTCTGGCTGATCGTCGGGGCGTCGGAGTTGGTGCCACCCATCTTCTGGGCGAAGGCCGGGGCGCACAGGGCGGCGGCGAGAACGAACGACAGGAACTTCTTCATGATTGGTAGTGGGTCGGGGGTCGGGGGACCCGCGGGGGCGGGAGTCTACGCGCGAGGGTGCGGTTCGGTCGGTACCGAGCTGTGGATTCCCTGTTCTTGCCAGCGCAGGAACAGTTCGAACGCGACCAGCAGGTAGAGGCCGTGGCCGAGGTCGGTGCGCCCGGCACGATGCCGGTCGACCGCGGTGGCGACGCCGCCGGGCCGCAGGTGCGGGCGTTGCCGGGTCCGCGATTCGGCCAGCAGGTCGAGCCACGGCAGCTCGCCGCGGAACCACCGGTCGAGCGGCAGCGCGAAGCCATGTTTGCGCAGGCGCAGCACTTCCGGCGGCAGCTCGGCGGCGAACGCGGCCCGCAGCGGCCGCTTGCCGAGCGCCGATGGCTCGCGGCCGAACGCCCACGCATCGCCTTCGAGGAACGGCGCGCGCGCTTCGACGCCGGCCGCCATGCAAGCGATGTCGACCTTCGGCAGCAGGTCGCAGCGCAGGTAGCCACGCAGATCGGCAGCGCGCGCGGCCTGCACCGCGTCGTTGCCGGCTCGCGGCAGGGAGGCGGGCGGTTCCAACTCGGCGCCATCGGTGAGTTCGGGCGCGAGCACCTGGTCGGCGAAGCCCGGCGGCGTCACTGCCAGCAGAGCTGCCGCCGGGTTCGCGGCCACTGCCGCGCGCAGCCAGCGCGCCGCGTAGCGCATCGACCAGCGCGGCGCGATGGCGCGCAACCAACGCAGGCGCGGCAGCTGCGCGAGGGCCGCGTAGCGGCGGTAGCCGAAGAACAGTTCGTCGGCGCCTTCGCCGCTCAGCAGCACGCGGTGGCCGTCTTCAGCGACCGCGCGCGCGAGTGCGTGCATCGCCAGGATCGACGGATCGCCGAGCGGCTGGCCGGCGCACGCGGTCAGTCGCGGCAGCGCGTCGAGCACCTCGGCGCCGACCTCGACGTGGCGCAGCTCGAGGCCCGCGCGCGCGGCGGCGGCGATCGCGGCGCTGCGTTCGGCGGGCGCGCGACCGTCGGCATCGAGCCGGAAGGCGGGGATGCGACGATCGAGCGCGCGCACGGCCGCGGCGAGGCAGCTGCTGTCGAGGCCGCCCGACAGCGCCAGTGCGGCGCCAACGGTGGTGTCGAGGCACCGGGCGGTGCTGTCGACGATCGCGGTGCGCAGGTCGGGTGCGGTCGGCGGGCGCGGCGGCGCCGTGTTCGGTGCCACGGCCGGCGGCTCTGTCTCGTGGCGCCAGCCGAACCGGAACCACTCCGCGATCCGCCCGGCCGCCGGTGCCGGACCACCGAGTCGATGCAGCGCCGCCGGCGTCGACGCGAACGCGACGACCACCGGTTCCCCGCCGATCCGCTCGACGATCGCCTGCAGCGGCTTCTCACCGAAGCGATCGCGACCGAGCCACAGCCGGCCGGTGTCGGTGTCGACCACGGCATAGGCATGGTGGCCGCGCAGCTGCTGCAGCACACCGGGCGCACCGCGCGCGATCGCCAGCAGCGGCAGCCACGCATCGTTCGGTGGGGCGCGCCGACGCTCGGCGCCCGGCAGCAGCTGCGCCCACAGTTCGCGCGCGTTGGTGACCGTGCCGTTCAACACGCCGACGAAGCGGCCGCCGCGGCGTTCGACCGGTTGGTGGCTGTTCGGCTGCGTGATCGCGAGGCGCGCGCACCCGAGCCACCAGGCGCCGGCCCGCACGCTGCGCTGGCCATCGGGGCCGCGCCACGCGAGTTCCTGCACGGCGGCCGCGATCGCGGTCGCCGGGTCGAGGCCTCGGGACTGCAGCCAGTCGTGGTTGGCGCCGGCGATGCCGCACATGGCGTGGCTCAGCGTTCCGGCGTGGTCGGGACGACCAGCCGTCGTCGGCTTGCATCGTGCTCGGCGACCGCGATGGCCTCCGCGAACGGGCTCGGGGCGGGCTCGGAATGGTTGGTGGCCACGTCGGGGCCGAGAATAGCGACGAGCCGGTGGGTTGGCGCGGCGTTCGCGAGAACGCCGTGCTGTCAGAATCGTCCGATCTGCAGCCGCAGCGCATTGGTCGCGGTCAGCGCGACGATGCCAGCAGGCCCGATCTCGAGCGGTGCAACCTGCGCGAAGAGGACCTGATTCACCAGCGTCGCCGTGTTCGGGATCGCCAACTGCATGATCGCGGTGTTGCCCGAAACCGCCGAGAAGTCCAGCAGGTCCGGGCTGATCGACAACGTGCAACCGGCCACGCCCTGCGGCAGGATCGCGCCCATCGGGATCGATGCGGTCGACAGACCGAAGGCGTCGATGGCGAGTCCACCGGCGGGCATGCCGGTCGCCGTGCCCACGAACGTCGCGCCGAGCCACGGCAGGCTGGTCGCCGTCAGCACGTTGGTACCACCGCTGCCGACACAGCCGGTGCCGAGCGCGTTGGCGATGGCCGGGCAGCTCGTCGTCACCTCGAGCAGGTGTGCGGTCACCACGGGTGCCGAGGTGCTGAAGGTGCCGCCGACGACCAGTTCGCCGTCGGGTGCCACGGCGAGGGCCTCGACGTAGCCGTCGACCGTCAGGTTGGGACCCAAGGCCGTCCACGCATTGCCGTCCCAGCGCGACAAGAACGGCGGCGCGAACGAGCTGCCGCCGACCACGAGGTCGCCGTTGGGTAGCGATGTCATCGCCGAGACCGCCGGCGCCTGGCCGAGCGGCGACCAGTTGGTGCCGTTCCAGCGGGCCAAGCCGGCCGCCGCCACACCACCGATGCTGGTGAACTCGCCACCGACGACGATGTCGCCGTTGGCCGTCATCACGATGTAGCGGATGGAATCGAAGGCGCCGGTGGCGCCGGTGCCGCCGAAGGCCGACCAGGTGCTGCCGTTCCACCGCGCCAGGCATCCGGCCGGGACGCCGCCGGAGGCCGAGAACGACCCGCCGACCAGCACGTCGCCGTTCGGCAGTTGGACCAGGGTGTTCGCCGGGCCATTGAGACCGGAGCCCAGCGGGGACCATGCGGTGCCGCTCCAGCGCGCGATGTTGGTCGCGGCGATGCCACCTGCGGTCGTGAACCGGCCGACGACCACCAGATCGCCGCTGGTCAGCTGAATTACCGACTTGGCCATCGGGAAGGCTCCCCCGGCGAGGCCGCCGCCGAGCGATTGCCAGGTGGCGCCGTTCCAGCGGGCGATCCTGTTGCGCGCGGTGAACGTGCCGACCGCGATCACGTCGCCGTTCGGGAGGGCCAGCAGGCCCGTCACGATCTCGTCGGGCAGAGTCAGCGGCCCCGAGCCGAGCGGCAGCCAGGCGCCGCCGGACCGCCGCGCGACCCCGTTCATCACCGTTCCGGTCGCCGAGGGGAACCAGCCGCCGATCAGCAGCTCGCCGTTGGCCGCGAACGCGAGCGCGCTGACCGGGTCGCTGATGCCGCTCAGGGTCACCCAGGCGGTGCCGGTCCAGCGCCGCAGCCCCGCACCGCCGGCGACCAGATCGCCGTTGGGCATGCGGCCCAGCTGGAGCGCCTGCAGGTTACCGACCGCGGACCAGGCGGTGCCGCTCCACCGCTGTACCGTGAACTGCGTCTGCCCGCCGATCGCGAACAGTTGACCGGCGCCGTCGGTCAGGACTTCGTGCACGATGCCGGCGATGCCCGGGCCGATCGGCGACCACGTGCTGCCGTTCCACTGCGCGACGTTCTCGGCGGCGACAACACCGATGCTGGAGAAACCGCCGCCGACGACGAGGTTGCCGTTGGCGAGCTCGGTCAGGGAGTAGCCGCCGAAGAATGGCTGACCCGCCATGTTGCCCATCGCCGTCCAGCTGTTGCCGTCGAAGCGGGCGATGCCCGTGGCCGGAACCCCGGCGATGGCAGCGAAGTTGCCCGTCGCGATCAGGTCTCCGTTGGCGACTCGTGCGAGTGCTTCGATCGCGGGAAAGGACGAGCCAGCCGATGGCGTCGCGCCATTGCCGAAGCCGGACCAGGAGCTGCCGTCCCATCTGGCGATGGCGTTGCAGGGCAGGCCGCCGGCAATCGTGAACTGGCCGCCGACGACCAGGTCGCCGTTGGGCGCGAGCGCGAGCGCCCGCACGTCGGCGGCGATCAGCCCGCCGAGTCCCGCGATGCCGCTGCCGAGCGGGTTCCACGAGGTGCCGTCCCAACGGGCGATGCGCTGGCAGGCTAGGCCGCCGGCGGTCGTGAACGACCCGCCCGCCACCAGATCGCCGTTCGGCAGGGCCAGCAGTGCCGTCACCGAGCCATTGGCTCCGGCCCCGAACGCCGACCACTGGCCGGTGCCGGGATCGAAGGCGGCGATGTTGCTCGCCAACATGGTGCCGGCGCGCGTGAACCCGCCGCCGACGACCAGCCGAGCCGCGAGTGGCCCGGGGCCATCGGGATCCCATCGCTCGATGGCGGCGACGGGACCGTCGAGGCCAGGGTAACCGACGCCGGGCAGCAACGGGTTGGAGCATTGCGCGCGAAGGGATGGCGCCAACGAACCGAGCATCGCGAGCAACAGGCCGGGAAGCAGCTTGGGCATGACGGGCATCATTGTGCCCCGCAAGGACCGTCCGTGGGGTGTTCGTCACGCCACTGCCGTTCGGCGCGACCATGCCGCGTAAGGGCCTTGTCCACCGCGGCTCTTGCCCGGCCATGCAAGGGCTCCTCCCACTCGCCGTGTGCCTCGGGGCTGCGCTGCTGGCGCAGTCCCCGGTTCCCGCTTCGCTCGCGCCGATGCGTCCGGCCTCTGTGTTCGTCTCGGATCCGCACCCGGACGGAACGGTGTGGGTGCGCGGCGAGCGCTACAAGCTCGGGCTCGGGGCCGGTGGCGCCAGCTACCAGCCGCTGTTCGGGCCGCGCGCGCCGCGCGACTACCCGCTGCGGCTGCAGCTGGCACACCTGCTGGTCGGCGGCGACGAGCTGCCGTTGGCGGAGGCGTCGTCGTGGCAGCGGCAGCAGCACCGCTTCACGCGGCAGCGCGGTGCGGCCAGCGAGTGCTGGCAGGTGTCGAACGAGGGCGCGCAACACTACTTCGAGATTCCGCAGCCGGCCCGGCCCGGCAGCATGACGCTGCGCGTCGCGATCGCCACCGACCTGCAGCCCCGCGACGACGGTGCCGGGGTGCAGTTCGTGGCGCCGGGCCTCGGTGTCGTGCACTGCTCTGACGCCGTTGTGTTCGACGCCGTAGGCCGCCGCCTGGAGCTGCCGGTCGAACTCGGCGACGGTCAGCTGTCGATCGAGGTGCCGGCGTCGTTCACCGCCAGTGCGCGCTGGCCGCTGCTGGTAGATCCGTTGCTGACCACGCTCGCGGTCGATTCGACCGTCAGCGACATGCGGGATCCTCGCGTCACCTGCGAACCGACCACCGGCAACTGGCTGGTCGTCGCCGAGGAGCGCCTCAGTGCCACCGACGTCGACATCGTCTGCACCCGCTACGGTCCGGGCAGCTCGTCGCCGTTGCTCGACACCGTCTATGCCGACAACTCGACGGCGTTCAGCCACAACCCGGACGTCGGCTTCGTCGCGATGACGCAGCGGTTCCTGGTCGGCTGGCACGATGCGACCGCCGGCAGCTTCCGGTGGCGCAATCGCGAGGCCGCCTCCACGGTGCAAGGCACGATCCTGGCCAACGCAAGCGGCATCGGCAGCAACCTGGAGAACCGGCTGCGGTTCGGCAGCTCGTACGGCACCGATCGTTTCCTGATGGTGCTGTTCCGGCACCAGGGGCCGACGGCAACGCCGTTCACTACCATCAGTGCTTCGCTGTACGCGAGTTCGGGCACGCTGTTCACCAGCACGCCGGTGGCGGTCGGCACGTTCGCCAGCATGCAGAACATCGCCTCGCCGGGCGAGGTCGGCACCATCGCGTCGGCCAGCGACAAGTGGGTCGTGGCGTGGCCGGAGATGACGGCGACGTTCCTGCCGAGCTACCTGATCCGCATGCAGGCGATCGCGTTCACGGGCTCGACCGGGCCGCTCGCGCTCGAACCGCAGGTGCTGCTGTCGCCGCTGAGTTCGACCGTGGTCGGCGCCGCGTCGATCGCCGGCCGCGGCGGCAACCTGCTCGCTGTCTGGGAACGCGTCAACCCCGGCACCGGCACCGACCTGCACGGCGTGCCGATCGGTATCACCGGTGGGGTGTTCGCGCCGCTCGGCAGCGTGCAGAACCTCACCGCGCAGGAGCCGGGCGCGATCCCGGCCCGCGCGCAGCGCGAACCGGATGCCAGCTACGACGGTGTGCGGTTCGTCTACGGCTATCTCGAGGACGACGGTGCCGGCACCACGCTGCCGCACGCGGCGGTGGTGTTGGTCAACGGCGCGGCGATCAGCTGGCACGAGGGCCACCTGCCGCTCGGGACCACCGCGGCCAGCACGCTGGATCTCGCCGCCGGTGCCGTGGCCGAGCCCGGCGTGCACTGGGCGGTGTTCCAGCAGAACGGACCTGCCGCGACCGGCGACGTGCAGGCGGCGCGGATCGACGCGCGCTTGCCAGGTGCCACTTCGACCATCGCGCCAACCGGTTGTGGGCTGCCTGTGGAGCCCGGGATCGCGCTCGCGGGCACCCCGGCGCTGGGGCGTTCGTTCACGGTGTCGCTGAGCAACGTGCCGGTGTTCCCGATCCTGATCGTCGGGCCCGAGAACATCACCGCGCTGCGGGGCTGCGGGGCCTGTCAGCTCGGCGTCGATACGGCGGCTCTGCAGCTGTTCGTGGGCGCCTCGTTGGTGGTCGCGGTGCCCGTGGCCCCGTCGCTGTTGCAGCTGCGGCTCGCCTTCCAGGGCCTGAGTGGCTTGCAGCCCGGGGGCTGCCCGGCCGCGTTCGCCGGGTTCGACTTCGCGCTGTCCGACACGCTGACGATCCAGGTGCTGTGATGGAAGCGGCGGCAGGGCGGCCGTCCCCGCCGTCGTTGTCGCCTCGGCACCAGATGGTCACACTGTCGCTGAGCGGGCCGCTCGCCATCACGGCCACGAACGCGCTGCGGTTGACCGCGGGCTCGTTCTAGGCGCTGCCGCGCACGCGTTCGAGATACGCGACCAGCTGCAGCCACTGCCGGTGCAGATTGTGCTCGGCGACCCCGTGCGGCTGCTTGAAGAAGCACGCGAGGTGCGGCATCGGCCCGGCCTCCCCGCGGCGCTGCGCCAGATCGGCGAAGCGCACCAGATCGAGCACCAGCGGTGCCGCCAGGATCGCGTCGCAGCCCTGCCAGGTGAACTGCAGCGCCATCTTGAAGCCGAGGAAACCCTCGAAGTGCACGAAGTCCCACGCCGTCTTCAGGTCGTGCAGCGACGGCACGTAGTCGATGCCGACGTGCGTGTGCAGCGGGTAGCCGAGGATCGACGGCAGCAGCGCGTCCTTGGTCGCGACCTTCGCGCTCTTGTTGTCGCGGTCGGCCAGCACGCGGCCGTCGCGGTCGCCGAGGATGTTGTAGCCCTGCCAGCTCAGCACCTTCAGGTTGCGATACGCGAACATCGGTGCCAGCGCCGACTTCACCAGCGTCTCGCCGGTCTTGCCGTCGCAGCCCATCCACGGCGCGCCGTGCGCGGTGAACGCCTCGAGGATCGCCGGCAGCAGGGCCGAGTTGCTCGGCGTGAAGTGCACGAACGGCAGGCCCATGGTCGCCGCCGCGTAGGCGTAGATCGCCGACGGCCGCACGACGTTCTGCTGGTCCTTGGCGATCGCGCGTTCGAACGCCGCCAGCGTGCGGTGCGCCGGCGACGGCCGCAGCGGCGGCTCGGTCGAAGTTAGATTGACGCAGACGATGCGGTCGAGGCGGTGCTGCCGCTGGAACGCGCGCAGGTCGCTCTGCACCTGCGCCACCTGTTCGCGCAACGACAGGCGCTTGCCGGCGCCGCGCTTGCCCTTCGGTGGCTCGTCGGCGAGGCCGCTGATGGTGCGCCCCGCGTTCGGCATCACGCCGGGCACGACGTTCTTGCTGGCGGCGAGCAGGTCCTTGCGCAGCGGCTGCAGCAGGTGCGGCGGCAGCGAACCGGTGCGGGCCTGGATCTCGGCGGCGGCGCTGACGTAGTCCGAGGCGCGGATCTCGTGGCCGCCGAACACGATGCCGTCGAGCGGTTGCCAGTCGATGCCGGCCGCCACCGGGGTCGCGGTGGTGAGGCCGTGCGGTTCGGCGAGCCCGCGGGCGATCGCGCGCGTGCCGACCACCACCGTCGTCGCGAGGCCGCCGTAGGCGCCGAACAGCCAGACGCCGAGGCGGGGGGACTTGCCGGGCTTGGTGCGGGTCGTGGCCAAAGGGGTGGGGAGGATACCGGTTGGCCGGGCGGCGTCGACGGGTAGGCGGCGAAGATGGTGGCGGCACCATGCGACGGGGCCGGAGTTCGTGAGACAGCGGTGTCCGGCAAGCGCCTTGCCGCCGACCGCCCGGCGAACCGGGGCGCCGACGGTCTCGGCGACTGCGAGTTTGGTCGTGAACCCCATCTAACGCGGGATTCACGCCGGCTTGCGACCTCCGGACCAAGTCCTGGACGTGAACGCGCCGCCACCCGTGGGCAACCGCCTGCGCGGGGGCGTGGCGCGACACGAATCCAACCCACCGAGAGGTCACCCATGAATCACGATACCTACAGTCCCCGGTGGCGCTGCCGGGCGGCGAGTGGCCGATGCTCGACAGTGACGAGTGGCTCACGCGTGGTCGGCGGTTGGGCACGATCCGCGAGAGCGAGAACTCTGCCGCGACCGCCGACGCGTAGCAGGTCGTTCGTGGTGCGGGGACCGCAGCGGCCTCAGAAGCCGCGCGGGATCTGCCCCATGAGCACCAGCACCAGCACGACGACCAGAGCCACGCTCAGCAGGCCGGTCGGTCCGTAGCCCCACTCCTTCGAGTATCGCCAGCGCGGCAGGCCACCGAACAGCAGTAGAAGCAGCAGGATCAGCAGGATCAGTCCCATGGGTGGCTCGATGCCGAGGTCGGCGTTGGTTCGGGTGCAGCTGGCGGCGAGGTGCCGCCGTCGCGACGCGCCAGCTTGGGCCGGAGTGCCGAGAACGACCTGAGGTCCGCATGACAACTCGTTCATGCCGGCCGATGGGCCGGCGGTCAGCGCGACTGCCTCACACCGGTGCGGTCGGGTGCAGCTGCCGCAGCGCTGCCTGCCATTCCGGCTCGACCTGCAGTGGCCACAGGTCCTCGCGCAGCACCAGCGCAGCACCGGGCAGCGACGGCGACCACAGTGCCAACACCTGCTCGTCGCCGATCCGGAACGGGCCGCCACGCCGCGGCACGAACCACGCGTGCCTTCGGTAGGTGCGGGCGGCGGCACCGATCGCCACGGTGACGACGATGCGGGTCGGCGCGCCGTGTTCGTGCACCACTTGTTCCCGCACGATCGGCAGGCGCACGAACTCGCCATCGCGCTGCAGTTGGTGCAGCAGGGCCAGTTGGCGTGCGAACGCCCGCGCCAGCAACCACGGCACCAGCGCGAACGCCAGCAACAGCAGCGCGAACAGCGCCAGCAGCACGTGCCGGCCGGTGCGGGCATGCAGCTGCCAGCTGCTGCAGAAGGCGCCCGGCGCCCCTGGTCGGACGCGCACCACGAACGCCACCGCTGGTGGGATCCGGGTCGTGGTCGCGAACGCGAGATCCGCACGTTGCCCGGCGCCATCGGCGGTGTAGTGCACGAGGCCGCGGTAGTACGGAAGCAGGCCCAGCCGATCGTCGACGACATGGTCGAACCGCGCCGGCAACTCGACCGCCGTCGGGTCGTGCCAGAGTTCCGACTCCATTCGCAGCCCGCCGAGGTCGCGTCGCACCACCTCCGCGCCGACCAGCAGCAGCACGATCGCGAGCAGGCGCAGCGCGATGGTCCCGACCCGACGGCGGTTGCGGTAGCCGTTCACGAACCGCCACGGCCGCGGCAGCGGCAGCGCCACGGCGACCGGGCGCGCACTCGGCGGCGTCGGGTTGCGTGGTGCTTCGCTCGATGGCACGGGGACGGTCACGGCGCCGGCATCATCGACCGTCGACCGCCGGCCACGCGAACGCGGACGGGGTCTGGAGCCGACCTTCGCTTCGTCTGCCACAGGCAGGTCCGGAACCGGCTGACGGAGGCAACATGAAGCTCTCCGTCCCGCTCGTCCTGCTGTCGGCTGCCTTCGCGGCGGCGCAGTCCCCCGCTCCCTGGTCCGCAACCGCCGATGGCAAGGCGACGATCGACGCCGATATTCGCGTGCCCGTGCACGGTCGCGACGGCGACCCGGGCTACGGGCTGTGGGCTGCCGGCCGCGACTACAAGGCGAGCTTCCACGACGGCATGACGTTCGTGCCGTACCTCGGCGGCGCGTATCCGCACAACCAGCCGCTGTCGTGGCACACCACGTCGGTGCGGGTCGGCGAACTCGAGCTGCTGACCGCAGGTCGGGTGCCGCACCTGCAGCACGGTGACTACCAGGTCCGCTACGACCACGGCCAGGTCGTCGAGACCTACGACGTGCTGGCCGAAGGCCTCGAGCAGCGCTTCGTGCTGTCCGAACGGCCGCTCGCGGCGGGCGCCCTGCAGATCCAGGGCTCGTTGCAGACGGCGCTGTGGAGCCCGGCGGTCGAGAACGCGCACCAGGGGCTCGTGTTCCACGATGCCGAAGGGCGCGCGATCCTCGGCTACGGTGCCGCGACCGCGATCGATGCGGACGGCGACTGCTTCGCGATGACGACGTCGCAGGCCGATGGGGTCATCACGCTGACGCTGGCCGCCGACGATCTCGCGCGCGCCGACTTCCCGTTGGTCGTCGATCCACTGCTCGCGACGCAGCTCGCGATCGGCATCGGCACGTCTTCGGAGCCCGGCGAGATCGACGCCGCCAATGACGGCACGAGCGGATTGGCGTCGAGTCTGCTCGCGTTCACACTGCAGGCCTCGGCCATGGACAGCGACCTGCGCGTCCATGTCGGCACCGCCGTCGGTGGCAATGCGAACGGGGTGTTCGCCGATATCGCGGTTGCGGCGTCCGCCGACCATGCGCGGGTGGCCTTCGTCGCCGCCACCAATCGCTGGGTCATCGTCTACCAGAACCTGATCGCCGCCACCCAGTTGATGCAGGTGCGCGCGGCGGTCCTGCCGGCGAACCCGGGTGGCCCCGCGCAGTCCAGCTCGATCCCGCTGCTGACGTTGCCCGGCACCCATCATTGGCGGCCGGAGGTCGGCGGGGTGCTGCCCGGCGGCGCGGGCAACCGCGCGCTGGTCGTGCTGCAGCGTGAGACCGGCACCGCGCAGTTCGCCAACACCGCGAACAGCTCCGTGTGGGGCGCGTTCCTCGACACCTCGACGGCCACCGGCAGCTGGACGACGCCGTTCCTGATCCAGGGCAATGCCAGCGACGACACCGAACGCCCGAGCGTCAATCGGGCCGCCGAAGGTGGCAACGCGTTCTCGTGGTTCGTGGTCTGCCAGGCCTTCACCAACAATGCCGGCAACGACGACTGGGATCTGTTCGGCCGCCTGGTCGACCAGGCCGGCGGCGTCTCACCGCAGGCCTGGATCAGCAGCCTCGGCACGACCCACAAACTCGGCGCGCGCGTCGACGGCAGCGCCGGGCGCTATGCGGTCGTGTTCAGCACCGCCAACACGTCGATCGGCAAGAACCTCGATGTCGTCGGCAACGACCTGCGCTGCGAACGCGTCGACTGGCCGCATGGCCAGGGCGGCCAGAGTGTGAGCGGCGACTGGCCGGTGCAGACGCTCTCCTCCAGTGCGTTCCGCACCCTCGAGGCCTGCAGTATCGCCCAGGACGTCACCAGCGATTCGCACTGGACGCTGGCGTGGCGCAACAGCTCCACCGCGCCGGCCCTCTACGCCAGCCGCGTCGGCTACCGCGGCCAGGCGCTGCAGGCTCCCGATCTGGTGGTCGCCACAGGGGTCTCGTCGCCGGGGCCCGCCACCGTGATGGTCGCCGCGGCCGCCGGGGCCACCACGGTGTTCTATGCCATCGGCAACCAGGGTTGGTTCGAGGTCCAGCGCCGGCGCTTCGACCTGCCGGTCGCGACCGCGCCATCGGTGGTCGCGGGCAGCTGCGGTGGCCCGGTGCTGTCGTGGACGGGGCCGTCGTCGGTGGCAGGCACGAACCAACTCATGGGCAACGAGTTCTGTGGGCCGCGCGTCGTGGGCGCCGGGCCGAACGACCTGCACCTGATGCTGGTCGCGGTCGCCACCGCGAGCCTTCCGCTGGTGGATCCGATCGCCGGCACCGGTTGCACGCTGCTGGTGCCGTTCGGCGGCCCCGACTACCTCGGCTATCTGACGCCGGCGATCGGCGCCGACGTGCGTTGGTCGCTGCCGCTGCCGGAGTCGCTGCCGTCGCTGACGGTCCACTTCCAGGACTGGGTGCTGCGCGCGAACGACGGTCGCTTCTGGGGCAGTGGCCGGTTGACGGTGCCGCTGGTGCGCTGAACGTGGCGGTTGCCGGTCGTCGGTGATGCGGATCGGCTCCACGGGGACACCCGGAGTCGCGTCGGGTGGCAGCACGTTGCCGCGATCGACCCGGCTTCGATCTCGACGGAGTCGCGATCTGCTCCTCGCGAGCCCGGTCCGGCACACCCCGCGCTGGGACCGGCTAGGATGCGCCCTTCTTCTGGCACTCCCGACCGAGTCGGCAAGCAGAGCTGGATTGCACTCTCGCGACCCCAGAGCAAGACCGTGAACCGACGTTCCATCCCTCTCATCGCCTTCGGCATGTGTGCCGCCCCCCTGGTGGCACAGTCCCCCCCGGCGTGGATCAGTCTCGGCCCGACGTTTCCCCTCACCGGCTCGATCGCTCGCATCACAGCCGGTGCGATCTGCCATGACGAAAGCACGAGCACGACGCACCTGTTCACCGGCGGCTGGGCGACGCTGACGACCGCTGCCGCACCGTCGCCGCGAACCTTCAGCACGTTGTCGAGCTCTGACCCCGACTCGGGGTATGGCAGCCGTTTCGTTTTCCTGTTCGGGGGCATTGCTGCGGCGTCTCTCTCCAATGAACTCTGGCAGTTCGACGCCGTCACGAGCAATTGGCAGTTGCTACCGACCGCAGGCGGTCCGACGCCGCGGTTCGACGCCGGCATGGCACCGTTCGGGATCTTGCAGATCTTGTTCGGTGGTGTGGACGCAACCGGCCCACGGAACGATTGCTGGCTGTTCTTTCCCGGCCTCGGCTGGTTTCCGCAGCCCGTTCCCACCAACGTGTTCGCCCGGCGCGGCCACGGCATGTGCCAAGGCCCCGGCGCGACCATCGTGGTGTTCGGTGGCTCGGACGGCGTCGGCGGCTTCCTCGGGGATACCTGGGTGATCGGCAATGCGAACTCATGGACCCAGATCACCGGTCCGGGTCCGTCCCCGCGCGCTGCGAAGATTGCCTTCGACCCGATCCGCGGCATGGTTGTCTTGCACGGCGGCGTCGACGCCACCGGCGCCTTGAACGACGACTGGGAGTTCGATGGGCTCACCTGGCGGCAAGTCGGAGCAACCGGCGCGCCACTGTCCATGGACAGCTTCGGTTACTCGCTCGCGGGCCCCACCCCCGGGATCATCGGGATCTCGCAACTCGGCCCGGCCGCAACCGACACCCTGTTCTTCACGCCCAGCCCGGCTGCGTTCACGTCCACGAGCCAGAGTTCCTGCAGCGCTGGTTCCGGGAGATTGGCGCTGGTCAATGTCAATCGCGCGCTACCCATCCTCGGCACCTCGTTGCCGATGCGGGTCACCGGATTGACGCCGACGAGTCTGCTGCTCGGTGGGTTCGAACTCACCTCCGCGGGCGGGCCGATCAACATCCCGCTCGCGACCTGCCCGCAGTGCATCCAAGGGCTCACGTTCAGCACGGCCATGGTGACTCAGTTCGTATCGGTGGGCTCCGGCCCCGGTACGGGCTTGTGGAACCTGCCGATCCTGAACATTCCTGCCCTCAACGGTGCGCGCATCGAACTGCAAGCCATCGTCGTCGACGCGGGCGCCGTGCATCCCTGCTTCGTCATGACATCGAACCCTGCCAGCGGCGTCTGTGGTCGGTAGTGTCGGAAGAGCCTCGCTCCGCGTGATTCCGGCGGTCTGATCTGCTGCTGGTGTTCGCCGACGGTTCGCGGCCTGCGGTCAGCCCCGACGGCATCGTGCAGCACGTCGGTCGGTGACGCAGCGGGGGCGATCGTGCCGATCGTGGCCGCCGCTGGCAGAATGGCGAGCATGTGCCACTGGCTCACGCTCGCCGCCGCCGACCGACGGTCGCTCGCCGCGGTGCGAGAATTCGGGGCCGAGGTCGCGCCCGCCGAGTTCCCGCGGTTGCCCGAGGCGCATGCGGGGCTGCAGGGCTGGCTGGTGACCAGCGGCGGTTGTTCGTGCAGCCTGCTGCGATCGGCCTCGCGCGAGGCGCTGGCCGATGCGCTGACCAGGGCGCGGCTCGAAGCCGGGACGCTGCTCGCGCATCGCACGTTCGGGGACGCGCCGCGTGGACAGCGAACGCTGGCGACGCAGAATCGCCGCGACGCCGCGTCGTTCCTCGGCGACGACGATGGCGTCGACCGCTGGGTGTGCATCACCGCGGCCTTTGGACCGGACCGGCCGCTGCCGCGCACGCTCGACGATGGTCGTGTGCTCGCCGTCGCCGTCGACGGCCCGGACGAGCTGCCGTTGGCGCTGTTCGTCGTGGTGGTGCATCCCTACACGCCGGGGCACACGTTGCTGCGCAGCGACCGGGAGTGGAACGTGCTCGATCGGTCCTGGCACGAGGACGAGGTCGCGGCCCGCCGCGAGGCGGCCGCCATCGCCGGGCGGCCGTTGCGCTGGCGCGAGGTGGTCCCGGCGGTGGAGTGAGCGATTGCGCGCACCGCCGTGGGCGTTACTGGCCCCAGGAGCGCGGCTATGAGGCCGTTGCCAATGACGACCTCGACCCGACTCCTTGCGTGCGTGCTCGGCCCTGCGGCCATCGCAGCGCTCTTGACTGCGCCAATCGCCGCACAGCCACCCTGTGCGCTCGCCTGGCAGCCCGGAGACGCCCTCGCGGGGCTCAGTGGTACTGCCAATGCGCTGGTCGAATGGGACTCCGACGGTCCCGGCCCGCTGCCGGTCCAGGTCGTCGCCGGCGGCGCGTTCGTGGTCGCCGGTGACCGGATCGTCAATCGCATAGCACTCTACGATCCGGCCACGCGGCGTTGGGCGGCGCTGGGCGTCGGCGTCGAGCGCGATGTCCTCTCGCTGCTGGTGCGTGGCAACGGCCGCCTCGTCGCGGGCACCGATGGCGGCGGCGTGTTCGAGTGGGACGGCACGGCGTGGCAACGGCTCGGCGCCGTGCCCAACTCCAACGTCCGTGCGTTGGTCGAACTGCCCAATGGCGAACTCGTGGCCGGCGGCAGTTTCACCTCGATCGGTGGGGCACCGATCCACGGGCTTTCGCGGTGGGATGGCGCGCAGTGGCAACCGCTCGGCAATCCGACGCTGCCCTGGTCGCTCGGCAGCGTGAACGCGATGGTTCGTTTGCCGAACGGCGACCTCGTGGTCGGCGGCTTCTTCGACCAGATCGGCGGTGTCGCCTGCAACCTGGTGGCCCGCTGGAATGGTACGGTGTGGAGCCCGCTCGGTGCCGGCTCCACGCTGCCCGTCCTCGACCTGGTGACCGCGGGCAACGGCGAATTGCTGGCCAGAGGCGGCTTCGGGCCCGGGGCCGGCCTCGGCCTGGCTCGTTGGAACGGCACCTCCTGGAACCAGGTGCCGGCGGGGGGCCCCGCCGGTGCTGTGCCGCTCGGGCCGATCGGCAGCGATGGCGTGCTGTTCCTCGGTCCGACCGGACTCTGGGTGCAGCAGCCGAGCGGCTGGACCAGCTTTTTGCCGTGGTCCAGCACGGGTGGGGTGCTTCGCGCCCTGCCGCGAGCCAATGGCGAGGTGTTCGTCGCCGGTTCCTTCCTCGCCTTCCAGGGTGTGCCGGCGCTGCGGGTCGCGCGCTGGAACGGCAGCCAGTGGCAGTCCGCCAATGACGGCTCCTCCGGCAGCGTCACCGCGGTCGCTGTGGCGCCGGACGACAGTCTCTTCGTCGGCGGCTCGTTCCGGCGGATCGGCGGCATCGCCGCCAACGGCGTGGCGCGCCGGCAGGGCACGAGCTGGTCGGCGCTCGGCTTCGACGCGAACTCCGTGCAACAGATCGGCGCGCGCCCGAACGGCGAAGTGGTGTTCGTCGGCTCGTTCCCGATTCCGTCCGGTGGCAGCCATCAACTGATGCGTTGGCAGAACGGAGTCGCCACGCCGATTCCGCTGGGTGCCGGTCTCTACCCGTTGGCCCTGGCACCGGCCGCCGACGGCACGCTCTGGCTGAGCATCTTCGACGTCAGCCTGTTCCGCTCGCGGGTCTTCCGCTGGGATGGCGCCGCGCTCGTGCCGACCGCGCTCGCGGTCGATGGGCAGCTTCGCCAGCTGGTCGAACGGCCGAACGGCGAGCTGATCCTGGTTGGCTCGTTCTTGGTCAACCTGGTGCCGCAGACGCTGCTGCGTTGGGATGGACAGACGGCACAGGTGATCCCTGGCGCCCCGGCGGACGTCACCTCGCTCGCGCTGGCCGAGGACGGCGATGTGCTGTGCGGGGTCGGGGTCTCGCCGACCCAGAGCGTGGCCCGCTGGGACGGTGCGACCTGGCAGGCGCTCGGCACCACGTTCCCCGGGGCCATCACCGCGATCGATTCGCTCCCGAACGGCGACGTCGTGCTCGCCAATCGTATCCTCAACCAGCCCGCCACCTCGATGCTGCGCTGGAGTGGCACGCAATGGTCGTTGCTGGGCACGGCGCGTGGCCTCGTCAAGGTCGTCTGGTCCCCCGCCGGCGAGCTGTTGGCGTTCGGGGACCTGGTCGCGGTCGACAACACGCCCGGCGCGCTGCTCGCGCGGCTGTCGACGACGTGTGCGGCGGGGCTGGTCGATCGCGGCGGTGGCTGCAGCGGCAGTGCCGGGGCCGTGCAGCAGCGCGTCGACCAGCGCGCCTGGCTCGGTGGCACGCTGCGCTCGGCGACGACCGGCCTGCCCACCAACGCGCTCCCGCTCGGCGTGCTCGGTCTGGCGCCGACCGCGGTGCCGTTGATCACACTGAATCCGCTCGGTGGTGCGGGTTGCGTGCTGCGCGTCACCCCGGACGCGGTCGCGCTGCTGCCGACCGTCGGTGGCGAAGCGCGTGGAGCTTGGTTGCTGCCGAACGCGCCGGCGCTGCTCGGTTTGGCCCTCGAGTCGCAGACGGTGGTCGTCGAGACCGGCAGCGGTGGCGCCGTCGCGGCGCTGACGGCCAGCAATGCGATCACGCTGACGATCGGCAGCTTCTGAATCCGGCTGCCCGCGCCGGCCTCGGGCGCTGCGCATCGCCACGGCTCGAATAGACTGCCGCCGTGACGACCGCCGACACCCCCGATCCGGATCCCACCCCGGCCCGTTCGCTCGCTGCGAAGCTGCGCGATCGCTACGGCTGCGATCTCGACCCGCGCATCGACCTGGTCGCCGGGCCGCAGCCGGCAGCGAAGCCCTCGACGTCACCACCGAGCCGGCCGCCGTCGACCACCGGCGCGACCGGCGACGTGCTGCACCGGCTGGTCGAGCGTTCGGGCGCTGCGTCCCGGTATCGCGTCGCCGGTGAGATCGCCCGCGGCGGCATGGGCGCGATCCTCGAGGTCTTCGACGAGGACCTGCGCCGGCGTCTGGCGATGAAGGTGATCCTGGAGCGCGGGGCGCCGGCGAACGCCGGTGGTTCCACGCGCGTCGAACCGACCACGTTGGCGCGCTTCCTCGAAGAGGCGCAGGTCACCGGCCAGCTCGATCATCCCGGCATCGTGCCGGTGCACGAACTCGGCCTCGACGGCGAAGGCCGCGTCTACTTCACGATGCGGCTCGTGCACGGGCGCGACCTCGAGTCGATCTTCGACCTGGTCGCGCGCGGGGACGAGGGTTGGACCGTGCCGCGCGCGCTCGGCGTGCTGCTGAAGGTCTGCGAGGCGGTCGCCTATGCGCACGAGAAGGGCGTCGTGCACCGCGACCTGAAGCCGGCCAACGTCATGGTCGGTCGCTTCGGCGAGGTCTACGTGATGGACTGGGGCCTCGCGCGCGTGCGCGGACGCAGCCAACCGGCGCGCCCGGTGGCGGCGAACGCCGGTCCGGTGCGCGATGCCGCGGCCGCACCCGTCGCCGAGCCCGTCGCGACCGATCGCAAGGACGCGGCGGCGAGCACGGTCGGTTCGGAGCTGCACACGATGGACGGCGACGTGATCGGCACGCCGAGCTACATGGCGCCCGAGCAGGCGCGCGGCGACACCGAACGGCTCGACGAGCGCGCCGACGTCTACGCGGTCGGGGCGATGCTGTATCGCCTGCTCGCCGGCCGCGCGCCGTACACCGAACCCGGCGAACGCGCGCCCGCGGCCACGCTGTGGCGACGCGTGCTGGCCGGGCCGCCGGCCGGGCTCGCCGGCCTCGCACCGGAGGCACCGGGTGAGCTGATCGCCATCTGCGAGCGGGCCATGGCTCGCGAGGTTGGCGAGCGCTACGCGGGCATGCTGCCGCTGGCCGAGGAGCTGCGCGCGTTCCTCGAGGGCCGCGTCGTGCAGGCGTTCGCCACCGGGGCGTGGGCGACGGCGAAGAAGTGGATGCAGCGCAACCGGGCCCTGGCCGCCGCGCTGGCGCTGGCGGTGACCGCACTCGCGGTCGGCCTGGTGGCGAGTCTGCTGTTCGCCGAGCGCGCGCGCGACAGTGCGCGGCTGGCCGAGTCCCGGCGGCTCGAGGCCACCGCGAGTGCCGAGCTCGCCGAACGCCGCCGCGTCGAGGCCGAAGGCAGCGCCGAGGTGGCGCGGCAGCAGGCGCGCATCGCCGCCACCGTCAGCTCGTTCCTCAACGACGACCTGCTGGCCGCACTCGCGCCCGAACACGACGGCCGCGACGTCACCGTGCAGCAGGTGCTCGACATGGCGACGCTGCGGCTCGGCGGGCAGTTCGCCGAGGATCCGGAGACCGAGGCAGCCCTGCGCACGACGATCGGCACCAGCTACCACCGCCTCGGGGACTTCGACGCGGCCGCGGCGATGCTGGAGCGCGCGCTGGAGCTGCGCCAGCAGCGGGACGGCACGCGGGGTGAGGGCGTGCTGCAGTCGTTGCGCAGTGTCGCCGCGCTGCAGGCCGATCGAGGTGCGTCCGCCGCGTCGATCGAGACCTACCGCAAGGCGCTGGCGATCGCCGAGGCCGAACTCGGCCCGGAGCACCGCGGCACGTTGTCGACGCGCACCGATCTGGCGAAGGCGCTGGCGCAGAGCGGCGAGCTGGAGTCGGCGCGCGAACTGCTCGAGCCGACACTGACGAGCCAGCGACGGCTGCTCGGTGAGACCCATGTCGACACGCTGACGTCGCGCAACAACCTCGCTCAGCTCGATCTCCGTCAGGGTCGTCTGCATGCTGCCGCGGCCGGCTTCGAGGCGGTGCTGCAGATGCGTCGCCGGATCGACGGCGATCGTGATCCGGAGACGCTGGTGGTGGCCACCAATCTCGGCATGGCGCTGGCGGAACTCGGGCAGCTCGACGCCGCCGAACGCCTCGGGCGCGAGGTGTTGACGGCGCGCCGCGCGCTGTACGGCGACGAGCATCCGCTGGTCGCACACGCGCTCGGCAACCTCGGCACGTTCTTGCACCGCCGCGGCCGTTCCGGCGACGCGCAGCCGCTGTTCCGCGAGGCGCTGCAGATCTTCCGGCAGCGGCTCGGCGACGACTCGCCGCAGGTGCTGCAGGCCGAACACAACCTCGCCGCGAGCCTCGACGCGCCCGCCGATTTCGACACCGCGGTGACGATGCTGCGCAAGGTCATCGAGGGTCGCCGTCGCGTGCTCGGCGCCGACCACGTCGACACCCTCGAGTCGATCAACAGCCTGGCGGCGCGCTACTACGTGGCCAGCCGGGCCGCCGACGCCGAACCGCTGTACCGCGAGGCGCTGGCGGGCTTCGAACGCGTGCGCGGTCCGGATCATCCCCGCACCATCGGGCTGCGCGAGAACCTCGGCGGCGCGCTGCTTTCGCTCGGGCAGCACGAGGCCAGCGAGGCGATGACGCGCGAGGTGCTGGCGGCGCGGATCCGCGTGCTCGGCGAGCGGCATCCCGACGTCGCGCGCACGCTGCTCAACCTGTCGGTGGTGCAGAGCAACCGCGGTGATCTCGCCGGGGCGCTGGTGTCGATCGACGACGCGTTGGCGCGCACGCGCGAAGCCTTCGGCGAGGAGCACCTGCAGGTGGCGGTGTGCCTGCGCACGCGCGGCGACCTGCGGCGCAAGGGCAAGCAGTGGCAGCCGGCGATCGACGACTACCGCGCGGCGCTCGAACTGCGTCGGCGGCTGCGCCCCGACGACGAGGATGCGGTGTTCCTGCTCTACCACGTCGCGTTCTGCGAGGCCGGCCTCGGTCGCCACGCCGAGGCCGAGCAGAGCTACGCGGCGGCGGTGACCGCCGGCGAGGCGATCCACGGCCCGGATCGCGGCCAGACGCGCAGCGCGCTGCTGCAGCGGGTGCGTTCGCTGATCGCGCTCGGTCGCCACGAGGATGCCGAACGACTCGCGCTCGATCTGCTGGCGCGCGCGACCCGCGATCGCGGCGAGGGCAGCGAGGCGGTGACGCGCGCGCGCGAGCTGCTGGTGCAGGTCTACGAGGCGTGGGGGCGGCCCGACGACGCGGCGAAATGGCGCTGACCGGGCGGGTGGTGTCCGGCGTGCGTGGCCCGGGCGTCAGTCGCCGATGCCGAGCAGGGTCACCGTGAACACCAGCGTCGCGTTCGGCGGGACCACCGCGCCGGCGCCACGTTCGCCGTACGCCAGCGCGGGCGGGATCGTCAGGCGGAACACGGCGCCCGGTTGCATGCGCTGCAGACCCTCGGTCCAGCCCTTGATCACCGCGCTCAGCGGGAAGCTCGTCGGTTCGCCGCGCTGGTAGCTCGAGTCGAACGGCGTGCCGTCGGCGAGCCAGCCGATGTAGTGCACGGTGACCTGGTCGGTCGGCTTCGGGAACGGGCCGACCCCGGCGCGCACCTGCTCGTACTGCAGCCCCGACTCGGTGGTGATCGTCTTCGCCGGGTCCGCCTTGGTGAACTCCGGTGCTCCCTCGGGCTGGCGCAGGTCGAAGTCGGCGACCAGAGCACTCTGCAGCCGGTACTTGCCCCAGGTGATCGTCAGCGTGACGTTCTCGCGGCTCGGCGGGTCCTGCTGGTTCTGCTGGCCCGGCTTGATCGCGGCCAGCCGGATGTCGAGCAGTTCCGTCGCCTGCTCGCGGGTCTCGAGGCGCATCGGCACTTCGAGGTCGGGCTTGACGTCGATCGTCGCACCGGCGCCGGTGCCGGCGAGGTCGAGCTTGTCGGCCGCGGTCAGCGTCAGCGTCCAGTTCTGCTTCTCGTCGCGATGCGCGCCGAGATACCAGCGACCGCGCGGCACCTTCTTGTCACCGAAGTGCAGGACGACGCTGCTCTGCAACGTCGTCCATTCGTCCTTGCCGAGCCGGGCGTAGGTGGCCGTCTTGCCCTGCATGAAGCGATCGTGCTCGGTCCGCCAGGTCGCCTGGCCGTAGTCGATGCCGATGCCTTGTTGGCCGGAGAGGCCGATCCAGGTGACGCGAGTCTGGCGCCGCTCGAGCTGTTGGTCGGGGGCGAAGAACTGGGCGGTGAGGGGGCTGCAGGTGAGCAGCAGGAGCAGGGGGCGGAGTGGTTGGATGGGCATGGGATGCGGTAGCGACGAGGGGCGATTTGCGATCATGGCCGTGCGGCGCGGAGCTCGTGTAAGCACGGCGTCAGCCGGCGGTGAGACCGGCCGCTCCGGGGCAATACGTCGTGCCTGGCCTGACGCGGCCTCAGGTGCCTGCGGCGAACTGCAGGTTGGCCCGCAGCTTGACCAGCTCCGTTCCCTCGCGGCCGACGAACGAGACGCGCCAGATGCCATGGCGGCTGAGTTCTCGGATCACGGCGAGCACGCGATCGATCCTGGTCGCCGCAGGGAGCGCCAACATGGCTTCGCCGTCGCGAGCGCGCAGTGTCCACCACGGCCAGGGCGCAACCCGGTGTTCGGCGCCGCCACCGTGCACTGCCGCTGACCGCAGCTGTTCGCAGGTGGCGGTGTCGAGGGCGCGGTGGCCGGCGCTGCAGTGTGGTTCCGGCACATCCAGGCCGACCTCGAGGCCGATGGTCAGCACGTCGAGCACCAGTTGCAGGGGGACCTCGGGTTCACAGGTGAGATTCAGGATCCGCACCTCGCGGCCTTCGATCGGCTTCTGCCGCTGCAACAACAGGGCATCACGCACGGCCAGGCGATCGATGGTGGGCCCACGGGACACGCTCTTGCCTTCCTGCGTCAGCACGTGGGGGGACGCTCCGTCCAACTGCAGCTGCAGCCAGGCGGTTCGCACCATCGTGCCGCGGTGCAAGGAATCGACGAGGTCCGGGGTCGGTTCGCGAACGGGTCGCGCAGCGGCGGCGTCATCGCCCCCGGTCGCAGATGCCGGCGGATCGCTCGGTGATCAACAGCAGGGGGCCGCCGCCGTCGTCGAGCGCGTGCCCCCGCGGCAACGCCGCGAACAACGCGATTGGGCTACCGCGGCGTGGGGATGCCACCGGCTGCAAGTGCGCGACGCGATGCATGGTCCGTGAGCATCCTCGTGGCCCCGCGATTGGCAAGCGGGCGCCTGGCTGGCGATGGCGTAGCTCCTGAGGAGAACGTCACGCGGTGGCTGGGACCTCGTGCACGCTGAGCCGCCCGTGCCGCAACCAGCCCTCGGTGAGCAACCAGGTGCGCGCGTCGGTCACCGGTCGCACGATCGCCTCGATGCCCTTGACGGTGATGCGTTCGCGGAAGCCGGCGAACCACGGGGCGGAAGTGAACGTATCGATCGCCTGCGGAACGCTCACCTCGCGGCCTTCGGCCGCGTGCTTCCTGCCGTTCCCGAAGAGGTATCGGAGCGCGTTGCGGACCTCGCGCGGCGACTTCAGGATGTGGTCGTGGTAGCGATCGGCGAACACGCTGCCGCGGCGTGACCACAGTTTGTTGAGCGCCCTGGCGATGCGGATCAGCAGGCCCTGCAGGCCGCGGCTGAGTGCTTGCCGGCCTTCGGCCTCACAGATCAGGTGCAGGTGGTCGTTGAGGACCGCGTAGTGGCACAGGCGGAACTGGCCGCTGAGGTTGCGAGCGCAACCGGCCGTGAACGCCGCGCGCAGCGCGGCGTAGGCGGGCTTGCTGCGCAGGCGAGGCAGGCCGGCCCGCAGCTTCAACGTGACATGCACCGGGAAGCGCTTTGCGAGCGGTGCGCGCGGACGGTGATCGACGCCGGGTCGCCCGGGGATCTTCGGCTTGCGACCGGAGCCTGGACGGGCGCCGCCGCGGCCGGGCCGGAACGGCAGCAAGGGGGCGCTGAGCTTGCCGCTCGCGGGGATCTTCTTCGCAACGTCTCCCTGCTTGCGACCTGGCTGCGTCCGACGCTTCGAAGCAGTTGCCATTGGTTGCGCAGAATTACGAAAGTGGAGCTCGGGATGCAAGCGGCAGGATGGAGATTCCGCGGCCGCCAGCTGCGCACGGCCCGGCGCTTTGCGCACGGTCGCCAGGTGCCTGCGGGCGACGGGGCTGCCGCGAGGTGGTGCGGGCGATGGAGCCCAGCGGACCGCTCCGTGCGAGAGCCGGACCCGATCACGCCGCACATCCTCCCGAACCCGATCCGTCCGCTTGTCGTCGCCGCTGGCGACCGCGAGCATCAGGGCGTGGCCTTGCCGACCGAAGTCCGCTTTCTCGAGCGTGCCGAGCAGCAGCTGGCAGCCGATGCGGTGGGATCACGAGGATCGTGATTTGCACCCGTGCCCCGAGCTCGACTTCGACGCCTGACCCGGCGATCGCATGGACAGCCGCGATGGCTCTCGCCATAACGCAGCGGTGACCAGCCCTCGTCTCCGCACCGCGCTCGCCGCGGCGTTCGCGTCCGCAGCCCTGACCGCCCAGGCGCCCGTGCCGGTCCCCGTTGGCGCGAGCCGCGACGCGATCGCCGCCCTCGCCGCCACCGTGCGCCCGAGCCCGCGCCAGCTCGCCTGGCAGCGCCGCGGCATGAACGCGTTCGTGCACTTCGGCATGAACACCTTCACCGACCGCGAATGGGGCGAGGGCACCGAGTCACCGCAGTTGTTCGCGCCGAGCGCCTTCGACGCCACGCAGTGGGTGAGCACGTTCCAGAGGGCCGGCATGCAGGGCCTGGTGCTGACCTGCAAACACCACGACGGTTTCTGCCTGTGGCCGTCGTCGACCACCGAACACGACATCGCCGCGAGCCCGTTCCGCGGCGGCAAGGGCGACGTGGTCGCCGAGGTAGCCGCCGCGTGCCGCGCCGGTGGCATCGGCTTCGGCATCTACCTGTCGCCGTGGGATCGCAACGCCAAGAGCTTCGGCACACCGGCTTACCACGGGCTGTTCCTGCAGCAGCTGCGCGAACTGTGCACCGGCTACGGCCCGCTGTTCGAGGTCTGGTTCGACGGCGCGCACTGCCCGGCCGACGACCCGACGCTGTTCGACTGGCAGGCCGTGTTCCGCCTGGTGCGCGAACTGCAGCCCGAAGCCGTGATCGCGATCACCGGCCCCGACGTGCGCTGGGTCGGCAACGAGGCGGGCAGCACGCGCGCCGACGAGTGGAGCGTGTTGCCACTGGCGATGCCGGCCAGCGGCCCGTTCGAGAGCGAACGCGACAGCTGGCGCGCGCTGTGGGCGCTGCGCGAACGCAACCAGGCGCCCGACCTCGGCAGCCGCGACCAGCTCGCCAGCGCCAAGGCGCTGTGCTGGTGGCCGGCGGAGACCGACGTGTCGATCCGCCCGGGCTGGTTCCATCACCCGCACGAGGACCATCAGGTGCGTTCGCTGGCGTCGCTGCTCGATATCTGGTTCGGCGCGGTCGGCGGCAACGCGGTGCTGCTGCTGAACGTGCCGGCCGACCGCCGCGGTCGCATTCCGGATCCCGATGCGGCGGTGCTGGCAGATCTCGGTCGCTACCTCGGCGCGGTGTTCGGCGACGATGCGGCGCAACGCGGGGAGAAGCGCCAATACGCGAAGGTCGGCGAAGTGACGTTCGCGGCGCCGATCACGCTCGACACCTTCGACCTGCGCGAGGACGTGGCGACGAGCGGCCAGCGCGTCGAGGCGTTCCGGCTCGAAGTGCGCGAGAACGGTGGCTGGCGTGAGTTCGCGAACGGCACCACGATCGGCTTCCGGCGCGTGCTGCGCACCGAGCCGGTGCGCGGTGACGGCTTCCGCTGGTGGATCGAGCGGAGCCGCGGCCCGGTCGCGATGTCGCACTTCGGCCTGCACAAGCGGCCGGCACTGCTGATGCCGCCGCGCATCATGCGCGCCGCCGACGGCACCGTGACCTTGTCTGCCGCGAACGGCGAGATCCGCTACACGCTGGACGGCAGCGCGGTGACTGCCGAGTCAGCGCGCTACGAACGGCCGTTCGCGCTGCCGGACGGTGGCGTCGTGCGCGCCGGCGTGTTCGCGGCGCCGGGCAGCTCGACGCTGGTGCTGGCGACCAGCACCGAGGCCAGCGCCACGTTCGGCATCGCGCTCGCGGGTGCGTCGATCATCGACTGCTCGAGCGAACAGGGTGGCGGCGAAGCGGCGGCGAAGGCGATCGACGGCGATCCGCGCACGCACTGGCATTCGCGCTGGTCGCCCGATAGTCCGCCGCCGCCGCATCATCTGACCATCGATCTCGGTCGCGCGGTTGCGCTGCGTGGCTTCGTCTACCAACCGCGCGCGAGCGGCGACAACGGCACCGTGCTCGACTACCGCTTCGAAGGCAGCGTCGACGGCAAGAGCTGGCGGGAGCTGGCGAAGGGCAGTTTCGGCAACATCGCCGCCAATCCGGTGCCGCAGGTGGTGCGGTTCGCGGTGGCGATGGACGGCGCGCGCTTCGTGCGATTCACCGCGCTGCGGGAAGTGCAGGGGCGGGCCTGGGCCAGTTGTGCCGAGCTGTCGGTGCTGACGCGCTGAGGCCGTTCGGCGGGCGTGCGACACCGGGCTGAGTGAGGATGCGGAACGGGGCGGTCCCAGCGACCGGCGCAGCGCGGCGTGGCCAGAACGGCCGCGCGTTCGCGGCATCGCTTCGCCATGTCGCTTTCGAGACCGGTCGCTCAGCCTGCCCCGAGCTGCTGCAGGGCTCTGGCCACACCGTCGAGAATGGGCGTCGCCACCGCATCCGGGAACCCGGCCGGCAGCTGCGCCTGCACGGCGGCGATCGCGCCGGCGCCGCGCGCGACGACGTCGTGCAGCATCGCCTCGACGTCGGCGTGCGGCAGACCGACGTGCTCGGCGGTCGAACTCCAGTGCCGCGGCAGGATGTCGTCCCACTTGTAGTGCTTGTTGTTGCCCAGCGCGGCCATCGCCATCTTGACCTTGCACAGTTGCAGCTGGCGGCGCGCGGCGACCGGATGCGCAGAGAGAACGTCGTAGAGCGGCGCCATGCTGCAGCGGCCGCCCGGCAGCAGCATCAGGCTGTAGTTCTTGGCGTGACCGTCGATCGCCGCGAGCAGCCAGTAGACGACCAGCGCGCGGAAGAACATGCCGCGGTCCCGTTCGGGATCGAGCGTGCGTCGCAGCAGGTTGAAGCACTGCCTCGTGCCCGGCCCGCCGTCGGCTTCGTATTTGATGCCCGGCGAGACGCCGAGGGCCTGGCAGAAGTCTTCCTGGTGATTGCGCATCAACCACGAGCCGTCGGCCGACCAACGCCGATCGAACCGCTCGACGACCAGCACCTTCTGGTCGGCGAAGGTGTGGATCTCTGCCTTCGCCACCGGCAACCCGAACGCCGCTGTGAGTCGCAGGCACAGCCACTCGTTCTCGACGCTGTCGGTCATGTCGATGCCGCCGGCACCCGGCCCGATCGGCAGCTTCAGGATGTGGCTGGTCGGCGTCGCACCTCGCGGGCGACACCATCGCCCCTGGTGCCAGAGCAACGCCGTCTTCTCCTGCGCGCCGGCGATCGAGATCCGGAACTCGCCGTCGCGCACGATGCCGAGTGGTCGATCGCGGTAGTTGCGCAGCGTGTCGGCAACGTCTTCGTCGTTCAGCTCGTCGGCATCGACGCGGCGAACGTCTGGTGCGGTTGCGCCGGCCGGGTGGATCTGCAACGCACCGACACAGTCGCCGCCGATGCCCGCCAGCAGGTCGAACGGCTGGGCCGACTGCGCGCCCAGGCGGGCCTGCAGGCGGCGGCGGATCTCGTTGTTGTCCGGCAGCAGGTTGTCGAAGAAGTTGCCGATCACCGCGCCGGTGAACGGCGCCTGCGACAGCGGCAGCGACAGCGACACCGGGATCGCCGCTTCGCGTGCCAGCCACTCCGCCGAGTAGCGGAAGCGCTGTTCACCCCGGGCCGATCGCGACCAGGTGGCGACCGGGAGCCCGTTCATGGCCACCGTCAGATCGCGCTCGAGGCGCTGGCGACCCATCGTTCAGCCGTCCTCCCACGGCGCCTTCAGGGCCTGGTCCGGCTTCGGTTGCACTACCAGTTCCAGTCGCAGCACCGCGAGCAGGCGAAGGACCGTGTCCATGTTCGGTGGCGACACGTCGCGCTCGATGTTCGACACCGTCGCCTGGGTGACGCCGGCGCGAACGGCGAGCGCCGACTGGGTCAGCCCTTGGCGGCGCCGAGCGTCACGGATGTTGCTTCCCAGCAGGGAGGTGGAGTTGACGATGGTCATCGGCTCGCAGATCAGTGTAGCGTATAAGTCGCCGTTATGCTGTGTATCGGATAAATCGCCGCTATAGTCTGTGGCATATACCGAGGACTCGTGTCCGGTAGCAGCGATCACAAAGCGTGGCCTATGAGCAGCTTGCATCTATCGGCGTGATACGGATCGGCATCGCCGTGCCGGTGACTGCAACCGGTGTTTTGGGGCAAGTGGTCACCGCGTCGATCGTGCCGGCGGCGCCGCTCGTCGCCGTGACGCTGCCGAGCGTCGGTTGATTCGGCACCACCCTGTTGGCCCACAACTGCAGGCTGATGGCGAAGACCGGCACCTTGTCGTCGAGCACGGCGCAGCTGTCGGCGAGCAGCGGGGCGTTCGGCGCTCAGGCCGTCTGCGGGGCGATCCAGCGCTCGGCGCTGCCGAAGCCGAGCTCTGCAATCAATGCGCCGTAGGCAAGCGCGAGCAGTGCCCAGCCGTCACGGCGACCAGTCGTCGCAGTTGCTGCAGTCCGAAGCTGGCAGTCAGGCCGCCGAGCACCATGCCGGCAATGGTGACCAGCGGTGTGATCGCGATGGGGGTCACCAAGATCTCCGCACGGGTGCCGGTGAGACGAGCGGCGAGGTAGATCACGCCGAGGGCGAAGGTGAATCCCAGCAACTTGTTCATTGGGTGCATCTGGCTCTCCTGATGGAAGGCCTCGGCAAGCGTCCGCAAGTCACCGAGTTCGGCGATGGCTTGTCGGGTTGCCAAGTCGATCGGCACGGCGGCGTCGAGACGTGCACGGCCCTGCTCGGCAGCGACGTGCCGCCAACCCTGCCCTTGCCAGCTGGCTGCACTCATCTGCTGGAGCCTCGCCGAGCCATCGGCGCACGAAGGGCGACACGTAGTGGCGGCGCTGCGTCCGGCACAGAATCGCCGTGAGGCGGCCCGGACCGGGCCGCTCGATGGCATGATGGCATCGCCATCGTCCCATGCGCGCGCTGACCTGCATCGCTGTCGCCCTGTTGTCGGCTGCCGCCGTGCCCGCCCAGGACCCGGTGCCCGATTTCGCGCGCGAAGTGCGGCCGTTGCTGGCGCGGCACTGCTTTGCCTGTCACGGTCCCGACGACGCCGGGCGGCAGGGCGGGCTGCGGCTCGACGAACGCGCGGCGGCGCTGCGGCCGGCGAAGTCGGGGCGGGTCGCGGTGGTGCCCGGCGATCCGGCGGCGAGCGAACTGGTGCGTCGCATCACCGCCGCGAACCAGGACGAGCGCATGCCGCCGCCGAGTGCGCATCGCCCGCTGACCGCCGCCGATCGTGAGGTGCTGGTGCGCTGGATCGCGGCCGGCGCCGAGTACCGGCCGCACTGGGCGTTCGTGTCGCCGGTGCAGAGCGAGCTGCCCGCCACGGCGGCCAGCCATTGGCCGCGCAATCCGATCGACCACTTCGTGCTCGCGGCGATCGAACGAGCCGGGCTGCAGCCGGCCCCGGAGGCGGATCGCTGGACGTTGGTGCGCCGCGTGCATCTCGATCTGATCGGCCTGCCGCCGACGCCGGAAGAGGCGCAGGCGTTCGTCGACGATCCGGCCGTCGATGCCTACGAACGGCTGGTCGACCGGTTGCTGGCGCGGCCGCAATACGGCGAACGCTGGGCCCGTCGGTGGCTCGACCTCGCCCGCTACGCCGATACCAACGGCTACGAGAAGGACCGCGAGCGTTCGATCTGGCCGTGGCGCGATCAGGTGGTGCGCGCGTTCAACGACGACCAGCCGTTCGACCAGTTCACGCTCGAGCAGCTGGCCGGCGATCTGCTGCCCGGTGCGTCGCCGGAGCAGATCACTGCCACCGGCTTCCATCGCAACACGATGCTGAACGAAGAGGGCGGCATCGACCCGCTCGAGTTCCGCTATCACGCGATGGTCGATCGGGTGGCGACCACCGGCACCGCGTGGCTCGGGCTGTCGCTCGGTTGCGCGCAGTGCCATACCCACAAGTTCGATCCGATCACGCAGCACGACTACTTCGCGGTGATGGCGTGCCTCGACAACGCCGACGACGTCGAGTTGCAGCTGCCCGAGGCGGGGGCGGCGGCGCGCGAGGCGGCCGCTGCGGCGCAGGCGGAGGCGGCGCTGTCGGCGTTGCCCGACCACTTCCCGATCGAGCCGGTTTGGCAGGTAGTGGAACAATGCGCGGTCACCGTCGACGGCGTCGGGGTGCCAGCACGGCTCGCCGATGGTTCGCTGCGCTTTCCGGCCCCGGGCCAAGAGCGCGTCACCTACACGATCGCGTTCGAGTCGCCGCTCGCCGAGGTGTCGACGCTGCGGCTCGAAGTGCTGACCGACCCAGGCTTGCCGCAGCAAGGGCCCGGTCACGCGACCAACGGCAACTTCGTGCTGAGCGAGCTGCGGGTCGCGGCAGCGCCGCGCGGATCGGTGGGTGGCCCGCAGCCGGTCACGATCGCCGTGGCCCATGCCGATGCCGAACAGGACGGCTACCCGGTCGCGAGCTGCCTCGACGACGACGGGCGCGGTGGTTGGGCAGTCGATGTCGGCAAGGGGCGGCGCAACACGGCACACACCGCGGTGTTCGAGTTCGCCCAGCCGGTCGCGAACGCCACCGGCTCGCGCTTCGTCGTCACGCTGCAGCAGCGGTTCGGCAACCGGCACACGATCGGGCGGTTGCGGCTCGCGGTCGGAGCCTTGCCCGCGCCCGGCGCGGCGCTGGTCGCTGCGCGTCGGGCGGCCTGCCAGCAGGCTGGGGCGAGCTGGCGCGCCGCCGCGGCGGCCACCGTCGCGTCGTGGACCGTGCTGCGACCGCTCGCGGTCGCATCGAATCTGCCGTGGCTCGAGGTGCAGGCCGATGACTCGGTGTTCGCGAGCGGTGACATCACCAAGAGCGACACCTACACGCTGCGCTGCGCGGTGCCGCCGGCGGGCATCACGGCGCTGCGGCTCGAGGTGCTGCCCGATGCGCGGCTACCCGGCGGTGGGCCGGGCATGGCCTTCTACGAGGGACCCGCCGGCGACTTCTTCCTCGGGGAGTTCGAGCTGTTCGCCGACGGCCGCCGTCTCGCGTTCGCAAGCGCGAGCGAGAGCCACGGCCACAACGCGTTCGGCGATGCGGCCACCGCGATGCTGGCGATCGACGGCGATCCGCAGACCGGCTGGTCGACCGCCGATCGCCCCGGCGAACGGCACACGGCGGCGTTCGTGTTGTCCGAACCGCTGACCGGGGCGGGTGCGTTGGAAGTGCGGATGACGTTCGGCCGCCACTACGCGTGCTCGCTCGGACGCTTTCGACTCGCGGCGACCGCGCAGCGTGGCGGTGCCGCGGCCAACGCGCTGCCCGCCGATGTCGAGGCGGCCTTGCTGCCGTCGGCCGAGGCGACTGCCGACGACGTGGTCTTCGCGCATTTCCTGCGCACGACCCCGGCCCTGGCCAAGGCGCGGCAGCAGTTGCAGATCGATCGGGAACGGCCGGCGGTGACCACCACGCTGGTGCTGCGCGAACGGGGTGCTGGCAATCCACGCACGACCTGGCTGCGGCGCCGCGGGGAGTACCTGCAGCCGGTGGCCGCGATCGCCCCCGGCGTGCTCGAGACGATCGTGCCGTTGCCGGCCGGTGTGCCGCGCAATCGGCTCGGGCTCGCGCGTTGGATCGTCGATCCGAGCAACCCGCTGACCGCGCGCGTCGCCGTCAATCGGGCATGGCACGCGTTCTTCGGTCACGGCATCGTGCGCTCGCTCGGCGACTTCGGCTACCAGGGCGACCTGCCGACGCATCCGGAACTGCTCGATTGGCTCGCCGTCGAGTTCGTGCGGCGCGGTTGGTCGCACAAGCAGCTGCACCGGCTGATCGCGACCAGTGCGACCTATCGCCAAACCGGGCTCGTCGCGCCCGGGTCGCGCGAGCGCGACCCGGACAACCGGTGGCTGGCGCGCGGGCCGCGGGTGCGACTCGACGCGGAAGTGCTGCGCGACAGCGTGTTGCAGGCCAGTGGCCTGTTGTCGTTGCGCATGGGTGGTCCCGGCGTGCGCCCGCCGCAGCCCGCCGGCGTCACCGAGATCGGCTTCGGCAAGCCGTCGTGGCAGGCCAGCCCGGGCGAGGATCGCTACCGCCGCAGTCTCTACACGTTCCACAAGCGCACCACGCCGTTCGCGCTGCTGCAGACGTTCGACGCACCGAGCGGCGAAGCATGTGTGGTGCGGCGGGAGACTGCCTCGACGCCGCTGCAGGCGCTGACGTTGCTCAACGACGTGCTCGTCGTCGATGCGTCGCGGGCGCTGGGTGCTCTGCTGGTGGCGCGGCCCGCGACCGACATCGAACGGCTGCAGGCCGCCGGTCGGCGTTGCCTGTCGCGGCCGCTCGACGACCAGGAAGCCGCGGTACTGCTGGCGTTCGTCACCGCCCAGCGGGCGCGGCTCGTGGCCGGCGAACTCGATGCCGCCACGATCGCGGGCGCCGGCGACGGCGATCGCCGCGAACTCGCGGTGTGGGCGCTGTTGGCCAGGGTGCTGTTCAATCTCGACGAGTTCGTGACCCGACGCTGACCATGCATCCGCTGCAACGCCTCGCCATCGCCAGCACCCGCCGGCAGTTCCTCCGCGGCTGCGGGCTCGGCCTCGGTCAGGTCGCCCTGCACGGGCTGCTGGCCGATGGCGCCAGCCCCGGCGATCCGCAGGCCCCGCGGCCGCCGCACTTCCCGGCGCGCGCGCGCCGGGTCGTGCAGTTGTTCATGGGGGGCGCGCCGAGCCAGTTCGAACTGTTCGCCGACAAGCCGCAACTGGCGCGTCTGGCCGGTCAACCGGTGCCACCGTCGATCCTCGGTGGGCAGCGCTACGCGTTCATCCGCCCCGATGCGGCGGTGTTGGGGCCGCAGTATCGGTTCCGGCGCCATGGCCAGTCGGGCATCGCGGTGTCCGAGGTGCTGCCCCACACGGCGGCGATCGTCGACCAGCTGTGCTTCGTGCATTCGGTGCACACCGAGCAGTTCAACCATGCGCCGGCCCAGCTGCTGTTGCAGACCGGCTTCGCGCAGCCCGGCCGGCCGGCGCTCGGGTCCTGGGCGCTGTACGGCCTCGGCGCCGAGACGCGCGATCTGCCGGCGTTCGTGGTGATGAGCACCGGCAGCGGCCTCAGCGGTGGGGCGGCGCTGTGGTCGAACGGGTTCTTGCCGGGCTCGTTCGGCGGCGTGCGGTTGCGCGATCAGGGGCCGCCGATCCTCGATGTCGACAGTCCGGCCGGCATCGACGTCCGCGCGCAGCGCGACGCGCTCGACGCGATCACTGCACTCGATGAGTTGGCCCTCGAACGGCACGGCGAGGCCGACATCCGCACCCACGTGTCGGCGTACGAGATGGCGTTCCGGCTGCAGGCCTCGGCGCCCGAACTCACCGACCTGCGCGGTGAGTCGCCGGCGACGCTGGCGCTCTACGGCTGCGAACCGGACCAGCCGTCGTTCGCGCGCGCGTGCCTGCTGGCGCGCCGCCTGCTCGAACGCGGCGTGCGCTGCGTCACGATCTTCCACGAGGGTTGGGATGCCCACAGCGACGTCGCCGGCAACGTCGCCGACAACGCCCGCGCGACCGACCGCGCCAGTGCCGCGCTGGTGCTCGATCTGCAGCGGCGCGGGATGCTCGACGACACCCTGGTGGTGTGGGGCGGCGAGTTCGGCCGCACGCCGATGGTGGAATCGAACCCTGCGCTCGGTCGCAAGCTGGGCCGCGACCACCATCCGCAGGCCTACACGATGTGGCTGGCCGGCGGCGGCGTGCGCGCCGGTCATCAGCACGGCACCACCGACGAGCTCGGCTTCCACATCGTCGACGGCGCGGTGCACGTGCACGACCTGCAGGCGACCGTGCTGCATTGCCTCGGCTTCGACCACGAGCGGCTCACGTTCCAACACGCGGGCCGCGACTACCGGTTGACCGACGTGCACGGGCGCGTCGTGCATCAGCTGTTGGCGTGACGCTGCGCGGTCCGACGAACTCGCACCGCGGTCGGTCTCGCCATGGACAGCCGCCGCGCGCGCCGGGATAACGCTGTGGTGAAGCGCTCCCGGCTCTGGCTGCTGCCGTTGTTGCTCGCCGTGCTGGTCGGCGGTGGTTGGTACTTCGGCTACCGCAGCAAGGCCGACGACCGCGAGCTGCCGGTCTACGTGACCGGCGGCGAACGCATGGCCGCCGGCGCGGAGATCTATCGCCGCGGCACCGACGGCAAGCCGTTCACGTATCCGCCGTTCGCCGCGGTGCCGTTCGTGCCGTTCGCGAAGCTGCCGAAGGACTGGCAGCCGCCGGCGTGGTTCGCCGTCAACTTCGCGATCCTGCTGCTGCTGGTGCGCTGGTTGCATCGCTACGGCAGTGCGCCGGTGCCCGGGCTCGGCTCGCCGAAGCTCGGCTGGTACTGGCCGCTGGTGATCGTCGTCGGCGGTCGCCACGTGACCTCGGTGTTGACCAACCAGAGCCACGACCTGCTGATCGCCGGCCTGTGTGGGGCAGGCGCAGCGGCGTGGTGCCGCGGCCGCAGCAGCGCGGCGGTGTGGGTCGGTCTCGGGGCGGCGATCAAGGCGACGCCGCTGCTGTTCCTCGGTCTGTTCGGCTTGCGGCTGCGCGTGCTGGCGGTGCTGCTGCTGCTGGCGACGGTCGCCGCGGCGACGTTGCTGCCGGACTTCGTGTTCCCGCGCAGCGACGGCGTGGCGTGGTGGCGGGCCTGGTACGACGTCAACCTCGCCGGCCTCGAGGTCGGTGGCACCGCCAGCGCGCAGGGCGCGTGGAACTCGCACAGCATCCTCAACCAGAGTCTCAGCGGCACGCTGGTGCGGCTGTTCACGCCGGTCAAGATCGCCGATCCGAGCTTCGTGCTCGGCCAGCCCGGCGCCGTGCTGCTGACCGAACTGTCGCCCGGCGTGTTCAATATCGTGTCGCTGGCGGCCCAGCTCGCGGTGCTGGCGGTGATCTCGTTCGGCATCTGGCGCGCCGGCCGCCAGGTGCGCGGCAGCACCGACGCGGTGGTCGCGCACCGGCTGGTCGGGCTCGGCGAAGTGGCGGCGATCGTGTGCGGCATGGTGTTGCTGTCGCCGCAGAGCAGCAAGTCGCACTTCTGCGTGTGGCTGTTCCCGGTCGCGTTCGTCGTCGATCGGCTGACCCGGGGCCGTCGCGACGTGCTGGCGCTGCTGCTGTTCGCGGCGGCGGCGGTCACCGGCCTGTTGGCGAAGGACATGCTCGGGCGCGAGCTCGGCAATCAGCTGCTCGGCTTCGGCAACGTGACCTGGGCGACGCTGCTGTTCCTGTTGGCAACGGTGCGGTTGCTGGCGATCGCACCGCAGCAGCAGGGGGCGGCATCGTGATGCGCATCGCTGTCGCGCTGTGGTTGTCGGCCGCGGCCTGTGCCGAACCGTCTGTGATCGTGGCGCCGTCGCCGGGCGCGCAGGACCCGGTGTCGAAGCCGGAGCCGCCACCAGCACCACCGGCGCTGACCGAACTGCTGCGGCTGCCGAAGGCGTTGCGCGAGGTCTCCGGGATCACAGCTCTCGACGGTGAGCGTCTGTTGTGCGTGCAGGACGAGGTCGGCGCGCTGTTCACGGTGTCGCTGGTCGCCAATGCAGTCCGTTCGGAGCCGTTCGGTCCGAAAGGTGACTACGAAGGGTTGGCGCGCGTCGGCACCACCCCGTGGGTGCTGCGCAGCGACGGCGTGCTGCTCGAGCTCGCATCGGTGCCCGAGGGATGGCAGGTGGCGCGAACGGTGCGCCTGCCGGAGCGCTTCACCGATTGGGAAGGCCTGTGCTGGGACGAGGCCGGGGCGCGGCTGCTGGTGATGCCGAAGGATCGGGTCGGCGACGACAAGGAACTGCGCGACCAGCGGCCGGTGTTCGCGGTCGATCCGGTGCGCGCCGAGCTGGTTGTCGAGCCGGTGCTGGTGCTGCGCCGCAAGGCGTTGATCGCCGCGGCCGCGGCGGGTGGTCATGCGCTGCCGACGCGCACCACCGACAAGGGTCGCGAACGGGTCGAGCTCGAGCTCGCGTGCAGCGAACTGTGTGTGGTGCCCGGCAAGCGCGAGCTGCTGGTGCTGTCAGCGGTCGATCACCTGCTGCTGCGGGTCGACTTCGAGGGGCGCTTGCTGGCGGTTCGCCACCTCGATCCCGAGGTGCTGCCGCAACCGGAGGGTATGACGTACCTGCCGGATGGCCGCCTGGTGGTGGCGAGTGAGGGGCGCGGCGGGCGTGGCCGGCTGGTCGTGGCGTCTCTGCCCTGAGTTGGAAACGAGTTGGATTTCTGCGCGCCGTTATTAAAATGCGGTCGGGCAGTCGCCGTCTGCGGCTGCCCTACTCAACTCGTCAAGGAGATCGCAAATGAAGCAGTTCCATGCTTTTGTGGCTATCGTCGTCCTTCTGCTGAGCAGCCTGTTGCCGGCCCAGTTCGAGGGCTTCACGGGGGTTGCACCAGGCTCCTACACCAACTTCGCGGGTTTCACCGCCCCGGGTGGCATCGGTCAGTTCTCGCGAATCGGCACCGGCGGTCTGCTGCTGGTCGACAACGGCATGATCCTGCCGCCGGCGACCGGGCCGAACGCGATGTTCGGTCGTGGCGTCGACGTGCAGTTCCGGCTGACCCAGCCGCGCAAGCAGTTCAAGGCGCACTTCCGTTCGGTGCCGATCATTGCGGTGCCGCCGACCACGGTCCAGGTGCGCTTCTACCTGACGTCGTTGGTGTGGACGCCGTGGTTCTCGGTGCCGATCAACTCGCTCGGCTACACCCCCCAGTCCTGGGACATCGGCATGATGTTCGGCCAGGGCTTCTGGATGGTGCAGATGGTCGGCAACGGCTCGCTGCCGGGTTACGTCGGCATGGACAACCTGAGCGTGCTGTGATCGCTCTCGGCGGTGATGAGCCGCCGCGGCCTCAGGTCCCGTAGCGGACGCGGGCCGCGGCGATCCGCTGCTGCAGGTCGTCGGGAGCATGCACCTCGGCCACCCGCTGTGCCGCCGCTCTCGCCAGCAGCTGCTTCGCCGCGCCGAGGTTGCCGTTGGCGAACTCGACCTCGGCCCGGACCAGATCGGTCCACGGCCCCTCGAGTTTCTGCTGCAGCTTCGGGTTGTGGCGGGCCAGCGCCTCGATGCGCGCGCGCGCGAGCAGCGGGTCGCGGTGCGGCGCCGGCGCATCGGGCGCGACGCGCAGCCACGCATCCTCCAGCAAGGCGTGCGCGTACCACTTGCCCAGCGGCGGCCGGCCGGCGAGTGCGATCGCCAGCTGGTCGATCGCGGCCTCCAGTTCGCCGACGCGCGCCGCGGCCAGTCCGGCGTGCGACGCGGCCCAGGCCCGCTGCTCGGCGGGGCCGCGCTCCTGCCAGTGCAGGCTGAAGTCGAACAGCTCGCGCCAGGAACGGGACTGCGCCAGCAGCTGGGCGATGATCGGCGCGTTCCGCATTTCGGCGTCCGGCAGCTCGTACTCGCGCGCCAGCTCGGCGGCCTTGGCCAGCTCGCGGCGGCGGTAGAGCAGTTCGAGGCGGGCGCTGTGCATGCTCCGCCGGTCAGGATACAGCTCGTGCGCGCGGTCCCAGACGCGATCGGCGAGGGCGCTGTCCTCTTGCTGCATCGCGAAGCCGTGGGCCGCCTCCAGCTCGCTCCAGCGCGGTCGCGGTTGCTCGAGCCAGCGTGCGCATTCGGCCGCGGCCGTGCCCGGCGCATCGAGGGTCAGCAACCGCAGTCGCCGCGCCGGCGTCATGCGATCGGGTGGCATGCGCTGCAGCCAGAGTCGCGCGGTCGCCGCATCGGCGCGGGCCGTCGCCAGCGCTTCGAACGCGCGCAGCTGGGGCGAGTCGATGCCCTGCTCGCGGGCCGCGGCGATGATCGCCAGCGCCGCCGCCGGGTCGGGCGCGGCGCCGCGCAGCGCCTGGCCGGCGCGATGTTCCCAGGCCCAGATCGCGTGCGGTTCGTCCGCCAGCCGTTGCTTCAGCTCGCGATCGACCTCGGCCGGCGCCACGAATTCGCTGCAGGCGGCGATCCAGGCGGCGCACGCCGGGGAATCCGGCCACCGCGCCGTCATCGCCCGCCGGATCGCATGCAGTTCGGTGGCGTCGCGTCGGGTCGCGGCCTGCCACAGCCGCAGCGACTGCAGCAGCGGGTCGGCATCGTTGGCGATCGAGGCCTCCTCGAGGCGCGCCGCGGCTTCCTGCCGACAGCGGTCGGACGGGTTGTCCTCGGCCAGCAGCGCGCGGTCGAGCGCCAGCACGTACTTGTCCTCCGGGGCCGTGCTGTCGATCAGCTGAGCGACCTCCGCGGCGTCGAAGAACGAGCGGCCGGACGCGACCTTCTGCGCGAACAGGCGCAGGCCCAGACACGCATCGGGACCCGCCGCCTGCAGCTCGGTGGCGATCGAGGGATCCTGTTCTTCGTGCGCCATCGCCAGCAGCGAGATCCGCGAGGCCGGCGTCTGGTCCAGCTCGAGCGCCTCTCGCAGGCTGCGCGAAGCGGTGCCGTTGGCCATGCCCTGCACGAAGTACTCGAAGTAGGCGATCTGCCGGAGTTCGTTGGCGCGGGTCTGCCGCTCCGCGCGCGCCGCCGCCTCGAGTCGCGGCATCTGGCTCCACAGATAGCTGCCGGTCACCACCAGCGTCGGTACCAGCAGCAGCAGGGCCAGGGTCAGGGCGGCCTTCCACGGTTGGGTGCGCACCCAGCGTTCGAGCTTCTGCAGGCGGCCCAGCGGGCGGGCCTCGACCTGACGGTCCTCGAGGAACGCCAGCAGGTCGTCGGCGAACGCCGCGGCGGTGTGGTAGCGGTGATGGACTTCGGGCGCGATCGCCTTGTGCACGACGCAGGCGAGGTCGGCCGGCACCCCGTCCATCGCCGCGAGGGATGGCACCCGGCCGGTCTCGACGTCGATCAGGATGCGGGTCAGGTCGAGACTCTGCAGCGGCTGGCGCCGCGCCAGGGCCTCGTAGAGCGTCATGCCCAGCGCGTAGACGTCGCTGTGCGGACCGAACCGCGCGTCCTGCCGGCGCAGCTGCTCGGGCGACGAGTAGATCGGTGTGCCGGCGAACGTGCGCGTGTGGGTGGCGGCGAGATCGCGTTCGCGAACGACGCCGAAGTCCGCCAGCAGGGCATGGCCGTCGCGGCGCACCAGCACGTTGGATGGCTTGATGTCGAGGTGCAGCAAGCCGGCGTCGTGGACCCGCTGCACCGCGCGCGCGATGTCGTGCAGCATGCGGGCGAAGAACCGCACCGGCGTGCGTTCGAACGCCGCCTGCACGGCCGGCGGCGTGCCGAGTGCCGCGGCGACGATCGCGAGGTCGTCGTCGCGCGCCCGGTCGGGCAGTGTGTGCAGGATGCCGGCCAGGGTCAGGCCGTCGATCCACTCCATCGCGATGGCGACCGTGTCGCCGGACTCGACGACGTCGTGGATGGCGACGATGTGCGAGTGCTGGACCCGCGCCAGCGCCCGCGCTTCGTGCAGCAATCGCTGCTGGGTGCGTTCGTCGCCGCCGAGCCACTTCGGCGCGATCTTCAGCGCCACGTGGCGACCCAGCGTCTGCTGGCGGGCGAGGTGCACGGTGCTCATGCCGCCGTGGCCGATCTCGCCGAGCAGCGTGTAGCCAGGGATCTCGATCGCCGCCCGCAGCCGTCGGCCGCGGGTCAGTTCTTCCAGCAGCTGTGGCAGCTCCTGGCGCACCTGCGGCGCCGCCAGGTCGGCACTGGACAGCGAGATCGTCTTGCCCGCGTCGAGGTCGGCGGCGAGCCGAGCGCGCAGCACCGTGCGGTCGTCGGGCGGGAGCTGCGGATCGGGTTGCGGCATGCGCGGTTCCGGGGCCGGAGCTCAGCCGGCGGTCGAACCGCGCAGCAGGGCCACCACGGCGATCGCGTAGACCAGGCCCGACAGGATCATCGGCAGGTCGCGGAACAACAGCCGCGCCGGGTCGCCGCCTTCGCTGCGCCGGTAGACCAGGAACAGGTAGCGGAACACGCCGTAGGTCACGATCGGCACCGTGTACATCAGCCGGTCGGTGCCGTGGCGGGCCACCGTCTCCGGGCTCACCGTGTAGAGCGAGTAGCTGAGGATGCTGAGCGCCGCCAGCGGGCCGATCATCATGTTGAGGAACGCCACGCTGTACTCCGACATCGTCGCGCGGGTCTGGCCGCTGGCCTCGATCTGTCGCCCGAGTTCCTCGTAGCGCTTGCAGAAGGCCAGGAACAGCGCGAAGAAGAACGTGCACAGCAGCAGCCAGTGCGAGGCCTCGACGGCGATGGCGGCCGCACCGGCGTGCACGCGCAGCTGGAAGCCCAGCGCGATGCACATGCAGTCGATGATGACGAGGCGCTTGAGGCCGAACGAGTAGGCGACGTTCAGCACCAGGTAGGCGAGCGGCCACAGCAAGAACGCGCGGCCCGCGTTGTCGGGCACCAGCGCTGCCAGGGTCCCGGTGAGCGCCAGCATGGTGACGAAGAGCGTCCATGCCGCCGGCACCGGCAGACGGCCCGAGGCGATCGGGCGCAGCCGCTTCTTCGGGTGGCGCGCGTCCTCCTCGCGGTCGCGAATGTCGTTGAGCAGGTAGATCGAGCTGGCGGCGCCGCAGAACGACGCGAACGCGAGCAGCGCCGTGCCCCAGGCCGCGGCTTCCATCGCCCGCTTGGTGAACAGCAATGGTGCCAGCACCAGCAGGTTCTTGACCCACTGGTGCGGACGCAGGGCTTCGACGAACGGCGGCATCATCTTGGCTTGATCATTGGCGAGAGGCGTTGTTTCGCAAGCGTCGTGCGATCGTTCCGCTCGATGGTGTCGTGCGGTAGGCTGCGAGTCTCGATCTCATGGCGCACGCTCGCACGCAGGGTCTCGATGGTCTGTTCCGGCCGCGTTCGGTCGCGGTGATCGGCGCCAGTCGCCGGGCGGGTTCCATCGGCCGGCAGGTGGTGGCCAACTTGATCGCGGGTGGGTTCCAGGGGCCCGTCTACCCGGTCAACCCGAAGGCCGAGGTCGTGCTGTCGGTGCCGGCCTACCCGAATGTGAAGGCGATCCCCGGGCCCGTCGACCTCGCGGTGCTGGTGGTGCCGCCGGACGCGGTGCTGGTCGCCGCCGAGCAGTGCGGCAAGAAGGGCGTCAAGGGCCTGGTCGTCATCACCGCCGGCTTCCGCGAGATCGGCGGTGAGGGCATCGTGCGCGAGGAGAAGCTGCGCGCGATCGCCGACCGCTATCGCATGCGGGTGATCGGGCCCAACTGCATGGGCATCATCAACACCGAGCCCGAGTTCGCGTGCAACGCGAGCTTCTCGGCGACCCCGCCGCCGCCCGGTTCGGTGGCGATGGTGTCGCAGTCCGGTGCGCTCGGCGAGGCGATCCTGGCCGATGCGGCGCAGGCCGGGCTCGGCGTCGCGATGTTCGCCTCGGTCGGCAACCGCGTCGACGTCACCGCCGCCGACCTGGTCGCCTACTGGGGCGCCGACGACAAGGTCAAGGTGATCCTGCTCTACCTGGAGACGGTCGGCGAGCCGCAGGAGTTCGTGCAGGTCGCGCGCGAGGTCGCGCGCAAGAAGCCGATCATCGCCGTGAAGTCCGGGCGCAGCGACGCCGGCGCCCTGGCCGCGAGTTCGCACACCGGTTCGATCGCCGGCGCCGATGTCGCCGCCGACACGCTGCTGCAGCAGTGCGGCGTGCTGCGCGTCGACAACTTCCGCGACATGTTCGCGCTGGCGCAGGCGCTGCTGACCCAGCCGCCGCCGAAGGGGCCGCGCATGGCGGTGGTGACCAACGCCGGCGGTCCCGGCATCCTCGCCACCGACGCGCTGGTCGGGCTCGGCATGGAGATGGCGACCCTGGCGCCGGCGACGCAGAAGCAGCTGCGCAAGGTGTTGCCGCCCGAGGCGAGCATCCACAACCCGGTCGACCTGATCGCCTCCGCCGATGCCGCCCGCTACCGTGCGGCGCTGCGCCCGGTGGCGCGCGATCCGGCGGTCGACGGCCTCGTGGTGCTGTTCGTGTCGCCGATCATGATCGACGCGGCTGCGGTCGCGCAGGCGATCGTCAACGAGACCCGCGGGCTCAGCAAACCGGTGCTGGCGTGTGTGATGGGCCGCCAGCGCGGCGACGAGGCGCAGCAGATCCTGCTGCGCGCCGGCATCCCGGTGTTCCGCTATCCGGAGGACATGGCGGTGACGCTGCGGTTGATGTGCCGCCGTCACGTCTGGCTCGAGCGGCGGCCGGTCAAGGTGCCGAAGCTCCGCGTCGACAAGAAGGCCGCGGCGCGGGTGTTCGCGAAGGCCGGCAACGGCTGGCTGCCGGCGGCTTCGACCGAGCAGGTGCTGCAGGCGTACGGGATCCCGTTCGCGCCGAGCCGCCGGGTCGGCAATGCCGGCGAGGCGGTGAGCGCGGCGCACGAACTCGGCTTCCCGGTGGTGCTGAAGGCCGAGGCCGCCGGGCTGTTGCACAAGAGCGAGTATCGCGCCGTGCGCACCGGGCTGCGCAGCGGCGACGAGGTCTACGCGGCGGCCCAGGATCTGCTCGAACGCCTCGGCGAACAGTTCGACGGCGTCAGCCTGCAGGTGCAGGCGCACGCCGAGGGCCATCGCGAGATCCTGCTCGGCATGACCCGCGACCCACGTTACGGGCCGCTGTTCGCGGCCGGCCTCGGCGGCACCCAGGTCGAGCTGATGCGCGACGTCGCGGTGAGGGTCGGGCCGATCGACGGCAAGGACCCGACCGAGATGTTCGCGTCGCTGAAGGGCCGGGCGCTGCTCGGGGCGTTCCGCGGCGCCCCGGCGGCCGACCTGCCGGCGGCCTGTGACGCGCTGCTGCGCTTGCAGCAGCTGGTGCTCGACTTCCCGGCGATCGCCGAGGTCGAGGTCAATCCGTTCATCCTCGCGCGCGCCGGCAAGCGCAGCGCCGCCGTCGACGGGCGCCTGCGGGTGGAGGCCTGATGGCGGGCGCCGAACTGCGGTTCTCGTTGGTGGTGCCGATCTACAACGAGGAGGAGAACGTGCAGAACCTGCTGGCCGAGGTCGAGCAGGTGCTCCTGCCGCACGGTCCGTTCGAGGCGATCCTGGTCGACGACGGCAGTCGCGACCGCAGCCTCGAGCGCATGCGCGAGTGGAAGCGCGAGCGCGCGGCGAGCTGGCTGCGCATCGTCACCCTCGAACGCAACTGCGGGCAGAGCGCGGCGGTGATGGCCGGCGTCGAACAGGCCCGCGCACCGATCGTGACCACGATGGACGGCGACATGCAGAACGACCCGCGCGACCTGCCGGCGATGGTGGCGCGCGTGCAGGCCGGCGAGTGCGACGCCGTGGTCGGCGTGCGCCGCAAGCGCCAGGACAGCTGGACCCGCCGGATGTCGTCGCGGATCGGCAACGGCGCGCGCAACTGGCTGACCGGGGATCGCGTCACCGATGCCGCCTGCGGCATCAAGGCGATCCGCCGCGAGTTCTGGCTGCGGGCGCCGAAGTTCCAGGGCATGCACCGGTTCATGGCGACGCTGGTCAAGTATCTCGGCGGCGTGGTCGTCGAGGTCGACGTCCATCACCGGCCGCGGGCCGCCGGCACCGCGAAGTACGGGATCGGCAACCGCATCTGGAAGGGCCTACGCGACTGCTTCGCGATGCGGTGGTTGCGCACCCGGATGCTGATGCACCGCGTCAAGGAGGAGTTCTGATGCTCGCCAACCTCGTCGACGGCCTGACCGAGACCACGCCCTGGTACTGGTGGGCGATCGGCTTCGGCGGCCAGCTGGTGTTCGGGTCGCGGTTCTATGTGCAGTGGATCGCCAGCGAGAAGCAGCAGCGCAGCGTGATGCCGGTGGTGTTCTGGTGGCTGAGCCTGGTCGGTGGCCTGCTGACGCTGGCCTACGCGATCTACCGCCTCGACCCGCCGTTCATCATGGCCAACCTCGGTGGGCCGCCGATCTACGCCCGCAATCTGTGGCTGATCCGCCGTTCGCGCCTGCGCGCCGCGCCACCGCCGCCGCCGATGCCGTGAACGCGAACCACGAACGTGGGCTCGCGCGTGTGTCCGGGCCCGGCGCTCGCTAGCTTTCGCGCCGTGCTGCTCCGAGGACTTCTGTTGTTGCTGCTGACCATGGTCGCCTGTTGGCCGACCTGGTCGTTGCCCGACTGGGACGGCACCGAGGGGCGGCGGGTGCAGATCGCGCTCGAGATGCTGGGCCGCGGCGACTGGCTGGTGCCCACGCTCGGGCACGAGCCGACGCTGGCCAAGCCGCCGTTGCACTACTGGCTGCTGGCGGCGGTGCAGCAGTGGTTGGGCAACGATCGCCTGTGGCTCCGGCTGCCGGGCCTGCTGTCGGCGGCGGCGGCGGCGTGGTTGTGCGGCGAACTGCTGCGGCGCTGGTTCGGCGCCCGGACCGGCTGGATCGGCGCGCTCGGCATCGCCTGCTCGCCGCTGGTGCTCCACCTGTGGCCGACCGCCGAGATCGACCCGCTGTTCGCGACCGCCACCGCGGCGTCGTTGTGGTGCCTCGCCACCGGGGTGGCGCGCGAACAGCGCGCGCTGGTGGTCGCGGCCGGGCTGCTCGGCGGCATCGCGCTGCTGCAGAAGGGGCCGCCCTACTTCGTGTTCGCCGCCGGCGCCTGGCTGGTTTGGTGGCGGCATCGGCGACTGCGGTTCTTCGTGCCCTACTTGGTGCCGATGCTGCTGGTCGCGCTCGCCTACTACGTGCCGTTGTGGGTGCTGCGCATCGCCCCGAGCGAAATGCTCGCGGTGGCCAGCGAAGAGTCGGTCGGCCGGGTCGCCTTCTACGAGTGGAAGCACGTCCGCGACATCCCGGCGTTCTGGCTGCGGGCCGCGGCGGTGCAGCTGCCGCTGCTGTTGTGGTGCTTCTGGGAATGGCGCGGCCCCCGCGATGCACGGATGGACGCCAGCGACCTGACCCTGCGCATGTGCAGCGGGGCCGCGGTGCTCGCGGTCGTGTTGCTGACCGTGTTCCCCGGGCGGCCGACGCGCTACCTGATGCCGAACGTGCTGCTGTTCCCGTTCGCGGTGGCACCCGCGGTCGCCAACTTCATGACGTTCCCCGGTGCGCTGCCGCGGTTCGCGCAGCGGGTCGTCGAGGGCATCGGGCTGCTCGGCGCGGTCGGGCTGCTGGTGGTGCCGTTCGTGCCGCGGCTGGGGCTCGGCTCGCTCGGGCTCGCGGCGGCCGCGGCGGTGCTGCCGCTGCTGGTGCGGACGCCGGCGGCGGTGGTGGTGGCCTGTCTGGTGCTACCGGTGGTCGGGGCCTGGACGGTCGGCCTCGATCGCACGCTGGCGTGGGTGGACGGCCCGCGGTCGCGGCTGCACGCCGGTGAGGTGCTGCAGCGGGAACTGCAGCGGCTCGGCGGGGCCGCCTCCGAGGCACTGCACACGGTCGGGCACTTCGACTCGCCGCTGCTGCTGGCGGCCGGCTTGCTGCCGCCGGGCGACGAATGGGAGCGCCGGCCGTGGCGCGGCCGCTGGGTGTTGCACGAGTACGGGGACATCGAGGTCCATCCGCCCGCGAACTACGTCGAGCGGGTCCGGCTGCACCTGCCGTTCAAGTCGTTCGCGATCCGCGAGCGGGTCGACGCCGGCCGGTGACCGCGGTCCTGTTGGTGCGGTTGTCGGCGATGGGCGATGTTGTCCAGGGCCTCGGGGCGGTGGCGGCGCTGCACCGGGCGCGACCGGATTGGCGGCTCGAGTTCGTGACCCAGGAGCCGTTCGTGCCGCTGCTGCAGGGCTTCCCGGGCCTCGCACGGTTGGTGCCGTTCGGGCGGCGCGGGGGGCTCGCGGCGGTGTGGGCGGTGCGGCGGCAGCTGCGGGCTGGGGGCTACGACGTGGCCCTCGACCTGCAGGGCAACTGGAAGAGTGCCATGATCGCGCGCCTCGCCGGCGCCGGGCAGACCATCGGAGTCGGCAAGCCGTGGCGCCAGGAGCCTGCCAGCCGCTGCCTGCTCGGCCGTGTGCTGGCGCCGCCGGCCGGCGTCGCGCCGCATCCGGCGCGCGTGGCCTGGGAACTGGTGCGGGCGCTGGTGCCCGAGGTGTCGTTCGCGTGGCCGCAGTTGTCGCCGACCGCGGCCGAGGTGGCGCACGAGGCGGCGGCGCTGCGTGCGCTCGGCGTCGATCCGCAGCGGCCCTTCGCGGTGGTCGTGATCACGGACCCGGCCGATCCACGCGCGCTGCGGCCGGAGGTCGTGGCGGCCTGGCAACAGGCCCAGGAGCTGCCGGTCGTGCACCTGCTCGGGCCGGCCGAAGCGGCTCTGCCGGCGCGGCAACCGGCGACGCTGCGGCACGAAGCCGGGGCGGTGCGACGACTGCTGGCGCTCGGGGCCTTGGTGGCCGCGGCAGGGGGGCTGGTGCTCGGACCGGACCAGGGGGCGAGCCATGTGCTGGCGGCGGCCGGCGCGCGCTGCACGCTGCAGTTCGGCGCCCAGGATCCCCGCCGGACCGCGCCGCCGGCCGCCGAGGCCCTGGTGCACCCGCAACCACCGGCCTGCCAGCCGTGCCGCGCGCGGTCGTGTTCGCATCCGTCGGGGCCGGTCTGCATGCAGTTCGCGCCGGGATCGGGGCGTCGCGTCGACCTCGGCCTGCCGCCGGCGGCGGGCAGCTGACGCGACGCCGGCGTCGGCCTCGGCGTGCGGCCGGGCTTGTTTGGTCGGCGCCTTCCTGCTTCGCTGCCGCCGATGCCCTTGCCGCCGCCGAAGCCCCACGACTCGAAGGTGCTGGACACGTTCCCCAATCCGCAGCCGGATCGGGACTACGAGATCGAGTTCGACTGCCCGGAGTTCACCTGCGTCTGCCCGAAGACCGGCCAGCCGGATTTCGCGACGATCACGATCCGCTACGTGCCGGATCGGCTGTGCGTCGAGTTGAAGAGCCTGAAGCTCTACCTGTGGAGCTTCCGCGACGTCGGCGCCTTCCACGAGAAGGTGACGAACGACATCGGCGGCGACCTGCATCGGCTGCTGCAGCCGCGGCGGCTCGAGGTGGTCGGCGACTTCAAGGTTCGCGGCGGCATCACCACGAAGGTGACCGTCCGCTTCGGTCGCTGAGTCGGTCGGCGGCCCGGTTCGCGGCCTTTCGAGGTGCGCCTTTGCGGGCTACAACCCGCACGTGCGAACTTGGCTGCGGCGTGGTCTCTGGTTGGCCGGTTTCGGCTGTCTGTGGCTGAACGTCGGCGACGATCCGCCGCTGTGGACCGGCGCCTACCTGCAGGATGTCGGTCGCGACGCGGCGACGGTGGCCTGCATCACTGCCGAGCCAGCGCTTCTGCAGCTCACGGTGCGACGAGCCGACGGTTCGGCGCTGTCGCCGACGGTCAAGGTGGCGGTCGAGGGCGAAGCGCGGCGGCGGCACGCTCTGCGCGTGGAAGGGCTGGCGCCGGGGGCGGAATACACCTACGAGCTCGTGGGTAGTGGGCGCGTCGAGCGAGGCCGGATCCGGACCGCGAGTGACGACGAGAAGGCGCCGGTGCGCTTCGCGTTCCTCGGTGATTCCGGCGCGCAGCCGTGGTGGGTGTGGCTGCAGCGCACGCCGATCCTGCACTTCCCGGCGCGGTGGGGTTGGTTCCCTGACGCCGGCCCGGTCAGCCAGATCGGTGCGGCGGTGGCGGCCTGGCAGCCGGACTTCGTGCTGCACCTGGGCGACGTGATCTACCCGCGCGGCCAGCACGCGCACTACCGGCCCGGCTTCTTCCGCCCGTTCGCCGCGGCGCTGCGGAACGCGCCGTTCTACGTCGTGGTCGGCAACCACGATGTCATGGATGCCGATGGGCAGCAGGTGCTGGCCAACTTCCGGATGCCGGCGAGCTCGCTGACCGGGGACGGGAGGTGCTTCTCGTTCGCGCGCGGGCTGGTGCGAATCATCGGACTGGACTGCAACACCGATCGCACCGGGGACCGCTACGGCGCGGACCACCCGGCGCATCGGTATCTGCTGGGCGAGCTCCAGGCGGCCACGGAGCCGTTCGTGATCGTCGCCAGCCACTTTCCGATGCGCAGCTGGTCGCGCCAGGGCAACCGCGGGGAGCTGCTGCTCGGGTTGCTGCCGGAGCTGGCGGCGCACGGGGTGACCCTCTACCTGAGTGGCCACGACCACTGCTATCAGCGCTTCGGAGAGCCCGGTGACAGCGAGCCAATGCTGGTGGTAAGTGGCGGTGGTGGCAAGGACTTGTACGACCTGAAGGCAGCTCAGGCCGGGCCTCGCCCGGCGGCGATGGCGAAGGCGTTCCACTGGTGCGGCGTCGAGGTCGCTGGGGGGTGGTTGCGGGTCCAGGCCTACGGGCTGGACGGGGCCGTCCTGGACCGTTTCGAGGCGAAATTGCCGACTGCGGAGCTGCTGGCCAGGATCCGTGCGCAGAATCCGGCTCGAGCTGCTCGAATCGAGCGACTCGGCGGCTGAGAAAAGTCGCACGAAGATTCTCGTGGTCGCGCCAGAAGTGGCTTTTCCGCAGGATCTTGCGTCTGCTCCAAAAAATCTTGCACCACTTGCTTGCGATGGTGGGCAAAACTCGATACCTTCCCCCACCCCTCGCAACGCGGCCAACTGCTGCGGAGCGAAGGTGATCTTTGAAATACTGGGTGGCCTCGAAAAGAAAGCGTGTGAGCTTTTTATGAGTGCCTGATGACCGCGGGTCGCGAGACTTGTGGGGCATGCAGGCAAGCCGCCCTGGCAGCAGACCTTCGGGTTGGTTGCGCAGGGTGAAGCGACGCTAAGGACAAACATTCCAAGTGAAGGGTTTGA
>JALORC010000017.1 GCA_025459175.1 Planctomycetota bacterium | reverse complement strand
TCCAAGCCATAGTATTCTTGCAGCGCCGAGAAATTAGCTGGTGACTTGTCGTAGTCATGGAGACAGTTTTCGCACCAATCGAACGCGTTGCCGTGCATCTCGTGCAATCCCCATGCAATCGCAGGCAACGATCCCACAGGAACCGTGCGCTTCCGAAAGGCGCCCTTGGCTCCATCGCCGAACGGATAGTTGCCGTCGTAGTTCACCTGATTCGGGGTGATGTTCGCACCGAACGAGAACGCCGTCGTCGTCCCCGCTCGGCACGAGTACTCCCATTCTGCCTCGCTGGGCAACCGCAGCCCCGCCCACGCGCAGAACTCCCGCGCATCGTCCAAGCTCACATCCAATACCGGCTGGTTGTCGCCACTGAACCGGCGGTCTTTCCATGTCTTCGGCCGCCGTGCGTTCGTCTCGTTGACGTAGACGCGATACTGGGCATTCGTGACCGCCGTCTTGGCAATCCAGAATGGTCGTGCGAATCGGACCTCCCGCTGTTCTGCCGAAAACTCATAGCCCATCAAGAACCGGCCAGCGGGCATCTGTAGCATTTCGATGCCCTTGACGATGCGGCTGCCCACGCCGTTCCCACTCTTTCCGATTGCGGCCAAATCCATGTCGCTGCGAATCGCAGCGATCGCCGACACAGCCACCGCGCGCGTGGCTTCCTGGCGTCGGATGCGAGTCGCGGTGGGCGCGGATACGCGACCCCACATCCGGGCGAGCCAGCCCAGCCTCGGTGATCTCAGCAACGCTTCAAACGGCGCCGTATCCCGGCGCTTCGCTTCGCGGAGGCACGACTGCAGCAGGCTGCCATGCTCCGCGAACTGCGGCTGCCGCACGATGCGTTCGAACAGCGGCACGAACAGCGAGGCATCCTCCCGCGCCAATAGCAGCAGCAGCACTTCCTCCCACCAGCTGTCACCGAACTTCGCCGCCAGCCGGTCGAGCCAGGGGTTGGCTCGCTGCTGCAGCGCCGCGCTGACGATCGAGTCCGCGATCGCTTTGGCAGCGAGATGCTCCTGAAAGCCCAGGTGCAAGAACCCGAACTGATCGTTGCTCCAGCCGACCAGCACCCCGCTCTCGTCCCGGATTTGCGCCAAGAACTCAGCCCCGCTGGTTGCCGATTCGGGATGCAAGGCCCGGATCGCCTGCGCGGCAGTCGGTGCCAGCTCGGCGTACGGCAACCGCGTCGTCTCCGCCTCGTGCAGCTGCAGCGCCAGCGGCTGTAGGATCTGCTGCGCCTCCTTGGCCGTCCACGTCGCGTCGATGCCCTTCGCCTCGCGCCAGCGCTCGAGCAGCACCGCCATGCAGTCCTGATAGAGATCGATGCGCGAGTCGGGCAGGATCCGACCGCGGTCGCGATGCACCAGGCAGATGATCGTCAGCAGCAGCGGATTGGCGGCCAGCTCCTCGACGCGCCGCGAGGCGACACTGGCGTGGGTCAGTCGCTCGATCAGATCCTTCGCGTGGTCGGCGGCTCGACGGACCGGATCCGCCCCGTCCTGCGGGCCGGCCTGCCGTTCGACGATGCGATACCAGTTGTGCACGAACTGCGCGATCGCCTCGTCGCGGAGCGGCCGCAGATGCAGTTCGAGGAAATGGGCGTCGAGCCGGCAGTCGTCGGCGTAGCCGGCATAGCGACACGTCACCCCGAACCAGCTGTCGCGGTAGCTGGTCAGCAGTCGCTCGATCCAGCGCGCTACGCCATCCCGGAAGCGCTTCGGCACCTCGTCGAGACCGTCGAACAAGAACAGCCATCGGCTGCCGCTGCGCAGGATGTCCTGGGCCCGATTGAGGTCGACTTCGAGGCTGCGGGCCAGCAGGAGTGGCAGCACGGTGTCGAGATCGTCGTCATCCTTCAGCAGTCGCAGCGGCAAGAACAGCGGTAGCACATCGTCCGGCAGGCCCAGTTCCCGCGGGCCCTTGTCCGGCATCGCGCAGACGAGGGCCATGCGCCGCAGGTGGGTGGTCTTGCCGGCGCCGGGATCGCCGAGCAACACGAAGCCGCGGCGGTTGCCGCGCCGGCTCGCCATCGAGAACACGACCGCCAGCGAGGTGCATGGCTCGGCACCGCGCAGGTTCTCGTGGGCGTAGGCCTCCTCGGCAGCACCGTAGGCGAGCCGCTTCTCCTCGGCGCTCGGCACGGCGTGCAGCGGCACGTAGAGGTCTTCGAGCGGGATGTCGATCCGGACCGTCTTCGGGAAACCGATCAGCGGCAGCTGGCTGTGCTGGGCGCGGATCTGCTGCAGATACGAATCGCGCCGCGAGCGGTCGGTGACGGCCGGCGGCCGCGCGGCTTCTCGGCGGCCGGGTTCGGTGGCGTGGCCGTGCTGCTCGGTCCAGGTGCGCAGCGACTGCACCACCTTGGCGGTCAGCTCGGTGGTCTCGGCAAACCAGGTCGGCTGATCCTCGTTGCGCTCGCGGATGCGGTGCTTCAGGGCTTCCAGCAGCTTGTTGCGATCGCGCCAGTCGGCCCCGTCGTCGCGGTTGTGTTGCTTGCCGGTGCCGATCAGGGGTCGTTTGTCCTCGTCGACCAAGAACAGGAACCGCGGCAGGTTCGCCGAGCGCGCGGCTTCGTATTCGAGTTCGGTGTAGGACCTGGTCTGACCGGTGGGGATCTCGCCGTAGCGGTGGGCGAGGATCAGCACGAACAGGTCGCAGTCGCCGACCTTCTGCGCATCGCCGTCGACCGCGGAGCGCGCCTCGGCCGAGAACTCCGACATCGTGGTGACCTCGAGGCCCAGCGCTCGGATGTGGTCGACGACGGCACGGTGATCGTCCTCGAGGTCCTTCCGGGTCGACGACACGAAGCAGCGGAGGGTCTTGCGCATGGCCGGCGTGTGGCAAGGTAGGTGGATTGGGCGGTGGCTGCCAGCGCAGGCGCGCTGACGGCCGATCCGCGGCGCATGGGCAGTCTGGCACCGATCGCCGCACGGGCGCGCAGGGGCGTGGCGGCCACCTAGGCACCTGCATTTTCCGGTCCGTTCTCCCTCGCCGCGGGCCGGCTGCTAGCCCCTCGAATCTGCCCCGGGATCGTGATCTACGAGTCCGGCGAACAGCAGCCGCAAGTGTGCTGTCGGGTGCAACGGCCAATGGTCCGTGTCCCCCTCCACGAGCGCAGTCAATCGAGTGGGGGCATCGTCTAGAAAGGCCAACGCCGCCGTTGCATCGTGGTGACGCGGCCGTGGCTCCGTGGTGCGGCGGATGCGAATCTCCTCCGCTGTGTGAGGCACGTCGAGACGCACTACGACGACGACGTTGAACGTGTCCAGTTCCAGCATCGCCCCACGGACAGTCGCCGCGTTGCGCGCCACGGTGAGGCCGAACTCTTCTTCGAAACCGCGCCGTGCGGCATCGATGGCGTCTTCCGGCGTGCCATCCAGGCGAGCCGTCACCTGCTCCTCGAAGCTGACCGACCACGCGCTGGGAAAGTAGCTGGCCTTCGGCGAGCGCTGTGCCAGGAGCACGCATGCGTCCGACGTCCGGACGATGACGTGCACACACGCCACACCTGGTGCGGCGGCCCCGCCGAGCGGCCGCGGTAGCAGTGCCGCCGTGGGGAACTGCGGCGCGATCCGCTCCGGCGCCGCGCGCGCGACCAAGTGGAAGGTCCGCGCGACCGGCCAGCTCGAGCGTTCGATCGAGAGCGTCAAGCCGTCGCCGTCCGAGCTTACTTTCGTGTAACGGAACTTGGCCTCGAACTCCGGGCCGACTGCGGCGAGTTCGTCGGGGTGCAGGATCGAACCGGCCCAGCTCGTCGGTGGTGGCGCCTCGGCGAACGTCTCGTCGCATTGCAGCGCCCCGATGCCGATCGGCGTCAGGGCCGCACCAAGACCGATGATCGGCCAACAACCTGTCATTTCGCGGCCTGTCGAGAGCTCCCACAGCGCCTCCGCGGCGCGGTCTAGGCCGCGCCATCGCGCGACCAACCCTGCCCGCGCCACGTCGAGCCGGAGCGCGAGCCGACGTTGCCCGGAAGTGCGTTGCAGGACGCATCGCACTGCCGCCACGCACGCACCGCGTACCTGGGGTGGGACATCCGTCTCCCCGAGCTCGGCTACCAGTGCTGCACCGGCGTCCGGGGAATCCACAAGAGCCAGGCATTCCGCGACGGTGCAGCGCACCGCGGTCTGGACGTGATCGAGCGCCCCGATCAACGCCGCGACGACGACCTTGGACGGCTGGCTCCCGGTCGAGCGAATGCGCGACTCGACCGCCTTGGCTGCGGCTTCGACACCGCGCCAGTCGGTGTAGCGCTTGCCATTCTCCTGGTTGGATACTCTTTCGAACGGACTCAGGTCCGCCACGATCTCCTCCTCGGTGAGCACGAGGGGCTTGGCCAGGCTGCTGCGACCCTGGCCTAGGCTCTGTTGCGCCGCACGGCGGATCCGCGGGTGCAGCGTGTTGTCCTGCTCCAGCACCCGCAGTGCCTCGCCGACCGCCGCATCGTCGTACGCACCGAGCGCCCGGATGGCAGCGACGAGGGCGCGCTCGTCATAGCTGTCGCTGTGCTGTGCGCGCGCCTTGATCTGCGATCGGGCAAATCCAAGGAGGGCATCTCGGGCTTCTGGAGCGTCGAACTTCGCGATCGCGTCCACGACCCGGAAGCGAAGTCGCCATGAGTAGAGTTTCCCCTGCAGCCGGGGCAGGACTTGTGCCGCATCCGCGACGCGCCCCCCTTGGAGCGCGAGGAAGGCCGAGGCCAGCGTGCTTGCCGCGGGCTGGGTCAACCGCGGCGGTGAAAGGCTGCTGCGAAGGTCAGTGGCGTCGCCGCGCAGCAGTTCGTCTGTCGAGAAGCACTCGAGGATGAAGGGCAGGAAGTCTTCGAACCGTTCCTGCAGCGCATAGGTCACGGCCCAGGCTCGGGCCATCGCAGGGTCCCCCTTCGGCTTGTCATCCAGTATGTCGAGGAATCGCGCAAAGAGCGCCCTGACGAGTTCCGGGTTCCGGCGACGGGCGAGTGCAGCGTAGGTCGCGGCAACAGACCACATGCCGTCCTCGGCCAGCGCTTGCAGGAAGGCTTCGATGCGGTGCGGGGCGGCAAACAGCCCTTCCGCCATGCTGAATGCGTCGAGCAGGTCGTGCGAGAATCGAACCGTGCCGTCTGCCGTGCGGCGAAGAATGCGACTTTCGATCAACGTATTCAGCGCCGCCACAACGTCGACTGACAGGGGCGCGGTGAGAGCCTTCCATGGGACATCGAAGCGACTACGTTCCAGCTGTGCATCCGCTATGGCGTTCAGCGCCCCACGGTTGGAGACGAGGCCACCGCGGCTCGGTTGGCGGTGGTCGTTGGCAAGGTCGCGCCAGAGTTGTCCGATGAAGAGCAAGTCGTCGTCAGGGACGGTGCCCCAGCGCTCTCCGTGTGTCAGGCAGAGATCGAGGAAGAGCGCGCGCCGTAGGAGCGGGTTTGCGTGCAGGTCCCGTCGCGGGAACCTCGCCTCGAGTGCTCGTTGGACCGTAGCCGGGGCGATCTCCTCGATGTCGTGCCGACGCAGCGACAATTCACGGGAGTAGGCCTCGTCCCAGACCTCGCGGCGGCAAGTCACCATCGTGGGCGCAACGCGAGAGAGCCGCGCCAATGACTTGGCATACTCGTGGAACGTCTTCCCGATGTCCGGCGCCATTTGGTCCAGCCCGTCGACGACGAACAGGATTTGGACGCCGAAGGCGTGGCGGCAGGCTTCGAGGTGTGCCTGGAGCTCCTCGACATTGCGGGCGCCGATTTCGCGCGCCAGATTGTCGCCGCGGTCGCGCAGGTCAGATTCACGCAGCAGCAGCGGGCGCAGCCGGATGGGGCGTCCTTGCGCAGTGCGCTGTGGCGCACTCAGGGCCTCAGCCGGGAGGCGGTCCACGATGTGTGCCGCGAGCGAGCTCTTCCCTGCGCCGGCCGGTCCGATCAGCACTAAGCCTCCCGAGGCTGTTATCGTATCCGCATAGGGTGAGATTGCGTCGGCCCAGAAACTCTGTTCGCGGGTCAGGTTCGCTCGCCAGGCGGCGTATTCCTCGCTCCGTCGCGCGAGCAGCTCTTCGAGACGCGGGCCGAGCAGGCCGCGGCGCAGCTCGTCCTCGAGTCGCGAACTGCCCGAAGGCAGGTCGGAAACTGAGACTACCTGTGGTAGGCCTTGATCGTGATCCGACATCGGCCCGGCGGCGGAGATCGCCGCGTTGAGGATTGGGCGCGCGCACCCAGGCTCGATCTCGATGGGCACGATGTGGAGCCCGTTCCGAAGCGCAAGAGTGAGTTCGTGGACGATGTTGTCGGGGCGATCGATGGCCGCTCGCGTGGCGAGCAGGAGCACGGCTGGGCGAAGACCTGCATCAAGCAGGCGCTGGATCTCCACGGTCCAACGCGCGCCAGGATGGATGTCGTCGACGTCCCGGAAGACTGCCAGATTCAGCTTGCCCTCGACCAGTGCCATGACCTGGTCGCACACCGCCGGGGAGCGGCGACTGTAGGAAAGAAAGACATCTGGAGGACGGATGGGCGCGGTCATGGTCAGAGTCTATCCGGGATTCTCGATCTCACCCGGGCCACTGCAGCCCGGTTGCGCGTCGTGCACACCAGCCTCACCGCCCCGCCCGCGCCTGCAGCCACAGCCCGACCCCGACCATCACGACCGCCACCAGAAAGCGATGGTCCGGCCACGGCGCGCCCATCGCCGCGTTCAGCACCGCCGCCACCAGCGGCTGCACGTTGATGTACAACGCCACCTGCGAACTCTGCGTGTGCCGCAGCGCCCAGGTGTTCAGCGCATACGTCAACACCGTCGCCGCCAGCACCACATACAACGCGAACCACAGCACCGGCGGTGTCGTCACCGCGGCTACATCCGCGGCCGTGACGCCGGACCCGCTCCACAGCGCCAGCATCGAAGTGCCGACGACGAACAGGATCGCGGTCGACGTCCACGGATCGACGTCGCGCCCGATCCGCCGCAGCAGCACGAGGTGCAGCGCGAACACGAAGCCGTTGCTCATCGACAGCAGATCACCGAGCAGGGTGCTGCCGCCGCCACTGCCGGCGCCACTGCCGCTGCCATCATCACTGCCGAACAGCACCCGGTCCGCGCCCAGCAAGTACGACACCCCGAGCAGCGAGCACAGCACCGCCAGCACGCGCACGAGGCTCAACCGTTCCTGACCGACCGCGACCGCGATCAGCAGCGTCCAGGTCGGGATCAGCGCGTTGACCACCGCGCTGTGCTCCGGCGTCGTGCGCGCGAGGCCTTCGACGAACAGCACCTGGTTGGCCGCCACGCCGAGCAGCGCCGCCACCACGAGCCCCAGCAGCACGCGACCGCGCGGCAGGCCTCCGCGTCGCCGCAGCCACAGCGCCAGCGGCAGCAGCACCGCGGTCGCCGCCAGCAGCCGGAACAGCACCCACGAGCCCGGCGTGACGTGGGCGAGGATGCGCTTGGTGAACACGTAGTTGCCGCCGAACAGCAGCGACACCGTGATCAACGCGCCGTGGACGCGCAGGGCGGAGGGCAAGGGGGCGCGATGGTGGCGCCGGCCGGCGCGGATGCAAGGGTGGCGGCGGCGGCGCGGGGGCCCGGCTCACGCCAGCACGAACTGCTCCATCGCGCGCCGCATCGCCGCGGTCTGTTCCTGCGTGGTCGCCACCGACGCCGTCAGCTGCTCGGCGGCGCTGGCGTTGGTCTGCGTCATCGCGTCGATGCGCGCCACCGCCTGGTCGACGGTCTGCAGGTGGCCGCTCTCGGTGCCGGTCGCCCGCTGCACGTTGGCGATCAGGGCGCTGACCTTCTGCTGCGCGTCGGCGATCGCGGCGAAGCTGGCCAGCACGTCCTGCACCGCCTGGGCGCCGGCGTCGGTGCGTTCGGCCGAGGCGCGGATGCGTTCGGCGGTCTCCTTGGCGGCGCTGGCGCTGCGCTGGGCGAGATTGCGCACCTCCTCGGCGACCACCGCGAAGCCGCGGCCGGCGTCGCCGGCGCGCGCGGCCTCGACGGCGGCGTTCAGCGCCAGCAGGTTGGTCTGGAACGCGATCGCGTCGATCGTCGACAGCACCTGTGTCACCGCGGTGGCCGCTTCCTGCGCCTCCTGCATCGTGCGCGCCATGCGGTCGGTGGCGGCCTGCCCGGTGACCACCGAGGCCTGGGCCTGCTGCGCCAGTTGGTTGGCAGCGGTGGTCTCCGCGGCGTTGCCCGCACTGAGCTGCACGATCTCGGCGATCGTCGCCCGCATCTCCTGCAGGTTGGCAGCGGTGGTGCTCGCCGCGTCGGCCAGCGACATGCTGCACGAACGCAGGTCGCCGGTGGTCGCGTCGATGCCGGTGATGCCGCGCTGGGTCTGCGCCAGCGTGGTGCCGAGCGCATCGAGCGCCTCGTTCAACGACTGGCTCATCGCGCCGATCTCGTCGCGACTCGACGTGTGCAGGCGGGGCCGCAGGTCCCCGGTCGCGACCGCGGCCAGCGCCGTGGCGCCGGCGCGGGCCGGGGCGGCGAGCTTGCGCGCGAGCCACCAGCCGGCGGCGGCGGTGGCGCCGGCGATGATCGCGCACAGCAGCACGCCGAGCTGCACGAACGTGCGCTGCCGCAGGTCGCCCTCGGCCCGCAGTTCGCTCGCGGCGGCGAGCGCTTCGTCGACCTCCTGCTCGACGCACATCGCCCAGCGCTGGCCGAGGAACTCGACGCCGGTGCTCGCGCCGAGCACCTCCTTGCCGAGGTGATTGCGATGGTTGCCGATGTTCGCGCGGCCGGCCAGCGCGCCGTTCACCGCGTCGTTGTCGATGCGGCCGTGCTGAGGGTCGCGGAAGCTCGCCTGCACCGAGAGTCGCTTCGGGTCGCGACGGGAATCACTGCGCATGTGATGGTCGGCGCCGACCAGGAACGCCTCGCCGGTCTCGCCGAGCCCGCCGGTCTGGCCCATCACGCGGCTGATGCGATCGAGCGGCAGCTGCACCGCCACCGCGCCGAGCCGGCGATCGCCGTCGAACACCGGCGCCGCGGCGAACGCGGCGGCGGCCTCGTACGACGGCGCATAGCGGGCGAAGTCGCTGGCGGTCACGGTGCCGGCGGTTGCCTGCAGCGCCTGCTGCACCACGGTGCCGAGGCCGGTGCTCGCGTGCGGCCCGTCGCGCAACGAGGTCGCGAAGTCGAGTTCCTTGAACACCGAGTAGACGACGTTGCCGTCGAGGTCGACCAGGAACACGTCGTAGTAGCCGACCCGTTCGACGAGGCGCCGGAAGTGCGGCTGCAGTTCGCCGTGGGCGCGCGCGTAGTCGGATTCGTCGCCGCTCGGGCGATCGAGCTGGTGTTTCTGGCCGAGTGGGTGCGGGTTCTGCTGCAGGAACGTGCGCTGGCGGCGCAGGGTGGTCGGCGACAGGCGTTCCAGCCAAGCTTCGGCCGGCGAGCTGGCGCCGTCGTTGAGCCGCGCATACTCCACGCCGAACGCATCGCGATAGTAGGCGCCTACGTCCTGGCGCAGGATCGACACCGGTTGGTCGCAGCCGTCGTCGTTCGGGAACGCGGCGGCGAAGCGCTGCATCGCGGTGCGGGTGGTCGGATCGCTGGCCAGCATCTCGACGTCGGCGCGCACGCCCTTTTCGTATTCGTGCAGCGAACCGGCCATGACGTCGCGGATGGCGCCCAGGCGCAGCCCGGCGGCCGTCGTCAGCGCGGCGTGGGCGCGTTCACTGGCGCTGCCGAGCGAGTTGCCGCCGTACCAGGCGGTCCAGGCGGTGAAGCCGGCCAGCGGCACGGCGCCACACAGCAGGCTGAATGCGATCAGCTTCGATTGCAGGGATCGGGCGAGCATCTGGTTACCTCTCGGCAGTCGCCATCGACGTCCGGCCCGGGCCGGCTGCATGGGGGAGATCCCGGCGCCCGGGATCGAGGATCGGGACAGCCGCGGCCGGCGCCGCTATCATCCCGCCCCTCCCGAACCATCGGCCGCGACCCCCGGCTACCGGTTCAGCCCCAACGGCGTCCCTCGCATGACCTTCGTCGCCTCCCTGTTCCTCGCCTCGCTGCCTCAGGTATTGCCCGGGGGCGACATCACGTTGCCGCCACCGAAGGATCGTCCGGCCGCCAGAGTGGCCGCGGTCCGGCCCGAGTCGGAGCTGACCCGCTTTCGCCGCGACCTGACCGACCTGCACGGATCGCCGGAGCGCGTCGAGGGCCGCCTGCACCGGATCGGCACCGACTATGCCGAGGAGGCGATCGAGCCGCTGGTGCTCGAGGTCGCGCGCGTGGCCCGCGGCACCGAACTCGGCAACCTGATGCTGGTCGTGCGTCGCTACGGCGCCGGCCGGCGCAAGGTCGGCGACGAGTTGCTGTTCCAGCTGCTGGCGCGGCCGCTCGCCGACGCCACGCGGCCGGTCGTCGACGCGATGGTGTACGTGAAGGGCAGCGAGGCGAAGGCGGCGCTGCTGCAGTGCGTGCGCGGCCGCATCGCCGGCGTGCGCCGGCACGCGGTCGAGGTGCTGATCCCGATGCTGACCGCCGACGACCTGCCGTTCGCGCTGGAGCTGTCGCGCGAGCAGTCGTTGGACCTGCAGCTGCGCGGCGTCGAGATGCTGCGCGCGCTGGCGGTGCCGCCGGCGCTGGAACGGCTGGTCGAGCTGCTGTCGAAGGACCCGGCGCTGGCCGGCGCCGCGTGCCAGGCGCTGGTGCAGGTCGGTGCGCCGGCGGTGCCGGTGCTGCAACGGCTGGTGACCGCGCCGCCGATCGATCGGGGCTTCGTCTATGGCGCCTTCGCGCTGGCGCAGCTGGCCCAACACGGCGATCGCGCCGTGCTGCCGGCCGGGCTCGCGGCGCCGCTGCAGGCCCGCGTCGCCGATCTGGAGCCGTTGACCCGCGCGCTGGCGGCGATCCCGCTGGCGGACCTCGCCTACCGCGCCGAGCCCGGCCAGGCCGCGTTCCCCGATGCGGCGATCGTCGACGCGCTGCTCGAGGTGGTGCAGCCGCGGCAGTTCGTGCCGAGCCTCGACCTGCTGCGGCGGCCGGCCGAGGAGCGCCTGCTGCGCATCACCGGCCGCATCGTGCCGACCGGCGAAGGCCTCGCCTGGCGCCAGTGGTGGGAGCTGCAGCGCGCCGACTTCCTCGGCGTGCGCGGTCGCATCGACGTCGACGCCACCCAGGCCGCCCGCGCGGTGGTCAGCTGGCGCCACGAGAACCGGCACGTGCGCGTGCTGGCGGAGGCGTTCGCCGATGTCGCACCGGTCGACGGGGCCACCGAGATCGTGCTGGCGCCCGCGGCGATGCTCGAGCTGGTGCAGGCGCTCGACCGCGGCGGCTTCCACGACGAGGCGCGCATGCGCGTCGACAGTGCGTTGCCGCGCGTGCGCTCGCTGCAGCTGCAGGTGCCGTCGGGCCGGTCGCTGGTGGCGATGCCGGCCGGGGAGTACCCGGCGTTCGATTCGCTGGTGGCGCTGGTGCAGCAGCAAGTCGATGCCGAGGCGTGGCAGCTGTACCGGATCGCCGACAACGAGCCCGACCGGGCCGCGTTCTGGCGCGCCGAGCGGCGCTGGCGCGAGGCCAATCCGGATCCGGTCGCGCGCGGCCGCCGCTTCGTCGCCCGGGTGGTCGGCAACTGGTCCAAGCTGTCGGAGCCGCTGCGCGCGCGCGCGCTCGAGCAGTTCGTGAGCCACCCGCAGCGGAAGCAGCTGTTCACCGAGGTCGAGGGCGAACAGGCGATCGCGGCGCTGCAGGGCCGGCCCGAGCTGCAGGAACTCGACCTGCGGCTGCTCGAACTGGCGGCGGCCGTCGACGGCGATCGGGTCTGGCGGCAGGCGGTCGATCTGGCGGCGCGGGCCAAGGGCGGCGGCCGCGCCGCGGTGCGCGCCGTGTTCGGCGTGCTCGGTCCGGATGCGGTGCTGAGCGCGCTGCAGGACCAGAACCCGCTGGTGCGCCGCGCCGGCATCGACGAGCTGGTGGTGGTGCGCGACGTGCGCGCCGCGCCGCGGCTCGTCGAACTGCTCGCCGACGCCGATCTCGACGTGCGCACCGCCGCGGTGATGGCCTGTGGCCAACTGCAGGTGGCGCAGGCTTCCCAGCCGCTGGTGGCGGCGATCGTCGCCGACGACACGCCGGCGGCGGTGCGGCGCGAAGCGCTGCGCTCGCTCGGCCGCGTCGGCGGCGAGCAGGCGTTCGCGGTGCTGCAGCGCGCCTCGACCGCGCCGGTCCGCGAGGACAAGGAGGCGGCGCTGCGCGGCCTCGGCGAACTGCGCGACCCGCGCGCCAGCCATCTGCTGGCCGAACTGGCGGTGATCTCGTTCGGCACCGACATCGGGGCGCTGGCGCGCTACCACCTGCAGCGGCAGGGTGGTTCGCAGGTGGTGCCGGCACTGCGGCGGCAGCTGGAGCTGGTGCAGAACCCGGAGATCCGCGATCAGCTGGTGCTGATGCTCGGCGCCTACCAGGACGCCGCGTCGGTGCCGGACCTGCTCGATCTGCTGCGCAAGCCGACCCACGCGCCGGCGGCGGCGATCCTGCTGGCGGGCACCACCGGCATCGACCTCAGCGGCGACGGCGACCGCATCGGCCTCGCCGAGGCGTGGTATCGCGACAATCGGGCGCGGCCGCAGTGGCAGTGGCTGCTCGACGCGCTGCGGGTGGCGCAGGTCCGCCACGGCATGACGCCGGAACAGTTCGCGCTCGGCGGCGCCGCGGTGCCGGTCGCCGAACTGGCGCGGCTGCTGGTCGAGGTGACCGAGCCGCGGCTGTGGGCGCTGTCGGCGGCCGTGCTGCGCACGACCACTGGCGAGGACTTCGGGGTCGTCACGATGCAGACGCCGCTGGAGACGCGCGAGGCGATCGCGGCGCGCTACCGCAGCCTCGCGGAAGCCAACCGCGCCGCGCAAGGCAAGTGACGGCGGCGCGGCCGGGCTCGTGGCCGTGGCTGCTGGCGGTCACCGCCGCGTTCCTGGTCGCCTTCTGGTGGCTGCGCGGTTGCTCGACGCTGCTGGCGATCGAGGCCGAACGGCCGGCGGCGCTGGCGCTGCACCAGCGCCACGGTCTGCCGTTGGCGGACGTGTTGGCGCTGCGCGACCTGATCGGCGCCCAGGCGCCGGCCGCGCCGTGGGAGGCGGCGGTGGTGGAGTTCGTGCGCTGCCGGGCCGAGCTCGGCCCCGAACTGGCCGCGGTGGCGATCGCCGGGCAGCCGGAGCTGGCGCGCACCGCGCGCGCCGGTGCGGCCGACGCGGCCGCGGCGTGGGCCCGGTTCCGCACCGATCCAGCGGCGCTGCCGGGGTTGCGGTTCGTGCAGCTGCGCGAACGTTTCGCTCAGCGGGCGGCAGCGCGCGATTGAGGAGTCTTCGCGGCTCGGTATCGTCCTGGGCCGCTTTTCGCGCCGAACCCCCAGCATGACCGACGTCCTCGCCATCGCCCAACGCATCCAGTCGGAGAGCAAGACCCTGCAGTCCGTGCGCAGTGCGCTGCAGAGCGTGATCGTCGGCCAGGATGCCCTGCTCGACGGCCTGTTGATCGCGCTGCTCGCCGACGGCCACGTGCTGCTCGAGGGCCTGCCGGGGCTCGCCAAGTCGCTGGCGGTGCAGTCGCTGGCGCGCTCGATCGGCGGCCAGTTCCGCCGCATCCAGTTCACGCCGGACCTGCTGCCGGCCGACCTGGTCGGCACCCACGTCTACAACCCGAAGACGGGCGACTGGCAGGTCAAGGAAGGGCCGGTGTTCGCCAACTTCGTGCTCGCCGACGAGATCAATCGCGCGCCGGCCAAGGTGCAGTCGGCGCTGCTCGAGGCGATGCAGGAGCGGCAGGTGACGCTGGCCGGCGACACCCGGCGGCTGCCGGACCCGTTCCTGGTGCTGGCGACGCAGAACCCGGTCGAACAGGAAGGCACCTACGCGCTGCCGGAGGCGCAGATCGACCGCTTCATGGTGAAGCTGGTGGTCGGTTACCCGAGCAAGCAGGAAGAACTGCGCATCATCGACCGCATGGCCGGGCTCGCCGCCACCACCACGGTGACGCAGGCGACCACGCCGCAGGACCTGCTGCGCATGCGGGCATTGCTCGACACGATCTACCTCGACGACAAGGTCAAGGGCTACATCGTCGACCTGGTGTTCGCGACCCGCGATCCGGCCCAGGTCGGCCTGCCGAAGCTGAAGCCGCTGATCCTCTACGGCGCGTCGCCGCGCGCGTCGCTGGCGCTGGCGCGGGCCTCGCGGGCGCGCGCGTTCCTCGAGGGTCGCGGCTTCGTCACCCCGCAGGACGTCAAGGCGGTCGGCACCATGGTGCTGCGCCACCGCGTGCTGACCACCTACGAGGCCGAGGCCGAAGGGGTCACCAGCGAGCAGGTGCTGCAGCAGGTGTTCGACACCGTGCGCGTGCCGTAGGCCCTCCGGCATCCGGCGAACGAGAACGAGGAACATCGATGGCGCGGGCGCTCGATCCCGAACTGCTGGCCGAAGCGAGGCGCATCCAGGTGCGCGCCGATCGCATGGTCACGGACGTGATGGCCGGCGGCTACAGCTCGGTGTTCCGCGGTTCGGGCATCGAGTTCGACGAGGTGCGCGAGTTCGCCGAGGGCGACGAACTGCGCTCGGTCGACTGGAACGTCACCGCGCGCACCGGCCGGCCGTTCGTCAAGAAGTTCGTCGAGGAGCGCGAGCTGTCGGTGCTGTTCGTGCTCGACCTGTCGGCGTCGATGGCGTTCGGCACCCGGCCGCTCGGCAGCAACCGCCGCACCGTCGCCAACACCGCGGCGCTGTTCGTCGGTTGTGTCGCGTTCGCCGCCGCGCGCAACAACGACAAGGCCGGCCTGATCACCTTCACCGACCGCATCGAGCGCTACGTGCCGGCGAAGAAGGGGCGCAACCACGTGCTGCGGCTGATCCGCGAGGCCTGCGAACCACCGCCGCCGGGGCGCGGCACCGACCTGCTGCAGGCCCTCGACTACGCCGGCCGCGTGCAGCGCCGGCGGGCGATCGTGTTCGTGGTCAGCGACTTCATGGGCGACGCCTACGCCGCGAAGCTGCGCCTGCTGGCGCAGCGCCACGACGTGATCGCGGTGCGCGTGCGCGACCCGTTCGCGGCCGGGCTCGACCGGCACCGCGGCGACGTCGGCGCGCTGCCCGATGTCGGGCTGCTGCACCTGTTCGATCCGGAGTCCGGACGCACGCTCGAGGTCGACACCCGGAGCCGCGCGGTGCGCGAGCGGATCCGCGCCAACTGGCAGTCGGAGCGGCAGCAGCTGCTGCACACCTGCCGGCGCGCCGGAGTCGATCTGCTCGACGTGCCGACCGAGGGCTCGGTCGCCGAGCCGCTGGTGCGCTTCTTCCGCATGCGCGAACTGCGCGGAGCCAAGCGATGACGGCGCGGCGGCTCGCGGGTGCGATCGGGCTGCTGTGCCTCGCCGCCTGCGGTGGCCCGGTGCCGCCGTGGACCGAGGCGCCGGCCGCACTGCTGGACCTGAAGATCACCGTCGAGCCGACCGAGGTGCAGCTGCTGCAGCCGGTCACCGTGGTGCTCGACCGGTGGCGCCGCGATGGCGTCGAGGCCGAGTTCGCGCCCGCGGTCGACGCCGCCGACTTCGACGCCAGCACCACGGTCGCGCCCGAACGGCCGCTGCTCGGCGGTCACTGGCAGCGCACCACGCTGCAGCTGCTGCCGCTGCGCGGCCCCGGCGAACTGCTGCTGCCGTCGTTCACGGTGCGCGAACGCGCCGGCGCCGGTGCTTCGAGCACACCCGAACAGCGGGTGCAGGTGGTGTCGGCGCTGGCCGACCGCGGCGCCGGCATCGAGGTCGCGGGGGAGCCGTTCGCGACGCCGTTCCGCGGCTGGTGGTGGCTCGGCGGTGGGGCCGCGGCCATCGCGGCGCTCGGTCTCGCCCTCGCCATGTGGCGCCGGCGCGCCGCCGCCGTGCCGCCGGACGCGATCGCGGTGCCGCCGCACGTGAAGGCGCACCGCGCGCTGCAGCGTCTGCACAAGGCGCCGCGCGGCAGCGAGGCCGAGGTCGACGCGTTCTACGTCGAGCTGTCCGGTGTGCTGCGCGTCTACCTCGAGGAGCGCTTCGGCCTGTGCGCCCCCGAGCGCACCACCGAGGAGTTCCTGGCGATGCTCGAACACGGCGACGGTTTGTGCCGCGAACACCGCGCCGAACTCGAGCGCTTCCTGCGGCAGTGCGACCTGGTCAAGTTCGCCGCCGCCGAGCCGGGCGAGAACGACCACCTGGCGACGTGGGCGCTGGCCAGCGCGTTCGTCGAGGCGACCCGCGCCGATGCTGCCGCGGCGCCCGCAGCCGCGGCGGAGGTGCGCGCATGATCGCCGCGTTCGAACTGTACGGCCTGTCGCTGCTCGACCCGTGGTGCCTGCTGGCGGCCCCGGCGGCACTGCTGGCGGCGTGGTTCCGGTGGCGGCGACCGCGCGCCGCGGTGCCGACCGCCTCGCTGTCGCTGTTCGCCGACGTGCCGATCACGTGGCGGCAGCGGCTGCGCTGGCTGCCGCAGGCCGGCAAGGTGCTGGCGGCCTGCTGCCTCGCGGTCGCCGCGGCGCGGCCGGTCGAGCGCTCGGTGGCGCCGCTGCGCGAACAGGGCATCGACATCGTGCTCGCGGTCGACACCAGCTCGTCGATGAAGACGCGCGACATGGAGCCGACCGAACGGGTGCGCCGCATGGACGCCGCCCGCCTGCGCGCCGAGGAGTTCGCCAAGGCGCGGGTGCACGACCGCATCGGGCTGGTCGCGTTCGCGCACTACGCCGAACTGCGTTGCCCACCGACGCTCGACGAGCAGGCGCTCGGCGCGTTCCTGCGCGCGCTCGACCTGGTCGAGGAGGGCAGCGAGCTCGACGGCACCGCGATCGGCACCGGGCTCGCGAAGTGCGTGCAGGTGCTGCAGAAGAGCACCGCGAAGTCGCGGGTGGTCGTGCTGCTGACCGACGGCGAGAACACCGTCGAGGACATCCTGCCCGTGGACGGCGCCAAACTGGCGAAGGACGCCGGCGTGCGGGTGCACACGATCGGGCTCGGCAACGGGGTGCAGACGTTGCTCGGCATCCAGCGACTCGACTTCGGCGACCTGCGGATGATCGCCGAGCAGACCGGCGGCACGTTCTTCGAGCCGCGCAGCGACGCCGACCTCGCCGCCGTCTACGAACGCATCGACGAGCTCGAGAAGAGCGAGCTGCAGGATCCCCGCTACCGCACCGTCGATCGCTTCGAGTGGCCGCTGGCGGTCGGGCTCGCCTGCCTGCTGCTGGCGCTGCTGCTCGAGGTGTCGTGGTTCCGGAGGGTGCCGTGAACGACCTGGTCTGGGGTCGCGCCGAGCTGTGGCCGGCGCTGCTGGCGTTGCCGGTGCTGCTGGCGTTGCTGTGGCTGCTGTTCGATCGCAGCCGCGCGGCGCTCGCGCGCTACGGCGCGGTGCCACCGCAGCCGCCGTCGGGCCCGCTGGCGCGCGCGCTGCGCATCACGGCGCTGCTGGGGCTCGGGCTGGTGTGCTGGATGGACCCGCGCCTCGGCGACGAACCGATGGCGGTCGAACGGCGCGGCCTCGACCTCGTGCTGTGCCTCGACACCTCGCGCTCGATGCTGGCTGCTGACCTGGAGCCGACGCGCCTGCAGCGCGCGCTGCAGGACGTGCGCGCACTGTTGCCGCAGCTCGAGGGCGGCGACCGCATCGGCCTGGTCGTGTTCGCCGGCCAGGCGCGGCTGTGGATCCCGCTGACCCACGACGTCGATTCGTTCCGCGGGCTGCTCGACGAGGTCGACACCGAGATCATCAAGGTCGGTGGCACCGATCTGGCGGCGGCGCTGCGCAAGGCCGGCGAACTGGTCGGCGGCGACGACGCCACGACCTCGGCGGTGCTGCTGCTGACCGACGGTGAGGACCTCGCCGGTGCCGGCCAGCAGGCGGCGGCGGAGCTCGGCAAGCGCGGCGTCGTCGTGCACACGGTCGGCTACGGCAGCGCCATGGGCAGCAAGATCACGCTGCTGCAGAAGGGCCAGCAGGACTTCCTGCGCGACAGCCAGGGCAACGAGGTCGTCTCGCGCATGGACCCCGACAGCCTGCGGGCGCTGGCGGCGGCGACCGGCGGCGACTTCGTGCGCGCCGAGGCGATGCCGTTGCCGCTCAACGAACTGCACCAGAAGCGCCTGCTGCCGATGCAGAAGCGCAGCTACGACCGCGGCGAGGAGACCGGCAAGCAGGCCCGTTACCAATGGGTGCTGCTGCCGCTGCTGGTGTTGCTACTGTGGGAGATCGCGCTGGCCGGAGGCCGTTACCGATGAAGATCCTGCTGCTGACATGGTTGCTCGCACTGCCCGGTGGCGACCGCGAACAGGGCCTGCAGCTCTACCGCGAAGGCCGCTATGCCGAGGCGGCGGCGGCGTTCCAGCGGGCGCTACAGACCGATGGCGACAGCCCCGAGCTGCAGTGGAACCTCGCGCTGGCGCACTGGCACGCCGGCGATCCGGTGGCGGCCGAGACCGCAGCCGAGAAGTATGCGGCGACCAGTCCGGCGGTGCAGGTCGAACTGCATCGTGGTCTGCTCGGTGCGATCCGCCACCAGGAGGCGCTCGCCAAGGTCGCCGAAGCCGATCAGGCGCAGGCGGCGGCCGCGGCGCCGCCGACCGCTGCAGCGGGCGCCGCTGCTCCGGCACCCGCCGATCCGCTGCCGCTGCTGCAGGCGGCGCTGGCGAAGGCCAACCAGGCCCGCGACCACTTCGTGCGCGGCGCCAAAGCCGTCGCCACGCCGGAGCTGCGGCGCAACATCGAGCGCACGCTGCGGCTGATCGACGAGCTGAAGCGGCGCATCGAAGAGCTCGAGCAGCAGCGGCAGCCATCCGAGGACAAGGACCAGCAGGACAGCAAGAAGGAAGAGAAGCCGGACGAGAGCAAGCAGGACGACCAGAAGCCTGAGCAGAAGCCAGAGGAGCAGAAGTCCGACGAGCAGAAGCCCGAGGAGCAGAAGCCAGAGGAGCAGAAGCCGGAGGAGCAGAAGCCGGAGGAGCAGAAGGACGGCCAGAAGAAGTCCGACGACGGCGAGCAGAAGGACGGCCAGAAGAAGCCCGACGACGGCAAGCAGTCGGGCGAGCAGGCCAAGGACCAGGGCCAGCCGCAGGCCGGCGAGGACCCGGCCGAGCCGAAGCCTGAGCCCGCCGACGGCAAGGACGCCGACGGTAAGGCCGGCGACGAGCCCAAGCCGCAGCCGAAGCCCGGTGAGCCCGGCGACGGCGCCGACGCCGCGCCCGAACCGGTGCCTGGCGCGGACGACAAGGACGCCAAGCCGCGCCAGGACGCCCCCGGCGAGCAGCAGGAGGCGCGCGAACTGTCGCCGGAGCAGACCCAGCGGCTGCTCGAGCGGTTGCAGGGACTCGACGGCAAGCAGAAGGCGATCCGCGCGCGGGCGAAGAGCTCGCGGCGGCCGGTGGAGCGCGATTGGTGATGCACCCGAGAGCCAACGTCGCGGTCGGTCTGCTGCTGTCGTTCACCGCCCTCGCGGTGCCGGCAGTGGCCCAGGAACGTCTGTCGGTCGGGGGCCCCGAGCCGGCGACGGTGCGGCTCGGCGACACCGCGCGCGTCGAGCTGCGCATCACCGATCCGGGCGGTCGGGTGCGCGAGCTGAAGCTGCCGACCGTCGACGGTCTGCGGCTGCAGGCGTTCGGCCCGTCGCAGCAGATCGAGGAGCGATGGGACGGCCAGCGCCGCACGCAGAAAGTCACCGTGCTGTGGCAGGTCGAGGTGCAGCCGCTGCGCGAGGGCGCGTTCGTGGTCCCGCCGTTCCCGGTGTGGACCGGCAGCAAGGAGCAGTCGACGCGCGAACTGCGCCTCGAGGCGAAGAAGGATCTGCGCGGTGAGGAGCTCGGCTGGCTCGACGTGCAGGTCGAGCCGCGGCGCGTCTACGTGCACGAACCGATCCGGGTGCGGATCGATGCCGGCGTGCAGCAGGGCCTGAGGCTGGTGCAGGGGCGCGCCAACAACGGCCAGACCTTCTACGACGTCGAGGTGCAGGCGAGCTGGCTCGAGCAGTTCCCGGCCGGCGAACCGATCGAGCTGCCGGCGCCGACCGGCGAGCTCGGCCTGATCGTGCGCGGCGGCAACAACCTGATGCTGTGCTCGCAGCAGGACGACCACGAACGCAACGGCCAGCGCTGGCGCCGGTTCTCGTTCGAACGCGCGTTCCTGCCGACCCGCATCGGCAAGCTCGAATTGCCCGGGCCACTGCTGCGCTACCACGTGATCCGCCGCGAGGGCCAGCAGGACGTGTTCGGGCTGCGCCGCGGCGGCCTCAGCGAGAACTACTACGCGCAGGGCAAGCCGATCACGGTCGAGGTGCTGCCGATCCCCGAGGCGGGGCGGCCGACGCCGTACTACGGCGCGGTGGGGCGGTTCTCGATCGCGGCGGCGCTCGATCGCGACAGCGTCAAGGTCGGCAGCTCGGTCAAGCTGAGCCTGACCGTGCGCGGTCAGGGCAACCTCGAGTTCCTGCGGCTGCCGCCGCTCGACGCGGTGGCGGGGTTCCACAAGCTCGGCCAGGCCGAGGCGAAGCGCTCGGCGGAGCAGGTCGTCGTCACCTACGATCTCACGCCGCTGTCGACCGACGTCAAGGCAGTGCCCGCGATCGGCTGGAACTACTTCGACACCACGCCCGGCGTCGAACGCTTCGTCGAGGTCGCCACCGCGCCGCTGCCCCTGCAGGTGCTGGCGCTGCCGCCCGGCGAGACGCTGGCGCCGTTGGCGAACACCGAGACCAGGGCGGTGACGCCCGGCGTCGACGACATCTTCGACCTGCCGTCGTTCGACGGGCCGCCGGCGCTCGCCGCGTCGGTGCCGGCGTGGCAGGTTTGGCTCGCGCTGCTGCTGCCGTGGTTCGCGTTCGGCCTGTTCCGCTTCGCGGCGGCGGCGCGCGCGCGAGCGGTGGCCGACGTCACCGGACAGCGCGCCGCCCGCGCGCACAAGGCGGCGCTCGCGGCGCTGCAGCGCGGCGAGGATCCGCTGGCGGCGCTGGCCGGGTATCTCGGCGATCGCCTCGGGGTGCCGGCGGCGGCGGTGATCGCGCCGGACCTCGGCGAACGCCTGCAGCAGGCGCGGCTCGAACCGGATGCGGTGCGCGACGTCGTGCAGGCGATCGAGCAGGGCACCGCGGCCCGCTACGGCGGTGGCGCGGCGCTCGGCGGCGACGCGGTGCGAACGCTGCTGCAACGGCTCGAGCGATTGCGGTTCGGGATCGGGTTGTGGTTGCTGGCGGCCCTGGTCTCCTTCGCTGCCGGCGACACACCGTTGCGCGCCCAGACCGACGCGCCACCGACCGGCGTCGTCGCCGTGCGGGACGGTGCCGCGCTCTACCGCGCCGGCGATCACGCCGGCGCCGACGCCGCGTTCGCCCAGGAGTTCGCGCGCAGCGGCGACCGCCGTTGGCTGCAGGCGCGCGGCAACTGTCTGGTGCGGCTCGGTGATCTGCCGCGGGCCCTGTGGGCCTATGAAGGCGCGCGCCGCGGCCGGCCGCGCGATCCGGAGCTGCTGGCGAACCTGCGCTGGTGCCGCACCCGGCTCGAGCTCGACACCGGCGGCAGCGGCTTCGCGGCCGAGCTCGAGGCGCTGCGGCAACGCTGGACGCCCGGCGAGCAACTGTGGGGTTGCGCGGTGCTGATGGCAGCGGCGGCGGGCTGTCTGGTGTTCGGCTGGCGGCGGCTGCTGTTGCGCTGGGTCGCGGTGCTGCTGCTGGTGCCGGGGCTGTGGCTCGGTGCGGAGCTGGCGTGGCTCGGTCCCGCGCGAGCACCGCTCGCGGTGGCGCTGCGGCCGCTGGCGCTGGTGTCGGAGCCGCGCGCCGATCTGCCCGCGGTTGCCAACGTGCGCGCCGGCGTGCTGGTCGAGCTGCGCGGCAGCACCGAAGGCGCGTTCGTCCGGATCCAGGCCGGCGATCGCACCGGCTACGTGCCGAGCGATTCGGTCGCCGCCGTGCCGTAGTCGGGGATTGCGGGACAACCCGCAGCTGTCGCTCGCCGTCTCTCCGGTTTCCGGAGATCAGGGACTTGCCGCATTCAGCCGCGGCACCACCCGGTCGAACAGATCGGCGACGAATGAACGCGACCCAGCACATCGTTTGCATCCAGGACCTGCTCGACCAATGGCGGGCGATGGGCCGCCAGCTGCTGCGCAACGGCGTCGAGCTGATCGGTCAGCTGCCGATCGACGACCAGGTGGCGTGGCTGCACGTGGTGTTCCCGCCGTTGTCCGCGGACGGCATCGAGGTGCTCGACCGCGAACTGGGCGTGCCGCTGCCGTCGGGGCTGCGCGCGCTGTTGCGCTGCTGTGGCGGCATGAGCCTGTTCTCGGGCGCCTTCCATCTCGCCGGTCGACGGCGGCCTGGAGTCGCGGTCGGGGACGGTGCGCTGCAGCCGTTCGACCTGGTCGCGCTCAACCACGAGATCGACGTGATCGGCTGGAAGCCCAAGCACGCGGTCGCGTTCGCGCAGAACAGCTGGGACCTGACCGTGCACGTGACCGGCATGGCCGAGCAGCCCGAGGGCGTGGTGCGCTGCGAACGCCAGACCGGCCGCATCATCGAGCAGCACGACGACGTGTTCGCGTGCATCGCGGCGCGGCTGAGCCGGCTCGACGAGCTGCAGCTGCGCTGATTGCCGCTCTGCCGACGGGGCCGCGACTGCGCAGCGCGTCGTTCAGCCGAGCATCTTCTTCGCGCGCAGCCCGGTCATCAGCAGCACCGCGCCGATCAGCAGGAACACGCCGGCGACCAGGTAGATCAGCAGCCAGGGGTTGAAGATCAGCACCAGCCCGAAGCCGGCGGAGACGGCGCCGAGCACCATCAGCAGGGTCGGCAACTGGGTCGGGATCTGGGGCATGCCCGGCATGCCGCGGTTCAGCTTGATGTCCATCAGGTGAGGTTCTGCTCGTAGATGCGATAGCGACGGTAGGCGCGCAGGCCCATCGTCTCCAGGGGGCCGAGCATGTCGCGGTTGTCCTCGAGGATCCAGCTCGCCTCGCAGCTGTCGAAGCCGGCCGCGATGCCCTGCTCCATCACGCGGTGCATCATCATCACGTCGATGCCGGCGCGGCGCAGCTCGGGAACGACGCCGAGCGTCAGCACGCGGATGCGGCGGGTCGCGCGCAGCGTGCGCAGGAACTTCCACCACCCGAACGGCAGCAGTCGGCCGTTGCAGGCCTGCACCGCGGGGTTCACGTTCGGCAGGGCGACGATGAAGCCGACCGGCTTGCCGTCGACTTCGGCGATGTGCAGCAGCGACGGGTGCGCGATGCGTTTCAAGTCGCGGGCCTGGGCCAGGAACTCCGCTTCCGGCATCGGCACGAAGCCCCAGTTGCGCTCCCAGATGCTCTCGTAGAGCCGCCACATGATGCCGCAGTCGCGCTCGAAGTGACGGAAGTCGACCCGCCGCATCACCGCGGTGTTGCGCTTCTGCAGGTGCGCCGCCAGCCGGTCCATGCGCGCGCGGTCGAGTCGGTCGCGGTGGCCGTCCATCGCCACCAGGTCCTTGGCCTTCTGCAGGCCGGTGGCCTCGAGCCAGCCCGCGTAGTGGGGCGGGTTGTACGGCATCATCATCACCGGCGCGCCCGGTTCGCCGTCGATCAGCAGACCGCAGCGATTGTTGGTCGACAGGTCGACCGGGCCGCGCAGCGCCGTGGCGCCGCGGCTGCGGCACCACTCGGCCGCGTGCTGCACCAGTGCCGCCGCTGCCTCGGCCGAAGCGGCCTCGAAATGGCCGAAGAAGCCGATCCGGTCGCCGTGGAATTCGTCGTGCAGGTGGTCGCGGCAGGTGCTGACGCGGCCGACGCAGCGCTTGCCGTCGTAGGCCGCGAAGAAGCCGACCTCGGCGTGGCGGAAGAACGGGTTCTTGTGCGGCTGCAGCTGCCATTGCTCCCCGGTCACGAGTGGGGGCACGAAGTGTGGGTCGCCGCGGTAGAAGTCGCGCTGCAGGTCGAGGAAGCGTCCCGGCTGCGCCACCGCCCGGATCACCGGAGCAGTGCGCAGGTCTGTTGCGGGGGCGGTCATCCGGGTAGACGTTAGGGGATGCAACCGGCCGTCGTCACGCACCACCTTCGCCCGCTGGCCCTGCTGGTCGCGTTCGGCGCCGGCGCCTGCAGCGGTGGCCCGGCCCGCTTCGAGCCCGGGGCGTTGTCGGCGGCCCAGGTCGAGCAGTGCCGCGCCATCGAACGGGCCTACCGCGAGCCGGCCAAGGGCGAGTCGGCCAAGGGCGAGACGGTCAAGGGCGAGCAGGTCAAGAGCGAGCAGGTCAAGAGCTACGAGCAGCAGCGCGACGCGGCGCTCGCCGACCCGGTGGTGACGGCGTGGCTCGTGCGCATGTTCGTGCGCGATCTGTTCGCGGCGCGCGAAGGCCAGCCGATCGGCGAGGACGAGCCGCTGCTGCGCGCCGCGGCGCGGGTCCAGGACCCGGTCGAGACCCGGGCCCTGGCCGAGCTCAGGCAGCTCGGCGGCGCGGCGGTGCCGACACTGGTCAGTGACCTGCTGCTGCACCCGCAACCGCAGCCGCGCGAGCTCGGCATCGAACTGCTGGCGATGATCGGGGCGCCGGCGGTGCCGGCACTGCACGAGGTGGCGCGAACCGGTGAGGCGCGGCCGCGCCGTTCGGCCGCCCGCGCGCTCGGCGGCATCGGGCTCGACGACCGCGTGCTGGACACGCTGCGCCAGCTGGCGGCCGACCCCGACTTCACGGTGCGGGCCGACGCCGTGCGCAGCCTGCGCGGCAGCAGCCCGGCGATCCGCGCGCTGCTGATCGAGCGCCTGCGCACCGACGACGACGCGTTCGTGCGCCGCATCGCCGCGCAGTCGCTCGGCAGCAGTGCCGGGCCCGAGGCGATGCTGGCGCTGGTCGACTACCTCGAGCAGTGCAAGCGCCTGCTCGACCACAAGGGCGAGCAGGCCGCGCAACAGAGTCTGCAACAGCTCGCCGGCAGCCGCGGCCCGCGCACGCCGGACGCCTGGCGCGCGGCGGCCGCGTCGATGCCGGCCGGGCCGGCGACCGGCCCTCGATGACCCGACTGCTTCCCTGCTGTTCCGCGACCCGAGTTCGGAGACCTTGGTGATGGCCGAAGACTGGAAGATCCAACGCGACCGCAAGGCGTGCGAACGCCCGGGTTGCCCGCTGCCTGGCAGCAAGTCCTGGTTCGCGGTGCTGCAGTGGCCCGAATGCGTGCGCAAGGACCTGTGCGATGCGTGCTTCCAGGACCACGAGCGCCGCTGCGTCGATGCGCCGCCGATCTTCTGGCGGGCGCTGCGCAAGGCCAGCGGCAGCAAGGAGCCGGTGCTCGACCTGAACTCGCTGCGGGCGCTGTTCGATCGGTTCGGCACCATCGACGACGACCGGGCTCGCGCGCTGCGCTACTTCTGCGCGCTGCTGCTGCTGCGCAAGCGGGTGCTGAAGATGGTGCCGCCGCGCACCGCCGAGCAGGAGCGTGCCGACCTGGTGGTGGTCGACCCGAAGCTGAAGGAGATGGAGCCGGTGGCGTTGTTCGCGCCGGCGATCGACCTCGCCGACCTCGGCGCGATCAAGGACGAGCTGTTGGCCGCGATCGGCACGTCGCCGCAGGCCGCCGACGGCAGCTGATCACTTCCAGCTGATGTCCCAGACCAGCTCCGGGCCGTTCTCGAGCGCGGTAGCGGCCGGAATCACCAGGAACGCGCGTTTGCCGTCGCGGTCGGCGGTGACGCCGCGCGCGGCGGGCAGCGCGCTGCTGCTGACGACCTCGGTCAGGCCCTGCACCTCGAGCCGCAGCTGGTCGGCGATCTCCCGGGTCTTGCCGCTCGGGTCGTAGACCTTCGCCAGGTCGCGGCGGATGTTGGCGGCCGGCGTGAGCGCCTTGACCCAGCCGGCATTGGCGCCGCGCTGCACGATCACCCGCAGGGTCTTCGGCTCGCCGTCGAGGCGCGGTTGGAAGCGCAAGCTGTCGTCGCCGAAGCGCAGCTGCGCCAGCTCGGTGGTGGTGCCCTGGCTGTAGACCAGCGCCCCGCCGCGCTGCCAGGTCACCCCGGTGCCGAGTGCTTCGGCCGGCGCTGCCGCCGCCCGGTCGACCAGCGTGCGCGTGGTCACGATCGTCGAGCCGTCGGGCTGCAGCGCGAGGTGGATGCCGACCAGTTCGGAGCCCGAGCAGGCGCACAAGGCGGAGAGCAACAACAAGCCGATGGGGAGGCGGAGCATCGCGATGGTGGGTGGGCGGTGGTGGTTGGCGAAGATTTCTGGCGGGCGATCGATCGGACCCCGGTCCGGCGGCGCCACCGGCTCTAGTGTGGGGACAATATTCCAGCCCTATGGGGTGTAGCCGATAGAGACTACGAGTGGTAGAGGGTGGGTGAGCGTGGTGGCAGCGTGGGAGACAGTGGTTGACAGTGGTTTCGCGGTTGATAGCATCGCGAGCGACATGGGTCCGGCTCCGGCCCCGTCTCGGCGCGATGGCGACTTACTTTGGCAGCTCGGAACACGGCCTCGACGACAAGGGCAGACTCGTTCTGCCCGGTCGCATCCTGGACGAGATTCCGAAGAGCCAGTGGAAGTTCCACCTGACCGCCGGGCTGGATCGGTGCCTGCTCCTGCACGACGCCGAAGGGTTTCGTGAACTCGTCGACCGGATTGGCAAGGCCGTGCCTGGCAGCCGCGCCCACCGAGCCCTGTGTCGACGATTTCTCGGTCACTCCGAAGCGGTCGAGCCTGACGGGAACCGGCGCATCCGCATTCCGGACCCGTTGCTCAAGTATGCGGGGCTCGCAGTGAGCCAGCCCGTGGTTCTGGTCGGCACCGGTCGGGTCACCGAGATCTGGTCGCCGCAACACCTGGACACGGCGTTGGCCGAGGCGAGCACCGACGAAGAAACGCTCTTTGCCAGTCTGGTGAGTCCTGTTCAACCATCGATGCCCATGAGCAAGCCCTGAGGGTTCCGGGCTCGTGCTGCCGTCCTCCAGCGAAGGAGGCGGGTTCTGCGACTGCTGTCGGGTGGTCAAGGGAAGTAGCGCATGAACGACACGAGCTCGGAAGGTGGCAGTGGTGACGATCGCGAGGCCGGTCAGCCCGTGCATCGTCCCGTGCTGCTGCGCGAGGTCCTGGCGGTCCTCGAGCTGCATCCGGGTCTGCTGGTCGTCGATGGTACCGTCGGAGCCGCGGGGCACGCGAGGGCAATCGTGCCGTGCATCGGTTCGGACGGGATGTTGATCGGGCTCGACCGGGACAGCGAGATCCTGGTTGCTGCGCGCGAGACCCTGGCCGGGGCCGAGGTCTCGCGCGCCGGGACCAGGATCTCGCTGCACCATCTTCCTCACTCGAGGATGCACGAAGCGTTGGCGGCGACCGGTCAGTCCCGCTGCGATCGTGTGTTGCTCGACCTCGGCGTGAGTTCGTTGCAGTTGGACCGTCCGGAGCGGGGTTTTTCGTTCATGGCCGATGGGCCTCTCGACATGCGGATGGATGCGGACGCCGAGGTCACGGCGGCCGACTGGATCGCCATGGTCGGTGAGCAGGAGCTCGCCGACACGATCTTCCAGCTCGGCGACGAACGCTACAGCCGCCGCATCGCCCGCCGCATCTGCGAGGTGCGCCGGCGCACGCCGATCGTGCGCACCGCCCAGCTCGCCGACCTGGTGGTCGCGGCGCTGCCGGGCGCGGCTCGCCACGGGCGCATCCATCCCGCGACGCGCACGTTCCAGGCCATCCGCATGGCGGTCAACGACGAGCTCGGTGAGCTCGAGCGCGGCCTGCAGGCGGCCCACGACTGCCTGCGTCCCGGTGGCCGGCTGGCGGTGATCTCGTTCCACTCGCACGAGGACCGGGTCGTGAAACACTTCCTGCGGGCCCGGTTCGAGCTGGTCACCAAGAAGCCGATCGAGGCCTCGCCGGACGAGGCGCGGCAGAACCCGCGCTCGCGCAGCGCCAAGCTGCGCTGCGGCATCCGCCGCGAGGAGGTCGCATGAGGTGGTTGCTGGCCGGGTTGTTGTTCGCGCTGGCGGTGGCACTCGCGATCGCGACGGCCGCGATCCGCGCCGAGAACGTGTTGCTGCGGCACCGCGTCGAGCGCGAGTACCGCGCCATGCACGATCGTGAGGTGGAGTGGGACCGGTTGGTCGTCGAGCGCCTGGTCGCCGGTTCGCCGGAGCGGCTGGCCCGCGCCCACTGGCAGCACCTGCGCGAGGCGAGCGAACGCCAGCAGGGACGGGTGCAGTGAAGACCGGCGAACTGTTGCGGGTGCGGTTGGCGTTCGGGGCGCTGGCGGCGGTGCCGGTGTTCCTGGCCGGCTGGCTCGGTTGGGTGCAGGTGCTGCAGGCCGGCGAGATCGAGCGGGAGGGGCGGTCGCCGCTGCGTCTGCTGCCGGCGACGGCCGACAGCCAGGGGCGGCGCATCGAGGCCGTGCCGGCGCCGCGTGGCACCATCGTCGATCGCCACGGCAAGCTGCTCGCGCTCGACTGCCAGACCTACGACGTGCGCGCCAACCTGGTGGTGCCGGCCAAGGTCGCGGCCGAGGTCAATGGCCTGCGGGCGTGGATCGCGACCTTCGTGCAGGACGTGTCGTTGGCGTTGGTGGCCGATCCCGAGCTCGCCGATCGCGGCGATGTGCGGGCGCGGCACGTGCGGCGCCTGGGTGAACTGCTGGCCGAGGCCTTCCGCACCGGCGACCTGCCTGCCGCCGGCAAGCTGCCGGTCGGGCATCCGCGGCGGGCCGAGGTGCTGCTGGCCGGAGGCGTCGACGTGTTGTCGGTGGTCGAGGCGCTGCGCAAGCTGGCCGACGACCCGCGCTACCGCGACTGCGCGTTCCACTTCCTCCGCAATCACCGCCGCGAACACCCCGAGCGCGACCTGACCTACGGCATCGTCGGTCACGTCGCCACCAAGTGGGTGCCGGCGAAGGACGGTGCCGGCAAGGTGCTGCAGACCAGCGGCGCCTGCGGCCTCGAGACGTTCCCGGTGCTGGACGCCGAGCGCGCGTCGTTCCGTTCGTTCCTCAGCGATGGTCGCGGCCGCCCCTACTTCCAGGCGCCGGTGGCGCAGGTGCCGGTCGCCAACGTGCTGCACTCTACGCTCGACCTCGAGCTGCAGCGGGTGGCGATGCACGAGCTGTCGGCCTACGCCGAGGCGGGCGCCCGCGACGGGCAGGTCAAGGTGCCGAAGTGGGGTGCGCTGGTGCTGGTCGAGATCGCCACCGGCGATGTGCTCGCGGCGGCGTCGTGGCATCGCGACGTGAAGAACCCCGAGGCGGCCGCCTTCACGCCGTACCAGAACATCTTCGAGCCGGGCTCGATCGTGAAGCCGCTCGTGCTGGCCTATGCGCACGAAGCCGGCGTGCTGGACTGGAGTCACGTGTTCGACTGCGCGTCCGGGTCGGCGGAGTACCGCGAACGCATCGCGCCGCTCGGTCGGCGCAAGGCCGTGGTCGACGATCACCCGTGCGGTGCACTGACGCCGCACGAGATCCTGATCAACAGCTCCAACATCGGCGCCGCCTACTGCGGCCTGCTGCTCGAGCGCGAGCAGTGGCGCGACTACATGCGCTTCTACGGCTTCGGCGAGTCGCTGGGCCTGCAGATGCCGTTCGAGGGCAAGGGCGGCACCAACGCGAAGTCGTTCGATCCGAAGACCCCGATCCGGTCGTTCCGCGCCAACAGCGCGATCTCGTTCAGCTTCGGCTACGAGATGCAGGCCAACGCGATGCAGCTGCTGCGCGCCTACCTGCGGCTGTTCCGCGGCGGCGGGGCCCAGCTGCGGGTCTGCCGCGGGGTCGAGCTCGACGGCGAGTTCCATGCCGCACCGGTGCCCGATCCGTCCCCGCGACTGCGCCCCGAAGTGGTCGATGGCGTGCGCGCGGCACTGGTCGACGTGATCAGCGCCGATCCGCACGCGACCGGCGTCTACCTGCACACGCGCATGTTGAAAGAGCTGGGGATCGATCTGCACGGCGTGATCGCCGGCAAGACCGGTACCGCGGCCAGCCGCGTCGGTGTCGGTGACAAACTCGTCGAGATGCGCAATGCGAGCTTCGTCGGCTTCCTGCCGGTGGAGCAGCCGCGCTGGCTCGCCATCTGCGTGATGCAGAAGGACAGTCGTTCTTCTTTCTATGGAGGCAGCTATGCTGCGCCGCCGGTGGTGCGGCTGCTGCTCCAGTGTCAAGACCTGGAGCGGCGGCGGCTGCTGCGCCAGGATGCGGAGGCGGGTGGTCAGACCCGGCTCCGTGACGAAACCCCTGGTGATTCAGGCTGGAGCCGGCGGGCTCCAGGGACAACTGCGGTAGGGCGGTAGATGACCGAGGTGGCTTACCCGTCCGGACTCCCGTCCGGCCAGGGCTTCGTCCGTTTGCGTGAATTGCGCGACTGCTTGCAGCCGCGTGAAGTGCTCCGTTGGCGCGACATCGCCGTCGACGGGCTCTGCTTCCATTCGGCGGAGGCGCGCGCCGGCAATCTGTTCTTCGCGATCCGCGGCGCCAAGAACGACGGCACGCTCTACGCGCAACAGGCGGTGGCGCGCGGTGCGGTCGCCGTGGTGGCCGAGGAACCGCTGCCGCTGCCGGTGCCGGTGCTGGTCGTCAACAGTGCGCGCGAGGCGCTCGCCGACGCGGCTCGTTACTACTACCGCGATCCGTCGCGCGCGGTCTCGGTGATCGGCGTCACCGGCACCAACGGCAAGACCACCACCGCGCATCTGATCCGCGCCTGCCTGCAGGCCGATCGGCGCCAGGTCGGTCTGCTCGGCACGATCGCCTACGAGTTCGGCGGCCGGCGCATCCCGGCGTCCAACACGACGCCCGATCCGGTGCGGATCCACGGTTACCTGCGCGAGATGGCGGATCGGTATGCCAGCGCCTGTGTGATGGAGGTGTCGAGCCACAGCCTCGACCAGGACCGCGTGCGCGGCGTGCGGTTCGCCACCGCCGTGTTCACCAACCTGACGCAGGACCACCTCGACTACCACGGCACGATGGACAAGTACCGCCAGGCCAAGGCGCGGTTGTTCACCGCACTGCAGTCGGGCGCCGCGGCCGTGCTGAATCGCGACGATCCGGCCGCCGAGGCGATGGCCGAGGAATGCGCGCGCGGTGTGCGCTGCCTGTGGTACGGCCTCGCGGCCGAGGCCGATGTGCGCGCCGAGAACCTGCGGCTCGGGCCCGACGGCACGCGCTTCACGATGGTGATGCCGAACGGGCGCGTCGAGCTGTTCCTGCGTCTGGTCGGTCTGCACAACGTCTACAACGCGCTGTCGGCGGCGGCGGCGGCGCTGTCGCTGGGCGCCAGCGAGCTGACGGTGGCCTCCGCGCTCGAGGACGCCCGCGCGGTGCCCGGCCGGCTCGAGCAGGTCGATGCCCCGGTCGGCCCGATCGGCCGCGTGCGCACGTTCGTCGACTACGCGCACACGCCCGATGCGTTGGAGAAGGTGTGCGGCACGCTGCGCGAGCTCGCCGAGGGCCGGCTGCACGTGGTGTTCGGCTGCGGCGGCGACCGCGATCGCACCAAGCGCGCGCCGATGGCGGCGGCGGTGGCGCGGCACGCCCACTGCGCCTACCTGACCAGCGACAACCCGCGCAGCGAGGATCCGGAACTGATCCTCGACGACATGGAGCAGGGCCTGGTCGGCAGCAGCGGTCAGTTCTTCCGGGTCGTGGATCGCGCCGAGGCGATCCGGGCCGCGATCGGCAGGGCCGAGCCGGGCGACACCGTGCTGGTCGCCGGCAAGGGCCACGAGACCTACCAGATCTTCAAGGACAGCGTGGTGCCGTTCGACGATCGGCTCGAGGCTGCACGCGCTCTCGCAGCGAAGGAGGCAGGATGGTTGCACCGATGAATTCGGCGCAGGAGACCGATGGCCAGCGCGACAGCGGGCGCAGCGGTCGCTCCGGGCGCGGTTCGTGGTTGACCGCGGCAGCCGTCGCGCGGGTCACCGGCGGTGACGTGCTGCAGCGCGGAGCGGCCGCGGCCGGAGTCGCCACCGACACCCGCAAGGACTGCAGCGGCCGCCTGTTCGTGGCCTTGCGCGGCGCCAATCACGACGGCAACGCGTTCGCCGCCGCGGCCGCCGCGGCCGGTGCGGCCGGGCTGGTCGTCGAGCGGGCGCCGAGCGAACTGCCGGGTGCGCGCCAGGCGCTGCATCGGGCGGCGCCGTTCGTGGTGCAGGTCGCCGACGCCGGCAAGGCGCTGCTCGACCTCGCCGCCGAACATCGGCGGCGGCACGCCGCCAAGGTGATCGGAGTGACCGGTTCGTGCGGCAAGACATCGACCAAGGAGTGGCTCGGGGCGGTGCTGCGGGCGGCGATGCCGACCGTCAGTTCGCCGGGGTCGTTCAACAACCAGATCGGCGTGCCGCTGACGCTGTTCGACATCCAGCCGGGCACCCGCGCCGCGGTGGTCGAGATCGGCACCAATGCCCCTGGCGAGATCGCCCAGCTGACGGCGGTGGCGCGGCCGGACCTCGGCATCGTGACCTGCGTCGCCCCGGCCCATCTGGCCGGCCTCGGCTCCATCGAAGGGGTCGCGCGCGAGAAGTCGTCGCTGCCGCAGGGGCTGCCCGAGGACGGCTTGTGCATCCTGAACGGCGACGATGCCGCGTGCCGCGCGATGGCAGCGGTGACGCGTGCGCAGGTGCAGTTCACCAGCGTGTCGCGACAATCCGACTGGTTCGCGACCGACGTGCGCTTCCACGCGCTGGGCACGACGTTCCTGCTGCAGGGCAAGCGGCAGGTGACGCTGCCGCGCCTGGGCACGCACAATGTCTACAACGCGCTGGCGGTGATCGCCGCCGCGACCCACCTCGGCGTCGCCGAGGAGGACGTGCTGCGTTCGCTGGCCGCGGTGCCCTCGGCGGCGCGGCGGCTCGAGCCGAAGTCCGCCGGTGGCGTGACGGTGTTCGACGACACCTACAACATGAACCCGAAGTCCGCCGCGGTGGCGCTGCAGGCGCTGGCCGGGCTCGGTGGGCCGGGTCGCCGCATCATCGTGTTCGGCGAGATGCTCGAGCTCGGCGAGCAGAGCCAGGTGCTGCACCGCGAGCTCGGTCACGAGGTCGCGCGCACGCGTCAGGACGTGCTGCTGTGCATCGGCGACGGCGGCGCCCAGTTCATCGCCGACGGCGCGATCGCCGCCGGCATGGCCGGCACCGCGGTGCATCGTCTGCCGGACGCCAACGCGGCGCTGCCGTTGCTGCGGGCGATGGTGCGCCCCGGCGACCGGGTGCTGTGCAAGGCCTCGCGCCGGGTCGCGCTCGACCAGCTGGTCGACAGCCTGTTGGCCGAGTTGCGCACGGATGCCGGCGAGCACGCCGCGGAGCAGGGCTGAGATGATCCACTGGCTCGCGCCCTGGTTGTTCTCGGAGGACATGTGCCGGCTGTTCGGCTACATCTCGTTCCGGGCCGCTGGCGCGGCCGTGACCGCGTTCCTGCTGGCGATCGTGTTCGGCCCGCGCGTCATAGCCTGGTTGCGCAACCTCGGCATCGGCGAACGCATCGACGGCACCGGCTCGCAGACGCTCGAGACCCTGCACGCACACAAGCGGGGCACGCCGACGATGGGCGGCCTGTTCATCGTCGCGGCGATCGTGTTGTCCGGCGCGCTGTGGCTGCGTTTCGACGGACCCAACCGCTATTCGCTGCCTGGCCTCGTGCTGGTGGCAGGCTTCGCCGGGGTCGGCCTGTGGGACGACTGGGTCAAGCTGCACAACCCGAAGAAGCGCGGCATCGGCAAGCGCGAGAAGCAGGGTGCGTTGACCATCCTCGCCCTGCTGGTCGGTCTGTGGCTGCTCGGCCCGGCGGCGCTGCAGGGCGAGCTCGGCGGGCCGCACCTCTACGTGCCGTTCGCGAAGGACTTCGCGATCGACCTGTCGGTGTGGTACGGGGTGCCGTTCCTGCTGCTCGGCGTGCTGGTGCTGACCGGTTCGGCCAATGCGGTCAACCTGACCGACGGCCTCGACGGCCTCGCGACCGGTTGCGTCGCCACCGCCGCGATCGCCTACGCCGCGATCACCTATGCCGTCGGCCGCGTCGACTGGTCGCAGTACTTGCTGGTGCCGCACGTCGCCGGCGCCGGCGAAATGACCGTGCTGATGGCCGCGCTGCTCGGCGGCGCACTCGGCTTCCTGTGGTTCAACGCCGCGCCGGCGCTGGTGTTCATGGGCGACGTCGGCAGCCTCGGGCTCGGCGGCGCGCTCGGCTACGCCGCGCTGGTCAGTCGCACCGAACTGGTGCTGCTGGTGGTCGGCGGGGTGTTCGTCGCCGAGGCGCTGTCGGTGGTGCTGCAGGTCGCGTCGTTCAAGCTGCGCGGCAAACGCATCTTCCGCTGCGCCCCGCTGCACCATCACTTCCAGTTCGGCGGCATGCCGGAGACCCGGGTCGTCGTGCGCACGTGGGTCGTCTCGGCGCTGCTCGCCCTGTGCAGTCTCGCCCTGTTCAAGGTGCGCTGATGACCTCTCTCGCTCCTTCGCACCCCGATCGTTCGTCCCCGTCGCACCTGCGCGAACTGGACTGGCTGATGCTGGTGACGATGTCGCTGTGCTGCCTCGGGCTGGTGATGGCCGTGTCGGTGCTCGGCGCGCAGCCGAACTACGGGCCGATGGCGGTGATGAAGTCCCAGGGCAGCAAGCTGCTCGCCGGGCTGGTCATGTTCTTCGTCGCGGCGGCGGTGCCGATGTCGGTGGTGCGACGCCTCGCGTTGCCGGCGTTCTTCACCGCCGTGCTGTGCTGTCTGTTGCCGTGGCTGCTCGGCATGAAGGTCAACGGCGCCCATCGCTGGATCCGCATCGGCACGATGCAGTTCCAACCGGTCGAGCCGGCCCGCTTCTTCCTGGTGCTGGGCCTCGCCTGGTTGTTGGCTCGCGCCGGCAACGGGGTGGCTTCGTTCCGCCGCGGCTTCCTACCGGCGATGGGCTGCGCGCTGCTGCTGGCGGCGGTGCTGGCCCTGCAGCCCGACAACGGCAACGCGCTGATCGTGCTGGGCCTGACCAGTGTGCTCGCGGTCGTCGCCGGCGTGCGCTTCTTCCATTTCGCACCGTTCGCCGTGCTCGCGATCGGCGGGCTCGCGGTGGCGGCCATGCGGCTCCCGTACGTGTGGGAGCGGATCACCGGCTTCCTGCACACGCGGCCCGATTCGCAGGTCGGACTCGGCCTGATCGCGGTCGGCTCCGGCGGTACCTTCGGTCGCGGCATCGGCCAGGGCTGGATGAAGATGGGGTATGTGCCCGAGGCGCACAACGACTTCGTGTTCGCGGTGATCGCCGAGGAACTCGGCTATCCCGGCACGCTGTTCGTGCTGGTGGCGTTCACCGCCTTCGGCGCCGTGTGTTATCGGCTGATCACCAAGGTGCGTGACCCGTTCCTTCGCTACGTGGTCTGCGGTTACTCTCTGATGATCTGCATGCAAGCGGCTGCGAACCTGCTCGTGGTCAGCGGGAAGGCTCCGGCCAAAGGCATCGATCTGCCGTTCGTCAGCACGGGCGGTACCAGTCTGATGTTCTGTCTTGCCGCCGTCGGCTTGATCGGCAACGCCGCGCGAACGGATCGCGCGGGCACGTTCTCGACTGCCGCGGTGGCTCGGATTCCGTGACGACGATGCACATCGCCGTCTCTCTGTTGTCGATTCTCCGGTTTTCCAGTTCGGTTGGGAGGGTGTGATGGGCCAGCTCGAGAAATACGGCCTCTACGTTCTGTGTCTCGTGATCTTCTTGATCCTCGGTGTGACGATCTGGGGCAATCCCGAGCGTCCGCAGGTGGATCGTTCGCCCGGCGCCGCGATGCGCGCGACGGAAGCTCCGGCCGGTCCCGGCAAGGCGGCGCCGCCGGCGAACGCGGGCGGCTCGGTCCGTCCCGGGGACGACGGGGTCGCGCGCGAACTCGAGTCCCTGTTGGGGCCCGACGTGCTGCGCGGCGGCGATCGCCGGCCGCAGGAGCCGGTGCGCAACGAGGCCCCGAAGCCGGGCGTCGACGCGCCGGTGGTCAAGACCGGCGGTTCGCCCGAGGCGGCCGTCGCGGTGGCGCCGTCACCGGCACCGGACACGCAGCGGGGCACCTACAAGGTCAAGGCCGGCGACAGCTTCGAGAGCATCGCCCGCACCCGGCTCGGCAGTGCCGCATTGCGGCCGGAACTGCAGCGGCTGAACCCCGACGTGGCGCCGAACCGGATGCGCGTCGGTCAAGATCTCGTGCTGCCGAGTCCGGCCGAGATCGCGCGTCTTTCGAAGCCGGCCGCCGACCCGAAGCCGGCCACGGCGAAGGTGGACGGACGCACCGCGATCGCCGATGCCGCTGCCCAGAAGAAGGTCGCCGTCGAGGTTGCCGCGGCCGAGCGTTCCTACACGATCGGCAAGGGCGACACCTTCGAACGGATCGCGCGCGCCGAGCTCGGCTCCAGCAAACGCGTCGAGGAGTTGCGTGAGTTGAATCCCGCCGTCGACCCGACGCGGTTGCGCATCGGCCAGCGCATCAAGCTGCCGAAGAAGTGATCCGACCGACCTGGTGAGTTCCCACCGAGTTTCCCGTCATGGCGCAACGCGTCTGTCTCGTCAGCGGTGGCACCGGCGGCCATCTGATGCCGGCCCTGGTGCTGGCGCGGGCCCTGTTGTCGGGTGGCCACGAGCCGTTGTTGGTCACCGAGGGCCGCGAGGTCGAGCGCGAGTTCCTGCGCCGCGAGCTGCCCACGGTGCGGGCGATCGAGTTGCCGCCGCACGGGCCGTCGCGTTGGTCGTTGCCGGCGTGGTCGCTGCGGGCGATCGCCGCGGCCAGGCGGTTGCTCCGGGAGGAACGGGTCGACTGTGTGGTCAGCACCGGCGGTCGGCCGTCGGTGCCGATGGGCATCGCGGCGCGCAGTCTCGGCGTGCCGTTGTTCCTGCTGGAGCAGAATGCGGTGGTCGGTCGCGCCAATCGCTGGCTGCGGCCCTGGTGCCGCCGCATCTATCACGGACTGCCGTCGGCTGCGGCCACCGGCCGCAAGGCGCTGGTGACCGGGACGCCGTTGCGGCCCGGGCTCGGCCGCATCGAACGTCATGTCGCGCGTGAGTTGCTCGGCCTGCCGGCCGCGGCGACGGTCGTGTTGGTCACCGGTGGCAGTCAGGGTGCCGCATCGCTGAACGAACAGGTGCCGCGCGCGCTGGTCGCGTTCGCCCAGGCCTCGACCGACCGCCTGCCGCTGCACGTGCTGCATCTGTCCGGGCTCGGCCGTGACGCGGAAGTGCGCAGTGCCTATGCGGCGGCCGGGGATCGTCTGGTCGCGCAGGTGCGGCCGGTCGCACTCGACATGGATCGCTTGTTCGCGGCCGCTGACCTGGTGATCTGCCGCGGTGGTGGCACCACGGTCGCCGAGTTGTGCGCCACCGGCCGGCCGGCCCTGATCGTGCCGTATCCGCATCACAAGGACCGTCAGCAGACCCGCAACGCCGAAGTGCTCGCCGCGGTGTCGGCGGCGGTGATCCTCGAAGAAGTCGAACTGACGCCGGCTGCACTGATGGCGCAGATCCATGCCTTGCTGACGGCACCGGCGGTGCTCGCGGCCATGGGGCGGGCAGCGCGCACGCTGCTGACGCAGGATGCGACGGCGGCGATCCTCGCCGACATGGGACTGGCGCCGGTCGGGGGACTGGCGGCGGTCGGTGGATTGGCCGAGGTCGGGCTGGCCGAGGTCGCAGTCCCGGTCGGCGCGACGACCGCCGGTGGCCCCGCAATCAGTGTCCCTTCCGTCAGTGTCCCTTCCGTCAGTGTCCCTTCCGTCAGTGGACCTTCCGTCAGTGGACCCGCAGTCAGGGCCGGCGCGAGCCGCCGGGAAGCCAGCGCGTGATCGATACCCTTCACTCCGCGGCCAGTGCCGCACCCGGGGCGGCTGCCGGCATCGTCGGCGCGTCGTTCGTCAGCGACCGGTTCCACTTCCTCGGCGTCGGTGGTGCCGGCGTCAGTGGCCTGGCGCGGTTGCTCGCCGGTTCCGGCTGCACGGTGACCGGCAGCGACAGCGGCGGTGGCGCTGTGCTCGATCGGTTGGCCGACGAAGGCCTGCCGGTCTGGGTCGGTTGCCAGCCGGATCGGATCCGCGGCCAGGACGGCTACGTGATCCGCAGTGCCGCGGTGCCGGCCACCGACCCCGAGGTGCAGGAGTGTGTGCGCCGCGGCTTCACGTCGCTGCTGTACGCCGAGGCCGTCGGGCGCCTCAGCGAAGGGCGGCGCACGCTGGCGATCGCCGGCACGCACGGCAAGACCACGACCACCGGCCTCACGGTGGCGGCGCTGCGTGGTGCCGGCCTCGAGCCATCGCACCTGATCGGCGGCGAGGTCCCCGAACTGGGCGGCAACGGTCGCTGGGGCAACAGCCCCGAGTTCGTCGTGGAGGCCTGTGAGTTCAATCGCAGCTTCCACAACCTGCGCCCGTACGGCGCCGCGATCCTCAACGTCGACCACGACCACTTCGACTGCTTCCCGTCGACCGACGAGCTGATCGAGGCGTTCGCCGGCTACCTGGCGCGGGTCCGGCCGGGGGGCACGGCGTTGGTCGAGGAGAGCGTGCCCCGCGCCGTGCTCAGCAGTCTGCGCCACGACGTGCAGATCCTGACCGTCGGCGCCGGGTTGTGGAGCGATGTGCGCGCGGTCGAGGTGCGCGGCGATCTCGGCCGGTTCTCGTTCGTGCCGGTGGTGCTCGGCCGGCGCCTGCCGCGGGTGCAGCTGACCCTGTCCGGTCGCCACAACATGCACAACGCGCTGTTCGCGTTGGGACTGTGCCAGATCGCCGGCGCCGACCTCGAAGGCGCCTGCCGGGGTGTCGCCGGTTTCGCCGGGGTGCGCCGGCGGTTCGAACTGCACGCGGGACCGCGCGGCGATCTGCTCGTCAACGACTATGCCCACCATCCGGCCGAGATCCGGGTCGTGCTGGCGGCAGCGCGCCAGCGCTTTCCCGGCCGGCGGCTCGTCGCCGTGTTCCAGCCGCACCAGCACCAGCGCACGCTGCACCTGCTCGCCGAGTTCGCGTCGGCGCTGGCAGAGGCCGATGCCTCGTTGATCGCCGACATCTACGGCGCCCGTGAGAGCGAGGCCATCCGCGCCTCGGTGTCCGCCGCCGACCTGGTGGCGGCGATCCGCGCCCTCGGTGGTGCGAGTGTCACAGGCGGCGCCGTCGCGCAGTTGCCGGACGCCGTGCTCGCGGTGCGACGAACCGGGGACATCGTGTTGTTGTTGGGGGCGGGTGACGTCGACCAGGCCCTGGGAGGCATCGTTGCCGGCCTCTGATCTGCGCGGCGAACTGCGGTCGATGCGCGGCGCCGTGCGCGAACAGGTACCGCTCGGACCGTTCATGCACCTGCGCATCGGTGGGCCCGCCGACTGGTTGCTCGAACCCTATGCGGAGGAGGATGCGGCCGCGGCGGTGCGCGCCTGTCGCGACTTCGACCTGCCACTGCGGGTGCTCGGCGGTGGCAGCAATGTCGTCGTCGCCGACGCGGGCGTGCGCGGCGCCGTGCTGCACCTCGGCAACCTCAATCGCATCGTGCGCGACGGCAACCGCATCACCGCCGGCGCCGGGGTGACCTTGCCCAGTCTGCTGCGGGCCACCAAGGAAGTCGGGCTCGCCGGCCTGGAGAAGCTGACCGGCATCCCGGCGATGGTCGGTGGCGCCGTGGCGATGAACGCCGGGACCCGCGACGGCGAGACCTTCGAGCACCTGCTGTCGCTGACCGTCGTCGACGAGGACGGGCGCATCGCCGTGTGGGGCAAGGACCGGTTCCGTCCGATCTATCGCGACGGGGGGCTCGGCCGTGCTGTGGTGCTGCAGGCGACCTTCGAGCTGGTGCCCGACGACCCGAAGGCGATCTTCGAACGGTTCTCCGCGTCGTTGAAGAAGCGCAACGCGTCGCAACCGGTGTCGCAGCGCAGCGTCGGCTGCGTGTTCCGCAATCCGGCCGGCGCCGCTGCCGGTCAGCTGATCGAGGTCGCCGGTTGCAAGACGCTGCGCATCGGCGGCATCGAGGTCAGTGGTCTGCACGCGAACTACTTCGTCAACGAGGGCCAGGGTTCGGCCGCCGACTTCGTCGCCCTGATGGTCGAGGTCAAGAAGCGGGTGCACGACCGGTTCGGCATCGAGCTGGAGCCCGAGGTCAAGTTCTGGGGGTTCTGACCCTTCCCGCGGCGAAACTGCCGCATCTCAACCGCGGACGTTCCTTGCGCATCGAGGTGCAGGGCGGTCTGCTGCAGTTCGATACCCGAGCACAGGAGAATCGATGACCGAAGAAGCCGACGTGACCATCGAGTTCAAGGGTCGCCACGACCACATCACCGAGCGCATGCAGGCGCACGCCGCGAAGAAGCTGGCCAAACTGGCCCGCTACTCCGACCGGCTGGTCCGCATCGAGGTGGTCGCCGACCACGCGCACAAGAACCCGGAGGTGGAGCTGATCGCCCACCAGCGCCGCGGTGCGCCGTTGGTCGCCAAGGAGCGCGGCACCTCGTTCTCCGCCACCATCGACCTGCTCGTCGACAAGCTGGACGTGCAGCTGCGCAAGCAGAAGGAGAAGCTCAGCGGCAAGCGTGCCGCCGCTGCCAAGGCGCCGACCGCCAGCTCCCGCCGCGCGAAGGTCGCTCCCGACGAGGAGACCTACGAGCAGGTGGTCAAGAAGGCGCTGCGGCGGTGAGCCGTATCGACCCACGGGGAAGGTGTTCCCGTGGCCCGATGGGCGGCCGGCACCGGTCGGATCGTTGCGCCGAAGCGGTCCATGCCGGACACTCGACGGCATGATCGCAAAGCTGATCGATGCCGCTGCCCTGATCGGCGAGCTCGAGGCCAAGACCAAGGGTGCAGCCCTCGAGGAGCTGCTGGCGGCGGCCCAGACCGCCGGCGCGGTTCCGGCGAATGCCGCCAAGGCGCTGGGCAAGCGCCTCGCCGAACGCGAGGCGATCGGCAGCACCGGCCTCGGCAACGGCGTGGCAGTTCCCCACGTCAAGGGCGACGAGGTCCGGCGCGTGACCTTGGTCCTGGCTCGTTGCCGCAAGGGGATCGAATGGCAGGCGATCGACGGGCGGCCGGTCCAGGTGTTGTTCCTGCTGGTATCGCCGAGCGACGAGCCCGAAGTGCACCTGCAGTGCCTGCGGTGGATCGCCGGCCTCGCGCGCAACTCCGATTTCCGCCGGTTCCTGCTCGATGCCGCGGACCCGGCGGCGATGCGGGAATTGCTGCGCGAACTGTCGGCCAAGGGAGCTTCGTCGTGAGCGATCCCGTGCGTCTGGTCGTCACGCTGCAGAACCGCCACGGCCTGCATGCGCGGCCGGCCCACCTGTTCGTCCAGACCGCCAACGCCTACGCCAGCGAGGTCCGGGTCGGCCGGGTCGATGGCGACGAGCAGGTCGACGGCAAGTCCATCATGGGGATGATGATGCTGGCGGCCGAGCACGGCGTGCAGCTGGTGATCGAGGCCACCGGTCCCGACGCCGACGCGGTGCTGCGCGCCCTCGGCGAACTGGTCGCGGCTCGCTTCGGCGAGGAATGATCCCGCCCCCGGCGGGCGAGCGCTGCCGCCGGTAGGAGCCTCGCGCAACCGCCCCGATGCGACCGGCGGCGCGCCCCGCGGCCCTTGCCGCCGCCTCGTCACCGCCGGATCGCGGCACCCGGCTCAATTCGGGGCGGCCCTGCAGCCGATAGGGGAGCGTAAGCGGGCACCCCCCCGAAGGAGCGCCAGTCGTCATGCTGAAGCAGCGAAAGAGCATCGTCGGTCTCGACATCGGCAGCAGTTGCATCAAAGCCGTCGAGCTGACTCGTGAGAAGTTCGACTACGTCATCACCGGCTATGCGCAGGTGGAGGTGAGCAGCGAGGCGGCTCGCCAGGACGCCATCGCGGAGCTGATGCGGGTGGCGAAGTTCCGCAGCAAGCGGATCGCCACCGCGGTCAGCGGCAAGAACGTCGTGTTCCGCTACATCGGCATGCCCGAGATGCCGGAGGACAAGCTGGTCCAGGCCGTCCGCCTCGAGGCCGACAAATACATCCCGTTCGACGTCAACGACGTCGAGCTGGATGCGCAGAAGCTCGCCAGCGGTGTCGACGCCAACGGCAAGAACGAGATGAAGGTGCTGTTGGTCGCCGCCAAGAAGGCGGTGGTCTCGGACCATGCCCGCATGCTGATCGATCTCGGTCTGCAACCGGTCGCGATCGGCGTCGACGGCTTCGCGCTCGGCAATGCCTGGGAGCTCGGTGACCTCGTCAACCCGGGCGTGCAGGAGCCGGGTCGGACCGTGGCCCTGATCGATCTCGGCGCCACCAAGGCCAGCATCAACATCCTGCGCGACAACGTCAGTTGCTTCGCTCGCGAGGTGCCGATGGGTGGTCAGGACCTCACCAACGCGATCGCGCGGCGTCTGGGCATCGAGCCGGCGCAGGCGGAGACGCTCAAGCGCGAGCCCGGCGACCAGCTGGCCGTCGTGCAGGAGGCCTGCGGCCAGGTGCTCGAGGACCTCGGCAACGAGGTGAACCTGTCGTTCGACTTCTTCGAGAACCAGTTCGACGGCGAGGTGCAGGAGGTCTGGTTGACCGGCGGCACCGCGCTGTTGCCGTTCCTCGAGGAGAGCTTCGAGAAGATCTTCGAGAAGCGGACCAAGACGTGGAACCCGATCGAGGGGCTGAAGGTCAAGGCCGACCACGTCGACGTCGAAGCACTCAATCAGTTCGCGCCGCAGCTCGCGGTCGCGATCGGTCTCGCCGCCAACTCCTGAGGAGGAATCCCCGTGATCCGCATCAATCTCCTTCCCGTCGAGCAGCGCAGCGGCAACCGTGTGCCGCCCAAGGTGCTCGCAGCCGCGTTCGGTGCCGCCCTCGCCACGAGTGCCGCCATCGGCTGGTTCGGCATCGTCTACTTCGGTGACCTCGGTGCCGCGGAATCGCAGTTGGCTGCCGCCGACGCCACGCTGGCCGATCGCATGAAGAAGGTCGGCTACTACGATCAACTCGAGTCCAACAAGAAGGACTACGCGCTCCGCGTGCAGTCGATCCAGGACATCGCCAAGTCGCGCCGCGTGTGGTCGAAGTTCCTCGACGAGTTGATCGACGTGGTCAACAACAACGGCGACACCGACCGGCACGTGGCCTGGTTCGATCGCGTCGAGGTCAAGAACGACCCCAAGAAGGGCGCCACGGTCACCCTGCCGAGCAGCGTGCAGGACGAGGATCGCGGCCGGCTCGCCAACTTCCACGAGGACCTCGAGGCGGCGCCGTTCGGCAAGGACCTCTTCTCGAAGACCGATCCTGGCTACAAGGTCGAGGAGGAGAAGAACCGGGTGCCGCCGAAGTCGATGAGCTTCGAGTTGCAGCTGCAGTTCCAGCCGACGGTCAAGGAAGCCCCGAAACCCGCCCCGAAGCCCGCCCCGGCCCCGAAGGCCAAGTGAGTTGATGCCATGAGCAACTGGAACCAGAAGAAGCTCCTCGCCATCATCGGCGGCTCGGCGCTCGCCCTGTGCCTCGCAGCCGTGGGTGGCGTCTACTACTCGCAGGGTCTGATCGAGGAGATCGAGGCCCAGGTGGCCCAGAAGAAGGAATCGGTCACCGCCGCGGAGGCCAAGCTGGCCAAGGTGCCGGCGCTCGAGAAGGACGTGGTCATCCTGCGCGAGAACCTCGACGAATACGTCAAGATCCTGCCCAACTCGAAGGAGCTGACGGCCTTCGTGCGCATGCTGAACCAGTTCGAACGGCAGTCGGGCATCCAGAGCACCGGGTTGCTGCCCAAGCGCCGCAACGAGGTCAAGGGCGAGCGCTTCACGCCGATCGAGTACACCTACGAGGCGACGGCGACGCTGTGGCAGTGCCTGAAGTTCATGAACCTGATCGAGAACTACGAGCGGTTCGTGAGCATCACCGACTTCCGGATCAAGTCCGGCGGCGACGACCGCAACGAGAACACGCGCGAGGGCGACGTCGTCCACCGCGTGAGCCTGACGCTGCAGACGTATTCCTACAACGGCAAGTCCGAGGGCAAGGAAGCACAGATCCCGGACTACGCCGCGCTGAAGGAGTCGCTGCGCGAGGAGATCTGGAAGAACCAGATCGGCATCCGCATCGATCGCTACGACCATCGCGGTGCCCAGGGTCGACGCGACATCCTGGTCGATCCGCGCGAGAACGGCGATGCCCTGAAGGGCGGGCCGTCGCCGGCCGAGCAGCGCGCGTTGCTCGACCGCTACACCACCGAGGTGCTGCGGTTGCGTGAGCTGCACCAGCGGATCCGCAAGCAGGACACCACCCTGTTCGAGCAGTACGCGCTCGAGAAGGGGCTCAAGGAAGGTCTGGAGAAGATCGCCGCCGAGATCGAGTCCGATGCCGGCCGCGTTTCCTACGCCCCCTACAAGCTGCGCTGGGCGAAGGAGATCGTCGCGCCGCTGGAGGACCTGCGGTCACAGTTGGACACGGTGGCCAAGGCCCAGACGCGCAAGGCGGATCCGTTCCTGCCGATGAAGGAGATGCAGCAGCTGGTCGCCGACATGGCTGCCGACTGCAACAACGGCCAGCTCGAGCAGGCGAAGAACCGCTTCGAGGTGGTGGGCAGCCGCGTCAACGTGCCGCAGGGTGATCCACGCCACGAGCTGGCGGTCGCCGCGAAGAGCTGGCACGTGAAGGCCGTGACGGCCCTGGACTTCAAGGGCATGGACCTTCGCGTGCAGGGCGTCGTCGTGAGTCACGGCGGCCGGTCCGGCGTGCTGCTGAACGGCGAGGTCTACGAGGAAGGCGACTACATCTCCGACGACCTGTTGGTGAAGACGGTCGAGGAGGAGCAGGTCTGGTTCGTGTTCCGCGGGCTGACGCTCGTGCGCACGATGTGAGCGCCGGCGCGGTCGGCCCCGGCACAAGGTTGCCTAAAGCCGCTCGCACCGACGGTTCGATGAGATTTCTGGATCGAGGTTCGGCCGCCCCGGCGGCCGGCCACGGGCGAATCACTGGTTAACCCCCGCGGGGGAAGAGGATCGACATGCAGGCATTCCGTATGGGAGTCATCTGCGCCATGGCGACTTGGTTGTCGCTGGCGCCGCTGCCGGCGCAGCAGGAGCCACAGGCTCCGGCACAGCCGGTCAAGGAACAGGGCAAGGACGAGATCCGTTCCGAGGCGGAGGGCGACCGCGCCAGCCGGCTCACGCTCAAGTTGAAGGACCGCGATCTGCGCGAGGTCGTGGCGAGCATTCGTCGCAAGGCGAACGCCAACATCATCATGGACCCCGCGATCGAGGCCGCGGTCTCGATCGACCTGCAGGACGTGCACTGGCGCCAGGCGTTGTCGCTGGTCGCCGAACAGGCCGGCTGCATCGTCAGCGAGGCCGAGGGTGGTGTGCTCAAGGTCGAGAAGCCGCCGCGCGTCTACTTCGCGTTCGAGAACACGGACATCCAGAAGGTGATCGACACGATCGCCAAGATCTCGGGTGCCAACATCGTCGTGGCGCCGGAGGTCAAGGGCACCATCACGGTCCGCCTGAAGAACATCCCGTGGCGCGATGCCCTCGACGCCTCGGTGAAGACCCTCGGGTTCGTCGTGGTCGAGGAGGACCGCGGCATCCTGCGGGTCGTGCCGGCCTCCAACATCCAGCAGGACCTGGAGACCGCGACGATCCAGCTGCGCTACGTGCGGCCGGCCTCGGCGCTGGTGCCGTTCATCGCCTCGGAATACGTGCGCGACCTGCGCAACATGCAGCCGCAGATGCCGGGCACGATCCAGTTCACCCTGCTGGACACCCTGAAGGGGATGATCACCCCGGACATCGGCAGCCTGGAGTACATCCAGGAGACCAACTCGTTCATGGTCAAGGACACGCGACCGGTGGTCGAGAGCGTGCGCCGCACCATCCAGCTGATCGACGTCGAACCGTCGCAGATCCAGCTCGACGTACGGTTCGTCACGACCAGCAACGAGGACGTGCTGGACTTCGGTATCTCGCCGGGCGGATCCGGTTGGACGGCCAGCCTGGGTCTGGGCCAGATCCCGACCCGTCTGCCGTTCGACCTCGGTGCCGGCGGTTGGGACGACCAGCTGATCGCCAACCCGGGGGGCATCGGTCCGTTCGCGGACGTCAACGACCCGGCCGCCACGGTGATCCCGGACGTGGTGTTCGGGGCGCTCAACTTCCAACAGGTCTCGGCGACGCTGCGGTTGCTGAAGAAGGACGCTCGCTCGGAGATCGTCCAGGCCCCGCAGATCGTCGCCATGGACCATCAGATGGCGACCATCTTCGTCGGCGAGGCCGTGCGCTACGCCCAGGCCCGCGTCGAACAGGGCCAGGCCGGCGGTCTGTTGCTGGCGCTCGAGGAAGGCGACGAGTCGCCGGTCAATGTCGGCTTCCAGCTGCTGGCGACCCCGCACATCGTGCCGGGCACCGACAAGGTCATCATGCAGGTGGTGCCGCAGCGCACCGCGCTCACCGGCACCGGCAACAGCCCGATCGCGCCGGCCGGCTTCGACGTGTTCTCGGTCGGCGGTGGCGGCCAGACCGGCCAGATCGCGCTGCCGCGCGTCGCCTCCAGCACGTTGGCGACCACGGTGCTGCTGCGCAGCGGCCAGACCGCCGTGCTCGGCGGCCTGAAGAGCAAGAGCGAGACCGAGACCACCACCCAGCTGCCGCTGCTGGGTGACATCCCGCTGCTCGGCTACCTGTTCAAGAACAAGTCGCGGCAGGACATCACCTCGACCCTGCTGGTGTTCATCACGCCGCAGATCATCCGCAGCGCCGAGGACATGGAGCAGCAGATGAACCGGGTGCTCCAGGAACGCATCCAGGACCACCGTTCGGACCTGTCGAAGCAGCGCCAGGCGATCTTCGGCAACGGCTGAGACCGCGGACCCGTCCGGCCGCCCGGTCTTTTCGCGGGCGGCCGGACGGGTCCTCGGAAGCAGCGTTGAGCGCCGCCGCGCTCCGCAATAGCATCCGGTGACTTCCTGGTGTCATGGAAGTGCGGTTCGGGGTGCGTGGCTCATCGCCCGAGGTCCCGGCCCGCGTATCGGACCAACCGAGCCTGCCGTGTCCCCACGACCGAAGTCAGCCATGCTCCCGCGTGGTTCGTCATGCGACCTCGCGGTCGCCTGTCGGTTCATGGACACGGCCCGGTTCCGGCCGTTTCCCATTCCACCCCTGTCGTCCGGCGTCCGGTGTCGATCGACCCGCGATGTACCGTGGGCGGCGCGCCTCGACACCGACCGTGTCCAGCCGCCGACGTGCCGCGCCGTGGCGCAGGGGATCGCCGGTGCAGCCGGCGACAGTTGCAACGACAATCGCAAGAAGGATTCCCTTGAAGAGGATGCTCATCAACGCCATCGATCCGGAAGAGAGCCGGATCGCGGTGGTGGAGGACGGCGTGTTGCAGGAGCTGCACGTCGAGTTGGCCAACCGCGAGGCGTATCTCGGTAACATCTACAAAGGCAAGGTCGTCAACATCGAGCCCAGTATCGGCGCCGCGTTCGTGGCGTTCGGCGGGCGGGTGAACGGCTTCCTGCACGTCAGCGACGTGCTGCCAGCCTACGGTCGCCCCGAGTTCATGCTCGACGACGTCATCGAGGGTCGGGCCCGGGTCGACGTCGACGACGGTCCTGAGTCGATGCAGCAGGCGCTCGCCGACGACGACGACGACGAGGGCGGCGACGCGGGGCCGGCGAAGGCCGGGCCGCGCGGTGGGCCCGAGGACCACGACGGCGACGAGCCCGAGATCGAGCCGTCGAACGTCACGGTCGCCGAACACGACGACGAGGCTGCGGTCGAGCCGGTGGATCCGGCCGAGCACGAGCACGGCCACCACAAGGACGCGGTCGATGCCGATGCGGGGGCCGACGGGCCGCGTGGTGCCGACGAGCCGCCGCCCGGCGGCGGCGGCGAGGACGACGGCTTCGGCGACGGCATCGAGCGGCCGCTGAACATGGCCGCGGCCGGCGACGGCCCGGAGGGGGATGGCGCCGATGGCGACGGCGGGCCCGAAGCAGGTCCGGCGGCGACCCCGACGCCGACCTCGGCCGCCCCCGACGGCGGCGATGCCGTGGTCAACGGCTCTGCCGACGGCGCCACGGACGGTGACGCGGATGCCGCGGGTGCGGCAGGTCCTGGCGGCGGCGGCGACAAACGCGGCCGGCGCAACCGCCGCGGCGGCAACCGCGATCGCTCGGGCGAGCGGCGCCCGCGCGGCCCGCGGGGCAGCAAGGGGCCGACGCTGACCACCTACGTGTCGCTGCCGGGCCGCTGTCTCGTGCTGATGCCGAGCCTGCCCAAGTGCGGTGTGTCGCGCAAGATCGAGGACGCGCGCGAACGCAAGCGCCTCAAGCGCATCGTGCGCGAGCTCGACGAGACGGGGTCGGGCGGCATCGGCTTCATCGTGCGCACCGCCGGCGTCAACAAGAGCCTGCAGGACCTGCAGCGCGACCGCGACTACCTGAAGAAGATCTGGGAGATGGTCGCGCAGCGGCTGAAGGTCACCCGCGCACCGGCGCTGCTCTACCAGGAGTCGGACCTGGTGCTGAAGGCGATGCGCGACCAGTTCACGCCCGACATCGCCGACGTGGTGGTGGACAGCGAGGACGTGTTCCTCCGCATCCGCGACTTCGCCGAGAAGCTGATGCCGCACATGGCGGATCGCATCAAGCAGCACGCGATGACGACGCCGCTGTTCCACCACTTCGGCATCGAGAAGGAGGTCGAGGCGCTCTACCAGCCCAAGATCGACCTGCCGAACGGCGCCTCGATCGTCATCGACCAGGCCGAGGCGCTGGTCGCGATCGACGTCAACTCCGGCAAGTACAAGGCCGGCGGCGACTCCGACGAGACCGCCTACCGCACCAATCTCGACGCGATCCCGGAGATCGTGCGGCAGCTCCGGCTGCGCGACCTCGGCGGGTTGATCATCATCGACTTCATCGACATGGCGCACGAGAAGCATCGGCGCGGGGTCGAGAAGCGGTTGATCGACGCGTTGCACGGGGATCGCGCTCGCATCAAGGTCGGGCGTATCTCGCCGTTCGGCATGCTCGAGATCACGCGCCAGCGCGTCGGCCCGGGCCTCAAGCGCACCGTGTTCATGCAGTGTCCGCACTGCAAGGGGGCCGGGTGGTCGCGCACCGTGCAGAGCAAGGCGCTGTCGGTGCTGCGCGAGTCGCGGGCGCTGGTCAACCTGAAGGGTTACTCGGTGCTCCAGGTGTTCGCGGCGCCGGCGGTGACCGACTACCTGGTCAACCACAAGCGGCGGGCGGTGCTCGAACTCGAGGATGCGGTCGGCAAGACCATCCTGTTCCGGCCCGAGGCCAGCTACCCGATCGATGTCGTGCACTACCGGTTCTTGACCGGCGATGGCCAGGAGGCGCGGATCGCGATCCCGGCCGGCCTCGGCGTCAAGGCCTGAGCCGGATCGCCGCGGTCTGCCCCCGGCTGGCGCGGGGCGGCTGCGGATCGATCGAAAGAGAGGCTTGCATCGCGGTGCCGCCTCGCTACCCTTTTCCGCCCCCTCCTAAAGAGTGCCGCCATGTACGCCGTCCTCGACGATCGCAATCAGCAGTACCGGGTCCAGCCCGGCGACCGAATCCAGATCCACCTCCGTCAAGGCGTCGCCGAAGGCGATGCGCTGACCTTCGACAAGGTCTGCCTCGTCGGCGGCGAAGGCACGGGTCGCATCGGCGCTCCGTTCGTCGCCGGCGCCTCGGTGACGGCCAAGGTCGTGCGCCAGATCAAGGGCCCCAAGGTCGTGATCGGCAAGTATCGCCGCCGCAAGAACTATCGCCGTCGCACGGGCTTCCGCGCCCAGTACACGGTGGTCCAGATCGTGTCGATCAACGGCTGAGCCGAGGCGGCGCGCGGTCCCCGGATCGCTGCGCCGACACGACAGCCAATCCAACGCAACTCCATCCTGAGACAAGCGCCATGGCACACAAGAAGGGTCAAGGTTCGACGCAGAACGGACGGGACAGCAATCCCCAGTACCGCGGCGTCAAGGTCTACGGTGGCCAGAAGGTCACCTCCGGTTCGATCATCGTCCGCCAGGTCGGCACCAAGTTCCGCGCCGGCCGCAACGTCCGTCGCGCTGGCGACGACTCGCTGTTCGCGGTGGCGCCGGGCATCGTTCGCTTCCAGGCGAACGGCAAGGTCCACGTCGAGCCGGTCGAAACCCCGGCGTGATCCGCATTCGTCGGCCTGGGCGCGGCAACCTGCTGTGGTCGCCGCGCGGGGTCGGCATCTGAGCTGCGGCCGGGCCTGCCCCGGATCGCCGCGAGTTCTCGGCCTGTAGTCATGTTCGTCGACGAACTCGAGATCCACGTGCGCGCCGGCAAGGGCGGCAACGGCTGCATCTGCTTCCTGCGCGACGCCAAGACGTTGCGTGGTGGCCCGAACGGCGGCGACGGTGGCGACGGTGGCGACATCGTGCTGCTGCCGACCACGCACTGCAACACGCTCTACCATCTCACCGGTCGCGGCGTGTTCGCGGCCCCGAACGGTGGTCAGGGCTTGCCGCAGAACTGCGGCGGCAAGGACGCCGAGGACATGGTCATCGAGGTGCCGGTCGGCACGCTGGTGCTCGATGCCGAGCACGGCAACGTGCTGCAGGATCTCGACACCAAGGATCGCCCCTGGGTCCTGGCCCGCGGCGGCCACGGCGGACGCGGCAACAGCCACTTCGCCACGGCGACGCACCGCAGCCCGCGCACGGCGGAGACCGGCAAGCCCGGCGAGGAGCGCCGCATCAGGCTCAGTCTGAAGCTGATCGCCGATGTCGGACTGCTGGGATTGCCGAATGCCGGCAAATCGACGCTGCTGGCGACCCTGACCAAGGCTCGTCCCAAGATCGCCGGCTATCCGTTCACGACGCTGGAGCCGATGCTCGGCATCGCCCAGGGACCGGGTGAGGCGACCTTCGTGATGGCCGACATCCCCGGGCTCATCGAGGGCGCCAGTCAGGGCAAGGGGCTCGGCGACCGCTTCCTGAAGCACATCGAGCGCACCCGCCTGCTGCTGCACCTGGTCGATTGTGGCGACCTGCCGTTGGCCGAGCCGATCGATGCCTGGCGCGTCTTGCGGCAGGAGGTCCAGGGCTATTCGGCCGAGCTGGCGATGCGACCGACCCTGGTGGTGGCGACCAAGGTCGAGACCGACGCCGCGCGCGAACGGGCGCAGGCGCTGGCGACCGCCATCGGCCAGCCGGTGCTAGGTATCTCCAGTGCCACCGGCAGCGGCCTGCGCGAAATGGTGCTGGCGGTGTGGTCGATGCTGTCGAGCTTGCCGACCGTTCGTCCCGAGTGAGACCCGGCTGAGCGCCGACTGCGGCCCGACTGCGGCCCACCTCAGCGCCGGCTCGCCGGCACGGTCAAGCCGGACTCGCGCGCCGGAACGACGCGCTGCCATCGAGCGAGCGGCCCGATCTCCTCGATCGGGGAAGTCCTGCGCTTGCCACTCCGGACCTGTCGGCCGTCTGCCGATACAGGAGGCGGAGGACCGCCACTTGACCAGTCCGAACGTGCCGCCGAGCCCCGCCAATCCGAATGCCGCCGCCGTGACCGGCCGCATGCCGAAGCTGCGCGACTTCCTCCGCATCATGGTCAAGGAGTGCGCCTCCGACCTGGTGCTGAAGGCCAACGGTTGTCCGGCCGTGCGGGTCGCCGGCGTGATCCGGTTCCTCGGCGACCAGCCGCTGCCGGCCGAACTGCTGCGCTCGTACGTCGACGAAGTGCTGTCCGAGCGCGGTCGCCGCGAGTTCGAGAAGTCGGGCGCCGCCGACACCGCGGTCGCCCTGCCCGGGGTCGGGCGCTTCCGTTGCAACGCGTTCCACCAGTGCGGCGAGGCCGGCCTGGTGTTCCGCGCCATCAAGAACGAGATCCCGTCGTTCAAGGACCTGAATCTGCCGGTCGAGCCGCTCAAGCGCCTCGCCTCGTTGAAGCGCGGCCTGGTGCTCGCGACGGGCATCGCCGGCTCGGGCAAGTCGACGACGCTGGCGTCGATGATCGAGTACGTCAACCGGACGATGAACAAGCACATCGTCACGATCGAGGACCCGATCGAATTCCGGTTCGAGGACAAGCGATCGATCGTCAACCAGCGCGAGGTCGGCGTCGACGTGGTCGACTTCGCCTCGGCGCTGCGACAGGCCGTCCGTCAGTCGCCCGACGTCATCCTGATCGGCGAGATGCGCGACGCCGAGACCGTCTCGGCGGCCATCTCCGCGGCGGAGACCGGGCATCTCGTGTTCTCGACGCTGCACACCGTCAATGCCGTGCAGACCGTGGAACGCATCATCACGTTCTTCCCGCCGCACCAACACGAGCTCGTGCGCCTGCAGCTGGCGCTCAACCTCGCCGGCGTCTGCTCGCTGCGATTGGTCAAGAACAAGGAAGGCACGGCGATGGTGCCCGCCGTCGAGCTGTTGATCAACACGCCGACCGTGCGCGAACTGCTCGAGCAGGGCTCCACGCGCTCGCTGCCGAAGGCGCTCGCCGAGGGCAGCTACTACGGCACGATGACCTTCAACCAGTCGCTGATCCGCCTGTTCCAGGCCGGCAACATCAGCCTCGAGGACGCCTTGGCTGCGTCCGACAACCCGGACGACCTGAAGATGCAGATGCGCGGCATCACCCAGGGTTCGGCGACCCGGCCGCTGGCCTAGTGCGTGGCGGTGGCCGGTGGTGGTGGCTAGGCTTTGGCCGGCCATGGACCGCCTGCGCACTTTCGGCATCGTGGCCCACATCGACGCGGGCAAGACCACGCTGACCGAGCGGATCCTGTTCAGTTCCGGCTCCCAGTCCTTCTGTGGCAGTGTCGACGACGGCACGGCGACGATGGACTGGATGGCAGCCGAGCGGGCGCGTGGCATCTCGATCACGGCGGCGGCGACGCGCGTGCAATGGGGCGGTCATGGTCTGCAGGTGGTCGACACGCCGGGGCACGTCGACTTCACCGCCGAGGTCGAGCGCTGTCTGTGGGTGCTCGACGGCGTGGTGGTGGTGGTCGATGCCGTGCGCGGGGTCGAGTCGCAGACGGAGGCGGTCTGGCAGCAGGCTGCCGAGCGTTCGGTGCCACGCCTCGTGTTCGTCAACAAGCTCGACCGCCAGGGCGCGGACTTCGTCGCCGCGCTGCAGGAGATCGGTGACCGGCTCGACTGCCGGCCGCTTCCACTCGTGGTGCCGCTGTTCGACGGGCGCGGCGACTTTGCCGGCCTCGGGGACGTCGTCACCGGCGCCGTGCAGTGGTTCGAGGGGCGGCCCGACGCCGGCGCGGTGGACCGGCTGGGCGTCGAGCTGCGCGCTGCCAACGAACGCCTGATCGAAACCGTTGCCGATCTGGACGATGGCATCCTGACCGATGTCCTGGCCGGACAGGGCATCGCCCCCGAACGGCTGCGGGCGGCGGTGCGAGCGGGGTTCCTGGCGGGACGCCTGGTGCCGGTCCTGGCCGGGGCCGCGCTGTGGAACCGCGGCGTCGACTGGTTGCTTGACGCGGTCGTGGCCTACCTGCCCGGGCCGCTGGAGGGCGGTCGCCGGGGGTTGTGGTCGCTCGATCGGGCCGGCGATCCGGAGGCGCCGTTCTGCGGCTTCGTGTTCAAGGTGCAGCACGTCGACGAGGCGTGGAACTTCGTGCGGGTGGTGCGCGGCAGATTGCGGCCCGGCGATCCGTGGGTGCGGGGGCGGGCGCCTGGTGCACCGCGGCCGATCGAGCGGGTCTGGACGGTGCAGGCGGATCGCCACCGCGAAGTCGGCGACGTGGTGCCCGGCGAGATCGTGGTGGTACCTGGCGAGTGGGGACTGCGCACCGGGGACACCATCTGCGCACCGCAGGCTCCAGTGATGCTGCCGCTACCGCGCTTCCCGGTGCCGGTGCTGGCGATGACGTTCGAGCCCGAGCGCGCCGAAGAAGGTCACCGCCTGCTGCAGGCGCTGCGGGAACTGGCGGTCGATGACCCGACGCTGCGGATCGATCGCGACCAGGATCGCATCCTGGTGCGCGGGATGGGCGAGCTGCACCTCGAGATCGTCGCCGACCTGGCGCGGCAGCGCAGCGGGGTGGTGTTCCAGACCTCCCGGCCCCGGGTGGATCGCCACGAAACCGTACGGGTCGAAGTCGAGGCCGTGGCCGAGGCGCACGCAGTGGTCGCCGGACGCCCGCGGTGGGCGCGCTGCGGCGTGGGGATTCGACCGCGCAGCGGTGTGGAGCCGGCGCTCGTGTTCACGAGTCTGGTGGGGGACGACGCCGAGGCGGCGGTGGCTGAGCTGCAGCTGCGGGCTGCGACCGGGGTCAGGGTCGGCAGCCTGGTCGGTGCCGAAGTAGCGCTGCTCGCGGTTGCCCACGATCCGCTCGGCAGCCTCGAGCCGCTGGTGCAGCAGGCTGCCAGCAAGGCCTTCGATCAGGCGATGGCGGCGGCCGAACCGTTGGCGCTCGAGCCGCAGGTGCGCTTCGAGGTGCGATGCCCCGAGGATTCTGCGCCCGCCGTCCTGGCGGAGCTCGCCGCCCGCGATGGACACCTCGAGAGAGTTTCCTCCGGGCGCCTCGGGGCCATCATCAATGGCAGCGCATCGCTATCGCGGATGCTGGGTTACGTCACCAAGCTGCGCTCCATGACGCGTGGGCTGGGCAAGGTCTCGCTGCGTCCGGCCGGGCTCGGTCCGATGGCGGGCGGCGCTCGCTGAGTCGGCGATTTCCCGGTTTTGTCCGTTCGCTTGCTTGACGGTTGTGGCCAGCCTCGCTACCCTGTCACCCCGCTTGCGCTCCAGGGAGCACATCTTCGGATGTAACCCCTTGCCGCGCAGATGGTTCTGACGAAACCGAACCGGAGCCCCGGTCCGGTGTGCGACAAACCGGCCGACCGCGCGTGGTCGGCATCACAGCTATGCAAGAGCGAATTCAGATCCGGATGGAGGCCTACGACCACGAGGCCCTCGACCAGGCGGCTCTCGATATCGTCGAGACCAGCAAGCGTACGGGCGCCCGCGTGGCGGGCCCGGTGCCGCTGCCGACTCGCATCGAGCGCTACACGGTGCTCCGCTCGCCCCACATCGACAAGAAGAGTCGCGAGCAGTTCGAGATCCGAACTCACAAGCGTCTCATTTACATCTCGGAGCCGACGACCAAGACGGTCGACGCCCTGAGCAAGCTGAACATGCCGGCTGGCGTCGACATCCGGATCAAGGCCTGACGTTCCCGACCGCGTCGCGATCGCCGACCCAGGTCGGTGACTCGGCGCGCCCAACACGATCGCTACCGAGTCAGCACATGGTCGAGGTCAAAGTATTGAAGGGTGGTGCCGTCGCGACCAAGCAGGTCGATGCATCGGCATTCGGCACCAAGGTCCTGGGGCGCACGCTCAAGGACGCCATCGTGATGTATGAGGCCAACGCCCGCCAGGGCACGGTGCAGGCTCGCACCCGTGCGATGGTGCGTGGGCCGAACAAGAAGCTGTGGCCGCAGAAGCACACCGGCCGCGCCCGCATGGGCACGCCGAAGTCGCCGCTGTGGCGCGGTGGTGGTCGGATCCACCCGCCGGAGCCCCGCGATCACGGCTACGCGATGCCGAAGCAGGCGCGCCGCGCCGCGCTGCGCAACGCGATCTTCACCAAGTTCCGCGATCAGGAAGTGGCGATCGCCGACGGCTGGCCGACCGGCAAGCCGAACACGAAGGGCGCCGCTGCGATCCTGGCAAAGCTCGGCATGGCGGGTAGCGCCACCGTGGTCACCACCGAGGTTGATCGCAACCTCTGTTTGTCGCTGCGCAATGTCCCGCTCGTGGACGTGCGCACCCTGGCGGACCTGAATGCGCGCCAGGTGCTGCTGCGCCGCTACCTGGTGCTGACTCCGCAGGCCTATCAGGCCCTCGAGCAGCGCTTCGGCAAGAAGGAGTCGTGATCATGGCCAACCCGCTGCACTACTACTCGGTCGTCCGTCGTCCTCTGGTCACGGAGAAGTCGACGGCAATGCAGTCGATGCGCAACCAGTTCACCTTCGAGGTCGCCGGTGGCGCCAACAAGGTCGAGGTGCGCAAGGCGATCGAGACCATCTTCAAGGTCAAGGTGGTCAAGGTCAACATGGTCTCCGTGCCGGGCAAGTCCCGCCGGGCATTCGGTCGTCCCGGCCAGACCAAGCCGTGGAAGAAGGCGGTCGTCACGCTGCGCAAGGGCGATTCGATCGACATCTCCTGATCACGACGTCACCACGAAACTCCAGATCCTCCCGAGTTCATCCGAGGGCGAATCATGCCAGTCAAAGTTTATCAACCCACGTCAGCCGGCCGACGCAACTCGTCGGTGCTCGACTTCAGTCACCTGACGAAGGGAAAGCGGCGTGAGAAGGCGCTGTCGGAGCGCATCGCCGACCGTGCGGGTCGCGACGCGCTCGGCCACATCACCAGTCGCTTCCGCGGCGGTGGTTCCCGTCGCATGTATCGCAAGGTCGACTTCCTTCGTGACAAGGACGGGGTCCCCGCCGTCGTCGCCGCGATCGAATACGATCCGAACCGTTCGGCGGACCTGGCGCTGCTGCACTACGCCGACGGCGAGAAGCGCTACATCCTCGCCCCCAAGGGCTTGGTGGTCGGCATGAAGGTCGTCTCTGGCGACCGCTGCGATCCGGACCTGGGCAACTGCATGCGCCTGGATGCCATCCCGCTCGGCCTGCAGGTCCACAACGTGGAGATGCAGCCCGGTCGCGGTGGCCAGATCGCCCGGTCGGCCGGCAACTCGTGCCAGTTGATGGCTCGCGACGGCGAATACGCGGTCGTGGTCATGCCGTCCGGTGAAATGCGCAAGGTGCACAGCTCCTGCCGCGCCACCCTGGGTGAGATCGGCAACGCCGACTGGCAGAACATCCGTTGGGGCAAGGCTGGCCGTGTGCGTCACATGGGGCGTCGCCCCCACAACCGCGGCACCGCGCAGAACCCGGTCTCCCACCCGATGGGTGGTGGCGAAGGTCGCACGGGCGGTGGTCGTCACCCCTGCTCGCCGAGCGGCAAGCTCTCGAAGGGTGGCAAGACGCGCCGCGGCAAGGCGCGCAGCAACCAGTTCATTCTGCGGCGTCGTCCGCCGGGCGCTCACGTTGCCGTCGGCAGCGGCTCCTGATCCGCCATGCCAACCCGGATGATCCACGCGAGCACGTAGGAACCACACGATGAGCCGCAGTATCAGCAAAGGCCCGTTCGTCCACCCGAAGCTTCTGAAGAAGGTCGGTGCGATGAATCAAAAGGGTGTCAAGGATCCGATCCAGACGTGGTCGCGCGCGAGCGTGATCCTGCCTGACTTCGTCGGCCACACTTTCAACGTGCACAATGGTCGCACCTTCCTGAAGGTCTACGTGACCGAAGACATGGTCGGCCACCGCCTGGGTGAGTTCGCACCGACCCGGACCTTCCGCGGCCACTCGACGAAGAAGGTGGAAGAGAAATGAGCTTCGAAGTTCGTGCAGTTCACCGCGGCGCTCGGATGGGGGTCTACAAGGCTCGCCTGATCCTGGCTCTGATCCGTGGTCGCTCCGTCAATGCCGCGCTCGACGAGCTGCGTCATGATCAGCACCGCGCTTCTCGCGCCATCTACAAGGTCCTCGCGTCGGCGGTGGCCAACGCGTTGCAGAACCCCTCTGTCCGAGCGAACCGCTTGGTGATCTCCCGCACCTTCGCCCAAGATGGGCCGCCACTCCCGGGTGGTATGCGCGTGCGGCCAGGTCCGCAGGGACGCGCGATGCCGATCAAGCGTCGCACCTGTCACATCCACATTCACGTCGCCGATCCGCAGGCCGAAGGCGCTGTGGGCTCGGGGAGCGAGGAGTAATCATGGGTCAGAAAGTACACCCGACCGGCTTCCGCATCGCGATCACCGAGCAATGGCGGTCGCGCTGGTATGCGAACAAGAAGGACTTCTCGAAGAACCTGGTCGAGGACTTCAAGATCCGCCGCTTCATCCGCAAGGAGTGGCAGTTCGCGGCGATCCCGAAGGTCGAGATCGAGCGGACCGGCGAGATGGTCACCGTGTTCGTGCACACGGCGCGTCCCGGCGTGTTGATCGGCAAGAAGGGCACCAAGGTGGACGAGTTCCGTCAGGAACTCGAGAAGCTCACCGGCAAGCCGGTGCGCATGAAGATCATCGAGATCCATCGCCCCGAGGTCGAGGCAAACCTGGTGGCCGAAGCTGTCAACGAGCAGCTGGCCAAGCGCATCAACTACCGCCGTGCACTGAAGAAGGTGGCCGATGCGTCGATGGCCGCCGGCGCTAAGGGCATCAAGATCCGGGTTGCCGGTCGCCTTGGCGGTGCGGAAATGTCCCGCATCGGCAACTATCGCAAGGGCCGCGTGCCTTGCGGAACCCTCCGCGCGCAGGTCGATTACGGTTTTGCCGTCTGTTACACGAAGTACGGCACCCTCGGTTGCAAGGTGTGGATCTTCAAGGGCGAATACGGCCCTGGTGAGACCACGAATGGTCTGCTGCCTGTGCGTCCCGCCAGCGAACGTCCGACCGGCTGATAGAGGAATCATCCCATGTTGATGCCCAAGAGAACCAAGTGGCGCAAGCAGATGCGTGGTCGCATCCGCGGCGAGGCCACTCGTGGCAACGAAGTGTCGTTCGGCGAGTTCGGCCTGCAGGCCCTCGAGCCGGGTTGGATTTCGGCCCGCGTCATCGAGGCCGGTCGTGTCGCGGCTTCGCGCAGTGCACCGGAGGCCAAGCTCTGGATCCGGGTGTTTCCGCACAAGTCGGTGAGCAAGAAGCCGGCCGAGACCCGAATGGGTACCGGCAAGGGCGACGTCGAGTTCTGGGCCGCGGTGGTCAAGCCGGGCACGGTGCTCTACGAGCTCGATGGTGTCACCGAGGACACTGCCAAGCGCGCGTTCAACCGCGTCGCCCACAAGTTGCCGATCCGGGTCCGCCTGGTTCGTCGGCGCCACGCCTGATCCGAGCATATCCATGAAGAAGGCAATCACTGACATCCGCGGAGAGGACTCCACGGAGCTCAAGGCAAAGCTGAACGACCTGCGCAAGGAGCAGTGGCAACTGCGCTTCCGCGGTTCGGCGGACGCCGGTGCCAAGACCACGCGTCACCGCGAAGTGCGGACGACGATTGCCCGTATCCTGACGGTGCTGGGCGAGCGCACGCGCGCTGGAGACAAGAAGCAATGAGCTCGAATCCCGTGGAAGCGAAGTCCGGTTCTGGCGGCCAGGCCGCCGGCGCATCCGAGCGCAATGAGCGCAAGGTCATGCGTGGCACCGTGACGTCGAACAAGATGCAAAAGACGCTCGTCGTGCAGGTCGACCGCAAGGTCAAGCACCCGCTCTACGAGAAGTTCATCTCGAAGCGCACCAAGCTCTACGCGCACGACGAGAAGAACGAAGCGCAGGTCGGTGACGTCGTCGAGGTCACCCAGACCCGGCCGCTCAGCAAGCTGAAGTGCTGGCGCCTGCTTCGCATCGTCCAGAAAGCCCCCCAGGCCTGATCCCGTCATCTACCAGCATACGCCTTCGGGCCCCAGCACCAGCCTTCGGGTCTGATGCGACAGCAGAGCAGTTCAGGAGTTACCAATGATTCAAGAGATGTCGATGCTCGACGTGGCTGACAACACCGGTGCCAAGCGCGCGATGTGCGTGAAGGTGCTCGGTGGCAGCGGCCGTCGCTATGCGTCCGTCGGAGACGTGGTCATTGCCGTCGTGAAGAAGGCCTTGCCGACCGGTGAAGTCAAGGAACACGAAGTGGTCAAGGGCGTGGTCGTCCGCACGGCCAAGCCGGTCCGTCGTTCGGACGGTTCCTACATCCGGTTCGACCGCAATGCGCTGGTGGTCATCGACAAGGAAGGCAACCCGCGTGGCACGCGCATCTTCGGCGCCGTGGCCCGAGAGTTGCGCGATCGCAACTTCATGAAGATCGTCTCGCTGGCGGAGGAAGTGGTCTGATGCTCAACAACAAGCCAAAGCCGCCGCGTCGCCCGATGCACGTCAAGAAGGGCGACAAGGTTGTCGTGATGTCCGGTCAGTACAAGTCGACCGAGGTCCGCGAGGTCCTCAAGGTCGATGCCCAGGCCGGTCGCGTGATCGTCCAGGGTGTGAACCTGCGCTGGAAACACCACAAGCGTTCGCAGCAGAACCCGAAGGGTGGTCGAGTCCAACTCGAGCAGCCCATCGACGCCAGCAAGGTGCTGCTGTTCAGCGCCAAGCTCGGCAAGGGCACTCGGACCAAGGTCGACCGGGTCGAGGGCAAGAAAGTTCGCGTCGGTGTCCGTTGCGGCACCAAGTTCGATTGATCGGGCTCGATTTCAATGACTACCACGACAACTAGCTCCGGCGGCAGCATCGCGGGCAAGACTCCGCGCCTGCAGCAGCTGTACCGCGACAAGATCATCGGCGCGCTCCGCAAGGAGTTCGGCTATTCGAACCCGATGATGGTTCCGCGCCTGATGAAGATCGTCGTCAACATGGGCGTCGGCCGCGCGGTCGAGAACAAGAACCGCATCGAAGCCGCGAACAAGGACCTCACTGCGATCACGGGGCAGAAGCCCCTGATCCGCAAGTCGCGAGGCGCCGTGTCGGGGTTCAAGCTGCGCGAAGGCTACCCGATCGGCATCGCGGTCACGCTGCGAGGCTCTCGCATGTGGGAGTTCCTCGATCGCCTGATCACGCTGGCAATCCCGCGCATTCGCGACTTCCGCGGTCTGCCGACCAAGTTGGACGGCCGTGGCAACTACACGATGGGTCTTTCGGAACAGAGTGTGTTCCCGGAGATCCAGTTGGACAAGGTCGAGTTCGTGCAAGGCATGGACATCACCTTCGTCACCACCGCCGGGACCGACAAGGAAGGTCTGGCGCTACTGGCGAATCTCGGAATGCCGTTCCGCAAGTAGGCAAGTAAATCACAGATCAGTCCCCCGCGGCGTGAACCGCCGCGGCATACCGATAGCAGAGAAACATGGCCAAGAAGTGCTTGAGGGTTAAGCAGCAGCAGAAGCCGAAGTTCTCGACTCGGCGCTATAATCGCTGCCAGCTGTGCGGACGGGCGCGTGCCTATTACCGCAAGTTCGGCATCTGCCGGTGCTGTTTCCGTCAACTGGCGCTGCAGGGGGAGATCCCCGGCGTGCGCAAGGCTTCGTGGTAGGAGCTGTAGCCCCATGATGACCGATCCGATCGCCGACATGCTGACCCGGATGCGCAATGCGCTGGGCAGCGGTGCGCAAAACTGCGTTGTCCCTGGCAGCCGCCTCAAGGTTGCCGTACTCGATGCGTTCAAGCGCGAAGGGTTCATCCAGGGCTACGAGGTAGCCGCTGATGGGCCACGTTCCGCAGTCCGTATCGATTTCCGTTTCGGCCCCGATGGCGAGCGCGTGATCTCGTCCCTGGCGCGCTTCAGCAAGCCAGGTTGCCGTCGCTACCGCGGCTGCAACGACCTGCCCAAGGTCCGCGGGGGTCTCGGTATTGCCGTCGTCTCCACCAACCAGGGCGTGCTCTCGGATCGCGAGTGCAGGCAGCGCAAGGTTGGCGGTGAAGTGCTCTGCACCGTGGACTGAGACCTCTCGACTGAGATACTGCTATGTCCAGAATCGGAAAGAAGCCAATCGAAGTGCCCAAGGGAGTCACCGTTCAGGTGGCGCCCGGCACCGTCACCGTCAAGGGTGCCAAGGGCGAGTTGAAGATGCCCCTGCGCCCTGAGGTCAAGCTGGCCGTCGAGGGCCAGACTCTCACGGTCAGTGCCGTCGACGAGCAAAGGCACTCGCGCGCCCTGCAGGGGACCGCCCGCGCCTTGCTCGCCAACATGATCGTCGGAGTCTCGACCGGCTACCAGAAGAAGCTCGACATCACGGGTGTCGGTTTCGAAGCCGCCCTGGAAGGGAAGGTCCTGGTGCTGAAGCTCGGCTTCAACCGACCGGTCCGCTTCAAGGTGCCTTCGACCGTGACGGTCGAGACCCCGTCCCCGACCGTCGTGCTGATCAAAGGCAGCGACAGCCAACAGGTCGGCACCGTGGCTGCGGCGATCCGCAAGCTGCGCAAGCCCGAGCCCTACAAGGGCAAGGGTATCAAATACTCCGAAGAGGTCATTCGTCGCAAGGCTGGCAAGGCCTTCGCGTCGGGTGGCGGTGGCTGATCCGCAGGCAACTGCAGAGGTAGACGAGAATGACTTCCACGTTCCACAAGCATCAGCACCGCCGCGGCAAGGCGCTCTCGGTTCGCACCAAGCTTCGCGGTGTGACCGACCGTCCTCGGCTGTCGGTGTTCCGCAGCTTGAGCAGCATCACGGCTCAGATCATCGACGATGTCCGCGGCCATACCCTGGTCGCTGCTTCGTCGCAGGAGAAGGATCTGAAGACCTCGATCAAGGGTCTGCGCAAGACGGATGTCGCCAAGAAGATCGGTTCCCTCGTGGCGGAGCGCGCCAAGCGCGCTGGTGTCTCGAAGGTCTGTTTCGATCGCGGCGCATACAAGTATCACGGCCGGATCAAGGCGCTCGCCGATGCGGCGCGCGAAGCTGGTCTCGAGTTCTGACCTCGGCGATCTCCTTGTTGGCAGCATCCGGCACTTTCGAATTGCATCATCCGGCGCAGCCGGTGGACTAGAGACATGGCCAAGGGCAAATTCCCACTGATACCGATCGACGAGGCGCTCTCCGCCGACGTCGATGACGACGTTGTCGCGATCAACCGCTCTGCAGCGGTGGTCAAGGGCGGTCGTCGATTCTCCTTCAGCGCGTTGTCGGTGGTCGGCAACCGCAACGGATTGGTCGGCATCGGCTACGGCAAGGGCCGTGAAGTGCCGAACGCCATCGAGAAGTCCGTCAAGGACGCGCGCAAGCAACTCATCCGCGTGTTGCGCGAGGGCTCGACGATCCCGCACGCTGTCGAAGGCTTCTTCTGCGCCACCAAGGTGCGGCTGATCCCGGCCGCCCCAGGCACCGGCATCATCGCCGGCAAGGCCGTCCGCAAGATCCTGGAGCGCGCCGGCATCACGGACATCCTGACCAAGAACTACGGCTCGACGAACGCCCTCAACGTCGTCAAGGCCACCATGATTGCCCTAAGCAAGCTGCGCAGCCGTGAGCAAACGGTTTCGCTGCGCGGAGTGAACCTCGAATGAACCTCGCTGAAGCCAAGGCTCTGGGTCTCAAGTTCCCCGAGCGCAAGAGAATCGGTCGTGGTGTCGGCTCTGGCCTCGGCAAGACGTCGGGCCGCGGTCACAAGGGCGCCAAGGCCCGGTCGGGTTGGTCGCGTCGCATCGGCTGGGAAGGCGGTCAGATGCCTCTCTATCGCCGCTTGCCCAAGCGCGGGTTCAACAACAAGAACTTCGAGAAGGTCTTCACGGTCATCAACGTGAGTGACCTCGAGGTGTTCGACGCGGGCAGCCAGGTCGATCTCGCCGCGGTCCTGCAGCGCGGTCTGACTTCCAAGGAGAAGCACTCCGACCTGTTCAAGATCCTCGGCGATGGCGCGATCGCGAAGGCGATGACGGTCAAGGTCGATGCGATCACCGCGACTGCGCGCCAGAAGATCGAGGCCGCCGGTGGCAAGGTCGTGCTGATCGAGAAGGTGCCACACCGCGAGAAGTTCGTTGCCAAGGACGGCAGCAAGCGCAAGCCTGGTGCTCCGCGCGTGCGCCGCGCCAAGGCCAAGAAGGCCTGATCCGGTCGGCCTGGGGAAACCCTCGCGCCCACGTCACGACAGTCCTGTCGCCACACGTTCCAACGCCAACATGAACCTGTCCATCACCAACCTCTTCAAGATCCCCGAGATCAGGAACAAGCTCCTGATCACGTTGGGGCTGCTGTTGGTCTACCGGATCGGTTTCTTCATTCCGCTGCCTGGTGTCCAGGTGCAGCCGGCGTTCGACCGGATGCGCGACCTGGGCGGCGTGAGCAAGCTGTTCGGGATGATGAACGTGCTGACGGGGGGCTCGCTGCAGAGTGCGACGATCTTCTCGCTCGGCGTGATGCCCTACATCTCGGCAAGCATCATCTTCAGCCTGCTGTCGAAGGCAGTGCCGGCGCTCGAGAAGATCGCCAAGGAAGGCCAGAGCGGGCAGCGCAAGATCAACCAGTACACGCGGCTCGCAACCGTCGGCATCTGCTTGATCCAGTCATGGTTCGTGATCTTCGGGTCGTTGGGCGTCGAGGACAGCAAGATGCTGCACACCGGCGTCCGCGACTGGTTCGGCCTCTACTGCGTCGTCGTCATGGTGGCCCTGACCGCCGGCACGATGTTCATCATGTGGCTGGGTGAGCAGATCACCGAACACGGCATCGGCAACGGCGTCTCGCTGATCATCATGGCGGGCATCGTTTCCAACCTCTACCCGTCGTTGGGAACCTACTTCCAACTCGGCATGGGGCGTGAGCAGTGGCAATCCCTGCTGTTGTTCGCGGGCGCCTGGGGTGTCGCGGTCGTCGCGGTGGTCTACATGACCAAGGCGCAGCGGCGCATTCCCATCGAGCAGGCCAAGCACACTCGTGGCAGCCGCGTGCATGGCGGAAACCGTGCCTACCTGCCGTTCAAGCTGAACCAGGCCAACGTCATGCCGATCATCTTCGGTTCGGCGTTGCTGATGATTCCTGTGATGCTCGGCACGGCGTTCGGCAGCGCTTGGCTCGAACAGGCGTTCGGTGGACAGCGTGGCTTCTGGTATGTGACCAGCTTCACCGCTCTCATCTTCTTCTTCGCCTTCTTCTGGACCTCGATGATGTTCCAGCCGAACGAGATCGCGAAGAATCTGCAGGAAGGCGGCTCGTTCATCCCGGGCATCCGTCCGGGCAAGTCGACCGCCGAGTTCCTCGAGCAGACCATGGTCCGTCTCACCCTGGCCGGAGCAGCATTCCTCGCGATCGTTGCGGTGCTGCCCTCGTTGTTGGGCGGCTCCGGTGGGACCATGGACCAGGTCCTGATCTACTTCATGTCGGGCACGTCCATCTTGATCGTGGTCGGTGTGGCGCTCGACATGGTGGAGAAGCTCAACGCACTTCTCGTGATGCGCAACTACGAGGGTGCCGTCGAAGGTGCCAGCGACGCAGGTGCTGGTGGCAGTGGCTGGGGGCGTCGCCCGAGCTGATCGCATGAGCGCCCCGTCCAAAGCTACCAATGCGCGTGCGGTGTTCCTCGGTGCCCCTGGCGCCGGCAAGGGCACGCAGGCCAAGCAAGCCTCGGCATCGGCTCAGCTTGCGCACATCTCGACCGGAGACATGCTCCGTCACGAGGTGACTCTGGGCACTGCTCTGGGCTTGCAGGCGAAGAGCTTCATGGACGCCGGTAAGTTGGTGCCGGATGCGGTCATCATCGGCATGGTCCAGGAGCGGATCCGCAAGCCCGATGCGAAGTCGGCCTGGATCCTGGACGGCTTTCCCCGTACACTGCCCCAGGCTGAAGCGCTGGACAAGAGCTTGTCTGCCGCGTCTGCCGTCACGCACGTGATCTACTTCGCTGTCCCGGAGCAGGTCTTGTTCGGGCGTCTCACCGGACGCCGCACCTGCTCGAAGTGCGGCGCGATCTGGCACGTCGAGACGAAGCCGACCAAGCTGGCCGGGGTTTGCGATCTCTGTGGTGGTTCGACCGTTCAGCGGTCGGACGATCACCCCGAGAAGATCAGCAAGCGTCTCGAAGAGTACCGTACGCTGACGGCGCCGCTGTTGGCTTACTACAAGAACCGCAAGTTGCTGCGTGAGATCGATGCGAATCGGTCTCCCGCTGTCGTTTTCAAGGAGCTGCTCGAGTTGATGCAATGACGAATGGTCATGGAGATGCCGCCGGTGGCGCCGGTCGCGAGGGCCTGTTGGCCTTCGTGGTGGGGCCGCTGGGCAACTCGATGTTCCGTCTGCGGATGGTGGATGGTCGTGAGATCGTGGCACATGCCGCGAAGGATCTTCGGATGGCGTTCACGCGCCTGTTGCCGGATGATCAGGTGCTCGTCGACGTGTCCAGCTTCGATCCTCACAAGGCTCGCATCTGCAAACTCCTGAAGTCATCGCGACCGAGTCAGCACGATCGTCCACTGAGTCCCTCCCAACAGCGAGAAATGCCGTGAAGGTCAGAGCCAGCGTTCGGCGCATCTGCGAGCACTGCAAGGTCGTGAGACGCGGCGGAGTCGTGCGCGTCATCTGCAGCAACCCCCGCCACAAGCAGCGTCAAGGCAAGTAGCGTCAAGGTCCAATTATGCCACGTCTCCTCGGCGTCGACATCCCCAACGAGAAGCGCATCGACATTGCGCTCCAGTACATCTACGGCGTCGGCGCCTTCGTCGCCCGCAAGGTCCTCAAGGAGCTTGCGATCAGCCCCGCGGTCCGTGCCAAGGACCTGAAGGATGACGAGATCGCCAACATCGCCACCTACCTGGAGAAGAACTACCCGGTCGAGGGTGCTCTCCGGCGGTTGACGATGCAAAACATCACTCGCCTGAAGGAGATCTACTGCTATCGTGGTCTGCGTCACCGTCGGGGCCTCCCGGTCCGTGGTCAACGCACGCGCAGCAACTCCCGCTCGCGCAAGGGCCCGCGCAAGACTGTCGCCAACAAGAAGATTCTGAGGAAGTGATCCGATGAGCACGCAGACCCCACAGACCGCGGACAAGAAGAAGGCACGCCTCCGCAAGAACGTCGGCAAGGCCGTTGCCCACGTGAAGGCATCGTTCAACAACACGATCATCACGATCGTCGACGGCGCCGGCCAGGTGATCGCCTGGGACAGCGCCGGGACCATCGGCTACAAGGGCTCGCGCAAGAGCACGCCGTACGCCGCCCAGAGGGCGGCCGAGAAGGTCGCCGACAAGGTCAAGAAGATGGGCGTACACGAACTCGAGGTGCTCGTCCGCGGACCGGGATCCGGCCGCGAGTCGGCGATCCGCGCGCTCGCGAACTCGGGCATCGAAGTCAAGACGATCGAGGACGTGACGCCGTTGCCCCACAATGGTTGCCGCCCCCGCAAGCGTCGCCGCGTCTGAGCTGGCGACCTGATTTGACCGCGAAACTAGCACGCTGAAACCACTGGACTGCGAGATACTGGACTGCAATGGCCCGCATCGACAAGAACGTCTGCAAGCTCTGCCGCCGAGAAGGTGTGAAGCTGTTCCTCAAGGGACAGCGCTGCTTCTCGGAGAAGTGTGGTGTGAACCGCCGCAACTACCCCCCGGGTCAGCACGTGCGCCCCAAGAAGGGCACTGACTACGGCACCCAGCTGCGCGAGAAGCAGAAGTGCAAGCGCGTCTACGGGGTGATGGAGCGCCAGTTCCAGCACTACTTCACGATCGCGCAGCGCCAGAAGGGCAACACGGGTGAGAACCTGTTGGTGCTGATGGAGCGCCGGCTCGACAACGTGGTGCTCAGCCTCGGCCTGGCCTTCTCCCGCTTCGATGCGCGGCAGATGGTCGCGCACGGCCATGTCTACGTGAACAAGAAGCGCGTCGACATCGCCGGTTACCTGGTTCGTCCGGGCGACGAGATCGAGGTCCGCGGCACCGACAAGATCAAGAAGAAGGCCGGTGACGCGGTCGAGATGAACAAGGGGCGCTCGCTCCCTGGTTGGCTCGAGGCGATGCCGACCGAGCTGAAGGGTCGGGTCATCCAGCTGCCCAAGCGCGAGGACGTCAGCGTCGAGATCAACGAGCAGTTGATCATCGAGCTGTGCTCGAAGTGACCGTCGAGAACGACTTCGACGGCAGCATCTGCTGCGGCCCGGTGGTCTCTGCCGCGCCGCAGCCCTGGACTCGCTACCAAGCATCCTGAAGGAACACAAACATGCGGATTCGCTGGCGTAACTTCGAACTGCCGTCCCAGGTTCGTCTCGAGCGTGAGACGGCTACCCCGGTCTATGGCCGGTTTCTGGTCGAGCCCTTCGAGAAGGGCTTCGGCACCACGATCGGCAACGGGCTGCGTCGGGTTCTGCTCTCGTCGATCGAAGGCACTGCGGTCACGTGGGTGCGCATCGACGGTGTCGTGCACGAGTTCTCGACCATCCAGGGTGTCCTGGAGGACGTGACGCAGATCGTGCTGAACATCAAGAAGCTCCGGGTCAAGCTCCACACGGACGCACCGACCACGCTTCGCATCGACGTCAACACCAAGGGTGAGGTCCGGGCGGAGAAGATCGAGGGCGATCACAACGTCGAGATCGCCAACCCCGACCTGAAGATCTGCACCCTGACCGAGGACGTGCGGTTCTTCTGCGAGATGCAGGTCCGCAAGGGCCGCGGTTACGTCACCGCCGAGGAGAACGTCACCGACGAGCAGGAGATCGGCACCATCCCGGTGGACTCGATCTTCAGCCCGGTGCACCGCGTCCGCTACGCGATCGAGAACACGCGCGTCGGCAAGTCGACCGACTACGACCGCCTGGTGCTCGAGATCTGGACGGACGCCACGGTCACGCCGGAGATGGCCCTGGTCGAAGCCAGCAAGATCTACCGCAAGCATCTCAACCCGTTCGTCCAGTACTTCGATCTCAAGGAAGATCTGGCGGTCGAAGGCGGCGCGTTGGCGCCCGAGGGTGACGAAGGTGCTCGCCGCCGCGAGATGGTCGACCTGCTCAACAAGAGCATCGACATGCTCGAGTTGTCGGTGCGGGCGAAGAACTGCCTGGACAGCGAGAACGTGGCGACGCTGCGGGACCTGGTCCAGCTGGCGGAGCCGGAGCTGCTGAAGGTCCGCAACTTCGGCAAGACCTCCTTGAAGGAAGTGAAGAGCAAGCTGGCCGCACTGGGCCTGTCGCTCGGTATGAACATCGAAGAGTACAAGCAAGGGTAGTTGCGACCATGAGGCACAATGTTGCTGGCAAGTCTTTGGGGCGGAACACGGCGCACCGCGCCGCTCTGCGCAAGAACTTCACTGTTTCCCTGATCAAGCACGAACGGGTCATCACGACCCTGCCGAAGGCCAAGGCGCTGCGTCCGTTCGTCGAGAAGATGATCACGCTGGCGCGCAGTGGCGACAAGGCGACGCGGTTGCATCGCATCCGCCGCGCTGTGTCGTTCCTGCAGGACAAGGACGCCGTTCGGAAGCTGTTCGAAGTGATCGGTCCCCGGTTCGCGAACCGTGCTGGCGGCTACACCCGCATCCTGCGGATGGCCGACTACCGGATCGGCGACGGCGGCACGAAGGTCATCTTCGAGCTGGTCGAGAACAACGTCCTCGAGCAGCAGATCAAGGCCGCCGAGGCCAACGCCAACAAGGCTCCGGCGGAAGCCGAGGGCGCTGGCGCTCGCTGATCACTAGCTTGTTCGTCTCGCAAGGGCGCCTCCGGACTTCCGGCGACGCCCTTTATGCGTTGGTGGCCGGCGTCTCGGTCTGCGTGCCTTTCGCCATCCTGGCTGGTTGGTCCGATCGGCACCCTCAGCGCCTTCGATCGCGTCGCCTTCTACCGGCGCAACAGCGTACGAAGCATCGGCACGCGAACGGTCGCGCGAGCTACTGCCGCGTGAACGACATGTTCTCCGGGCCCACCAGCAGGGCCAACTCGTCGAGCAAATCGTCGGTGACTTTGACCCCTTCGTCCGCGCGCACTCGATAGCAGTCGGTGCCGTCCTCGACGTCGAGCAACAGGTGTTGGCTGCCCTTGAAGCCGGCCACGATGTCGGCGATGCGCTGGAGGTTGCTCTCGCCCGCGAGCGCCCCTCGCAGGTGCAACACGAGGCCGGCAACTTCCCGCCGCACCACCTCCGGCGCCGGCTCCAGCTGGTCGAGCAGCAGTGCCTTCTCTTCGCTGTTGCTGTCCAGCCGTCCGGTAAGGAACACGATCGCGTCGTCGATGATGCGGTCCTTCAGGGTCGCATAGGCGCGGGCGAAGCAGGTCACTGGGACCTGTCCCTGCAGATCCTCGAGCTGGAAGCGCGCCATCTTCTGCCCGGCGTTCTTGCCCTGCTTGATCTGCAGTACGCGCACCGAGCTGATCATGCCTGCGATACGGGCGGTGCCACCCGGCTCGAGCTTGGCCAGCGATGCGGTGGTCTGGCCTGCGATGCGGGCCAGGAACGCCCCGCGCTTCTCGAACGGGTGCCCCGACAGATAGAAGCCGAGGGATTCCTTCTCACGCGCCAGGCGGTCGTGCTCCGGCCACTCGCCGGTCACCGGTCCGGTGCTCGCCGCCGCGCCGGACGGTGGGGGCGCGAACAGCATCTTCTGGCCACGGCGGCGGTCCTCGCGGGCCTTGGCCGAGTTGCGCAAGGCGGCCTCGATCCCGGCGAACGTGGTCGCCCGCGAACGCCCGAGCCCGTCGAACGCACCGGCCTGGGTCATCGCTTCGAGCGCCCCCTTGTTGAGCAGGTTGGCATCGAGTCGCTCACACAGGTCGTCGAGGCTCGTGAACGGCCCGCCGCGTTTGCGTTCGGCGGCGATGCCGTCGGCAGCGCGCGTGCCGACGCCCTTGATCGCGCCGAGGCCGTAGCGGATCGCCTTCTGGTCGACGCTGAAGTAGCGCTGGGACGTGTTCACGCTCGGCGGCAGGATCGGCATGCCGGAGCGCCGGGCCTCGTCGACGAACTCCTTGATCTTGTCGCTGTTGCCCGATTCGACCGTGAGGTTCGCCGCCGTGAACTCGACCGGGTAGTGGGTCTTGAGCCAGGCCGTGTGGTAGGTCACCAGCGCGTAGGCCGTCGAGTGCGACTTGTTGAAGCCGTAGCCGGCGAAGTACTCCATCGTCTCGAACAGTTCCTTCGCGAACTTCTCGCCATAGGTCTGGGCCTTGGCGCCGGCGACGAACTGATCCTTGAACTTCGCCATGACCTCGGGCTTCTTCTTGCCCATCGCCTTGCGCAGGTTGTCGGCCTCGGTCATCGAGAAGCCGCCGATGATGTTGCTGATCTGCATCACCTGCTCCTGGTAGACGATGACGCCGTAGGTCGGCTCCAGCACCGGCTTCGTCGCCGCGTGCGGGTAGACGACCGGCTCCTCGCCGTGCTTGCGGCGCACGAACATGTCCACCATGCCCGAGCCGAGCGGGCCCGGGCGATACAACGCCAGCACGGCGATCACGTCCTCGAACGTGTCGGGCTTCAGCCGCGTCAGCAGTTCGCGCATGCCACCCGACTCGAGCTGGAAGATGCCCTGCGTCTCGCCGCGCGCCATCAGTTCGTAGGTCGGCTTGTCGTCGAGCGGCAGCGTGCCGAGGTCGATCGCGACGCCGTGCACCTCGTTCACGAGGCGGACCGCCTCCTGCAGGATGGTCAGCGTCTTCAGGCCGAGGAAGTCCATCTTCAGCAGGCCGACTTCCTCGAGCTCGGTCATCTGCCACTGCGTGATGATGTCGTCGCCGTTCTTGGCCAGCGGCACGTAGTCGCGCAGCGGTCGGTCGGCGATCACGACGCCGGCCGCATGGATCGAGCTGTGCCGCGCCAGCCCCTCGAGCTTCAGCGACAGGTCGAACAGCCGCTTGTGCTGCGGACTGGAGTCGCGGATCGCCTTCAGCTCGGCGTCGGTCTCGAGCGCCGCCTGCAGCGAGGCTCCCGGCCCCTGCGGCACCTTCTTGCACAGCTTGTCGACGTCGGCGATCGGGAAGTCGAGCACGCGCCCGACGTCGCGCAGCACGCCGCGGCTCGCCATGGTGCCGAAGGTGATGATCTGGCAGACGCAGTCGTTGCCGTACTTCTGCCGCACGTACTGGATGACCTCGTCGCGGCGGTTGCCGCAGAAGTCGATGTCGATGTCGGGCATCGACACGCGGCCGGGGTTCAGGAAGCGCTCGAACAGCAGCGCGTAGCGCAGCGGGCACACGTCGGTGATGCCGAGCACGTAGGCGACGATCGAACCGGCTGCGGAACCGCGACCGGGGCCGACCGGGATGCCCATCGACTTCGCCTTCTGGATGAAGTCCTGGACGATCAGGAAGTAGCTGACGAAACCCAGCTTCTTGATGACGCCGATCTCGTAGTCGAGCCGCTGCTGGATCTTCTCGTCGATGCTGCCGTAGCGGCGTAGCGCACCCTCGTGGCAGATGCGTTGGAACCAGACGTCGGGCGGGCTGCCGTCCTCGGGCTGGAACACCGGCAGGTGGTAGACGCCGAACTCGATGCCGACGCTGCAGCGGTCGGCGATCGCCACCGTCTGGGCCAGCGCCTCGGGCCAGTCGGCGAACGCGGCCGCCATCTGCGCGCGGGACTTCAGGAACAGCTCCTTGCTGCCCATGCGGAAGCGCTGCGGATCGGCGACGGTCTTGCCGCTGCGGATGCACAGCATGATGTCCTGCGCCAGCCAGTCGTCGGCCTTCAGGTAGTGCACGTCGTTGGTGGCGACGCACGGGATGCCGAGCTCGCCGCCGAACGCGCGCAGGGCGTGGTTCACCTTGCGCTGCTGCTCGTTGCCGGTCTCGGCAACCTCGAAGAAGAAGTTGTCCGCGCCGAACAGTTCGCGCAGCTGCATCGCGGCGCGCTTGGCACCCTGCGGGTCGCCCTGCAGCACCGCGGTCGAGATCTGTGACGAGACCGTGCCCGACAGCGCGATCACACCCTGGCGGTGTTCGCCGAGAACCTCGAGGTCGACGCGAGGCCGGTAGCTGAAGCCCTCCAGCCAAGCGCGGCCGGACAGCTTCTTCAGGTTGTCGAGGCCCTGGTTGTCGACCGCCAGCAGCGTCAGGTCGTAGGTCGGATTGTCGGCGCCGGCGGTGTCGTGGCGGGTGCGTCCCGCGACATAGGTCGTCTGCCCGACGATCGGTTTGATCTTCTTGTCCTTGCAGGCCTTGAAGAACTCGACGGCGCCGAACAGGTTGCCGTTGTCGGTCAACGCCAGCGCCGGCTGCCCGTCTTCGGCGGCGGCGGCCACGAGGGAGCTGACCTCGGCCGGGGCGGCCAGCAGGCTGTAGTGCGATCGCACGTGCAGGTGCACGAACGGGGGCGCTTCGGTCATCGCCGGGTCAGGCTACGCCTGGGGTGGGGCGAGACCAGGGGCGTTCCCGGATCTGGCCGTTGTGCTCGCGGGCGGCCGAGTGGGCGGCTTCGCCGCAGCCTTGCGCGCGGCGCGAATTCGCGAGGCGCGGGTTCAGCGCCCCGCTGCCTGCGACGCCGGATTCCCGGCCGACCGATCGTCCTTGATGATGCCGAGCCGTCGGCCGGCCTCGGCGAAGCGCTCGAGCACCTGATCGATCTGCGCATCGGTGTGGCTGGCGATGTAGGACGTGCGGATCAGGTCCTGGCCCATCGGCACGGCCGGCTGCGTCACCGCGTTGGTGAACAGGCCGCAGTCGAACAGGGTCCGCCACAGCGTCAGCATGCGGACCTGGTCGCCGACGACCACCGGCACGATCGGGCTCGCCAGCGTGCCGGCGGTCTGGTAGCCGATTTCGGCGAGGCCGGTGCGCACGCGATGGGCGACCTGCAGCACGCGTCGGCGCATGTCGGGCCGGGTCTCGATCAGCTCGAGCGACGCGAGCGCCGCGGCCGCGGACGCGGGCGTGATCGACGCCGAGAAGATCAGCGCCCGCGCGTGGTGGCGCATGAAGTGGATCACGTTGGCCGGGCCGGCGATGAACCCGCCGAGGCTGGCGAAGCTCTTGCTGAACGTTCCCATCACCAGGTCGGGATGGATCCCGCAGTGCTCGGCCGCGCCGCGCCCGTTGGTGCCGAGCACGCCGATCGAGTGCGCTTCGTCGACCATCAAGCGCGCGCCGTAGCGGTCGGCCAGCGCGCGGATCTCCTGCAGCGGCGCCAGGTCGCCCATCATCGAGAACAGACCGTCGACGACGATCAGCATGCCCCGATTCTGGGCGTGGCCGCGCTGCAGATGACCTTCGAGGTCGGCGACGTCGTTGTGCCGGAACTTGCGCACATCGGCGAAGCTGAGCCGACAGCCGTCGATGATCGAGGCGTGGTTCTCGCGGTCGCAGAGGATGATGTCGTCCTTGCCGGCGATCGCCGAGATGGCGCCCAGGTTGGTCTGGAAGCCGGTCGACATGCACAGGGCCGCTTCCTGGCCCATGAACGCCGCCAGCCGGCGCTCGAGTTGTTCGTGCAGCTCCAGCGTGCCGTTCAGGAATCGAGAGCCCGAGCACGAGGTGCCGTACTGCCGGATCGCGGCCTGCGCCGCCTCGCGAACCTTCGGGTGGTGGGTCAGCCCCAGGTAGTTGTTGCTGCCGATCATGATCAGCCGTTTGCCGGCGATCTCGACCTCGGTGCCTTCGCTGCCGTGCAGCGGAATGAAGTACGGGTAAACGCCCATGGCCTGAAGCTCACGGGCTCGACTGAAACCATCGCACTTCTGGAAGATGTCCAAGGCTGAGCCGTGGATGGTAGATTGCGCTGCCCACCCTGACAAAACTTTTGTCCTGGCTGCAGCAGACTGATCTGAACGACCTCCCCGGGCCGATCCTCGTCACCGGGGCCACCGGATTCCTCGGCGGGCTGCTGGTGCGCCGGTTGTTGGCCGCCGGGTTGGCGCCCGAACGTCTGCGCTGCCTCGTGCGCGACCCGGCCCGTGCTGCCGCCGGCGGGCTGCCCGCCGCGAGCCTGTGGTCGGGCGACCTGGCCGACCCCGCCGCGGCTGGTCTGGCTGCCGCGGCGGTGGGCGTGCCCCTGGTGCTGCATCTGGCCGGCACGCTGAAAGGCCATCGACCGGCCGACTACGACGCCGTCAACGTGCAGGGCACGGAGCGTTTGCTGGCCGCGATCGACGCGGCCGCGGCGCCGGCCGCCCACGTGGTGCTGGTGTCCTCGCTCGCCGCTGCCGGCCCGAGTGTCGACGGCGCCGATTCGGCGGCGCTGCCCGCGGCTGCGCGTCCGGTCTCATGGTATGGCGACAGCAAGCGCCGCGGGGAGCAGCTGGTCGTCGAGCGGGTTCCGTCGTGGACGATCTTGCGGCCGCCGGTGATCTACGGGCCGGGGGATGCCGCGACGCGGCTGATGTTCCGGCAGGCCTGTTCGATCGTCTGTGCGGCGCCGCCGCGGCCGCAGCCGCTGTCGGTGATGCACGCCGACGACGTGGTGGCGGCGATCCTGGCCGCCGCGGTCCGGCGACCGGCGGGCGCGATCTTGCCGCTCGATGGACCCGAACGCACCGACACGCACGCGTTCTTGCGGGCGATGGCCCGGGCCTGCGACCGGCGCGCGCGGCTCGTTCGCGTCCCGCTCGGGCTGGCGGCGTTGGCGGCGTCGGCGAGCGATTGCCTCGGCCGCCTTCGCGGCCGCAGCAGCTACTTCAACCGCGACAAGGTGCGCGAACTGCGCGCGGCAGGTTGGGTCGCCGATGGTGGGCCGGCGGCGCTGGCGCTCGGACTGACCCCGGCCATCGGCCTCGCTGCCGGGCTGCGCTCGGTGGCGCTCGCCGAGGGCTTCGTGCGCGGCGCCGGCTGAGTTCCGGGCCGCCGCGCGCGGCAGCTCACTTCAGCAGGTGCATCAGCAGCGCCTTCTGCACGTGGGCGCGATTGGCCGCCTGCTCGTAGATCAGCGACTGCTTGCCGTCGAGCACGGCATCGGTCGCGGCGACGTTGCGACGCACGGGCAGCGGGTGCATCAGCAGCGCGTTCTTGGTGCTCGCCATCAGCTGCTCGTCGACGCGCCAGCCGGTCAACGAACGCTTCACGATCGCCTCGCGTTCGGGGTCGTGCCAGTGTCTGGTCGAACCCCACGAACGCGCGTAGAGCACCTCGGCGCCGCGGGCCGCGGTCTGCATGTCGTTCTCGACCTGCAGCGAGCCGCCGGCCTCGGCGGCCACCGCGCGGCTCTTCTCGAGCACCTCGTGATCGACCTCGAAGCCGAGCGGGTGCGCGAGCGTGATCTGCATGCCCGACAGCGCCGCCAACTGCAGCATCGAGTGGGTCGGGCCGAGCGACTTCGGCTCCGGGTGGTTGCACCACAGCAGCGTCAGCTTGCGACCGCGCAGCGACACCAGGTTCTCGCGCATCGTCATCACGTCGGCCAGCGCCTGGCACGGGTGCGCGAAGCAGGTCTCGAGGTTGATCACCGGCACCGACGCGTACTTCGCGTAGCTGCGCACCAGCAGTTCCTGCCGGTCGCGGTCCCAGGTGCCGGTGCGCGATGCCGAACGGATCCCGAGCGCGTCGACGTAGCGCGACAGCGTGCGCGCGGCGTCCTTGACGTGTTCCTCGGCGGGGCCGTCCATCACCGCCTGTTCCTGCGGTTCGAGCTCGTAGAGGTCGTCGCTCGACAGGTTGATGCAGTGGCCGCCGAGCTGGACCATCGCCACCTCGAACGACACCCGCGTGCGCAGGCTCGGTTGGAAGAACAGGAGGCCCAGCGTCTTGCCGGCGAGCACCTGACCCGGGCGCTTGCCCTTCACGCGCGCCGCGAGGTCGAGGAGGTCGTCGAGCTCGGCTCGGGAGAGATCGGCAGTCGAAAGGAAGTCGCGCTTGCTCACAGGTCCCGGTGCAGGAAGAGTGCCGGACCATAGATGAGCTCCGTGCCACCGACAAGCGAAGACGCGCGCTGGATGCGGCGTTGCCTCGAATTGGCGGCCGCGGCGGCGGCCGCCGACGAAGTGCCGGTCGGTGCGCTGGTGGTGCAGGACGACATCGTGCTCGCCGAGGCGCGCAACCAGGTCGAAGCGCAGCGTTCGCCGCTGGCACACGCCGAGCTGCTGGCGCTGCAGCAGGCCTTCGTGCGCCAAGGCGTGAAGCGACTGCCCGGCGCGGTGCTCTACTGCACGCTCGAGCCGTGCTTCCTGTGCGCCGGCGCGATCCTGCACAGCCGCGTGCACACGGTCGTGTTCGCCGCCCGCGACCCGAAGTTCGGCGCGGTGCGCTCGTTGGCGACGCTGCTCGAGGACCCGCGGCTCAATCACCGCTGCGTGGTGCGCGAGGGCGAAGGGGCCGCTGCCAGCGCCGCGCTGCTGCGCGCGTTCTTCCGCGGCAAGCGCGGCGCCGATCCGTCGCTGCCGCTGCCGCCAGGTCCGGACCAGCCTTGAAAAGCGGTGCGGGGCTCGGCAAGATGCGCGCCCTCAATCGGCGCCCCGCGCATGCGCGGCGAAACCTCGCGGAGAGGTGGCAGAGTGGCTGATTGTACCGGTTTCGAAAACCGGAGTGGGGCAACCCATCGGGGGTTCGAATCCCCCCCTCTCCGCCATTTTTTCCGGCCCGCCTGTGCGGGCCGGACCGGCCAGCGATGGCTCGGCCAGCGATGGCTCGGTCAGCGATGGCTCGGTCAGCGCGTCGCTGGCCCGGATCGCACCAGCCAGCTCGTCGCCGCGGCCGGCAGCCGGTCTCACTGCAGGTTGATGAAGCTGGCGGTGCCGTTGCTGGTGGCCACGCCGTAGGCGTTCAGCGTGCCCGGCTGCACGAACGCCGCGGCGGTCGCGTAGAGCTGCGTGCCGGGGGTGACGCCGGCGGGGATCGTGAACGTCGTCGTCTGCACCGCGGCGCTGCCGAGGAACATCGTGACGTTGTCGAGTCCGGTCACGAACAGCCGGCACCCCGGCGCCCCGAGACCATCGAGCGGCGCGCCGAGCGGGTCGCCGCCGAGGCTCACGATCGTGACGCCGAACCTCGTGCCGCTGCCGGGCGCCGTCTCCGGGATGCCGCTGATCGAGTAGGTCACCAGCGTGCCCGCCACCGGCGTCGACACCGGCGCCGGCGAGGCGGCGAGCTGCAGACCATGGCAACCGGCACCGTAGTTCGTGTGCGCGGCCGCCTGCGTCGGCAGCACCACCGAAGCGAACGCGCCCTGCGCGAGGTTCCAGTAGCTGCCGGTCGGCGTCGTCTCGAGCCGCACCGCGCGCACCAGGTAGGTCGAGCTGCCGGCCAGCGCCTGCGGATCGGTCCATTGCGTGCTGGCGACCGGCGCCGTGGTCAGCCGCACGAACTGCTTGCCGACGTCGTTCGAGCGATAGACGTGGTAGCCGGCGACCGGGTCGCTCGACCCCGTCCAGCTCAGGTTCGCCTGCGGCCACGCGTCGGTGACGACGAGTGCACTGGCCGGTGCGATCACGTGCTGGCGCAGCGTCGGGTCGCCCATCAGCGCGACGTGGATGCTGCGGCCGCCGAACCCGCCGGCCGTCGTGTCGTTCTGGCTGAGCCGCGCCGAGGCGCCGAGCGTCCCGCCGAGGCCCATCGGATGGAACGACCAGTGCGGTCGCCCGGCCCACGCGTTGCTCAGCGTCCAGCCCTGCGCCAGCGCCGCGCGCAGGAAGTTGTCGGTGCTGTCCCAGTCGCCGAAGTAGCTGCCGAACAGCATCGTGAACACGCCGCGGTTCTGGCTGGTGACGAAGTCGGTGGTGGAACCGACGCCGCCCGCGCCCGCGAACCAACCGCCGCCGCAGCCGTACGACCAGGCATGGCCGCCGCCGCTCGGCACGTTCAGGGTGCCGAAGTAGTCGCCGTTCTGCACGTTGGCCGCGCCGACCAGCGCCGTGAAATTGCGCCAGCCCGAGGCCGCGAACGCCTCGCCGCCGAACCAGCCGAAGTTGTCGTCGATGACGGCGCGCTGATCGACCGCGAACACCTTGTGGCGATAGTCGTGGTCCTTGTCGAGGTACGCCGCCGTCAGCTGCAGCGCGCTCGCCGGGAACGACGGCAGGTCGTGGAAGTCGACGCGGCCGACCTCGAGCTCGATGTCGCTCGGGATCGAGCTCTGGTCGAACTTGCCGTCGCCGGGCACGTTCCGGTTCTGCGGGCGCGCGGCGACGGTGGTGTTGACGCTGACGTCGGTCCAGGCGCTGGTGAGCTCGCCGTAGTAGACGTCGGCCGGCCAGGCACCGCTGTGATCGGGCACGTGTCCGTCGGGGGTGATCGAGCCCGAGTAGGGCACCGGCACGTGGCCGAGCAGGAACACCGAGCGCACCAGGCCGGGGTTGGCGGCGACCTCGGCGGTGATGCGGGCCTTCACGCTCGGCACGCTGTCGGTCGGTTGCACGTCGTGCCGACGCACGCGCCAGCCGTCGCCGAGCAGGTCCTGCTGCAGGCGATCGAGGCGCGCACCGAGGCCGGCCACCAGCGTCGCATCGACCAGCAGCACGCAGATGCCGCGATCCTCGATCGCGCTGGCCGCGACGCCGGCGGTCAGCAGCATGCGCGCGGCCGGGCTGCCGAGCTTGTTGAGCTGGTACTCGTAGCGGGTCCCGGTCACCACGGTGGTGTCGGTCCAGCCGGTGGCGCTGCCGGCGCCCGGCACCGTGGTCGGCACACTCCAGCCGCTGGCGCCGGGCAGCCGCCGGCTGATCTGGTAGCCGGTCGCGGTGCTGTCGAACGGCCAGCTGAAGATCAACGACGGCGGGCTCGTCACCGCCGTCACCGCGACCGGGATCGAGGCCTGGGCCGCGACCTGGGCCGCGGCGGAGCCGTACAGCAGCGTCGCCACGTACAGAGCGGATGCGAACGGGCCATGATGGAGGAGGCGAGGCATGCGCCGAGTATCGCCGCCCCTCGTCGGTTGGCCAGCGCCCGCCGTCGGTGGCCCGTCACTGCCTCGGTTGAACGCGGTCGAAGCTGGCACCGGGCCCTGGGCGAGGGACCGGTCCGTGAGTTGCAGCACGTCGCACCGGCCCGCCGAGGAACCCATCCGCCATGCATGCATCCTTCGACCGTTGGCTCCACCTCCCGGCGACACTGCTCGCCGCCATCGCGACCGGCGATGTGCTCGCGCAATGCAGCAACTCCTGGTTGACCGCCGGCTTCCCCGGCGTCTCCGGCGTGGTGCGCACCATGGTGCGCTGGGACCCCGACGGTTCTGGGCCGCTGTCGCCGCGAGTCGTGATCGGCGGGCAGTTCGCGCTCGCCGGCGAGGTCGAGGCCGCGAACCTCGTGATGTGGGATCCGGTGAGCGGGGCCTGGACGCCATTCGGCAGCGGCACCAACGATGCGGTCGAATCCCTGCTCGTGCTCGCCAGCGGCGAGCTGGTGGTCGGCGGCCGCTTCACGCTCGCCAACGGGGTGGCATGTTCCCGGCTCGCGCGCTGGACCGGCAGCACGTTCGCTCCGCTCGGCGCCGGTCTCGACGGCACCGGTCCGTTGACCAATGCCGCGGAGATCGTGCAGTTGCCCGGCGGTGACCTGGTGGTGACCGGCGAGTTCCAGCTCGCCGGTGGCGTTCCCGCGGCGCGCATCGCCCGTTGGAACGGCAGCAGTTGGTCGGCGCTCGGTGGTGGCCTCAGTGATCCCGGCACCGCCCTGGCGGTGCTGCCGAACGGCGAATTGGTGGCCGGCGGCCTGTTCCAGGGTGCTGGTGGCCAGCTGGTCGGCTACGTCGCGCGCTGGAACGGTGGTGCGTGGTCGTCGCTCGGCGGCGGCATGAACGGCACCGTGATCGACCTCGCCGTGGCGGCGAACGGCGACCTGATCGCGTCCGGCGGATTCAGCCTTGCCGGCGGCACCCCTGCCGCCGGGATCGCCAGTTGGAATGGCAGCAGCTGGGTGCAGGTCGGCCCCGGCTCGGTCCAGCCGGTCAACCGGGTCCTGGCTCTGCCAGGTGGCGATCTGCTGCTGGCGATCGGGGCGAACTTCACCGGTCAGATCGCTCGGATCGAGCGCTGGACCGGCGCCAGTCAGGTGACCCTCGGGGCGGGACCCACCGCGTGGTCGCTGCTGCCCTTGCCCAACAACGAGCTGCTGGTCGGCGGCAGCTTCGGCGCGGTCGACTCGATCCCGGCTCGCAACCTCGCGCGTCGGGACGGCAGCGGCTGGCGGCCCTGCAACCGTGGGCTGGGCGGCGGCGTCGAGTCGCTGGCGAGGCTCCCCAACGGCGATCTGCTGGTCGGCGGCTCGCTGACGGACGCCGATGGGTTGCCGCTGCCGGGTATCGGGCGCTGGAACGGCAGCTCGTGGTCGCTGTTCGCGGCGGTCGCGCCGGCCGGGCTCGGCAGAGTCACCACGATGTTGATGCGGCGCAACGGCCGACTCGCGGTCGGCGGCACGTTCCAGAGCATCGGCGGACTGAATGCCAGCTACCTGGCCGAGTGGGACGGCACCACGTGGTCGTCGTTCGGCAGCGGTCCGCCCGGATCCGTGGAATGCCTCGCCGAACTGCCGAACGGCGAGCTGTTGGCCGGTGGCTTCTTCGTGATGTTCGGCCAGACCTACAGCGTGCTGCGCTGGGACGGCAACTGGTGGTTGCCGCTGGGTGGGCTGTCGGGAATCGTGGAGTCCCTGGTCGTGCGGCCCAACGGCAACGTGATCGCCACCGGCTCCTTCCTGACCAGCTCGGGTGCCCCCGTCAACCACATCGCCGAGTGGAACGGCTCGGCGTGGCAGCCGCTCGGCTCGGGCCTCGGCAATGCCGGTCGCGCCATGGTGCTGCTGCCCGACGGCGACCTCGTGGTGGTCGGTACGTTCACCACGCCGGGGATGCGCGTGGCTCGCTGGAACGGCAGCAGCTGGTCCGCGCTCGGCAGTGGCCTCGGCGGCAGTAGCGGTGCGCACGTCTACTCGGTCGTGCGGCTGCCGAACGGGGACCTGCTGGTCGGCGGCGACTTCGCGACTTCCGGCAGTGCCACCGTGTGCCGACTCGCGCGCTGGAACGGCAGCACCTGGACGCAGTTCGGCGCCGGCGCCGATGCCGACGTGAAGGACCTGCTGCTGCTGCCCGATGGCGTGGCCTTCGGCGGCGCCTTCCGGCGCATCGACGGCCGCGCGACCTCGGGCTTCGCTCGCACCGTCACGCCGTGTCCGGCCAGCGTCGCGACGTTCGGCGGTGGTTGCGCCGGGGCCGGTGGCGCCAATGTGCTGGCTGCCGAGCAGGCGCCCTGGATCGGCAGCACGTTCTCGTCGCGGGCGACCGGGATGCCGCCGAACGGCCTGGTCGCCAGCGTGCTGGGCCTCACCGCGATCTCGTTGCCACTCAGCCAGATCCTGCCGCAGGGGGCGGCTGGCTGCCTGCTGCTCGCGTCACCCGATGTGCTGGGGCTGCACGTGCCGACGGCGGGTGCCGTGGCGTTGGCGTTGCCGGTGCCGAACTCCATTTCGCTGGCGGGACGAGTCTGGCGGCAGCAGGTGGTGGCCTTCGAACTCGCGGCCGACGGCAGCATCACGCTGCTGACCAGCAGCAACGGGCTCGCGTTGACGATCGGCGTGTGGTGACCGGCGTGTTCGTCAGGTCCGCGGGGCACCGAGATCGAGCCGCGGCACGACGCGTTCGTGGTCGGAGTCGAGCTCGAAGAACGTCGGCAGCTCGATGCCCATCGCGCCGCCGACCACGCCGGTCGGGAAGCCCTCGCGCAGGTTGCGCAGCTCACGCACGTTGGCGTTGAAGAACCGCCGCGCGGCGGCGATGCGGTCCTCGGTGACCGCCAGCTCTTCCTGCAGCGCGCGGAAGTTGGCGTCGCTCTTCAGCTGCGGGTAGGCCTCGGCGACCGCGAACACCGACTTCACGCCCCGCAGCAGCGCGTTCTCGTCGGTGGCCTGGCTCGCGGCGCTGCCGCGGTTGGCCATCGCCTGGTTGCGCAGCTGCACGACGCGTTCGAGCAGTTCGGCCTCGTGCTTGGCGTAGCCCTTCACCGTCGCGACCAGGTTGGGGATCAGCTCGTAGCGGCGCTTGAGCTCGACGTCGATGTCGGCCCAGCTCTCGGCGACCGTGTGCTTGAGGCGCACGAAGCGGTTGTAGACGGCGATCCACCAGATCGCGGGCACCAGCACGACGACGATGGCGATGATCAGCCAGGGTTCCATCATTGCTCCAGATCTTGCAGCAGGTGGCGCGGCCAGTGCGAGCAGAACTCGCGCACGAACGCGAGCTGCCGTCGGTAGTCGTCGGGCTGCCAGCGGCGGGTGCCGTCGCTGATGCACAGCGCACCACCTTCGAGGTCGAGCGTCAGCGGGTCGCTGGCGAGCAGGAACTCGATCATGCGCGGGTGCAGCACGTCGTAGGCGAAGCGCTTGTCGCTCGAGGTCACGTAGTAGCGTTTGCTGAACTCGGCCGACTCGAAGTCGATGTCGTCGAAGCCGAACGCGGCCTTCATCTTGTCGAACATGCCCTCGCGCCGCACCAGCAGCGTCGGCGATGGCCACGGCGGGTGCACGATCAGGTAGCTGAAGCGGTAGGTGCGCGTGCTCGTGGTCTTGCCGTTGCTGCTGGTGACCTTGTAGCGGAAGTCGCCGGCGCGGACCGCGCACGGCCGATCGAACAGTTCGAGGCTGCCGCTCAGCGTGTGCATCGCCACCCGCGAGTGGCCGCGGCGGAAGATCTCGAACTGCGCGTATTCGTCGTCGTGGTCGGCACAGGGCTCGGGCTGGTAGCGCAGGCCGAGTTCGTCCGCGAGCGCCTGCATCACGGCGCGGTGCTTCTGTTCGGCCAGGTGCGCGAAGTACGCGCCGATCAGGCCGATCACCAGGACGCCGACGAAGAGCAGTGCGATTCCCACCGCGCGCACGGTAGCGAGTCGCAGTGCGCGGCGCGACGGCGCGCGCCGACCGCGCTCACTTCGTCGCGCCGGGCGCAGCGCCGCGCTGGTGGATGGCGGTGATCGCGGCGCGCGCCGCGGCGGCGAGTTCCTGGTCCTGGTCCTTGGTCAGGTCGATCAGGTACGGCAGCGCCTCGGCGGCGCCGAGCATCGCCAGCGAACGCACCGCGAGCAGGCGCTGCTCCTTCGGCTCGCCGGCCTTCGCCTGCTGCAGCAGCTTGCTGGCGGCGGCCTGCGGGCGCAGGTCGATTCCGGTGCCGGCTTCGCGCCAGAACGCGCGCTGCTCGGCATCCTGGCGCAGCTGGTCGAGGGCCTCGCGGGCCTTCTTGCGCACGTCTTCGTCCTGGTCCTGCAGCAGCGGCAGCAGAGCCGGCACGGCGTCGGCGCCGAACAGCCGCTGCATCGCGGCGCAGGCTTCGATGCGGATGTCCTGCTCCGAGTCGCGCAGCAGCGCCTCGATGTTCGGTCGTACGGCGCCGAGTACGGCGCCCGCGGCGGGGAGGTGCTCGAGGGCATACGTGCGCATCGACGCACTCTGCAGCGCGGTGCGCCAGTCGTCGATCGTGAGCTCGATGCCGTTGCCCGTCAGTTCGTAGACCATCCGCCCGTCGCCGGTGCGTCGCAGCAGCGCCAGTCCTTCGTTGCCGAGCTGGCGGGCAAGCGCCGTGGGCAGTCGTTGGAACAGCTGCACGGCCAGCTCGGGCTCGGCCACGCCGAGGAACCGCCGCGTGGCGGCCAGCAGCGACGATGCCTCGGGCAGGGGGGCGGAGAGTTCCGCAAAGGCTGAGCGGACCCGGTCAGGCAAGCCGCTCTTGATCGTGCTCGTGGTCGGACCGGAGCGGATCAGGCGGTCGATGGTCAGGTCGAGCACCGGCAGCGGCACCAGCGGCCGGTCCTGCTCCTGGTTCAGGTCGCGAAAGACGCTCGCGGCGGCCGCGCTGTCGAGCAAGGTCTGCCAGCACTGCTGCAGCGCTGCCTCTTGGTAGCCGTGGCCTTCGCAGAGGAAGTCGATGCCCACCGGCAAGGGGTACTGGTGTGGGTCGGCGAGCCCGAGCTCGTAGGCGCGGGGGAACAGCGGAATCGCGTCGACGTCGCCGGCCTTGGTCAGGGCTGCGAAGATGCGGTTGCGCTCCCTCTCGTTCAGTTCGTTCTCCTCGTTGCCTTCCCAGACCAGCAGCGATCGCAACGGTGGCAGGGCCTCGACCACCTTGGCGTCGGCGAGATCGGCCAACAGCAACGCGCAGTGATGAACCAGGGTCGGCTGCGCGGCCGCCAGCTCGCCGAGCCAGGTCGCTGCGTTCGGGTGTTTGGTGTCGGCTGCCCACTTCAGGACCTGCTGCGGAACCCTCACGGCGATGTACTGGCTCTTGCCGCGGACTTGGCGGTGTTCCGAGGACGGACGCCCGAACGACTCCGAAGCGCTGCGCATCGCATCGCCGACGAGCTCGCGCAGTACTGGCAGTGCGGTGATCGGAAGGCTGCGCCAGGAGGACATGAGCTGCGTCAGCCGACCTTCGGCTACTCGTGGCGCCTGGCGCAGCAACCGGGCGAGTTGCCCCTCGTCGGCCAGTCGGATCGCGTTGATCCACCAGTTGGGGCGTCTGCCGTAGCCCAGTTCGAGGAGTGTGATCACTGCCTCGACACTGCCCTGGCCCCACCGCCGGTCTTGGGCGGAGTCGAGCAGCGCCAAGAGCGTATCGTAGGAGCGACTCGAGCCAGAGTTGTCGAACACTGCTGGGCCCAGGCGCTGTGCGGCAGCGGCAGCCGCCTGCAGCCAAGCGTCGTCTTGGACCAAGTGCCACGCGACGATGCCGCCGCCGATCACCCTGTCCTTGGCGCGATCGATCTCGTCGAAGAACAGGTAGGTGCCGGCGGTCGGCCCGTGGTTGAGGCAGGCGCCGATCAGTTCCCAGGCGCCGTCGCGAACGCGGCGATCGTCGCTGCGGGTTGCCGCGCGGATCAGCTCGCCGAGCTCGGCGATCAAGGCCTCGCGCGCCGGCACCGGCTGATAACTCCACTGGTAGGCCAGGCCGGACAGCGCCGCCGCGCGAACGCCGGGAGCGTCGTCCTGCACCAGCGACTCGAGGCGTGCGAATGGCAAGCGTCCTCGGAACGCATTCCTCGCCTGCGGCCAGACCTCGCCGGTCGGGTCCGGCGCTGCGGCGAAGCGCAGCAGCACCGGCTCCATGTCGGCGGCGATGCTCGTGCGCGTAGCCGCCTCGGCGTGGAACACGCGCGCTTCGACCGAGCCCTGCTCGGCGACTCGCAGGAGCGCCTCCCGCAGCGGCGCATGACCGATGCGCCACGCGGCGCTGCTCAGCGGCATGATTCCTCGGTCGCTGCCCACCGCGTCGAGTTTGAACACGGTGTTGGGCCCGAACCACTGGGCCAGCGCGATCGAGGCAGACGCCCCGATCGTGTCCAGCTTCTTCTCGACATGCGCTACGGCTTCCCGATCCTCGTTGGCGAGCTTGCCCTCGCCGTCGAGCGGTCGTTGCAGCAGGTAGTACAGTCTCTGCACCAGCATCCGCGCTTGTTCCTGCCGCGCCGCCTCCTGCTGCGCATCCGGCCCCTGCCCCTGCAGCAGCGCCTGCGCTTCCTCGGCGATGGCCCCGCCGCCGGCGACCGCCTGCTCGAGCAACGGCCGCGCGTCCTCCCGCCGCTCGAGCCGCCACAACATCGCGCCGAGCCGCAGCGCCGCCGCCGGATGCACCGCCGCCGCATCCGGCGCAGCGAGCAGCGCGCGATACGCCTGCTCCGCCTGCGCGAGATCCCCTTCCTGCTGTTCGAGCAGCTGCGCCCGCGCCAGCGCCGCCTGCGGCGTGCTCGCGTCCTGCGCCGGAGTGACCACCGCCAGCACGGCGGCGAGAAGTCCCGTTCGAGTGGTTCGGTTCATGCGGTCATGGAAGGCGCTCGGCAGCGCGGTTCGGTCGTGGGGTCGTCGAATCGGTGTCGTGGAGTTGTCGCGGTCGACGGCGTTCACTCCGGCTCGACGACGAGCCGGTAGCCGACGCCGTGCACGGTCAGCAGATGCCGCGGCGCCTTCGGGTCGCGTTCGAGCTTCTGGCGCAGGTGCAGCAGGTGCGTGTCGATGGTGCGATCGCCGATCACCGCCCCGTCCCAGACCTCCTGCAGGAACATCGAGCGATCGACGACCCGGCCGCGTTCGCGCCACAGCAGCTGCAGCATCGCGACCTCGGTCGGCGACAGCCGGTGCACGGTGCGGCCGCGCCGCAGCTGGTAGCCGTCGAGGTCGATCGTGTTGGCGCCGATCTGCAGCTCGCCGGCCGGCCGCTCGCTGCGCCGCTGCCGGCGCCGCAGCAGCACCTGCACGCGGGTGCGCAGTTCGCGCAGCGAGAACGGCTTGGTCACGTAGTCGTCGGCGCCGAGTTCGAGCCCGAGCACCTTGTCGTCCTCGCTGCCCTTCGCGGTCAGCAGCAGCACCGGCGTGTCGGTGTCGCGCTGACGGAACCGGCGCAGCAGATCGAGACCACTCGGCCCCGGCAGCATCACGTCGAGCAGCAGCAGGTCGAACGCGCGCTGCCGCAGCAGCGCCTGCGCCTCGTCGCCGTCCTGCGCGCTGGTGACCTGGTGGCCGTCGCGCCGCAGCGCGTCCTGCAGCACGGTGCGGATCGCGTGATCGTCCTCGACCAACAACAGATGGCTGCTCATGCGTTCTCCTCGAGCATCGGCAACGTCAACACGAAGCGGGCGCCGGGGCCTTGTGCGGGGGCCTCGCAGACCAGCGTGCCGTCGTGCGCGGTCGCGATCGTGCGGGCCAGGAACAAGCCGAGACCGAGCCCCGGCACCGCGCCGTGCTGCTGCGCCCGGCCGCGGCGGAACTGCGCGAACACCGCGTCGTGCTCGGCGGCCGGCACGCCGGGGCCGAAGTCGCGCACCGCGACCGTGAAGCGACCGTTCGCCGCCGCGGTGGTGACGTCGATGCGCCCGCCGCCGGCCGCATACTTGCGCGCGTTGTCGAGCAGGTTCAGCAGCACCTGCACGATCGCACCGCGGTCGACCACCGCCGCTGCGGCGCTGCAGCCTTCGTGCAGCGCGACCGCGAGCCGCGCCTGCTGCAGCAACGGGCGGAACTGCGCCACGGTGTCGCGCACGATCGCGGCGAGATCGCCGGGACGGCGGTCGTAGGCGCGTTCGCCGCGTTCCATGCGGCCGAGGTCGAGCACGTTCTCGAGCAGCGTCGACAGCCGCGCCGTCTCGCTGCCGAGCAGCGCGAAGTACTCGCGCTGTTGCGCCGGTTCGACGTCGTCGTCCTGCAGCACGTCGGCGATCAGCCGGATCGACGCCAGCGGCGTCTTCAGTTCGTGCGTGACCCCGGTCAGGAACTCGCTTCGGGCGCGCAGCGCGAGCGCTTGTTGGCGGGCGCCGCGCACCAGCGCCAACGCGCTGAGGCCGAACACCAGCAGCAACAGCCCGGCCGCGCCGAGCAGCGGGCCCGGTCGCTGCGACCACGGCAGTGGTGGGGCCGGCTCCGGCACGACGCCGGCGAGGCCGGGGATCACATCGTCGGCGCCGTGCGGCAGCGGCGCTGGTGCGAGCACGAGCTGGCCACGATCGGGCAGTGGCGGCAGAGCGGCGCTCGGGGTCGGGCGGCTGGTGCCGAGGCCCGGCAGCGTCAACAACCACGCGATGTCGACGGCGGCGGCGGTGCCGTTGCCGACGGCGTCGGCGGGGAACCACAGCCACAGCCGTTCGCCGCGGCCGCGAACTGCCGGCTGCGCCGGCAGCTCGCGCAGCTCGGCTGCGAGCTCCAGCAGCAGTGCGCGCCGTGCGGCGGTGGCGCGTTGGGCCGCGGCGAGGTCCGGGGCCGGCGTGCCACGTTCGTGCAGCCGCGACCACAGTGGGGCGGCGAGTTCGGTCGGCAGCGCGATCAGGTGGGCGTCGAGCTGCGGCGAACGCGGCATCGTCAGCGCCGCGCACAGCAGTGCGGTACTGACGGCCGCGCGCGCGAACTCGGGCTCGGCACCGGCCGCCGGCGGCCGGTCGCAGGCCTGCAGCAACGCCTGGGTGCGGGCCGCGGCGAGTTCGGTCGCGCCATCACGCAGCGCGTGGAAGGCGCCGGCGACCAGCGCCGGCCACGCGGCGCGGGCAGGCTCCTCGAGCAGCATCGCGAACTGCCTGCGAGCGCTGGCCTGGTCGCCGTCCCTCCATTCGGCGCGTTGCGCGGCGAGCAGTTGGCCGGCGAGCACCGCCTCGGGCGTGCGTTCGGGCAATGGCTGCAGCCAGCCGACCTCGTTGTCGACGACCACCGCACCGTCGCGCACGTTCGCCTGCTCTGCCGGTGGGATCGTCGTCAGCACCGCCGGGTTGCGCAGCGCCGCGCGCAGGGCGCTGGCGAGGTCGCGGGCATCGCGCTGGGCCGCGAGTTCGGCGCGCTGCTGCGCCTGTTGCGCGGTGCGCACGAGGCTGCTGCCGACGATCGCCAACAGCGCCGTGCCCGAGGCGAGGGCCAGCAGCGACAGCCAGGTGCGGGGGCGATGCGAGGAAGGGGCGATGGATCGAAGCTAGCGGCCGCGGCGCCGAAGTTGTCAACGAGATGTCGCGGGGACAAAGGTGGCCGGGACGGTCGCGCCAGCACTCCTGCCCGCGTCGCCGGGCCGTGGCTCGCTGGATCACTCCAGGCTGCGGAAGTGGCCGCCGGTGGCCTCGGCGATCTTCTTCAACTGATCGCGATACCACTCGTTGTCGGTGTAGGCGACCGCATGCACGGTCACCTTGTGGAAGCGGTTCAGGTCGGCCAGATGCCGCGTGACGCGGTTCCAGTGCACGTAGAGCCCGGTGTCCGGCTCGCCCGACGACAGCAGGTACGCCGTGTCGAGCGTCGGATCGGCGACGACGGCCACCAGCGCCTGCCAGATGTCCTTCTCGCGGCCCGCGCTCTTGACCGCGGCGAACTCGAGCGCGCGCTTGCGGCTCTTCTCGGTCAGCGGGATCGCCTTCTTCTCGAACGCGGTCACGGCCACGTCGTAGTGGAACACGTTGAAGGTGACCTTGCCGTTCAGCTGCTCCAGCACCTGCTGCAGTTCGGCCTGTGCCGCGGCCTCCTTGCTCATGCCCTTGCTGCCGAGGTTCGCCCGCATCATCACCGACTTGTCGATCAGGAACGCCATGTGGTCGCTGTCGACCGGCACGCCGTTGTAGGCGACGGTGCCGCCCTCGCGCTTGCCGATGCCGCGCTGGCCGGGGAAGCCGAACATCTCGCGGTGCTCCGGCCACCACTTCTCCCAGACCTCGACCTGCTGGATCGGCTCGCCGGTCAGTTCCTGCAGCTCGTGCATCGCGCGGGCCGCGACCACCGGCCGGCCGTCGCGCAGCGCCGTGATCAGCGCGTCGACCGCGGTCTTGGTCTTGATCTGGCCCAGGTTCTGCACCGCCTGCATGCGCGGGCGCCAGTCCGCATCCCGCAGCGCCGTGGTCGACAGCGCCTCGGTCTGGTCGCCGCACAGCTGCGGGGCCGCGCCCAGCAGCGCGCAGCGCACACCGCCGCTGCGGTCCTGGGCGATCGCGGCGAGGAACTGGCCCGATTGCGCCGGGCTGATGCGGGCCAGGGCCTCGATCGCGTTGGCGCGCACGTAGTCGTTGCGGTGTCTGGTCAGCGTCGACAGCGGGCCGATGGCGCCCTCGAACTTCAGCAGGCCGAGCGCGCGGGCCGCCTGGCGCACGATGTCCTCGTCCTTCGCCGACAGGGCGCGCTTCAGCGATTCGCCGAAGCCGGCTTCGCCGTAGATGCCGAGCAGCTCCGCGCACCACTGGCGCACGTTCTGGTCGCGGCCGTTCTTCAGTTCGTGTTCGACGCGGCGGCGGGCGTAGGGATCGGTGATCCGCACCAGTGCGTCCCAGACGATGTCGCGGTAGTGGCCCGGCGACAGGTGCATGTGGGTGCGCCGCTCGACCTCGGCCAGGACCTCGAGCAGGACCTCGACCGCGGCGGGGCTGTTGGCCTTCGCGCACAGGTCGGCGCCGGCGGTCACTTCGTCCTCGGTGCGTTCGCCGAGCAGCTTGCGGGCGCGCTCGAGTTCGGGATCCTTCTGCTGGGCGGTGACGATGGCAGCGAGCAGCAGCGACGAGACGGCTGGGAACAGTGGCTTCACGATGCGTCTTCCGGGCGGGGGCGAACGGCTTCCCCGCGCACTATGCAGCTGGCGCGGGCGGCTGTCGACGGGCGGCCACGCTCACTTGGTTGCCGCCGTTGCGGCGGCGGCCAGCTCGGCCGCGCACGGCTCGTACTCGACCGCGACGTTGGTGATCACCGGCGTCAGGATCCACGTGAACGGCGGGAAACCGTACCAGTAGTTCTCGCTGCTGGTCTGGATCACCCGCAGGCGATCGCTGCCCTTCTCGGCGATGGCGCCCGAGGTCTCGTCGAGCATCGAGTCGATGGTCACGTTGCCGAACAGCGGCAACAGGATGCCGATGTTGAGGCCGACGTTGGTGGTGGTGTGCACGAAGATCGGCTTGCCGTCGGCCCCGACCCGGCGATTCCAATGGGTGGCCTCGCCGTGGAAGGCGCAGCCGGTCAGCAGGGTGAGGGACAGCAGCAGCGGGAATCGGTGTCGCATCGGCGCAGGATCCGCCCTGCGCGGCGAGCTGGCAAGGCAATCAGCTGGTGGACGGCTGCATCGCCATGACGATCGCGCGCGCCAGTTCGAGCACGCTGCCCGGCGAGCAGCCCTCGGCCTTGTTGTTGACGACGACGATCATGCCGCGGCCGAGTTGCAGCGCCCTCTGTGCCAGCGCCGCGATGTCGCTGCGGCTGCCGGGATCCGGATCGACGAGGCGATCGAACGGCTCGTAGCGTTCGACCGCGGCGTCGTAGACGAGGCCCTGGTGCAGCATCCAGCGCACCACCAGCGGGCGTTCGGGCGGCAGCAGATCGAGTGGGATCAGCTCGAGTTGCTGCCGCAGCGGCGGCATGCGCGGGTGCACGACGAAGCCGTGCTGCACGGCGCGATCGCGCAGCACCTGCCGGTACTGCGGCGTCAGCAGCTCCGCGTCGCGCAGTTCGACCGCGTATGGCACGTCCGGTGGCAGCGCGGCGAGGAACGTGTCGAGCATTGCCGCGAAGCCGGCCGGGTCCTGCACCAGTTCCTGCGTCTGCGGCGGAAACTGCAGCAGCAGCGTGCCGAGCCGATCGCCGAGCCCGGTGCGGGCCGGCTCGACGCATTCGCGCGTGAACGCGTCGGCATCGAGGTAGCGCGGATTGTGGCCCTTCCGGCCCTCGCGCACCGGATTCAGCAGCTCGCCGAGACCCTTGACCAGGAAGCGGAACGAGGCCGGCACCTGCGCCGCGTAGCCGGCGAACTCCGCGGCGGCGATCGGCGCGTAGTAGGTGCGATCGATGCCGACCGTGCGCAGCAGCGGGTGCTGCGAATAGGCGCCGAGGCCGTGCCGACTCAGGTGCGCCTTCGGCGCGTCGGGTGCATACACGAGGCCGCGCCAGCCGGGGAAGTTCCACGAGGAGGTTCCCAGGCGCAGCGCGGCCGGCAGCTGGTCGGCGAGCGCGCGCAGTGCCGTGTCGACCGGCGCCGGCAGGACCTTGATGGCCTCGGTGGGGGCGGGCGGTGTCAGCGGCCCGAACAGGCCGAGCTGCACCGGGCCGGGCTTCGGCTCGGGGCCGGGACCGCGCTTGGGCATCGGCGCAGTCTAGCGTTGCCGCCCGCGCCACGCGGCGTCCGCGTCGGTTGCTCAGTAGCCGACGCTCAGCGCCAGACCCTTCGACATGCCGACGCGGAGCCGCGGGGACTCACGGCGACTCCGCCGCGATCCAGGCCTCGATCAGCGCGACGCCGGCGGCATCGACGACGTGGCTGCCGAGCGGCGGCATGCCGGCCGCATCGCGCCGCTGCAGGCGCTGCCACAGATCGCTCTGCCACGGTTGCCCCGCGACCGCGCGCAGGCCGCTGCCGCCCGGCAGCGGGTTGTTGGCGGCGACACCGAACAGCCGCATCGCCGCGGTGGACACGTGCGGACGCAGGTCCAGGTCGACCGGCGTCGGCCCCTGCGGGTGGTGGCAGTTGGCGCAGTTGGCGGCGAGGTAGGCGCGCGCCCGGGCCGCGAGCGGGGCCGCGGCATCGCTCGGGTCGGCCCACGCCGGCAACGCCGCGGTATCACCGAGATCGGTCGTGAACAGTCCGATGTGGTTCCACACCCGCAGCTGGTTGTCGGTGCGCAGTGGGAAGGCGAAGTCGCGCTGCAGCTGGCCGGTGCGCACGCCGAGCACGGTGCCGAACGACGGCGCGTGGCACTGACTGCACTGACCGCGGGCCGGGAAGTCCCACGTGCGCGTGGCACCCTCGAACACGAACGTCGTCGACGCACCACCGTCGGGCACCAGCTCGGCCTCGGTGCCGGCGTCGTTCCAGCGATAGGTGAAGCCGGTCCAGCCGCTGATCTGGTGCAGCAGCACCCGCGTCTCGAGTCGGCGCGCGCCGGTGGCAGCCGGCAGTTCGAAGTGCTTCACCAGCACCGTGCCGACCGGGAACGTGAACGCCGCGTCGGCCGAGAAGCCGAGCTGCGCGCTGCCGGGCACGCCGATCCAACGCCGCTTCTCGGCGCCGTCCGACCACAGTTCGGCGTTGACCGCGTACTCGATCAGGCCGGTGGTCGGCGTCAACGTCGCGAGGTCGGCGAACAGCCCGGTCGCCGACAGCGTGCTCGGCAGCGCGGTCACCGGCGGGCCAGCGGCGTCGGGCACGAACTTGCGGATGCGATCGTCGAAGCAGCAGAGATACAGCTCGCCATCGGCGTCCTCACCGAACGAAGCCGGGTTGACCGTCTGCGCGATCTGCACGTTCTGCACCGCCTGGCTGCCGTCGTAGGCGAGTGCCCACACGCGGCCGCTGCCGAAGTCGGCGTAGACGTAGGCGCCCTGCAGGGCCGGCACCGCGCTGCCGCGGTAGACGTAGCCGCCGGTCACGCTGGTGCCATCGCTGTGCGGATAGCTGTGCACCGGCGGCACGAACGCACTGGCCGGCAGGCCTTGCGGATTGATGTTGCTCCGCAGGCCCTCGTAGACGCGCCAGCCGTAGTTGCCGCCGCGCACGATGCGGTCGACCTCCTCGATCGCGTTCTGGCCGACGTCGCCGAGCCACAGATCGCCGGTCAGGCGGTCGAAGCTCATGCGCCACGGATTGCGCAGCCCGTAGGCCCAGATCTCCGGCCGCTCGCCGTTGCTGCCGCCGACGAACGGATTGTCGTTCGGCACGCTGCCGTCGTCGTTCAACCGCAGCACGCTGCCGAGCAGCGTGGTCAGGTCCTGGCCGTGGTTCAGCGGGTCGTCGCCGCTGCCGCCGTCGCCGAGCGCCACGTAGAGCTTGCCGTCGGGCCCGAACTGCAGGCAGCCGGCGTTGTGGTTGGGGAACGGCTGTTCGATCTCGAGCAGGATCTGCTCGCTGCCGGGATCGGCGACATCGGGAGCGCCGGCCGAGATCGTGAAGCGCGACAGCACCGAGCGGCGCGGGCCGAGCATCGAGTAGTAGACGTAGAACCAGCCGTTCTGCGCGAAGCCCGGATGGAACACGAAGCCCAGCAGTCCCTCTTCGCCGCCGAACTGGATCGTGCCCGACAGGTCGAGCAGCGTGGTCGTGCCGGCGGTCGCCGGATCGTTCGCGAACACGCGGATCGCGCCGCTCTGTTCGACGACGACGAGCCGGTCGCTGCCGTCCGGCGGCGCCACCAGCGCGATCGGCCGGAAGAACGACAGCGCCGGGAACGCGTCCTGCAGCTGCACCGGCACCGGCTGCGGCAGTCCGGTCGGCAACGGCAGCGCGGACAACACAGGCCGGGTCGCGAGACCGAACTCCGGCGCACGATGCGAGGAGCCGCAGGCGGCGAGTGCGGCGAGTGCCGCACCGGCGATCCGATGCCGAGTGGCCATGATGGCAGCGTATCGACGCGCGCGGTCGATCGGAGGGGGCCGCGGTCGGGACCCTGCAGCGGGCGCGCCCTTGCCAGCGCCCTCGCGCCGACGAAGCCACGGCACAAAGGTGGCTTCAGTTGCCCCGCCGACGGCCGTTCAGCGCAGCGTGCGGTGCAGGAACACCCAGGCCAGTGCACTCATGAACGCCGCCTGCTTGTTGTCGGCCGCGCCGCCGTGGCCGCCCTCGATGTTCTCGTAGTAGAGCACGTCGTGCCCCTGCTCCTGCATGCGCGCCATCATCTTGCGCGCGTGACCGGGGTGCACCCGGTCGTCGCGGGTCGAGGTCGTGAACAGCACCTTCGGGTACTTGGTGCCCTTCGCCACGTTGTGGTACGGCGAGTAGCGCTGCAGCCACTGCGCCTCGGTCGCGTCGTCGGGGTTGCCGTATTCGCCCATCCACGACGCGCCGGCAAGCAGCTTGTGGTAGCGCAGCATGTCGAGCAGCGGCACCTGGCACACCACCGCGCCGAACAGCTCCGGGTACATCACCGTCATGTTGCCCATCAGCAGCCCGCCGTTGCTGCCGCCCTGGATGCCGAGGTGGGCGGGGCTGCACAGCTTCTGCGCGATCAGGTCCTTCGCCACGGCGGCGAAGTCCTCGTAGCACTTGTTGCGGTTCTGCTTCAGCGCCGCCTGGTGCCAGCGCGGGCCGAACTCGCCGCCGCCGCGGATGTTGGCGACCGCGTAGACACCGCCCTGCTCGAGCCACGACACGCCGACCGTGGCGCTGTAGCTCGGCGTCAGCGACACCTCGAAGCCGCCGTAGCCGTACAGCAGCGTCGGGTTCTTGCCGTCGCGTTTGCAGTCCTTCTTCGCGATCAGGAAGTAGGGCACGCGCGTGCCGTCTTGCGACAGCGCCTCGCGCTGCTCGACGACGAGGCCGCTGGCGTCGAAGAACGCGGGCAGGCTCTTCAGCCGTTCGGCCTTGCCCTTGCCGATGCTGCCCAGCAGCAGGCTGGTCGGCGTCAGGTAGTCGGTGACGGTCAGGAAGTAGTCGTCGCTCTCCTCCTCGTCGACGGCGTTGGCGCTGACGGTGCCGAACTCCGGCAGGCCCGGCAGCGGTTCGCGCTGCCAGCCATCCTTGCCGTGCGTCAGCACGAACACGCGGCTGCGCACGTTGTCGAGCACCGACAGCAGCAGGTGGTTCTTGGTCGGCGACCAACCCGCCAGCGAGCTGCGTTCGGTCGGTGCGAACAGCACGTCGAAGGTGCGTTCGCCGCCGAGGAACGCCTCGAGCTTGCTGGCCAGCAGCGAGCCGGCGGCGAAGGTCTTGCCGCCGATCGTCCACGGCTCGCGCAGTTCGAGCAGCAGCCAGTCGTGGTGCACACCGGCGTTGGCGCTGTCCGGCTTGTCGATCTTGACCTGCTTGCCGTCGCGCAGCAGGAACAGCTCGTTGCTGTAGAAGGTGACGCCGCGGTAGACGAAGTCGCGCTGGTAGCCCTTGGTCTGGTCGCGGTAGGCGTAGGCGAACACGTCCTCGACCTTGCCCTCGGCGATCGTCTGCGCCGACGCCAGCGGGGTGCCGCGGGTCCACAGTTTGGCGATGCGTGGGTAGCCGGAGCTGGTCATCGAGCCGGGGCCGAAGTCGGTGCCGACGAACACCGTGTCGCGGTCGCGCCAGGCGACTTGGCTCTTCGCCTCCGGCAGCACGAAGCCGTCGGTGACGAACTGCTTCGTGGTGACGTCGAACTCGCGCACGACGGTGGCGTCGGCGCCGCCGCGCGACAGCGACAGCAGCACGCGGGTGCGTTCCGGCAGCAGCCACGAGGCGCCCTTCCACACCCAGTTCTCGCCCTCCTGCTTGCCGAGTGCGTCGAGGTCGAGCACGACCTCCCACTGGGGGGCGTCCTTCCGGTACTCGGCCAGCGTCGTGCGCCGCCACAGTCCGCGCGGGTTCTGCGCGTCCTGCCACAGGTTGTAGAAGTGCTCGCCGTGCTTGCCGACGTAGGGAATGCGCGCGGTCGAGTCGAGGATCGCCAGCAGCTTCTGCTGCAGCTCGGCGAAGCGCGCGTCGGTGGTCAGCACCTTCTGGCTGTCGGCGTTGCGGGCGCGGACCCAGTCGAGCGCCCGGTCGCCGCCGACGTCCTCGAGCCACAGGAACGGGTCGGTGGGGGCGGTGGTGGGCGTGGGCGTCGGCATCGGCTCTTGGCAACGGACGAACGGGACGAGCAGGGCGGCGCCGAACATGGCGCGCGCCAGCAGGGTGGTGGGCATCGAGGACCTCGTGGGCACGGTAGCTGCGCCGCATACGGGGCGCCAATGCCGGCGGCGAGTTGTGCGGTGCGATGCCGTGGTGGCGGCTGGCGCCCGTGCGATGCGCCGCCTGCTACGCTGCGGGCCGCCAACGGAACGCCGCCTTGCTCACCCTGCCCAATCCGGTGGTCGTCGGTGATATCGACGATCCGATCATCTGGACCATCGCCGCCTTCGCGATGTGGGCGGAGATCAAGGTCGTGCGCAGCCAGCTGCGACGCATCCGCGGGATCGACAGCGACCTCGACAATGTACTGCTGCTGATGAATCTCTGGACCTGGATCGCGTTCCTGCTCGCGGTCGAAGCCTGGGCTGGCCCGGGCCCCGACGGGGTCCTGAGGATCGCGGCCCTCGAGCTCGCCGTCGTGGCCGTGGAAGCCGTGCTGCTGCATGCGCTGATGCGGGACCGATTCCTGATGAAGGGTCTCGCCGTGCGGCGGATCCGCTGGGCGCAGGCGTTCCGCGTGTCGCTGGTCGGCAACCTGGTCTCGATCGCGGTGAGTCTGGCCTTGCCGCTGGCGGTGGTCACCGTGGCGATCGTGTTGGACTAGCTGGCGCGGCGATCGGCTCTTTCGAGAACGAGCTGCAGCCAGCGGGTGGGCCGATGGCTACGCTCCGCCGCGGCGGTCAGGGCATGCTGCGAATTCCGATCGAAGCGAACCCGGCGCTGGCGGCGCCGGCGTGGATCGACGTCGACCTCGACGCGGTCGCGCACAACGTGCGGGCGTTCCGGCGCCTGCTGCGACCGGACTGCCGTCTGCTGGCGGTGGTGAAGGCCAACGGCTACGGCCACGGCATGGTGCGCATCGCGCGCACGGCGCTGCGGTCCGGGGCCAGCGAACTGGTGGTCGCCAGCGTGCAGGAAGGGGCGCAGCTGCGCGACGCCGGGATCACGCAGCCGATCCTGATCGCCGGTCCGGTGGTGTCCACCGAGGCCGCCGCCGTCGTGCAGCACGGGCTGCTGCCGAGTCTCGCCGGGCCGCAGCTCGCGCAGGCGCTCGCGGCCCACACGCGTCGGTACCTGCCGGTGCACCTCGAGGTCGACACCGGCATGAGCCGGCACGGGTTGAGCCCGCACGAGCTCGCCGCGTTCGTCGAGCGGCTGCACCAGCGCGGCCGGCTGCAGGTCGCCGGCGTCTACACGCACTTCGCCGCCACCGGGGTCGGTGATGTCGAGGCGATGTTGCGGCAGCTGGCGATGTTCCTGCGCGCGGTCGACGGGGTGCGCGCGCTGCGCGGCGTGCGGCTGCATGCGTGCAACACGCTCGGCGCGTTGCTGCTGCCCGACGCGCATCTCGACGCGGTGCGCATCGGCGGCGGCATCTACGGCTTCGACCCGTTCCATGGCAGCGGGGTCGCGGGGCCGCTGTCGCTGCGGCCGGCGCTGGCGTTGAAGGTGCGGCTGTGTGGTCTGCGCAGCGTCGAGGCGGGGACTGCGGTCGGCTATGGCGGTGCGTTCGTGTGTCGGCGCGCGTCGCGGCTCGCGCTGCTGCCGATCGGGTATGGCGATGGTCTGGTGCGCGAACTGTGGAACGGCGCGCCGTTGCTGGTGCGTGGGGTGCGCGCGCCGATCGTCGGGGTGGTCAGCATGAACCAGACCGTCGTCGACGTGACGGAGGTGCCCGATGCGAGCCTCGGCGACGAGGTGGTGTTGCTCGGGGCGCAGGGTGGGGATGTGTTGCGCGCCGAGGATCGGGTCGGGGTCGGTGGGTCGGCGTACGAGGTGACGACGTTGCTGCGGCCGGGGTTGGTGCGGCGGTATCTCGGTGGGGGTGTGGAGGGGGTGCGGTGAGGCGCGGGCGGTGCCGGCTGGGTGGCTTTGGCGCCGCGTTGGTCCCCTCTAGCTTTGCCTGCAAAATGAAGCGAGGCTGTGCTCCGGAAGATCGAGCAGTCGCGGGGCTAGGGCATCCACCCGATTCGCGGAGGTTGGCGCGGACAGCTGCGTCAGCTAGCGTGCGCTGCCGCCTTGGAACGGCGGCGAAGGAGAGGATGGATGGCGAAGAAGAAGGGCAACGAGTTGCAGTTCGATCGGATCGGCTACTGGTCCGAGGTCAAGTTGGACATCATCCGAGAGTATTGCTCGGCATATTCACGGATCCTCACCAACCAGCGGGGCTTGTCGCACGTCTACGTAGACGCTTTCAGCGGGGCCGGGGAGCACGTACGGAAGGACACGTCTGAGCTGGTGCCGGGGAGCCCGCTGAATGCGCTCCACGTCGATCCGCCATTCGATCGCTACGTGTTGATCGACCTGGACGGAGCCAAGGTTGACCATCTACAGCAGCAGGTCGCAAAGACTGGCAGGGCGGACCGCGTCCAGATCCTGCATGCCAACTGCAACCAGGTGTTGTTGGAGAAGGTGCTGCCGAGCATCCGCTACGAGAGCTTCCAGCGTGGCCTCGTCGTGCTGGATCCGTACGGTCTGCATCTCGACTGGCAGGTCCTGGCTACAGCCGGCAAGTCGGGAGTCGTCGAGGTCTTCCTCAACTTCCCGATCATGGACATGAACCGGAACGCCCTGTGGCGCAACCCGGATGCCGTCGGCCCGGACGCGCAGGCGAGGATGACTAGGTTCTGGGGCGACGAGTCATGGCGCAGTGGGGCCTACAAAGTGCAGCGCGGGCTGTTCGGCGAGGTGCCCGAGAAGCTGGACAACAACGCCGTGGTTGACGCGTTTCGCAAGCGCCTCCGGGACGCTGCCGGGTTCTCGTTCGTGCACGAACCGATGCCGATGAGGAACGAGCAGGGAGCTGTGGTCTACTATCTGTTCTTCGCGGGCCCGAACCGAACCGGTGCCAAGATCGTCAGCGACATCTTCCGGAAGCACGCCAACCGAACCTCCTGACCCATGGCCAAGTCGTCGATCGAGTGGACGGAAGCGACGTGGAACCCCGTTACCGGCTGCACGAAGATCAGCGCCGGTTGCAAGAACTGCTACGCCGAGCGCATGGCGCGCCGGCTGCAGGGCATGGGCGTGCCGAACTACCGCAACGGTTTCGAGCTGACGGTTCACGAGCACGCGGTCGACCTCCCGCTGTCCTGGCGCAAGCCACAGGTCGTGTTCGTCAACTCGATGAGCGACTTGTTCCACCGCGACGTGCCGCTCGCGTTCTTGCAGCGGGTCTTCGCGGTGATGCAGGCTGCGACCGAGCATCGATTCCAGGTCTTGACCAAGCGGGCCGATCGACTCCAGGAACTGGCCCCGTCACTGCCGTGGCCTGACAACGTCTGGATGGGCGTGAGCGTCGAGGACGATCGGCAGCGGCACCGCATCGACCACCTGCGCGCCACGCCGGCGGTGGTGAAGTTCTTGTCGCTCGAGCCGCTGCTCGGCCCGCTGCCAGAACTCGACCTGCACGCAATCGACTGGGTCATCGTCGGCGGGGAGTCCGGACCGCGCGCGAGGCCGATGCAACCCGAATGGGTGCGAGATCTGCGCGATCAGGCCGAGGCATCCGGGGTGCCGTTCTTCTTCAAGCAGTGGGGCGGCGTCTGGAAGAAGCGCACCGGTCGCGAACTCGACGGCAGGACCTGGGACCAGATGCCGCGGGAACGTGGCCGGCATCCGGCACCCGCTCACTTCCCCGCCGTCCCCTCCGCCTCGAGCTGAACGATCCGCGCCCGCAGCTCCTCCAATTGCCTGCCACGCGACGGCGGCAGCTGCCCGATCGCAGCCAGCTCCTCCGCCCACGCGCGCTGCGCCTGCAGCGCCGCGATCCACTCGCGCCGCCGCTGCGCCCGCTCGGACGGCTCGAGCCCATCCGCCAGCGCGCGCATCTCCGGCGCCAACGCCGCCATCGCCAGGCTCGACAGCACGTCGTCACCCGTCTGCTCACTGCCCGGTTCCGCGGCGCGCGCAGCCCGCGCCTGCTCGAGCGCCAGTGCCGCCTGCTGTGCAGCGGTCTCGGCATCGCCGGCGCGCCCCGCGATCCGCACCAGCAGATGCCGCATCGGCAGCAGCTCGCGCCGCAGCGTCGGATGGCCGGGGTGCGCCGCGACCAGTGCGAGCAGGTCGGCCAGCGCCCGCTCGGCGATCCGGCGCGCGTCGCCGACGCGGCCGGTGCGCTGCAGCGCGTCCGCCAGCACAGTCTGGCTGCCGCGCAGCAGCGTGGCGAGATCGAGGTCGGCCGGTTCGGCCTGCGCCATCGGCGCCAGCAGTGCGACCGCCTCCTCGAGCAACGGCAGCGCCGCATCGGGCTGCTCGGTGCGCAGATGGAACACGCCGTGTTCGCGCAGCATCGTCGCCAGGTTGCGATCGGCGTCGCGGTCGGCGTAGCGTTCCTTCGCCTGCCGCGCCAGCGTCACCGTGTCGTCGTACGCGGTGCGCGCCGCGGGCAGCTGGCCCAGGCGCCGATGCAGGTTGCCGATGTGCATGCCGAGCGAACACACCGAGTGCAGATGGTCGCGGTCGCCGCTCTGCTGCCAGTCGCTGCGCAGGAAGTCGCGCGCCCGGATCATGCCCGGCAGCGCCTGCTCGAGCTGGCCCGACTCGGCGAGGAAGCGCGCGCGGTTGGCGATCGCCAGCACCAGATCGCGTTCGGTGTCGCGGTCCTTGGCCAGCGCCAGCACCCGTTCGGCCTCGCGCTCCTGCTCGAGCAGCGCCTGCTCGCGCTGCTCGCGGCGACCGAGCGCGCGCAGCAGGCCGTCCTGTTGGCTGAAGAGCCGCACGCGGGTGCGGCGGGCCGGCACCCAGTCCGGGGCGATCGCGATCGCGCGATCGGTCAGTTCCATCGCCCGGCCGAGGCTCTGCAGCGAGCCGTCGAGATCGCCGAGGTTGGCCTCGCCCGGTTGGCCCTGCACATCGGCCAGCACCTCGAACAGGTTGGTGACCTCGAGCAACAGCTTCGCGTCATCGCCCTGCAGCGCATCCTGCGCCATGCCCTCGGCGTGCTGCTGCCCGGCGCGCAGCAGCATGCCGCGCGCGCCGATCGCACCCGGCACCGTCGCCAGCTCGCGATCGACGTCGGCGAGCAACGTGCGCAGCATCGAGCGCAGCGCGGTGGTGCGTTCGGTGGCGCGATCGCGTTCGGTGGCGGCGCGCGCGGCGAGCACGATCGCGACCACCAGGCCGGCCACCAGCACCACGAACGTCGTGGCGAGCCCGGCGACCAGACCGCGGTGGCGGCGCGCGAAGCGCTGCAATTGGTAGAGCGTGCTCGGCGGCCGCGCCGCGATCGGCTGGTCGGCGAGCAGCCGCCGCAGGTCGGCTGCCAGCGCGCCGGCGTCCGGGTAGCGCTGGCCCGGATCCTTGCTGAGCGCCTTGTGCACGATGGTGCTGAGATCGCCGCGTAGCGCGGGCACCAGCCGATCGAGCCGGGTCGGTTCTTCGTCGCGCAGCAGTCGCGCCGCTTCCGCCAGCGCCGCCTCGCGCAGCGGCAGCGGCGGCCGGCCGGACAGCAGCTCGTAGGCGATCACGCCGAGCGACCACACGTCGCTGCGCGGATCGGCGGCGTTCGAGCCGTGCTCGATCTGTTCGGGACTCAGGTAGGCCAGCGTGCCGATCACCTGGTTGGTGCGCGTGAACGACGTCGCGCCGGGCTCGCCGTGCAGCCGCGCGATGCCGAAGTCGAGCACGCGCGGCCGCGGCCCGGCGCTGCCGGTCTCGACCAGCACGTTCGACGGCTTCAGGTCGCGATGCACGATGCCGCGTTCGTGCGCGTGGGCCACCGCTTCCGCCAGTGCCGCCAGCAGCGCCAGCTGATCGCGCAGCGGCAGGCCCCGCGCCGCGTCGCCGAGCGGCTGGCCCTCGACCAGTTCCATCGCCAGGAACGGCAGCGGCGGCGGGCCTTCGTGCAGGCCGGCCTCGAACACCTGCGCGATGCCCGGGTGCTGCAGCTGGCCCAGTGCATAGGCCTCGCGGCGGAACCGCTGCAGCGCCAGCGGGTCGAGCGCGCCGGTGCGGATGCACTTCAGCGCCACGCGTCGCCGCGGTTCCTGCTGCTCGGCCTCGAACACGATGCCCATGCCGCCCTCACCGATCTGGCGCACGATCCGGTAGCGGCCGGCGATCAGCTGCCCGGGGCGCGGCAGCTCGGCGCTCGGCATCGCCATCGCCGACTCGAGTGCCAGCGCGGCCGCACCGGTGTCGGCCGCCAGCAGTTCGAGCAGCTCCTGCCGCAGCCCCGCATCGTCGGCGCAGGCGCGGTCCAGCAGCGCCACGCGGGCCGCGTCGTCGAGCTCGACCGCCTGCTCGAACAGGTCCTTCAGCCGCTGCGAGCGCGAGCTGGTCACGTGGCGTCTCCCGGGCTCGGGTCGGCACCGAGCCGCCGCGCCAGCCACGCGCGGGCGAAGCGCCAGCGCCGCTCGATCGTGCGCTCGCTGGTGTCGAGGTCGCGCGCGATCTCGGCGTTGGTCTGGCCGCTGAAGAAACGTCGCATCGTGAGTTCGGCTTCGTCGGGGTGTTCGTGTTGCAGTTCGAGCAGCGCCTGGTCGAGGCTCAGCAGGTCGTCGATGCCGACCGCCGGCCGCAGCGCTTCGATGCCGGTGTCGAGTTCGGCCGGCAGCGCGCCGCCGCCGCGTTTCTGCGCCAGGCGAGCGCGCACCCGATCGACCAGGATGTCCTTCATCGCCCGCGCCGCCGCGCCGAAGAACGCGCGCTGGTCGGCGAAGATGCCGTCGTCGCGCAGCTTCAGCCACGCCTCGTGCACCAGCGACGTCGCGTCCACCGTCTGCCCCGGCCGCACGTGCCGCAGCCGCGCGGCGGCCAGCTGCCGCAATTCGTCGTGCAATCGCGTCGAGAGTGCATCCGCGCGCAGCGGCAGCGGGCGATCGTCGTCGGCCATCGGCCGCGATCATCGATCGCGGGCGATCGGGCGACAAGCGGCGCGCCCGTTCACGGATGACCGACCCGCAGATCGAGGCCGTTGGTGGTCAGCAGCCCGAGCGCGTTGGCCGGCGTCAGCACGGCGCCCTGCGCGAACCAGCGGAAGCCGGCGAGGCTCGGTGTGGTCGGCACGTTGTAGATCAGCGCGGCGGCGCCCGACGAGTTGGTCACCGCGCCGACGGTGGCCTCCATCGAGGTCCGCAGCGCGCAGCTCGGCGCCCCGAGCACGCCCAGATCGAACGGCAGCGCCAGCGACCCGGCCTGGCTCGCCGACACGCCCTGCGCGAACACCACCGCGGTGTTGGCCGGCGCCTGCATGATCTTCAGGTCGGTCGACACACCCAGGCGCGGCGCGGCGGCGGTGGTCAGCGCCGGCGCCTGCGCGAGGCTGCCGGCACAGCTGCTGCCGAACACGGTCGCGGTCGCCGGCACGGTCACGCTGTAGACCGTCACGCGGCCGACGCCACCGAGGCCGGGCTGGAAGTGGAACGGCGCGCCGATCGCGAGCTCGGGCCACTGGTCGCCGTCGAGGTCGCCGACCGCGGCCAGCGCCTCCCCGAAGCGGGCGCCCGGGCTGCCCGGCAGACTGAACAGCGGCGCGAACGTGGCGCCCGAGTAGACGGTCGCGGCGCCATTCTGGATGTTGGTGCCGGGGGCCCCGATCGCGATCTCCGGCACGCCGTCGCGATCCAGATCGCCGGCCCCGGCGAACGCATAGCCGAAGTCGTCGGCGGCAGCACCGCTGAACGTGTGCAGTACGAACCCGTTGGTGCCCGAGCGCACGTCGACGCGGTTGTTGCTGCGCGAGGCGAGGAAGTCCGGCGTGCCGTCGCCGTTGATGTCGCCGAGCGAAGCCAGCCGTTCGCCGATGCGTTCGCCGGCAGCACCGCTGTTCTCCCACACCGCCGAGGCCGCCGGCGGCTGGCTCGGGTTGATCAACCACACCCGACCGGCGGTGCCGGCCAGCATCGGCTCGCTGACCAACAACCGGACCGGGCCGGTGCCGAGCGGCCGCAGCAGCGCGATCGAGGTGCCGAAGCGGGTGAACGGATCACCGCTGAAGCTGCGCAGCGTGAGGCCGTTGACACCGCTCAGGATCGACACCTGGCCGACATCGACGCGGGGCGCGCCGACGGCAATGTCCTGGCGGCCGTCGCCGTTGAGGTCGCCGATCGAGACGACGCACTCGCCCAAGCGGTTGCCAGGGGCGCCGTCGCGCGTCCACAGCACCGCACCGGTCGCACCGCTGATCGCGGCCACGTGCCCGGCGTCGATGCCGGCGTAGTCGGCACCCGGGGCCCCGACCACGTAGTCTTGCACGCCGTCGAGGTTGAGGTCGCCGGCCGGCGCGGTGGTGATGCCCAGGCGCGTGGTGATGCCGGTGCCGATCGCGGCACTGAGGATCTGGCCGTTCTGGCCGTTCAGCCATACGGCGCGGCCGGCCCCGTTGAACCACTCCGGCATGCCGACCAGCAGGTCGGGGCCGTCGCCGCTGCGATCGGGGGCGGCTGTGATCGACTGGCCGAAGCCACCGCCGGCGAAGTTGCCGAAGAACACGGCGGTCTGCCGCTGTGCGAACAGCGGTGCGGTGGCAGCGGCGGTGGCGAGCGCGAGCAGGGTGCGACGGAGGACGGGGGCGTGGGGCATGGCGTTCTGGATCGGTGCGAGGGAAGGAGTGCCGCGCGGGCGGCAACTGCTTCCCGCGAGATCCGGGCGGGACCCGACACGGTTTCTGCGGAATGTGCGGGGAGCGGGGTGGGATTGCTGCGGCGGCGCCTCCAGCGCCGGCCTTCAGCGGCTGTAGCGCCAGGTCGGCTCAACCGCTGCCAAGGAGACGACGCAGCGGGCTGCGCCGATCTTGTGGTTGATGGGGCCCGCGTTGCGGCGACCCAGCAATCGCTGAGCCGGGTCGCCTCGCGGGCGAGCCGGCTCAGGACTCCGGGACGAACTCGAACTCCCGCACGTTCTGCAGCGACCAACCTCTGCCCGCTTTGGTCAGGTCGCCGATGCAGCGCACCATCTCCCGCTGCTCATGGGCCCGGATCGCCTTCACGTAGTCGGTCGCCGAGAGCGGTGTGGACACGCGCCGCCACCTGCCGTCGAGCTCGCTGATGACGATCGCGGTGCCACCATGGGCCGGATCGCTGCTGTGCAGTGCCTTCACGACGCCCACCAGCTCGAAGGACGGGTAGGTCGCCGAGGCCCGCAGTTGTCTGGCGGCCTCGCGGAGCAGACCCAGGCTCGATTGGCTGAACTGCACGCGTGCCGGCGGCTCGCCCTTTCGTGGGCGACTGCTCGCGAAGGAGACCGAGGTCCAGATGGACTCCGCCTCCGTGGCCTGCAGGATGTCGGCGATGGCCTCGCAGAGGTTGGCGCTGACACCCGATGCCACACTCTGTTCGAACGGTCCGAAGCTGCCCGATCCGGCGGACTCGCGCGAGGCTGCGCCGAGCGCCGCAACCGCATCCGCGAGCCTGGCCGAGGTCCTGCGCTCCATCGGTTGGTCGGCGTCCTCGCTCTGCCCGTCGGTCAGGTGAGGCGGCACTTCGCACTCGATCGTGACCACATAGCTGCCGATCTCGCTGCGGCCGAAGCGAGCATTTCGCACCAGCTCCCGGACCTGCTCCGTCTTGCTGTTGGGGAACGCGGCCCGCGGATTGTCGACGGCGCACGCGGCCGCGAGAAGCAGGTCCCGGGCCGCTTCGAACACACGATGCCCTGCCTCGACGGGTATCCGGCCGTCGCGGGTCGCTGCACTCACGATGCCGATCCGCACGATGTCCAGCGACACGGCCTTCACGTCGCGCAGGATCTGCGACGCGTCCCGCTGCTCGAACAGCGACAGGTTCTCGAGCACGGAACGCGCCGCCCGCGGGTAGTCGCCGGCTGCATGCAGCAGCGGTATCTCCAGCTCGTACGGCGCATCGGGTGCGGGCTTCGTGAACCGACTCCAATGGGAATCACTGGCTTCGTGGCGCCAGCCATGTTGACGCAGGTAGGCGGCAAACTCCTCGGGCGTCGGAGTCGGCGCGGCGGCTGCGTCCAGCAGTGCCTCGACGCGGGGCCAGCGCACGAAGCCGTGCTCATCGCGACCCCACGGCGGCTGATCCGCCAGGCGGAAAAATCCGCCCGGCCCACGAAGGTGGAACCCGCCAGGCACCCCGGGCACAAGAAGCCGCACGCTTATGGCTGCTTCCTTCCGGACCTGACCAGGTTCACGCCGCCCCTTTGCTCGGGACCCGGCGGGTCCCACCTTCGCGGGCCGTGCGAAAACTGGCGGAGAGGGGGGGATTCGAACCCCCGGCAACCTTGTGGGCTGCACTCGCTTTCCAAGCGAGCTCCTTAAGCCGCTCGGTCACCTCTCCACGCAGCCGCTTGCTCGCCCGGCGCTCGAGGAGAGCGGAGGCGCCTGGGCGGAGAATGGACGCGGACCTTGTAGCGGCGCGGTACACGGTGTGCAACGGGCACGCGATTTCGTGCCTGCACCGCGCCCGCCGGGGTTGCCCCACGCCACGGGTCCGCGCCGGTCGCTACCATTCCGTCCCGTTCCTGGAGAGAAGCCATGCTCAGAACCCTCTTCTTGCCCGTCGTCGCCGCGTCTCTGGTCATCGCGGCCCCTCGCACGCAGACCATCCTGACCGTCGGCCCCGGCGGTTTCCCGACGATCCCGGCGGCTCTGGCCGTCGCCAGTCCGGGGGACATCGTCGACATCGCGCCGGGTATCTATCCTGCGTTCGACTGCGGGGTCGGCGTCACCTTGCGCGCGTCGGGAACCGGCGCGGTGCAGATCAACCTGGTCACCGGGTTCTTCGGCACCGACGGGATCTCGATGCTGTTCTCGGCGCCGGCGGGGCAGACCATTCACGTGGTCGGGATCGAGTTCTTGTTCCCACCGGCGAACCTGAGCATCCCGTGGACGACGCCGGTCCTCGATCTGCAATCCGCGGCGGCGCTGGAGAACTGCACGCTGACCAGCTCCACGGGCAGCGCCAGGGGCTCGTTGCGGGTCGGCAGCGGCGCGCGGGTTCACCTGCAGAACGTCGCGACCTTCGGGCCGACCCTGACCGTCGACGGCGCGGCGACCGCGGTGCAATGTGACCTGCGTGGGCCGCTGCTGTTCGGCTTCACGCTGCCAGCGGTATCGGTGTCGGGGTCGTTCCACGCCAGCAACTGTCAGCTCACCGGCGGCGCCAGCAGTCTGCAGGCCGCGGGGGCCGGGCTCGAGGTGCTGGCCGGCGGGTTGGCGTGGCTTTGCGATTGCGCCGTGCAACGCGGCCTCACAGGCATGGGTGGCTGCGCGGTGGTGGGGGCCGGCAGCGCCCAGCTCGTGCGCTGCACGACCAACACGCCGGCGTGTGTGCCGGCACCCGCGGCCGCCGGACTCGGTGTGCAGCGGCTGTCGCCGGTCGTCGGTGGCGCCACCTTCGATGTCGCCTACCGCAGCGACCCGCTGTTCCCGGTCGGCGTGCACGTGAGTTTCGAACTCGCCTCGGTGCCGCTGCCGTTCGCGGTGCAGCCGTGGGGCGCGCCGCTCGGTGGTTCGTACGAAGTCGCGTTCGGCCTGACCGACAGCCTCGGTTCGGTGACCTTCCCGTTCGCAATCCCGGCCAATCCGGCGTTCACCGGCCTGCCGCTGTGGTTCCACGGTTGGTCGGGCTGGGCGTTCCCGCTGCAGGTGGCGCCGGCGGTCGGCGGCCTGGTGCGCTGAAGCGCGGCGCCGGGCCAACTGGCTCTTCCACCTCGCCGACCGATGCCGCACACTGCGGCGATGGACGCGAGTGCATCGCCGAACGACGCCCCGTACCAGGTCATCGCCCGCCGGTTCCGGCCGCAGACGTTCCAGGAGCTGGTCGGCCAAGACGACGTGCTGGCCTCGCTGCGCAAGGCGCTGCAGCAGGGGCGGGTGCCGCACGCGTTCTTGTTCTCGGGCAGCCGCGGCGTCGGCAAGACCACCAGCGCGCGCATCCTGGCCCGCTGTCTGAACTGTGAGCAGGGGCCGACGCCGGAGCCGTGCGGGGTCTGCGCGCAGTGCAAGTCGATCCTCGACGGCAGCAACCCCGACGTGCTCGAGATCGACGCGGCGTCGAACAACGCCGTCGACGACGTGCGGCGGCTGCGCGAGAGCGTCGGCTTCGCGACGATGACCTCGCGCTACCGCGTGGTGATCCTCGACGAGGTCCACATGATGACCAAGAGCGCGTTCAACGCGTTCTTGAAGACGCTCGAGGAACCGCCGCCGCGGGTGGTGTTCGTGCTGGCGACCACCGAGCTGCACAAGGTCCCCGACACGATCCGCTCCCGCTGCCAGGTGCTGCTGTTCCGCCGCGTCGGCGAACAGGATCTGCAGAAGCGCCTGCGTTCGATCGCCGACCGCGACGGCGTCACGATCCCCGACGACGTGCTGGCCGAGATCGCCGCGTCGGTGCGCGGCGGCGTGCGCGATGCGGAGACGGCGCTCGAACGGGTGCTGCCGCTGGCGCGCGAGCTCGGCGCGAAGTTCGACCTCGCTGCGTACCGCACGCTGGTGGCGCGGGTCGGCATCGACGCGGTGATCGGCGTCGTCGAGGCGCTGCTGCAGGGCGACGCCAAGGCCGGCCTGCACTTCGCGCGCGATCTGCAGCAGCATGGCACCGACGAACGCGAGGCGCTCGGCGAACTGGTCGAGGTGCTGCGCTGGCTGCTGCTGCTGAAGGTCGACGGTCCCGACACGGGGCTGGTGCCGCTGAGCGGGGCGCTGCGCGAACGGTTGCAGCGGCTGGCGGCGGCGGTCGAGCCGCACCGGCTCGATGCGATGGTCTCGGCGGGCTTGCTGGGTCGCGAGCGGCTGCGCCGCATCGAGGACCGCGGGGTCGTGTTCGAGGTCGCGCTGGTGCGCATGGCGCAGGCCGGGGCGTTGCCGACGCTCGCCGACCTGCTCGCCGAGGCGCGCAGCGGCGGTGGGATCGCGGCGCCGGCGGCGAGCGCGCCGGCTGCGCCGCGGCCGCAGTTCGGCAGCGGTGCTGCGCGTCCACCGGCGGCGTCGTCTCCGGGGTCGGCGGCGGCGCCCGCGCGCCCGGCGATGCCGGTGATGCCGGCGACCGGCGATCTGAAGGCGCGCACGCTGGCGCTGGTCAAGGATCGGCAACTGCTCTACGGCACGCTCGACCTGTGCCGCTTCGAGGGCCCGAACGCACAGGGCACCGTGGTCGTCACGCTGCAGACCGATCGCAAGATGTTCCGCGATCGGCTGGCGTCGCCGGTGGTGCAGCAGGAGGCCGCGACGGCGATCCAGCAGGCCGCTGGCGCGCAGGCGGCCGGCAACCCGGTCAAGGTCGAATGGCGGCTGCCGGAGGTGACGGCGACCGGCGGGGTCGCGGCGCCGCCGCCGAAGGTCGATCCGGGGCCGGCGACGAAGCGCGTGATGGGCGCGTTCCGCGGCCGCGTGGTGCAGGTGAATCCGGAGGATCGGGTGCGGGACAGCGGTGCCGAGGCAGCACCGCCGGTGCCGGCGGCCGACGACGATGGTGCGCCGGTCGACGAGATGCCGCCCGATCCGATCGAGTGAGGTGTGGTCGGCGCCAATACCGCCATTGGGCCGGCAGCTCTCGTCGCTCCCAGGGTTGCAACAGCCTGGCCGCATCATGGCATCGGACCGGGGGTTGTCGGGGCAGCGGCACAAACTACTATGACCTACGTCGTCAAAGGTCGTGCGTCGAGAGGGTTGTATGGATGGTGATGACTCCCAGCTCCCAGCTCCCAGCTCCCAGCTCCCAGCTCCAGGGCGCTGGTCGAGAGTCGATGCTTCGGTCGTTGCTACATGTTGGGAGCGAGTCGTTAATCGACTTACTCGGTTCTCCAGGCGCTATTCGGAGAGCGAAGATCTTGTGCAGCAGGCTCTTGTACGGGTGGTGGAGGTGCTGGGATCGTCCGCTTCGGAAGCCGAAGCGATGAAGCTTGGTATGCATGTCCTTGCGGGACTTGCAGTGGATGCGTTTCGTCGCCGATGTCATCTTCCAGTTGGGGACGCGGCCGACATCGTGGACTTCAGGCTGGACGCGCAGGCGCCCGAAACGAAGAGCCTGAGGGAGTTGATCGAGGAAGACCCCGATCTTGTCCGGGCCTTGGGCAGCAAAGGCATCGCGCTCCTGGTCGAAATCGGAAACGGTGTCAGGACCAACAAGGGGCTGGCGCGCCACCTCCGATCGGATGCCAAGTCTGTCCGGCTCAGGCGCCGACGAGTGCGGCGGATACTGACGGCTGTTTTCTTGCAGATTCAGGCCTCTGCCCGTGCGGAATGCCCCCCGCAAGGCGGTAATGGGCACATGGAGGCCACATCATGAACCTGTCCGCCTGCGGCGTTCTTGTCCTGTTGTTCTCTCTGCTGGGCGCACACGAGCCGAGCGGAGTATCTGAGTCGGCTGTTGCCGACAACCTCTGCAAATGTACGGTCAAGGAAGGCCTGACCGATGCGGGCGGTGCTGCTGCTGGGGGTTGGTCGCCCCCCGGCTGCGTTCTTTGCTTGTCCGTCTTCGTCGAGGTGCTCAAGCCGACCCCAGGGCAATGTCTGGGTGATTCCAACTGCCCACCTGGGCAACCGAAGGATTGCAAGGGTGATCTCAAGGTTACGGTCACGACTTCCAGCGAGCGTTGCTGTAGCACTGCCGCCCCGGGGGGGTGGACACCGAGCTGGGGCAGTGGAGCGTTAGTCTGGGGAGCAGGCGCAACCACGACATTTGACTCCGTCACAGCAAAGTGTAATTCAGGTACGCCTCGTGAATTCAGCATCACCATTCATGACAGCAGTAACCCCGTGACCCTCGCACGCAAGGTATGGTTGAACTGCGGCATGTGCGGTTCGTTGCGATGACTGCGTGGGTCAGCCGGTCGGCCATGGTTCTTGCCGGAGCAGGAGCAATTGTCGCCGTGTTCCTCTGGGCTTGGTTGTCGCCCGCGATCCTGGCTCCGGAGCCTTCTGGGGCGTCCGGGGGCTCCGATCGAGCCGCCGAGCGCAGGCCTTCGGGGCATCCAGTTGCATTGCCCGATTTCGCACCGGCAGCCGTACTGCAATCCTCGGAGCTGACTGAGCACCGCACGATGCTCGATCGCCACGAGATCGAGTCCAGGGAACTGCCGTGGACGCCCTTGGGCGATGTCCCGGACGATCTGATGCGGTCCATGCTGGAGGGCCTCTCGGGCCTGCACCGGCAAGCCAGCCAGGCGAAGCTCGATCTCCTGGTCCAGTCTCAGTCCGCGGTGGATTCGCTCGCGCTCGCCGACCTCGAGGTGGACATCGAAGGTGCCGACGCGAAGAGCAATGCTCTGTTGGAGCGGAGCTACCTGTTGGTTCCCGAGGGGCATGAGTTGCCGCACTCTTTCCGTGTAATGCCAGACCTGCACGTGGTTCTGGCGCCGGGTGGAGAAAAGGGTGGCGTCAAGTTCTCGACGTTCATCCTGATCGATCTCCAGAGGCACGGTCGGTTCAGTGAGGCGATGAAGGTTCGCGCGCGGCGGAAGGACGAGATCCAGGCCCGCATCGTCGAACGCTTCATGCAGTTCAGCGCGTATGATCGGGACAAGGTGACGGCGAGTGGCGAGGGGCCCGAAGAGCTCGTCAGGTTGTGGGCCGAAATGCAAGCTCAAGGCCTGTCGCCCGATCCCAATCGCAAGTAGTTGTCGTTGATGCATCGCCGAGCCTGGCGAAACCTGTGCGCAGCGAACGCCAGGGCGGTCGCCTGGCCAGCATTCGCCGCGTTTTGACAGCTACGGCGAGGCGTGGCAGCATTCGATGGTCACGCCATCGCTCGTCGGATCCCTCCATGCTCCATCTCGCTCGATCCGTTGTCGCGCTGCTCACCACCGCCATCGCACTCTCCGCCCAATCGTTCGTGAACTACGAGAGCGGGCCGGTCGCCCCGCTCCGGCTGTCGCCCGACGCCACCCGCCTGTTCGTCGCCGACACGCTCGGCGGCCGACTCTGCGTGTTCGATCTGCGCGACGCGTCGGCGCCGTTCCTGTGGGCCGAGATCCCGGTCGGCATGGAGCCCGTCTCGGTGCACCCGCGCAGCCGCGACGAGGTGTGGGTCACCAACCTGCTCAGCGACAGCGTCAGCATCGTCGACGTCGCGCAGGGCCGCGTCGTCGACACGTTGCGCGTCGTCGACGAACCGAGCGACATCGTGTTCGCCGGCGGCAAGGCGTTCGTCAGCGCCGCGACCCGCGACGAGGTGCACGTGTTCGATGCCGCCACCCGGGTGCCCCTCGGCATCGTGCCGATCTTCGGCAAGGACCCGCGCGCGCTGGCGGTGAGCCCCGATGGCAGCCGCGTCTACGCGCTGGAGCAGCGGTCGGGCAACGGCACCACGATCCTGCCGTTCGAGGTCGCGCCGCCGACGCCCGGCAGTGGTTCGCTGCCGACCCCGCCGCCGCAGGGGTTGATCGTGCGCGCCGACGACCCGACCTGGGCCGCCCAGATCCCGTACACGCTGCCCGACAACGACGTGGCGCAGATCGACGTCGCGTCGCTGACCGTGACGCGCTACTTCCGCGCCGTCGGCACCATCAACACCTGCCTCGCGGTGCACCCGCAGAGCGGTGATCTGTGGATCGCCAACACCGAGGCACGCAACCTCGTGCGCTTCGAACCGAACCTGCGCGGGCACGCGATCGACAGCCGGCTGACCCGCGTCACGACCGGGCCGCAGCCGACGGTCACGCCGTTCGACCTCAACGTCGGCATGGACTACGCCACGTTGCCGAACCCGGCCGGGCGCGCCACCGCGCTCAGCGAGCCGTTCGGGGTCGCCATCGACGCCGCGGCGGGGCTGGTCTACGTGGCGGCGCACGGCACCGACCGGGTCGGCGTCGTCGACCTGGCCGGCAACGTGGTGGCTCGCATCGAGATCGGCAACACGCCCGGGGCCACCGTCAACACCGCTGCGAAGCGCGGCCCGCGCGCGCTGGCGCTGCACCCGAGCCAGCCGCGGCTGTATCTGCTGAATCGGCTCACCGACACGTTGTGCGTGCTCGACACCACGACCCGCACCGTGTTGTCCGAGGCGCCGATCGCGACCGTCGACCCGATGCCGGCGGCGATGCGGCACGGCCGCAAGTTCCTCTACGACGCGAAGCTGTCCGGCAACGGCACGATGTCGTGCGCTGCCTGCCACACCGATGGCGACCTCGACGGGATCGCGTGGGACCTCGGCGATCCGACCGGCAGCATGCAGTCGCCGCCGTCGCAGCCGTTCCCGTTCAACCTCGGCCTGGTCTCGTTCCATCCGATGAAGGGGCCGATGACGACGCAGACCCTGCGCGGTCTGCAGGGCTCCGGCGTGCTGCACTGGCGCGGCGACCGCGCCGACTTCCAGGCCTTCAACGGCGCGTTCGACAAGCTGATGGGCGGCGCCCAGCTGTCGGTGGCCGACATGAACAGCTACGCCGCGTTCGCCAACGCGATCGCCTATCCGCCGAACCCCAACCAGCAGCTCGACCGCTCGTACCGGACCGCGCCGGTCGGCAACAACGAGGCGGCCGGGCTCGCCGCGTTCACGCAGAGCATCGCCACGGTGCCGATCCCCGGCGGGGCGAGCTGTGCGACCTGCCACACGCTGCCGCGCGGCACCAACGGCTTCGTGTTCAACGCCAACCTGATCCAGGAGCCGCAGCAGATGAAGGCCTCGCAGCTGCGGAACATGTACCGCAAGCTCGGCTTCAACCGCGCGCCGGGGCCGCAGAAGAGCGGTTTCGGCTACACCCACGACGGCGCGCTCGACTCGATCGGGAGCTTCCTCGCGCGGCCGGTCTTCAATCCGTGGTCGACCGCGGTCAAGGACGACCTGGTGACGTTCCTGCTCAGCCTCGACACCGGCACCGCGCCGGCGGTCGGCTACCAGTTCGTGCTCGACCAGGCCAACGCCGGCAGTGCGGGGCCCGCGACGGCGATGGCGCTGGCGACGGCGCGCGCCGCGGCCGGCGACCTCGACGTGACCGCGCACGGCATGCTCGACGGCGTGCCGACCGGCCTGCTCTACCAGGTCGCGACCGGCAGCTTCGTCACCGATCGCACCGGCAGCGGACCGTTCACGCCGGCGCAGCTGCAGACCAAGGCCCAGCTCGGCGCCGCCAGCCTCGCCTTCACGGCGGTGCCACCCGGCAGCGGCAACCGCATCGGGCTCGATCGCGACCGCGACGGCACCAGGAACGGCGACGAGCAGCCGGTCGTCTACGGCTCGGCCAGCCCGGGCTGTGTCGGCAGCTTGTCGTTGTCCGCCAACAGCGAGCCGCGGGTCGGCAACCTGCAGTTCGGGTATCGCGTGAGCCAGGCACCGCCGAACTCGCTCGGACTGCAGGTGCTGGCGCTCGGCCAGGCGTCGATCCCGGTGCTCGGCGTCACCGTGTTGGTCGATCCGGCCACGGCGGTGACGTCGACCATCGTCAGCGACGCGTTCGGCAGCGCGAACCATCCGTTCGCGATCCCCGCCGAGCCCGCCAACATCGGCCTGTTGATCACCGCGCAGGCGCTCTGGCTCGACGCCTGCGGCAGCGAGTTCTGGAGCAGCAGTCCGGGCCTGCGCTACACCATCCGGCCGTGATGCCGTGCTGATGGTGGATGCGGGCCCCGCCAGCGGGCATCATGCCGAGCCTTCAGGAGTACCCAACGCGATGGCAACCGGATTCGGTGACATGAGCAGCCTGCTGAAGCAGGCGCAGGAAATGCAGCGTCGCATGCAGGACGCGACCAGGGCGCTCGGCGAGCGCATTCTCGAGGGCTCGAGCGGCGGCGGAGTCGTCAAGGCCTACGTCAACGGCAACCAGGAGCTGCAGGCGGTCAAGATCCAGAAGGCGGCGGTCGACCCGAACGACGTCGACACGCTCGAGGATCTGGTCACCGCCGCGGTGCGGCAGGCGATGCAGGCGGCGAAGGAGCTGCGCGACAAGGAGATGCACAAGGTCACCGGCGGGCTCAACCTGCCGGGGATGGGCTTCTGACTTTGGGGTTCTGATCTGGGGGCGCCGGATCCCGCACCCGCCGCCCGACGACCGCTGAACCCGCCCCGGCGCTGCGCATGGCCACCCGCGATCGCACGATCGAGAACCTGATCACCCGGCTCAACCGCCTGCCGGGCATCGGCCCGAAGACGGCCGAGCGGTTGGCGTTCCACCTGATGCGCGTCGAGGCCGAGGAGGCGCTGCAGCTGGCGGCCGCGATCGAGCAGGTGCGCGCCGCGGTGAAGACCTGCCGGCGCTGCTTCCAGCTCGACAGCCAGGATCCGTGCGGCATCTGCAGCGATGCGAGTCGCGACCAGACCATGCTGCTGGTGATCGAGGACCCGCGCGAGGTCACGCGCTTCGAGGACACCGGCTACCGCGGCCTCTACCACGTGCTGCAGGGCCGCCTGTCGCAGCTCGAGGGCATCCGGCCCGAGGACCTGACCACCGGCCAGCTGGTCGCGCGCGTGAAGGCGGCGAAGTTCGCCGAGGTCTGCCTCGCCACCAACCCGGACCTCGAGGGCGAAGGCACCGCGCGCGTGCTCGCCGAGCAGCTCGCACCGCTCGGCACCAAGGTGACGCGGCTCGCGCGCGGACTGCCGGCCGGGGCGTCGATCGCACAGGTCAGTGCGTCGATCCTCGCCGATGCGATCGAAGGCCGGCGGCCGTTGTCGTGACCGCACCGCGCGAGCCACGGTTGGAGCCACTGCCGATCGACGACGTGATCCCGGCCGTGCAGCAGGCGCTGCGCAGCGCCGGGTCGCTGCTGTTGCTGGCGCCACCGGGTTCCGGCAAGACCACGCGCGTGCCGCCGGCGCTGCTGCAGGTGCTCGGCGACAACGGCGGCCAGGTGGTCGTGCTCGAGCCGCGGCGCCTCGCCGCGCGCGCGGCGGCGTCGCGCGTCGCGCACGAACTCGGCTGCGAGCTCGGTGGCCTGGTGGGCTACCAGGTGCGCGGCGAATCGCGCACCAGCCGCGCCACCCGGATCCGCTTCGTCACCGAAGGCGTGCTGGTGCGGCAGCTGGTGCAGGACCCGTTCCTCGACGGCATCGGCGCGGTGTGCCTCGACGAGTTCCACGAACGCCATCTCGAGGGCGACCTGGCGCTGGCGATGCTGGCCGAGTCGCGCGCGCAGGTGCGGCCCGACCTGAAGCTGTGCGTGATGTCGGCGACGCTCGATCCGGGGCCGCTGCGCGCGTTCCTGCCCGGATCCACGACCATCGAGGCCGACGGCCGCCTGCACCCGGTGCAGCTCGTGCACCTCGAGCGCGCCGCCGACGGGCCGCTCGAGAGCACCGTGCGCGCCGCGGTCGAACGGGCGTTGGCCGAGACCAGCGGCGATGTGCTGGTGTTCCTGCCCGGCACCGGCGAGATCGCGCGCTGCCTCGACGCGCTGGGCAATCTGGCGCGCCGCGAAGGGGTGCTGGTGCTGCCGCTGCACGGCCGGCTCGAGCTCGCCGACCAGGATCGGGCGATCCAGCCGCAGGCGCGCCGCAAGGTCGTGCTGTCGACCAACGTCGCCGAGAGTTCGCTGACGATCGCCGGCGTCACCGCGGTGATCGACAGCGGGCTCGCGCGCGAGCTGCGCTTCGACCGCGGTCGCGGCACCGACGTGCTGCAGCTCGAACGCATCGGTCTGCCGTCGGCGGTGCAGCGCGCCGGCCGCGCCGGCCGCACCGGCCCCGGCCGCTGCTACCGGCTGTGGACCGCCGCCGAGGAACGCGCGTTCCCGGCCCGCTCGTTGCCCGACGTGCAGCGCATCGACCTGTGCGGGCCGGCCCTGCTGGTGCGCGCGTTCGCCGGCCGCGATCCGCAGCAGTTCGGCTGGTTCGAGGCGCCGCCGGCCGAGGCGCTGGTCGCGGCCGATCGCCTGCTGGTCGAACTCGGTGCGATCGATGCTGCACGCGGCACGCTGACGCGGCTCGGCGAGCAGCTGCTGGAGCTGCCGCTGCACCCGCGCCTCGGTGCGGTGGTGCTCGCCGGCCGGCGGCTCGGCGCTGCGGTCGCGGCGGCGACCGCGGCGGTGTTGCTGAGCGATGTCGATCAACTCGGCCGCGGCGACGGCGCCGATCTGCACGCCGCCGTCGATGCGTTCTTGCTGGCCGAGGAACGTGGCTTCCCGGACCACCTGTGCCGCGAGTTCGGCGCCGGTGGTGGGCAGGCGCGCGCGCTGCTGACGGCGCGCAACCGGCTGCTCGGCGGTGGTGGTGGCGATCGGGGTGGCGATCGGCGCGGCAATGGCCCGCGCGACACTACGCTGCTGTCGCGCTGCCTGCTGGCCGGTTTCCCCGATCGGGTGGCGCTGCGCAGCGGCGGCGAGCCGCGCACGGCGACGATGGTCGGTGGCCGCGGGCTGATCCTGCCGGCCGCCGTAGACGGCCAGGAACTGGTGCTGGCGCTGCGGCTGCTCGAGACCGGGCGGCAGCAGCGTTCGAAGGTGGTGCTGACGGCGGGGCTCGAACTCGCCGACCTGCAGGCGGTGGCGCCGCAGTCGCTGCAGACGGTCGTCACCGCCGAACTCGATGCCGAGCAGGGCAAGGTCATCGCGGTGCGCGAGCATCGCTACCGCGATCTGCCGCTGCGTTCGGCGCGCGGCGGCGAACTGCCCGACGGGGCCGCGGCCGAATTGCTGCTGCCAGTGCTGGCAGCTGACCCGTGGCGCTGGCTCGGCGAGCAGAAGGAACTGCGCCGGCTGCTGGCGAGGATGCGGTGGCTGGCCGCGCGTTCGCCGGATCTCGGCTTGCCGGACTGGGACGATCGCGCGGTGGCGAGCGCGGCTTTGCAGCTGCTCGGTGAGCGCAGCGATCTGCGCGCGCTGCGCGACGCGGCGGTCGGCGAGCTGTTGCAGGCGCAGCTGTCGACGACGCATCGGCGCGCGCTGCAGCAGGGCGCGCCCGATCGCATCGAGCTGCCGTCGGGGCGGGCCGCGATCGTCGACTACGACTCGCCGGCGGGGCCGACCATCGCGGCGCGGCTGCAAGAGTTCTTCGGGCTGCGCGCGGTGGGGGCGCTGGCGGGTGGGCGGGTGCCGGTGGTGCTGGAGCTGCTCGGGCCCAATCACCAGCCGGTGCAGGTGACGACCGATCTGCCGAGTTTCTGGGTCAACGTGTATCCGCAGGTGCGCCGCGAGCTGAGTCGCCGCTATCCGCGCCACAGCTGGCCCGAGGATCCGCTGGCGGCGAATCCGGAAGCTCGGCCGCAGCGGCGGCGGCGGGAGTGAGCGGGGGGCGGGGCGCTGTCGCGAGGCGCGTTCCCGTGGCGTCGGCCCGTTCGCACGGGGTCTGGCTCTCGCACTGATCGGTCCGCTGGGTTTCAGCGCCCGCACCACCTCGCGGTGGGGCGTCGCCCGCACGCACCAGGCGACCGCACGTCTGCGCGGGCTGTGCGGCCGCGGAATCTCTGGCCTCCCGTTGCATATCGAGCTCCACCAGCATAATTCTGCGCAACCTATGGAAGATGCTTCGAAGCGTCGGACGCAGGAAGGTCGCAAGCAGGGAGGCGGTGCGAAGAACAGCCTCTCGAGCGGCAAGCGGAGCACCCCCTTGCTGCCATTCCGCCCCGGCCGCGGCGGCGCCCGCCCAGGTTCCGGTCGCAAGCCGAAGATCCCCGGTCAGCCCGGCGTCGATCACCGTCCACGCGCACCACTCGCAAAGCGCTTCCCGGTTCACGTCACGCTGAAGCTGCGCAGTGGCCTGCCACGCCTGCGTAGCAAGCCTGCCTACGAAGCGCTGCGCGCGGCGTTCGCGGCCGGCTGCGCCCGCAACCTCAGCGGCGCGTTCCGCCTCTGCCACTACGCGGTC